>CALUKH010000003.1 GCA_944321185.1 uncultured Alistipes sp. | reverse complement strand
CCCTTCGTCGACGGCAAGTTCTGGTTCATGGACCACAACTACGCCACGGCCCGCACGCTCGACAACGGCCCGATCCGTACGACCGTCGAGCTGACCTACGCCCCCTTCGACGTCAACGGCACGCAGGTCTCCTACGTGAAGACCATCTCGCTCGACGCCAACCAGCGTTTCAACCGTATGGACAACGTCTACGAAGGTGATTTCGAGGAGCTTCCCATTGCCGCCGGATTCGTCCGCCACGACGTCAAGCAGATGATGAGCGGCGACAACTGGATGGGTATGTGCGAGGCCGCTTCGGACTCGAAGGATCCCGCGCGCGACGGCGACATCTACCTCGGCGTCATTCTGCCGGGCGGTGCCATGATGACCGACACGCTGGGCCACGCCGTAGCGGTCAAGAGCGTGAAGTCTGGCGAAATGCTCACCTACTACGCCGGTTCGGGCTGGAGCCAGGGCGGTGTCGACGACATGAACGAGTGGGTCGAGGAGATCCACGCCGCCGAGGCCGCTGCCCTGCAGCCGCTGCAGGTGGCCATCGTCAAATAACACGCCGCCACTTGCAAACACAATCCCGGGTACGAAGCCGTATCCGGGATTTTTTTGCGACGTACACAGCGGACGCCGACCCGCACGGAGTTCATCCGAACGACCGCCGAAAAAGTTCTCCGGACGGGTGACGAGTGGAAAATCGACCGCACACAGGACAAGCTGTCGGCTTTTTCCCTATCTTTGTTCTGTTTAGTTGCAAAAATCATGAACAGGAAAAAAATCGTCACTTTCGGAGAGATCATGCTGCGCCTGACGCCGCCCGACAACCTGCGCTTCAACCAAACGAAGCTCTTCCGGGCCAGCTACGGAGGCAGCGAAGCCAATGTCGCCGTGTCGCTGGCCAATTATGGACTGCCCAGCGAATTCGTCACGTGCGTCCCCGACAACCGCATCGCCGAGGCATGTCTGGACGATCTGCACAGCTACGGCGTACGGACCGACCATGTTCTGCGCCAAGGGCCCCGGCTGGGACTCTACTACATGGAGGAGGCTGCCGCCATGCGCTCGTCACAGGTGGTCTACGACCGGGCCGACTCGTCGTTCGATGCGCTGCAGCCGGGCATGATCGACTGGGAGACGATTTTCCGCGATGCCGCCTGGTTCCACTGGTCGGGAATCTCCGCGGCGGTGAGCGCCTCAACGGCCGAGGTCTGTGCCGAAGCTATCGCAGCGGCCCGCAAGGCCGGACTGATCGTCTCGTGCGACATCAACTACCGCAAGAACCTCTGGAAATACGGCAAAACACCCCAGGAGGTGCTGCCTCCGCTGATGGACCAGTGCGACTTCTTCTTCGGCACGGACGATGAGTACGAAAAGATCCTCGGCATCCCACTGCCGAAATTCGAGGCCCGCGACGCAGCCTATCAGCCGGATGTCGCCGGCTACGACGCGGCTTCTCGTCAGGTGGCCGAACGCTTTCCCCACTGCCGCGGCATCGTCTTCGGACTGCGCAGCGTCCTGAGTGCCAACCACCATCTGATCTCCGGGACGCTCTACACCAACGGACAGCTCTTCACCTCGCGTGTCTACGACATCGACTGCGTGGTCGACTGCGTGGGGGTGGGTGACGCCTTCGTCGGTGGACTGATCTACGGACTGGTTCATCATGCCGACGACATGCAGTTCGCTCTGGACTTCGGAACCGCCGCCTGCGCCATCAAGAACACCGTTCCCGGCGATTACAGCCAGTTCTCGGCCGAAGAGACCGCCCAACTGGCCCTCGGCCCCGTCAACGGCCGCATCGCCCGGTAGTCCTGCACCAACGCAACGAATGCCCTGGGTTCAGGCTCAAGGTCGGGTTCAGGGCCAGGCTCGGAATCCAGGTTTCGGGGCGGCACGCTCTGAGTCGGCAGCACGTTTCGGATCGGCGGCAAGCTCCGGGTCAGTGGCAAACTCCGGGATCGGGATCAAGGATTCGGCAAGCTCCGGATCGACAGCAGCTCCGGGTCAGTAGCAAGCTCCGGATCGTTCCGGCACGGTCAGTCCCTTCGTCAGCTCTTCGTCCAATACACAAAAAAGGTCGGCTTCCTGCGGGAAGCCGGCCTTTTTCCTGTCAAGTCCAAAGCGCGTTCGGACTATTCGATACCCTTGGCCTGTTTGTAGAGAGCGTTGTAGGTATTGTACTTGTCCATGATGCCGGGTTCGTCGCGCAGACGGAAGCAGAGCGACTTGAGGAACTCCAGCGTATCCATGTCATCGGGTTTGATCTCGTGAGCCTTCTCAAACCAGGGCAGTGCGGCCATATAAACCTGGTTGACAGCCTCCAGATCAGCGTCGTAGGCAGCCTGGCTGCTGTACTGCTTCTCGTTCATGACCTTGTTGAGTTCGTCACCCTTGATCGTGTAGAACACACCCAGGTAGTAGTTGCCCTCGAAGAGATCGGGCTTCAGCTCAACCACCTTCTCGAACGACTCGATGCTCTTGTCATAGTCCTTCAGCGCATAGAAGATACGGCCGCGGCCGAACCACAGGTCGACATTCTGCGGATTGTCGGCAATGGCCTTGTCGATCATGGTCACCAGGTCGGCCGGATCACCTACACCCTGTTCCGTGGTATAGAGCTGCATCAGACCATCGAGAATCCGCTCATTCTTCGGGAACTTCTCGATACCGTCCAGCAGCGCCTGCTTGGCCTTCATGAGATTCTCCTTGTCAGCATCCTTCTGGCCGTAGTAGCAGTGGAAAAGGTAGTAATAGATATTTCCCTCCTCGTCGGCATAGTTCTTGGCAATGGCCTGCTGGAGATACTCGCCGCCACGTACGAACGACTTCGGATTGTTCGCGCCGTCGACCGCCAGCAGATAACCCGCATAGTAGAGCAGCGAAGGATCGGCTCCGCCATAAACCGGATTCGACTGAGCCTCGTAAGCCGTTGCATAGGAGTCGGCAGCACCCACGTAATCACCCGTATCGAGCCCCGTATTACCAACCTGCGAGCAGAAGTCGCTGATCTGCTTCAGACCCTCCTTGACCTTGTCGGCGCTCTTCGGGTCGAGTTCATAGGCCTTGTTATAGGCTTCGATGGCCTTCTGGGGCGCATCCTTCATCACCCACTGGGTCTGTTTCCACGTTGCGACCTTGTTGTCCTTGATGTAGGCCGTGAACCACGGGTAAACCCATGCGGTATACTGCGTACCGTTGACCGTTTCCTGACCGGTCGAATCGGGATCTCCGACCGTCAGTTTGAGCATCGTGGCCTCCATGTTGACGAAGAGATTCTTCGTCGGCTCGGCTGCCACCTCATAGAAGGCCTTGCCACGATTGAGCCACGTGGCGGCCTTTGCTGCTTTCTTCTCGTTGGCGATGTCGGCATCGCTCTTTTCGATCTTGGCGAGAAGCGCTTCCTTGTTTACCTTCTGGGCCTCGACGGCGGGAATCGCTAAAAGCAGCGCCGCAAAAGCCGTCAAAATCGTCTTTTTCATACGAATTGTTATTAAAAAGTTCGGTTGTTCCTGTTCTGTTTCGGTCCAACTTCCCGGGCTTCCTGCACCCGGTTCGTTCGAACACTCCTCGCCGGAGCCTTGCGGACCGGGGGCATCACACACACCCGTCGCCACAGCTCCGGTTCAGCCAGCTATGCTTCACCGCCCTCGTCCGTAGGTTCTGCGGACGCAGGTCCCGTCGCTGACGCCGGCTGAGCCTCGGCCGACGAATCCGTATTCGGCGTGTTTTCCGAGCCTTCGGTCGGATTCTCCTCCTCGGCGGCTGCCGGTACGGCCATCACCGATGCAATGGCATCGCCTTCGCGCAGGTTGATGATCCGCACGCCCTGCGTGGCACGGCCCGCCAGACGAATCTGCGACACCGCCGTACGAATCGTCAGACCCGAACGGTTGATGATCATCAGATCGTTGTCGTCCGTCACGGCCTGGATCGAGATCAGCTTGCCGGTCTTCTCCGTGATGTTGATCGTCTTGACGCCCTTGCCGCCGCGGTTCGTGATGCGGTACTCGTCCAGATCGGTACGCTTGCCGTAGCCGTTCTCGCTCAATACCAGCACGTCCTGCTTCGAGTCGGGCTCCACGCAGATCATGCCCACGACCTCGTCGCCCTCTTCGATCGAGATGCCGCGCACACCGGCGCCCACACGCCCGATCGGACGCACCGTCGTCTCGTTGAAGCGGATCGCCTTGCCTTCGCGCGCCGCGATCATCACCTCGGCCTGGCCGCTCGTCAGCTTGGCCTCGATCAGCTGGTCGCCCTCGCGGATCACGATGGCGTTCACGCCGTTCTGGCGCGGTCGCGAGTAGGCTTCGAGCTTCGTCTTCTTGATCGTGCCGTCCTTCGTACACATGATGATGTAGTTGTTGTTCACATACTCCTCATCATTGAGCCGTTTGACGTTGATATAGGCGCGCACCTTGTCGTCGGGTTCGATCTGGATGACGTTCTGGATCGCGCGGCCTTTCGACGAACGCGTACCCTCGGGGATCTCGTAGACTTTCAGCCAGTAGCAGCGTCCCTTCTCCGTGAAGAAGAGCATCGTGTTGTGCATCGAGGCCACGTAGATGTGTTCGATGAAGTCCTCGTCGCGCGTGGCGCTGCCCTTGGCACCCACACCGCCGCGGTTCTGCGTGCGGTATTCGGCCAGCGGCGTGCGCTTGATGTAGCCCATGTGCGAGATGGTGATCACCATGTCGTCGTCGGCATAGAAATCCTCCGGATTGAACTCCTCCGAGGCATAGATGATCTCCGTGCGGCGCTCGTCGCCGTATTTCTCCTTGATTTCCAGCAGCTCATCCTTGACGATCTGCATCTGCATGGCCACGCTGGCCAGCACCTCCGTGAGGTGCGCGATCAGGGCGGTCAGCTCGTCGCGTTCGGCGATCAGCTTGCCGCGTTCGAGACCCGTCAGGGCGCGCAGGCGCATCTCGATGATGGCCGACGCCTGGATCTCCGAGAGCTCGAAGCGCTCCATCATCGCCTGCTTGGCGGCATCCGGCGTCTGCGACGAGCGGATGATGTGTACGATCTCGTCGATATTGTCCTGCGCGATCAGCAGACCCAGCACGATATGCAGACGCTCCTCGGCCTTGCGCTTGTCGAAGCGCGTGCGGCGAACCACCACGTCATGACGGTGGTCGATGAAGTGTTTGATCAGGTCGCGCATCGACAGCAGCTGCGGCCGTCCGTTCACCAGCGCGATGTTGTTCACGGCGAACGACGTCTGCAACGGCGTATTCTTGAACAACGTGTTGAGCACCACGCTCGCCACGGCGTCGTGTTTCAGGATGATGATGATCCGCAGTCCGTTGCGGTCCGACTCGTCGTTGATGTAGGAGATGCCGTCGATCTTCTTGTCGTTGATCAGGTCGGCGATCTTCTTGATCATCTCGGCCTTGTTGACCATGTAGGGGATCTCCGTGACGACGATGCACTCGCGGCCGCTGGGCGTATGCTCGATTTCGGTCTTGGCGCGCATCATCACGCGGCCGCGGCCCGTGAGCATGGCCTCGCGAACCCCTTCATATCCGTAGATGATACCTCCCGTCGGGAAGTCGGGGCCCTTGACGTAGTGCAGCAACTCCTCGCCCGAGATGTCCGGGTTGTCGACATAGGCGCAGCAGGCATCGACCACCTCCGAGAGGTTGTGCGGAGCCATGTTGGTGGCCATACCAACGGCAATACCGCTGGCGCCGTTGACGATCAGCAGCGGGATGCGGGTCGGCAGGACCGTCGGTTCGGGAATCGTATCGTCGAAGTTGAGCGTCCAGTCGACGGTCTCCTTGTCGATGTCGGCCATCACTTCGTCGGTGATCTTCTTCATGCGGGCCTCGGTATAACGCATGGCGGCCGGCGAGTCGCCGTCCATCGAACCGAAGTTACCCTGGCCGTCCACCAGCGGGTAGCGCATCGACCACTCCTGGGCCAGACGCACCATGGCGTCGTAGACCGACGAGTCGCCGTGGGGGTGGAACTTACCGAGCACGTCGCCGACGATACGGGCCGACTTACGGGTAGGTTTGTCGGAATAGAGGTTGAGTTCCGCGCTCATATCGTAGAGGATGCGGCGGTGTACGGGTTTCAGGCCGTCCCGCACATCGGGCAGCGCACGCGACACGATGACCGACATCGAGTAGTCGATGTACGCCGACTTCATCTGCTCTTCGATATTGATGGGGATGATACGACCCACCAAACCGGCATTCTTTTCTTCTTCTGTAAGCATCTATCTCTTCTATAAAACCAATTGCGCACACGGATCGGCCACACGGGCAAGCGGCCCGTTGCGGATGACCCGTTAAATAACGAACAAAAATAGTAATTTCTTGCGATCCTGCCAACATTACGGGCGAAAATCGCGCGCGTGCGTGTGATATTTTCGGAGCAACAGGCTATTTTTGGCCCTTTTCCGGCGATCTGAGGGCAAAAAAAATTTCTCCCGACAGGGTGTCGGGAGAAAACAACATGTCATCCTCGCACAAAACGTCGCGGCAGCCTATCGGAAGTCGATGAATTCGTAGCCCTTGAAGCGTTCCGCATCGAAACGGACGAGGGGTTCGGCGAGCCTCTCCACGCGGCGGATGACGACCCGCACCTGTTCGCCGTCGTAGTCATAGTCGAGCTGCACGGGGTGCATCGACGCCGTGTTGACCGTCACGGTGATCGACCCCGCCGCAGAGGCATCTTCCGCAGCGACCGGCCGGAGTCGGATCACGGCCCGCCCGGCAGCCTCCGAGAGCAGCTCCGCGCGATAGTCGTCGCCCAGAAAGTCGAACGCCCGCACGGGATTGTTCAGCAGGTTGCGGCTCGTCTTATCGACCTCCACGATCGTCACCTCGCGTCGCTCGTTGTCGACCTCGTAGCGGACCTCACCGTCACAGTAGACCTCGGCATCCCCCACTCTCAGCGTATAATCCGCCCCCTGGACGGCATAGTCGCCTTCGGCGCGGTAGTCACCGGCCTCGATGGCAAAATCCACCCCGTAATCCGGCATGGCACGGAACTCCGCCGCCAAGCGTTCGAGGATCTCCGCGGCGCGTCCGGCAGCCGATATCGTCTCTGCCCCGACCGTCAGGGCCAGCAGCAGCAAGAACAACCGTTTCATATTTCGCTCTTTCGATTTATCATTCAAACGATCACCAACCGGGATAGATTGCCCGCCGACCCTGTTTTTCGGACACAAACACTCCGCCACCCTGTTTTTTTTCAGACGCAACCATCCCCCCGCCATCCCTGTTTTCGGACACAACCGCCCCGCCGCCTGTCCCGTCGCCTCTTACGAGACGCCCAGCTCCTGCAGTTTGGCCTCCAACGAGGGCAGGTCGTAAAAGAGGATATCACGCGGCTTGGCGCCCTGCTGGCGACCAACGATGCCGGCTCGCTCGAGCTGCATCATGATGCGGCCCGCACGGTTGAATCCCACCTCATAGTTACGCTGGATCATCGACGTGGAGATCTGACCGCTCGAGACGGCATCGCGCGCAATCTCGGCAAACAGCACGTCGTACTTCACCGGCGCCGACGACTCCTCGCTGCCCATCTGACCGCCGCCTTCGGCGCTGTCGGGCGTGTAGTCGGGCAGCGCATAGGCCTCCGTATAGCCCTGCTGTTTCGAAATGAAGTCAACAATCCGCTCGACCTCCGGCGTATCGACAAAGGCACACTGGACGCGCGTCAACTCGCCGTCCTTCGAGATGAGCATGTCGCCGCGGCCGATCAGCTGATCGGCGCCCGGGCGGTCGATGATCGTCCGCGAGTCGATCATCTGCATCACGCGGAAGGCGATACGGGCCGGGAAGTTGGCCTTGATCTTGCCCGTAATGACGTCGACCGACGGACGCTGCGTGGCGATGATCAGATGGATGCCGATGGCACGGGCCTTCTGGGCCAGACGCGTCACGGGCGTCTCGACCTCCTTGGCCGTCATGATCAGGTCGGCGAACTCGTCGATCACCACCACGATATAGGGCAGATAGCGGTGACCGTGCATGGGGTTGAGCCGCCGCGAGACGAACTTCGCATTGTACTCGGCGATGTTGCGCACCTCGGCCTTCTTGCAGAGTTCCAAGCGCGTATCCATCTCCGAGCAGAGGGCATTGAGCGTATAGACGGCCTTCTTGGGATCGGTGACGATGGCCTCGTCCTCGGACTGCATCTTGGCCAGGAAGTGGCGTTCGATCTTGGCATAGAGCGAGAATTCGACCATCTTGGGGTCGATCATCACGAACTTCAGCTGAGCCGGATGCTTGCGGTAGAGCAGCGACGTGATGATGGCGTTCAGACCGACGGACTTGCCCTGGCCCGTGGCTCCGGCCACGAGCAGGTGGGGCATCTTCGTCAGATCGAAGACGTAATTCTCGTTCTGGATCGTGCGCCCGATGACCACCGGCAGCTCGGCCTTCGACTCCTGGAAGCGCAGCGAGCGGATGGCCGAATACATCGAGACGATCTGTTTGTGGCGGTTCGGGACCTCGATACCGATGGTACCGCGGCCGGGGATCGGCGCAATGATTCGGATGCCCGATTCGGCCTTGAGGCTCTGGGCAATGTCGTTCTGCAACCCTTGGATTTTCGAGATCTTGACCCCCTGGGCCTGCACGATCTCGTAGAGCGTCACCGTGGGTCCGACCGTAGCCTTGATGCGCTGGATCGGGATGCCGAAGTTCTTGAGCGTCTCTTCGATCCGGGTCTTGTTTTCGTAGATCTCCTCGTCGGAAACCCCCTCGTCCGAGATATAATCCTCGAGCAGCGTCACCGGGGGCTTGTGGTAATTCACCAGATCCTTCAGCGGGTCGTAACTCTCCGTCGGAATCGACTTCGCCTCGACGAGTTTCGCCTCGTGCGCCTCGACCGTCACCACCACCCCTTCGGGCACCGTGGCCGCCGCCACAGTAGATCCAGTCGTCGCGGCAGATGCCTCCGCAGCAGTTCCGGTTGATTCCTGGGTCCGGGCCGAGATCCCGGCACCGGCAGACCTGGCAGCGGAGGCCTCGGGCTCCGCACCGGGCTCCGGCTCACCGGACTGCCCGCCCGCAATCAATCCATCCGGCTCCGCTGCGGGATGAGCCGCCGGGGCCAGATCGACAATCTCGATCGACTCCTCACGGCGGCGCGGTGCCGGCGGAATCCGGTATCCGGTTTCGACCTCGGCTTCGGGCGTTTGGGCCTCGTCGTCGCCGACCGTGATTTCGATAAAGGGTTCGTCGTCGGCCTTTGCTGCGGCACCGCGACGCTGCGGCCGTTCCAGTTCGACCAGTCCGCCGCGCCCCATCACCACACGCCCCTCGGCAGGCGACAGATCCACCTCCGTAAAGTCTTCGTCATCGGCCGGTTCATCCACAGATGCCGGCTGTTGTTCAATCGGGCGACCATCGGGCGTCAACTCCACGAAGGGTTCCGGCTCGGCCGCCGGGCGCTGCACACCGACACGCGGTACGTCGGCCGCCTCTTCGTCACGATCGTGACTTGCGGCCGGGCGTTCGATCTCCAGATCATCCGTCCGGCGGGCAGCCGTCGGTCCGGATTTGGGGACGGATGCCATCGCCGCGGAAGATGCTGCCACTCCGGTACCGCGAACCTCCCGGGCGACATTGCCTCCCGTCGCATCCGCGTTCAACGATTCAGCCCTCCGGGTATCGGCACCGCGCGATTCGGATCCCCGGACATCGACACCGCGCTCTGCGCCACGTATCTGCTGACTGCTTTCCGCCGACCGGCGCATATCGGCACCCCGGGCCGCACCCCCCTCCGGACCGGTCGCACGGAGCGGCTCCTCCGACGAATCGTCCGCTTCGTCCGTATCCGTCGCCTCCGCTCCAACACCGTGAGCGTGAACCACCTTGTTGCGGACCGTATCGACGATCTTTTCGCCCTGATCAACCAATGCGTTCCCGGCCCGGTTGACCTTGTTGATGAAGTTGCGGTTGATGAACACGCCGGTCAGGATCCATCCGCCGACGAGCAGGATCAGCGTGCCGAGCGATCCGATGGCTCCGGGCAGCATGCCGATAGCCCCGTTCTCGGCCACCACATGCCGGCTGGCCACGACGTTGCCGAAGGCTCCGCCCCACCCCGTGCTCGAACAGAGGCTCCAGCGCGCATCAAAGAGATACCCCAGCGTGAGCGACCCGAGGATCATGATGAAGAAGAGCGAGAGAATCGACTGATTGAGCCGCAGCGGGCGCTGACGGATGATCCGCACCCCGATGAGGATGAGCATCACGGGGATCAGGATACCGAAAATACCGAACGAACGGTCGACAAGCAGCCGTCCCAGCCGGGCACCGGAGGGTCCGCAGGGGTTTTCGATCTCGGCGCCGAGCAGTTCGCGGTCTTCGACCGTTTTCTGGAGGACACTCTGGTCCTCGGCCCAGCTGAAGAAGGAGAAAAAGACCGCCGCCGCCGCAAAAAGTCCCACGCACAGCAGCAACAGACCCGCAATCCAGCGGGCACTGTCGCGGTTCGAGCGCTGCACCTCCTGTCGGGCGTTGGACGACGTATTCACAGTATTTCGGGATGCCATTGGAGCGTTGAATTCTTACGAGTATATGATCGGACGAAGATACGAAATTTTTCCGAGATTCCGGGTCTCGCGCGGATAAATAGGGGTAAATTCTCGGAAGCAGGCGCTCGGCAGGAGTTCCGCCTCGGGTCGAATCCAGAGCCGGAACAGGTGCTGTTACCGACCGTTCCGAAACCAATCCGCGCCCCCGAACAAGCACAAACCATGCGCCGTAGTCCGCGAGCCGTACAGCCATAACAGAATCTTCGGGGGGGGGTCACAGAGATGCCAGCGCCTTCTGTTCGAGACGCCGGCGATAAGCCTCGTCGGCAAAGGTCAGAAATTCGCAGGTGGGACGATGGGTTGGCGAAGCCCTCAGGCCGTATCGATCAAGCAGTTGGACAACCCGACGGGCCACCGCCGGCGACGGATCGACAATCGTCACGCCGCGATCCCCGACTACCCGCCGCAAAACGGGCAGCAGGAATGGATAGTGCGTGCACCCCAGCACAATCTGATCGGCCCCGCGTTCCAGCATCGGCTCCACGGCCGCACGCACGCAGGCTTCCGCCTCGGGCGTCTCTTCGCGGTCCGACTCGACCAGTTCGACAAAGCCCCGTCCCGGAACCATCAGCACCTCGATTCCCTCGCCGTAGCGGGCGGCCGTATGCCGGAAAAGATCCCCGTCGAGACTTCGTTCCGTAGCCAGCACCCCCACCACCCGGCTGCGCGTAGCCAGACAGGCGGGTTTCACGGCCGGTTCCATACCGACGATCGGCACCCCGGCGTATTTCTCCCGCAGGAAGTCGATCGCTGCCGCCGTTGCCGTATTGCACGCCACGACAATCAGTTTGCAACCCGCTTCGACCAACCGCCCGACCGCCTCATCGGCCAGACGGCGAATCTCCTCGCGCGGCCGCGATCCATAGGGACAATTCTTGCCGTCGCCCAGGTAGACAAGCGACTCATCGGGCAGCACTCGACGGATTTCGCGCCAGACGGTCAACCCGCCCAGCCCCGAATCGTAAACACCTATTGGAGCGTCATTCATTCGTAATCAAGACAATACGTTCAGATTGCATCCGGCGTCACACAGGAGAGAATCCACTCGATGATTTCGTCATCCGAACGTCCGTCACATTCGACCGTCCGCGTCGCACGCCGATAGAACGGGTCGCGTTCGGCCATGTCGCGGGTCATGAACTCCACCAGCTGCCGGTCGTCAAGCCCCTGCAGACGGGGTCGCTTGCGACGCCCGTAAGGGCTCAAACGCCCGGCGATATTCTCCGCCGTGCGGCACAGATAGACCGTACACCCCGCCGCATTCATGCACGCCATGTTGTCGCTCCAGACCGGCAGCCCGCCGCCCGTGGAGATGACGGCCGACGCATGTTCGGCAATCGCCTCTTCGAGCACTTCGCGCTCCAACTCGCGGAAACGCTGCTCCCCCTCATAGCGAAAAACATCCGACACCGAAGCTCCTTCGCGCTGTTCGATCCGCGCGTCGGTATCGACAAACGGAACCTCCAGCCGCCGGGCCAGTTTCCGTCCCAAGGTGCTTTTGCCGCAGCCCATGTATCCAACCAGAAAGAGCCGTCCCATGGTCAGAAAAGATTCAACTGTTCAGGGTCGGCCAGCTGATCGGCATCTCCCCTGGGCCGTTCGATTTCAAACTCGACACCTCCGGACTTCGACCCCGCAGGCGGCAGACCCGACTCCGAAACGATCCCGGACGAGAAACCCTCCTTCGAAGTTTGTTTTCCGGTCGGTTCCGCTTGCGAATCAACCGATTGAACATCATCAATTAAAGCATCCGTCAACTGATCGGCATCTGCATCCCCATCCTCCGAAGGATCGGGTTCGGACGGCAATTCCGGTTCGATCATCCGCACCGTATCCACCTCATAGGTGGTCAGGCGCTTGCCCTTGGCGCGGTGACTCTTCACACCGACAAACTCGTCGACATCGATCAGGTCCGCCGGACGCGAGGCATGAGCCCCCTTGTAGGTAATCTCAAGCGTAGCCCCTGCCCGCTCCGTCACGCAGATGAGCCGGTCTTCCGGATCGAGAAACTCCTGCATTTTGTCCGACAACTCGGCCGTAAAACGCTTCAGATAGTAATATTTCAGCTCGTGATCATAGTAACACAGGCTGTAGACCCGTTCGGGCGAGAAGCGCCCCACGTAGGTCGTGTCGTCGGGGAAGTGCTGACTAAGGTCGTAACCCGTGATATAGTACTGATTCTTAGCGATCCAGACGATCAACTTGTCATCGCCCTTGAACTCACCCAGCAGACGTCCCCGTCCGTCGGCATTCAGCCGCCGCACATCCTCGTCGAACCAGATATCCTGACCGCCCAGTGTCGAGGTTCCGCGCTCCTTGAGCACGATCTTGTGGATTCCGTAGCGCGAGAAGAGGTTGCCCTGGCTCTGACGCCCCTTGATCGCAAGAGTCGAGAAATCCAGATCGACGATCACCTTCTTCAGGCGCGGACGCGGCTTGAAGTAAATCTTCAACACCTCAGCCTCACCGTTCGGATTCACAGACATATACAGAATCTCGCTCTTGGGCGTACCCTTCGTGATGTTGTAGACTTTGTCGCGCGTGATGCCCTTGATGGCACAGCGTTTCATCATCAGCGGACCGTTTTTGCCGTCGCGGTAAAGGACGTTGTAGATCGTCCGCTCGTCATTGCGCTTGAAGATACCGATGTAGTAGATTCCCTTGTCGAAATAGTCCTTCTCGATCACCTTGCGGATGACATAGCGGCCATCCTTCGTGAAGACGATCACATCGTCGATATCCGAGCAGTCGCAGACGAACTCCGCATCCTTCATCGTCTTGCCGATGCCGAAGAAGCCCTCGGCCCGATCGACATAGAGTTTGGCATTCGTGACGGCCACCTTCGTCGCCTCGATCGAATCGAATTCGCGCAGTTCCGTGCGCCGCTCGCGTCCCTTGCCGTATTTGTCGCGGATCCGTTCGTACCACGCCACGGCATACTCCGTCAGGTGGTCCAGGTGATACTGTGTCGTCTTGATATCCTCCTCGATCTGGCGGATTTCGTTGTCGGCCTTCTCCGAATCGTAGCGCGAAATGCGGATAAACTTCAGCTCCGTCAGGCGCTGCACGTCTTCAAGTGTCACTTCACGTCGCAGCTGCTTCTTGAAGGGTTCCAGACCTTTATCGACAGCCGCATAGGCCTCTTCACGGGTCTTGCAACCCTCGATCAGCTGGTAGAGCTTGTTCTCGATGAAGATCCGTTCGAGCGAGGCGGCATGCCACGCCTCGTTCAGTTCGCCGAGGCGGATCCGCAGCTCCAGCCCCAGCAGCGAGCGCGTATGGTCGGCCGAACGGCGCAGAATCTCCGACACGCCCAGGAAGTGCGGCTTGTCGTCCCAGATGACACAGGCATTCGGAGCGATCGAGACCTCGCAGTCCGTGAAGGCGTACAGCGCATCGATCGTCTTGTCCGATGACTCGTCGGGAGCCACCTGGATGATGATCTCCACCTTGTCGGCCGTATTGTCGTCCACCTTGCGGATCTTGATCTTGCCCTTTTCGTTGGCCTTGATGATCGACTCCTTGATCGATTCGGTGGTCGTCGTATAGGGGATTTCGGTGATGGCCAGCGTCCGTTTGTCGATCTTCGAGATCTTGGCGCGCACCTTCACCGTACCGCCGCGCAGACCGTCGTTGTAACGGCTCACGTCGGCCATACCGCCCGTCGGGAAGTCCGGATAGAGCTGGAATTCGCGTCCCTGAAGGTGGGCGATCGAGGCGTTGATCAGTTCGTTGAAGTTGTGCGGCAGGATCTTCGAGGCCAGCCCCACGGCAATGCCGTCCGAGCCCTGCGCCAGCAGCAGCGGGAACTTGACCGGCAGCGTCACCGGCTCCTCCTTGCGGCCGTCGTACGAAAGCATCCACTCCGTGGTCTTCTTGTTGAAGACCACCTCCAGGGCAAATTTCGACAGCCGCGCCTCGATATATCGACCCGCGGCGGCCTCGTCGCCCGTGAGGATGTTGCCCCAGTTTCCCTGGCAGTCGATCAGCAGATCCTTCTGCCCGAGCTGCACCAGCGCATCCTTGATCGATGCATCGCCGTGCGGGTGATACTGCATGGTCTGGCCCACGAGGTTGGCCACCTTGTTGTAGCGGCCGTCGTCGACCACCTTCATGGCGTGGAGAATGCGGCGCTGGACGGGTTTCAGGCCATCCTCAACGTGCGGCACGGCGCGCTCCAGAATCACGTACGAGGCGTAATCCAGGAACCAGTTCTTGTACATGCCCGTCAGTTTGCGCACGTCGCCCTCGTCGTGTGTCAGGCGTTCGAACTTGCCGGGACGCCCCGCTGCACCCGGCTGGCCGTTCGCCCCCCGGGCGGAGCCATCGCCCGCGTCGTCTCCGTCCCTCTCATCGTCCTCCTCATCTACGCCCTCGTCGGCCCCCTCGTCGGCCCCCTCGTCGACCGGCTCTTCCGGTGTCGAGGCATCCTCGTCGAAGAGCTCCTCCTGATTCAGTTCGTCGTCTCTATTCTTGTCCTTTGCCATAATTCATCAGCTGATTTTCAGATCCTGCTCCACGAGATCCTCCTCGATGCGCAGATTGTCGATAATGAAACCCTGACGTTCGTAGGTATTCTTGCCCATGTAGAACTCCAGCAGGTCGTGGATCGGGTCGTCCTTCGTGATGCGCACCATGTCGAGCCGCATGTTCTCGCCGATGAACTCCCGGAACTCGTCGGGCGAGATCTCGCCCAGACCTTTGAATCGCGTGATCTCCGCCGTGGCGCCCAGCTTTGCGATAGCCCGCAGCCGCTCCTCCTCCGAGTAGCAGTAGAGCGTCTCCCGCTTGTTGCGCACGCGGAAGAGCGGCGTCTGCAGTACGAACAGGTGTCCCTGGCGGATCACGTCGGGGAAGAACTGCAGGAAGAAGGTCATCATCAGCAGCCGGATGTGCATGCCGTCGACATCGGCATCCGTCGCTATGACCACCTTGTTGTAGCGCAGGTTGTCCATATCCTCCTCGATGTTCAGTGCCGCCTGCAGCAGGTTGAACTCCTCGTTCTCGTAGACCACCTTCTTGGTCAGCCCGAAGCAGTTGAGCGGTTTGCCGCGCAGCGAGAAGACCGCCTGCGTGCGCACGTCGCGGCTCTTGGTGATCGATCCCGAGGCCGAATTACCCTCCGTGATGAAGATCATCGACTGTTCGGCCAGTTCGTTCTTGTCCGTGCGGTGGATCTTGCAGTCGCGCAGCTTGCGGTTGTTGAGCGACACCTTCTTGGCCGTTTCGCGGGCCTTCTTCTGCACGCCCGAGATGGCCTTGCGCTCCTTCTCGTTCTCGACGATCTTCCGTTGCAGGATCTGCGCCGTTTCGGGGTGTTTGTGCAGGTAATCATCGAGGTGTTTGCCCAGGAAGTCCAGCACGAAGTTGCGGATCGTCGGACCCGACTTCGACATCTCCTTCGAGCCGAGCTTCGTCTTGGTCTGCGACTCGAAGATCGGGCTCGACACCTTGATCGAGATGGCGCCGATGAGCGACGTGCGGATGTCGGCCGGGTCGTAATTCTTGTGGTAGAATTCGCGGATGGTCTTGGCGATGGCCTCGCGGAAGGCCGCCTGGTGCGTACCGCCCTGGGTCGTATACTGTCCGTTGACGAACGAATAGCAGCTTTCGCCGTAGCCCGTGCCGTGGGTCAGCGCCACCTCGATGTCCTCACCTAGCAGGTGAATCGGCGGATAGAGCGGCTCTTCGGACATGTTCTCGTTCAGGAGATCCAGCAGACCGTTCTTCGACACATAGGACTTGCCGTTCAGACGGATCGTCAGCCCGCGGTTCAAGTAGGTATAGTTGCGCACGAGCTGTTCGACATACTCGAGGTTGTAGCTGTAGGGGCCGAAGACCTCCTCGTCGACCCGGAAACGGATCTCCGTACCGTTTTTCTCCTCGAGGCCGCTCTCCCAGCGGTCGCTCTGTTCGAGGCCTTTCTCGAAGTAGACCGTATGGGCCTCGCCGTCGCGGATCGATCGTGCCCAGAACTGACTCGAGAGGTAGTTCACGGCCTTGACGCCCACACCGTTCAGACCGACCGTCTTCTTGAAGGCGGCCCCCTCCTCATCGTCGTCGTACTTGCCGCCGGTATTCATCACGCTCACGGCCGCCGAGAGCGAATTGAGCGGAATGCCGCGTCCGTAGTCGCGCACCGTCACCATTCCCTCGCTGACCGTGATGTCGATCTGGTGGCCGAAACCGTTCATGTACTCGTCGATCGAGTTGTCGGTCACCTCCTTGATCAGCACGTAGATACCGTCGTCGGGCTGCGAGCCGTCGCCCAGCTTGCCGATGTACATGCCGGGGCGCAGCCGCACGTGTTCGCGCGGCGTGAGCGTACGGATCGCGTCGTCGCCGTAATTGTTGTTGTTCGTGTTCGTATTGAGTAAATCTGCCATAGTCTAACGTTGTTGGCGAATCTCGGCCAGCGCCGCACACATCGTGTCATGCACCTCGGTCATCAACTCGTGGGGATCCGTCGCGGCCACCTTTGCGGCCGGGATCGGAGGCAGGACCCGGATCGTGATTCGGTTGCCCCAGTTGAAGAGCAGGTTCTTGCGGATCAGCGTGCGCGTGCCGTCCATCACCACCGGGAGGATATCCACGCCCGCCTCGCGGGCCAGCGTGAAGGCGCCGGCCTTGAACCGGTGGATCTCCCCGTCCTTCGAGCGGGTGCCCTCGGGGAAGATGGCGATCGATGCTCCGCGCGAGATCCACTCCTTGCCCTTGTGCAGCATCTGTTCGAGGGCTTCGGTCGCACGGCCGCGGTCGATGCAGATGTCGCCATGAAGCACCAGGTACTGCCCGAAGAAGGGCACCTTGAAGACCTCGCGCTTCGAGACCCAGCGGAAGTTGAGCGGCAGGTAGTACAGCGTCGGGATGTCGATCACCGTGTTGTGGTTGATCACGATGACGTACTGCTTGCGCCGATCGATCAGTTCGCGCCCCACGACCCGCTGCCGCCAGCGCAGCGGGATGAAGAAGAAGATGCGAACCAGGATCCGCGACAACTCATGCACCACGCGCCGACCCCGGTCGAAGGGGTAGCAGACCACCAGCGCCACGGCCGACAGGATCATGAACACGGTGCACAGCAGCACCAGAAAGATGTAATACAATGCGCTCAACATAAGGCGGTTGTTTTCCGTTACCAAAAGTTCCGGAACAGGTCCGGAGGGCTTATCATCCTGCAAATTTAATCATTATTTCCCGGGTTTCCTACCCCTCCGAGCGACGTTTTTTCAACAAATTTTTCCCGATCAGGCCCCATAATATATATGTATCGCAATTTTCTTTGAAAAATAAGTACTATGTATAGCAAAGTATAATTATTTTCATATATCTTTGTAACGTAAAGTTAACAGCACATTCTGCCAAAACCCGACACAGGCAAGATGAAAAAGTGGATTTTTCTGATTGCGGCACTCCTCCTGGCCCTGGCCCGGGTCTCGGCCGCAAGGCTCTCCCCCGCTCACGGACGCGTCGTCGACGAACAGGGCAAACCGATCGAATACGCCACGGTCGTCCTGATGAAGAACCAGCAGCAGGTGGCCGGCATGGCCACCGATGCCGACGGTCGTTTCGAGGTGCAGGCCGCACCGGGCGAATACATCCTGCGGGTCCAATACGTCGGGATGGATCCCGTCGAGCGCCCCGTGCGCATCGGTACGGAGAGCGATCTGGGCGAGACCGTTCTGCGAAACTCCTCGACCCGCATCGAAGGGGTCGTTGTCTCGGCACGGCTCGTGCGGCGCGAGGCCGACCGCTTCGTCGTCGACGTGGCCAACGCCCCCGCCGCCATCGGCAAGGACGGCATCGAACTGCTCGAACAGGCCCCCGGCGTCTGGATCGACGGCGAAAAGATCTCGATCAACGGCAAAAGCGGTTCGAAGGTCTTTATCAACGATCGCGAACTGAAGATGGACAACGAACAGCTGCTCACCTACCTGCGGTCGCTGCGCGCCGAGCAGATCCAGAAGATCGAGGTCGTCCCGGTCACCGGGGCCGATTACGACGCCAACACCTCGTCGGGCGTTATCCGCATCACCCTCCGCAAGCGCCGCGAAAACGGGCTGAACGGCTCGGTCGCCTTCAACACCACGCAGAGCGGCTACATCCGTATGTACGATCCCGCGGCCAACTTCAACCTCCATGCCGGAAGGCTCGATTTCTACGCCTCGGCCTGGGGATCGCTCGGGCGGGAGCGGATGCTCTCCGACGAAACCACCCGCTACGACACGGCCGGCAAGAGCCTGACGGCCCTCTCCGAGGCCATCACCAACCGGCGCAACTACGGCCTCAATGCGGGGGCCCTCTTCGAGATCGATGCGAAGAACAGCCTCGGTGCCGAACTCTCCGGATGGCACAACGGCACGTGGGGCCCCACGACCACCTCGACCGATCTGAGCGACGGCGTCGAGGCTGTCAATACCCGAAGCCGCTTCGACAACCACAACCGCCTCAACAACCTCACCGCCACGTTCAACTACATCCACCGCCTCGATACGCTCGGTTCGACCCTCAAGCTGCTGGCCGACTACACGCGCCACAACACCGATGCGGGGAACGACAATTCGAGCCGCATCACCGCGGGCAATACGGCCGTCGATTCACTCTACCGCGACGCCTCGACGAGCATCTACGACGTGACGACCGCCACGCTGGCCCTCGAGAAGCACCTCTCGTCGCGATGGACCCTCAAGGCCGGGGCCAAATACACGCGCAACGACATGCGCAACGAGGCCCTCTACGAATACCGCAACGACGACGCCTGGCTGCGCAACGACGACCAGAGCTACGCGGTCAACTACGCGGAAAACATCGCGGCAGCCTATGCCACCGCCTCAACCCGTCTGGGACGCTGGAGCCTCACGGCCGGACTGCGCGCCGAATACACCTTCACCCACGGCAAAAGCGTCGGGCTGCGGCAGAATTACGTTTCGCTCTTCCCCAACGCCAACCTCTCCTGGGCGCTTGCCCCCAAGCAGGGCCATTCGCTCGTGCTGCAATACGCCCGCACGATCCAGCGCCCGAACTTCTGGCACCTCAACCCGCAGCGTTCGCAGATCTCCGACTACACCTATCAGACAGGCAATCCGTCGCTCGATCCGGCCTTCCGGCACGATCTGAGCCTGACCGTCGTGCTGGCCCACCGATACTCCCTCACGGGAGGCGTGCAGATCGTCGACGGCGAGATCCAGCAGTCGATCCTCACCGACCCCGACAACCCGGAGATGCTCCGCATCGACTGGGTCAATTTCGACGCCACGTCGAGCTACTACGCCTCGGTCAACCTGCCGTTCCAACTGACACGCTGGTGGCAGCTCATTCTCAACGGCTTCTACATGCGCCGCGGACAACGCGTCGAGCAGCACGGCCCGAAGCAATCCTTCAACTGGCTCTTCGCCAATGCCTCGACCACCTTCACGCTGCCGGCCCGTTTCTACATCGACTGTTCGTACGCCTACCAGGGGCGCATCGATCTGGGCAACATCCGCGTGATGCCGAACCACATGCTGCAGGCCGGGGTCAAGAAGCGGTTCGGCGAGCAGTTCCTCGTCACCCTCTCCGTGCGCAACATCCTCGACCGGGGGCAGCAGGTCGGGGCCGACGGCGAAGGATTCACCCGCGCGGTCAGCATCAGCCAGGCCTGGGGCAAGATTCAGTGCCGATTCGGAGTGACGTGGAGCTTCCGCAGCGGCAAGGCCTTCGAGAAGCGCTCCGTCGAGGCCGCTTCGGCCGAGGATCGCAAACGGCTCTCGAAGGATTCCGGATCGGGATTCTGACCCCTCGTGACGGGCCACGAAAAAGGCGATCGCCGGGCATTTCACCCGGCGATCGCCTTTTCAATTCCTCGGCAAAGGTTCAGCGACGATGGTGCAGATGCGGCAGCGGGAGGCGTCGCGCCCACCGTACGGCCCAGCGCGGCAGATGCGGACGCCGCATCCACCGGGCCAGATGGGAGACCGAAGTGGGGAGATGCAGCGACGATCCGGCGATGATCAGCGTCACGGCCACCAGAATCAGCACCACCCCCA
Organism: uncultured Alistipes sp.; assembly: GCA_944321185.1. Lineage (GTDB taxonomy): Bacteria > Bacteroidota > Bacteroidia > Bacteroidales > Rikenellaceae > Alistipes. The sequence continues at coordinate 135,601 of CALUKH010000003.1, read as the reverse complement.
CGCCGATGCGCAGCGTGAAGGCCTCACCGAAGACCACCACGCCGAAAAACAGCGCCGTGACGGGCTCCAGCGCCCCGAGAATGGCCGTCGGCGTAGAGCCGATCCGCCGGATGGCGCCGGCCATCGTCACCAGCGAGATGATCGTCGGGAACAGAGCCAGCGAGACGGCATTCACCCACATCCAGGCCGAAGGGATCGCCTGCAGTTCGGTGCAGCCCCGCAGCCGCACGACATAAACCAACGACCCGAAGACCAAACAGTAGAACGTCAGTTTTTCGGTCGGGAGATTCCGCAGCGACGAGCGGTTGATCGCGACGATGTAGATGGCATAGGAGAGCGCCGAAAGGAAGACCAGCAGAACGCCCGTAAGGTTGAGCGTCGAACCGTCGCCCCCCTTGTAGAGGAGCGAAATGCCCGTACAGGCCAGCAGGATGGAGAGGATCGTTGCGGCGGTGACCCGTTCGTGGAAACCCACGGCCATGATCACGGCCACCATCACCGGATAGACGAAGAGGATCGTCGAGGCGATGCCGGCATCCATGAGGTTGTAGCTTTCGAAGAGCAGCAGCGACGAGGCCGAAAAGAGGACTCCCATGACGGCCAGCGGCAGAATGTCGTGCCGCCGGATGGCAAACGACTGCCTCCGCACGAGCATCAGCGCCCCGAGCATCACCACGGCCAGCACATAGCGGTAGAACAGCACCGAATCGGCTCCCATGCCCGCGCCGTAGAGCGGCAGTGCAAAGAGCGGATTCAGCCCGTAACTGGCGGCGGCTATGGCTCCCAGCACATAGCCGCGGGTACGTTCGCTGAGCATCTCAGAACTTCACCTCGGGAGCCTTTTCGCTCCCCTCCGCAGCCTCGAAATAGGGCTTGCGTTCGAATCCGAACAGGCCGGCGACAAGGTTCGTCGGGAAACGGCGCACCGTCCGGTTGAAGATCTCGGCCGCGCGGTTGAAGTCCTGACGCGATACCGTGATGCGGTTTTCCGTTCCTTCGAGCTGCGCCTGCAGTTCGAGGAAATTCTGGTTGGCCTTCAGGTCGGGATAGTTCTCCGCCACGGCGATCAGCCGCCCCAGCGCCGAACGCACGCCGGCCTGGGCCTGTTGGAATTCGGCCAGCCGTTCGGGCGTCAGATCGTCGGCCGTAAGGTTGATCGACGTAGCACGCGTCCGCGCCTCAGTCACCTCGGAGAGGGTCTGCTGCTCGTGGGCGGCATACCCCTTGACCGTATTGACCAGATTCGGAATCAGGTCCGCACGCCGCTGATACTGCGTCTCGACATTCGACCAGGCGCTCCGGACCCGTTCGTCCTTGTTCACCAGGCCGTTGTAGGAGACATAAAAGAAGATGGCCACTACGGCGATCACGCCGATCCAGATCAATTTTTTCATCGTTCCGATCTTTTTATTTAATATTGTATCTCTTTTGCACGTTTGCGTCTCGGTCCGCCGAATCCGCCGCCCGACGAGCCGCACTCACCAATTGGAGCCGGCACCTCCGCCGCCGAACGATCCGCCACCGAATCCACCGCCGAATCCACCGCCCGACGAGCGGCCGCCGCCCAGTCCGCCCAGTCCGCCACCGATGATCATGCCGCCGCCCGGACCGCCGAAATGGTCGTCGCGATAGCTGCGGAAGCGTCTCCGGAAACGTTTGCCGCAATGCGAGCAGACAAACTCACACTCCTCGACGCGGTATTCGGGCGTGACGTTCAACACCTGGTGCGAAACCTCCTTCAGGGTCCGCTTGCCGCAATGGGGACAGCGGTGCGGTGCCCGCCGGTTGATCAGCCACAGCAACAACGGAACCACCACGAAGACCCCGCCGATCAGCGTCAGAATCGCCCACGCCGGCAGATTATCCCCCTGTGCAGGTCCCCAGTCGGGTTCGCCACCCGCCAACAGCCGGGCCGCGGCTTCGACACCGGCGACCATGCCCGTGCTGTAATCCCCCGTCCGGAAGTAGGGAAGCATGCGCTGCATCTGGATCCGTTTGCACAGGGCGTCGGGCAGCACCCCTTCGATGCCAGGCCCCGTGACGAAACGGATCTCGCGCAGATCCCGGACCAGCAGAATACCCAGTCCGTTGTTGCTGCGCGACGACCCCACGCCCCACGACCGGAACAGGTCGATGGCAAACGAGAAGGTATCGCCCCCCGCAATGTCGTCCACGGCCACGACGGCCACCTCGGCCACGCCGCGGCTGCGCAGCGCTCCGCAGATCGAATCGATCCGTGCGACCGCCTCCGGCGAAAGAATGCCGTCGGGATTCGACACGTAGCGCCGGGCGTCGAGCCGCTGCACGTTCGGAATCTCCTCCAGACGGTAGCTCCGGGCCACAGCCACGCCCCAGGTTGCCACCAGCAACAGCCCGGCAAGTATGATTCGACGCATCGTTCTGTCCATGACGCAAAGATAGTGAAATATTCGCCCCGTGCAATTTCCGGATCGGCTTCGAATCTATTCCGCGCAAAAAAACGGCCCGCACGACTGCGGACCGTTCGTTTTCACACCCGCGACACCCGCTCAGAAGCGGAAGCTCACATACAGGCGCAGCGACGAAGTCTTCAACTTGCGCTCGGCGACGGACAGCTGGCCGAACAGATCGCCCATGATGTCGTCCATCGACGGATCGTCCGTCTCCTCAAACGAGTCCTCGTCGAAATTCGACTCGTCGAACGACAGCCCCTTGTACGTCGCCGATCCCCAGCGCCATTCGGCACCCACCGAGATCATCTTCCACGCCAGGGCAAAACCCGCATTCCACATCGTCACGTAGTGGTGATGCAACGTCTCGTTCATGTACAGCATCGAGTAGGAGGGCGTCACGCGGAAATAGCCGCTCACCTTCAGGTGATGGACCGGATTGATCGTGAACGACGGACCGAACTGCATGCCGTATTCCAGCTGGTGCATGGCCTCCGACGAAACCGCACCGCCGTTCTCCTCATCGATCACCTGCGTCGTCGACTTGGCATAGTTGATATCCATCCACGACCAGTCCAGACCGAACTTCATCATTCCGGCAATCGGTTTCTTGTGCAGGTAATAGGTCTTGCCGTTGCTCAGCGAAACACCGAAATCGCTCTTGATCTCACCGCCGAAGGTCTTGTCCGTCAGCGTCTGCTTCACGTAGCCGATATTGAAATACTTGGCCCGATCCGTCCAGACCTTGCGGTAAAAATCCTGCTTGGCGTAGGTGTCCACCTCGGCCGTCAGCTGATTGACCACCTGCTGCAGCGAATCCTGCTGCCGGTTGGCCTCGTTCTGCGCCTGCACACGGGTACCCGCCGCACCCAGAAACAGGAACAGGCCTGTCAATAGGTAAATTTTCTTCATACGTCGTCTATTTTTGGTTGGGATTATCGTCTCTACGGAGCGCTCCGTCCCGCGGCCGGGCCCGATGATGGAGCGGACGAGGCAAATATACGAATTATTTCCTGTTTTTCATCCCCTTATCGCATTTAACGCGTCAGAATCCGATAGCTCCACGGAGCCATATCCTCCTCGACCCTTCCGCGGAACTCATACGCACAGCCCGTCATGGCATCGGTGTACATGCCGGCATAGATGCCCGTGTAGTAGTCGGCATGGATCGCATAGGGCGAAAGGTTCATCACGGCGATCACCCGATTGTCCTCCACCTCGCGCACCAGGATCATCAGACAATCCTCGGCGTTGTTGCGGATCTCGAGCAGCCGGCCGCCGCGGCCGCCCGACGCCAGCGCCGCATTGGCGTGCCGCAACGCCGTCAGATGACGCAGGAAGTGCGTGTAGCCATTCACGTGGTAGCGCTCCGCAGGAATCGGATCCCGGTCGAAGAAGGCAAACGAGTGGTCGTAGCCGATCTCCTGCCCGGTATAGATCAGCGGCAGTCCGCGCGGCACCACAAAGGTGAAGAGGGTCATGATCTCGCGTGCCGCCCCCATGCGTTTGAATTCCGTGCCGTTCCAGCTGTTCTCGTCGTGGTTCGACGTGAAGGCCAGCCGCATGGCCCACTCCGGATACCGCTTCTGATCGGCATAGAGGTAGTCGCGCAGCGAGGTGACCCGCACACGCTGTGCCGCCACGTCGTTCATCAGGTGGTGCATCTCCCACGCATAGCAGGCATCGAAGGCCCCCTGCTCGAAGAGATTCGTCTCTTCGGCCTCGGCCAGCAGAAACAGATCCGGCTTCACGGCCCGCAGACGACGCGCCGTTTCGTTCCAGAACTCCACGGGCACCAGCATCGCCATGTCGCACCGGAATCCGTCGACGGCATGCTCGCGGATCCAGAACTCCATGGCCTCGGCCTGCCCCAGCCAGACGTCGTGGTCGGCGTAGTTGAGTTTTGCCGTGTCGGTCCAGTCGCACGGAACGGCCGGAACGCCCGCCGCATCCCGTTCGTACCACGATGCCGGCCGCTCGTCGATCCAGCGTGCGTCGCGCGAGGTGTGGTTGGCCACCCAGTCGAGCAGTATCTTCATCCCCAGGCGATGCGCCTCGGCAACCAGGGCGTCGAAATCGGCCATCGAGCCCAGTTCGGGGTTCACGGCACAGTAGTCGCGGATCGAATAGTAGGATCCCAACGTACCCTTGCGGGCCACGATTCCGATCGGGTAGATCGGCATCAGCCACACCGCATCGACCCCCAGTTCCTTCAAAAACGGAAGTTTCGAGGCGGCGGCCCGCAACGTCCCCTCCGGCGTCAACTGACGCACGTTCATCTCATAGATCACGGCCTGATAGCTCCATTCCGGATGCAACATCTCTCGTTTCGTTTTATGTATTATTAATTGTATGTCCGATCCTCCAACGTCCGCAAAAAAAGTTCCAGGAGGAATACTCTCCCTCCCCTCGAATCCGGATCGGAATCGACAAGGCAATCGGCAGCTCAAAAACGGCCCGTTTACGCTACAAACAAACCGATTTGCAGCATACAAGCAGTTCGCGGACCTTTTTTTCGGACACCAAATATACGATTTTTTCCCGATATTGACCGCGACCCCTTACATACTTGTAAAATAGACCGTATAAAAAATCCGACATATCGGAATTTTCATTATCTTTGCACAATCACACCAACAGCCTTTTATATGAACAAACTCTTCCGCCTCGCCGGAATCGTGATCATAGGATTCCTGCTCGCTTCGTGTGCCGCTCAAAAACGGGTCTGGTATCTGCAGGATGCCCAACCCGCCTCTACGGAACAGATCGTTCAGAACGGTCAGATCCGCATCAAGCCCCTCGACCGGCTGACCATCGTCGTGAACAGCAAGGACCCCGAGCTTGCCGTACCGTTCAACTCCGCTACCTCGCTCAACTCCCTCTCCGGAACCCCGACCGCAAGTTCCACAACCCAGTCGCTGCAGGTAAGAACCGTCGATGAGAACGGTGTAGTCGTCATGCCCATCATCGGGCCCATCGAATGCGCCGGACTGACGCGCAGCGAACTGGCCCGCGTGATCGCCGACAAGATCATCGAAGGCGGATACATCAACGACCCCACGGTCAACGTCCAGTTCTCGAACCTGAAGATCTCGGTCATCGGCGAAGTGGCCCGTCCCGGCACCTTCGACATCGACCGGGATCGTATCACAATCTTCGACGCTCTGGCCATGGCCGGTGACATGACCGTCTACGGTGTCCGCAGCGATGTCATCGTTGCCCGCGAAACCGACGGCAAACGCACCATCGAGGTCCTCGACCTCACCTCCAAAGACATGTTCAACTCGCCGGCCTTCTACCTCCAGCAGAACGACATCGTATACGTCAAACCCAACAAGTACAAGGCCCAGTCGGGTGAAATCAGCCAGAACCGGAGCTTCTACCTCTCGCTCATCAGTACGGCCGTATCCGTGGCCACGCTTATCGTAACCCTTACCAAATAATCACGAATCATGACCGATCAGCAGTCCAACATACAACCGCAACCCGTCGGCGAAGATCTGGCCGGCACCATCAACCTGCATGACATCATCCGCATGATCGTCATGAACTGGTACTGGTTCGTCCTCTCGGTTCTCATCTGCCTCGGAGTGGCCTACTATTACCTGGCCAAAACCCCCAAGATCTACAGCCGTACGGCGACGATCCTGGTGAAGGACAGCCGCAAGGGCGGTGATCTCGAACTCTCGGCCTTCAGCGATCTGACGGGCTTCCAGACCCAGCGCAGCGTCGACAACGAAGTCTTTATTCTCCAGTCGCGCCGCCTGATGTCGGAGGTCGTACGCCGTCTCGACCTGACCGAAGGCTACTCCATCCGCGAACACCTGCGCGACAAGGACCTCTACGGACAGTCGCCGATCGATGTCGCCTTCATCAACGACAACGAAAACCAGTCGCTCTCGATGACCGTCACCCCCGTCAACGACAATGAGGTGCAGATCTCGCAGTTCCACGACGGGTTCGTCACCAAACAGGAGAGCCGCAGCGTCATCACGGCCCAGTACGGCGATACGATTCCGACCCCCGTGGGCGAAATCGTCGTGCAGAAGACCCTCTACATGAATCCTTCGTACCTTGACGTGCCAATCAACGTCAACAAGAACTCGCTCAAGGCAACGACCGATGCCTACCGCGATGCCGTCAAGTGCGACGTGGCCAACAAGCAGGCCTCCGTGGTCACCATCTCGATGAACAACTCCGTGGCCAAACGCGCCGAAGATGTCCTCAATACGCTGATCGACGCCTACGAAAAGGATGCCATCAACGACAAACGCCGCGTCTCGGTGACCACCGCCGAATTCGTCAAGGCCCGGCTCGAAGTCATCGGCCGCGAACTGAGCGATGTCGACAAGGATATCGAGGACCTCAAGAAGGACAACCAGATGGTCGACATCACCTCGGAGGCAACCCGCAGCGTGACCGAAAGCTCACAGTACAAGGCCGAAGGACTCTCGCTCGACAACCAGATCAACGTCGCCGAGTTCATCCGCGACTACCTGAACGACCCCTCGAAGGCCGGCGAACTGATCCCCGCCATGGCCTCGGTAACCAATACGGCCGTCGCAGCCCAGATCGAAGAGTACAACACCTCGATCCTCCAGCGTGAGAAACTCCTCGAAAACAGCTCCGAGAACAGTCCGGTCATCCGCGATCTGGACAACCTGCTGGCCGCCGTACGGCGCTCGATCATCGCATCGCTCGATTCGCACATCTCGACCCTCGAAATCCAGCGCGACGCCATGCGCCGCGAAGAGGAGATCGCCAACCGCAAGATCTCGACCATGCCTTCGCAGGAGAAGGTCATCCTCGGAATCACCCGCCAGCAGAAGATCAAGGAGGAGCTGTTCCTCTACCTGCTCAACAAACAGGAGGAGACGCAGCTCAACTATGCCGTCGCCGAGAGCAACTCCCGCACGATCGACCTCGCCTACGGAAGTGCCGTTCCCGTCTCGCCGCGCCCGATGATGATCCTCGGCGTGGCCGTCATCGTGGGTCTGGCCATTCCGTTCGGACTGCTCTTCCTGATCGGCATGCTCGACACGACCATCCGCGGCCGCAAGGACATCGAAGACAACCTGAGCGCCCCGTTCCTGGGCGACATCCCCTACCAGGAGGGCGAAAACAAGGAGTGTATCGCCGTCCGCGAAACCGGACGCGACGCCCTCTCGGAGGCCTTCCGCATCCTGCGTTCGAACATGACCTTCATGAGCGTTTCGGCCGGCAACCAGATGCAAACCATCCTCTTTACCTCGTCGAACCCCCATGCCGGAAAGACGTTCGTCGCCATGAACCTCGCCATGACAATCGCCATGGCCGGGAAACGCGTCGTCCTGATCGACCTCGACCTGCGCCGTCATGCCCTCTCCACGCTCATGGGACACGGCAAGACCCGTAACGGAATCACCGGCTACCTGGCCGGAACCATCACCGATCCCGCAGCGCTGATCAACAAGACGCAATACCACGAGAACTTCGATGTGATCTATGCCGGCATCCAGCCGCCCAACCCCTCCGAGATGCTGCTCTCCGAGAAGCTCGATCAACTCATCGCCCAGCTGCGCAAACAGTACGACTACATCTTCCTCGACAGCACGCCGGCCATGTCGGTCGCTGATGCCGTCGTCACGGACCGTCTGTCGGATCTCTGCATCTACATCGTGCGCGAAGGGGTGCTCGACCGCCGTCAGCTGCCCGACATCGAACGACTCTACCGCGAAAAGAAACTCCACAACATGTGCATCGTCCTCAACGGAGCCCGCACGCGCCGCCACGGTTATGGATATGGCTACGGATACGGGTATGGCTACGGGTACGGATATGGTTACGGATACGGCGACGAGTATTACGACGAGAGCTATCGCAAGCGGATCAAGAACTTCCTGCTGTCGCTGCTGAACCGCAAACACAAACATTGACGCTCATGGCCATTCACAATGCCGTCATCGCCATCGATTTCGATGGAACCGTCGTCACGCACGCCTACCCCGAGATCGGGGAGGATGCCGGGGCGGTACCGGTACTCAAGGAGCTGGTGAACAACGGCTGCCGGCTGATCCTCTATTCGATGCGCCACGGCAAGTTGTTGGACCGGGCCATCGAGTGGTTCCGCGCGAACGGAATCCCGCTCTATGCCGTGAACGAAAATCCCGAGCAGAAGCGGTGGACCTCCTCTCCGAAGGTTCATGCCGACCTCTACATCGACGACAGCAATCTGGGTTGCCCGTTGCGCTTCATCGATGGTGAGAAGCGTCCCGTAGCCGACTGGGTTCGCATCCGCAAACAACTGGTCCGCGAGGGATTCCTCGACTGACCGGGGGGGGGCGAGCTGAGGGGGCGAGTTGGGGGAGGGCCAGAGAGGCAGTACCACCCCAGTGAAAGGCAGCGCCTCAGTGAAAGGCAGACAATAAGAACACCGACAAAAGGTGAGCAGCGCCCCAGCCCAACGGAAGACAACGGTAACAGACAACAGGGCAGACCCCACAAGCCCGATTCAAGAGGACATCTGATCAGAAGACCTTGCAAGAGGCTGGCTGGATGAGACGGAGAGCAATCCCCAACCGGCCGATAAAGAACTACTCGATTTCTCAAGAAACGGCCCTGTACAACCCCCGAAAAAATTCATACAAAAAAACGGAGGAGAAACCCGATCGGGTTTCTCCTCCGTTTTTTGATTCCGATCAACCGATCGGGAAGAAGGACCTTGCCGGCCGGACTATTTCCACAGATTGCGCGGATACTTGCCCTCGGCAATCATCTTCTCGATCGAGGCCATCAGCGCCGGTTTGTCCTCCTTGTAGGTTACACCGTGCCATTGTGCGGCCGAACGCAGCACACGCAGCGAAGCCGTACCGTCGCCGATCAGTTTGTTGACCATCGTCGGGATGTAGAATTCGGCCTTGATGTTGTCGCGGTTGGCGGCATACCACGTCTTGAAGTACTCCTTCGAATAGGCGAAGAAATCGGGCGTGAAGCCGAACAGGTTCATCGATACGGGCGTATCCTCGGCCAGGGGTTCATCGGCACCGCCGTCATGGAAGACGATCTGACCGTCGGGCATGCGCTCGATCTGGGTCCGCTCGACCATCGACGAAAGATTGCCCTCCTTGTCCACTCCGCAGACACCGCGCGATACGGTACCGTTCTCCGAGAGGGTCTTGTTCAGATCGTAGGCCACCATACAGTAGCGGTTCTTCGAATCGCCCAGCTGCGAGAGGTATTCACCGATGGTCTTGTAGGCCTCGGCTCCGTAGAAGTCGTCGGCATTGATCACGGCAAAGGGCTCGTGAATGACATCGGCAGCCATCATCACGGCGTGGTTCGTACCCCACGGCTTGACGCGGCCTTCGGGAACGGTCAGTCCTTCGGGGAGGTAGTCCAACTCCTGGAAGACAAACTCGACGGCAATGCGACCGCCGAAACGCTCGGCCGAGAAGACCTCCTGGAACTCCTTGGCAAAGGAGTGACGGATGACGAAGACAACCTTGCCGAAACCGGCCCGGATGGCATCATAGATCGAATAGTCGATAATAGCCTCGTTGTTGGGGCCGACACCATCCATCTGTTTGAGCGACCCGTAGCGGGAACCCATGCCCGCGGCGAGTACCAGTAAAGTGGGTTTTACCATAATTTTATCGTTGATTTGACGTTTGGTTTCCAAAACACGCAAAGATAACGATTTCAGCCCGAAACGCCAAGAAATTTCCTCGCTTTCGGACGGCAGGTCCGAAAGCCGCCCCGCGAACCCGAAATAAATTTGGCAGTCCGGAGCGCATATGTTATCTTTGCATGGATAAAGCGGGAGGGAGCATTCCGTTGCCAAAACCCGGTACGGGGGGGGGCAGTGCACCACACCCGACGCAAATCCGATCGTCAAACGACTTAACCGTCTTCGGACATGAACTGGTTGAACAACATAAAGGCTTGGTGGCGCGGCTTTTTCCGCAAGCGGCGCTTCAACATGCTCAACGCCACGGACCTCTCCGAGGAGTGGCACATGCACCTCTCGCCGGCAAGCATCTTCGCCGGCCTGATCGCCTTCCTGCTCATGCTCTTCATCATCACGCTCTCGCTGGTGGCCTACACCCCCGTGCTGGAGTTCCTGCCGGGCTACCGCACCGAGGCCGACCGTTCGCGCGAAAGCCTCATCCAGAACATCATCCGCCTCGATTCGATGGAGCGTGTCATGAACGACATGATGACCTACAACGAAAACATCTCGCTGATCATGGAGGGTCGCACACCCGTTTCGCGGGTGCTGGCCTCGTCTGATTCGTCGCGCATCTCGAAGGTGCTGGTCATGCCCTCGCGCGAAGATTCGCTGCTGCGGGCCGAGATGGAGGGCAGCGGTCCCTACGCCCTCTCGGGCCAGGAGAACGCCTCGCGCAGCAAGTCCCATGAAGCCATCGAACTCGCCCCGCCGATCGAAGGCATCATCACCGTGCATTTCGACCTGAAGGCCAACAACTACGGCGTGAAGATCGCCTCGACGGCCGCAGCGCGTGTGGCAGCCGTCGACAACGGAACCGTCGTGCAGAGCCTCTGGACCCCCGAGGCCGGCTACACGATCATCATCCAGCACGCCGGAAACCTCCTCTCGATCTACCGCAATCTCTCGCAGTCACTCGTCACCACGGGGCAGACCATCCGTACGGGCGAACAGATCGGTTACAGCGCCGAGGATGACAACGGCGAGGTGAAACTCTTCGAATTCGAACTCTGGAACAACGGCAAACCCGTCGATCCCGAAAGATACATCGTCTTCTGACCCAACCCATGAAACAACGACTAGCCATTCTGGGCTCCACCGGCTCCATCGGCGTGCAGACGCTCGACATCGTACGCGAAAATCCCGACCGCTTCGAGGTGCGGGTCCTCACCGCCCGCCGCAACTGGGAACAGCTTGCCCGTCAGGCCCGGGAATTCGATGCCGATACGGTGGTCATCGCCGACAAACAGTTTTACGAACCGCTGTGCGACGCCCTGGCCGATACCGACACGAAGATCTATGCCGGCGAAGAGGCCGTATCGCAGGTCGCCGCCGGAGGCGATTCGGACGTGGTGGTAAACGCCCTAGTCGGATATGCCGGTCTTGCCCCGACGGTGGCCGCCATCGAGGCCCGCAAGAAACTCGCCCTGGCCAACAAGGAGTCGCTCGTCGTGGGCGGAGCCTATGTCATGCCGCTGGCCCGCGAACGACGCGCCCCGATTCTCCCGATCGATTCGGAACACTCGGCCATCTTCCAGTGTCTGATCGGCGAACGGGCCCCCGTGCGGCGGCTCATCATCACCTGCAGCGGCGGCGCCTTCCGCGACCGGCGCCGCGAGGAGCTGGCCCACGTCACCGTCGAGGAGGCCCTCCACCATCCCCAATGGCACATGGGCGCCAAAATTACGATCGATTCGTCGACGCTCGTCAACAAGGGCTTCGAGGTGATCGAGGCTCACTGGCTCTTCGGCACCCCGGCCGACCGCATCTCGGTGGTGATGCACCCGCAGTCGATCGTCCACTCGATGGTCGAATTCGAGGACGGCGCCATCAAGGCCCAGCTCGGTTCGCCCGACATGCGCACCCCGATCAGCTTCGCGCTGATGTTCCCCGACCGGGCCCACCGCGAAGGCCAGGCGTTCAGCTTCGCCGAACACCCCACGCTGACCTTCGCCGAGGTCGACCGCGTGAAGTACCCCGCGCTGGACATCGCCTACGACTGTCTGCGGCGGGGCGGAACGGCCGCCTGCACGATGAACGGCGCCAACGAGGTGGCCGTCGCGGCATTTCTGGGGCGCAAATGTGCCTGGCTCGACATCGTCCGCACGATCGAACACGCACTGCGGAAGGCATCATTCGTGGCACGACCTTCGCTGGACGACTACGCCGCGGCCGATCGCGAAGCACGGCGTCTGGCCGCCGAATTCCTCCGCGTCGAACCTGAAATGTCAAAGCGCTTTTTAATACTTTCTTCATAATACGGATCAACATACCGAAACGACTTCGCTGAAATGGATATTCTGATCAAAATCTGCCAGTTCTTCCTCTGCTTCACCATTCTCGTGGGCATTCACGAACTCGGACACTTCATCATGGCGCGCATCTTCCGGATCCGCGTCGAAAAGTTCTACATCTTCTTCGACCCCTGGTTCTCGATATTCAAGTTCCGGCGCGGAGACACCGAGTACGGCCTGGGATGGCTCCCCCTGGGCGGATACTGCAAAATCGCCGGAATGATCGACGAGTCGATGGACAAGGAGTATCAGAAACAGGAGGTACAACCCTGGGAGTTCCGCGCCAAACCCGCCTGGCAGCGCTTTCTGGTGATGATCGCCGGCGTGGTGATGAACCTGGTGCTCGCCGTGGCCATCTACATCGGCATCTGCTACACGTGGGGCTCGACCTACCTCTCGAACGAGGACGTCAAGTGGGGCTACAACTTCAACGAGGCCGGACACCGGCTCGGTTTCGAGGACGGTGACCGCATCGTGACGGTCGACGGCCAGCCCATCGACAAGTATGTCGACATCCTCAATGCGCTGATCATCACCGATGCCGACCGCAAGGTCGTCGTCGAACGAAACGGTCAGATGAAGGAGCTCACCCTGCCGTTCGACGAACTGATCGCCGTGCGCCAGAACAAGCAGTACGACGATCTGCTCGTGCCGCGCCAGCCGTTTGTCATCGACAGCGTCGTCTCACCGGGCGTGGCCATGCTGCAGCCCGGCGACGAAATCGTCGGCATCGACAAGCTGGCCGGCGTCGAATACCCCGCCTACCGGCAATACATCCAGTCGCACGCCGGCGATTCGGTCGCCCTGCACGTGCTGCGCGGCGGCGTCACGCTGCCGGCCTTCAGCGTGCCGGTCTCCGACGAAGGAACCCTCGGCGTGCTGTGCAAGGCCTATCCGCTCCGCACGCAGCAGTATACCTTCTGGCAGGCCATCCCGGCCGGATTCCACAAGGCCGGCGAGGTCCTCTCCTCCTACTGGCAGCAGCTGAAGATGATCGTACAGCCCAAAACCAAGATGTACGAGGAGCTCGGCGGATTCATCGCCATCGGCAGCATCTTCCCCTCGTCGTGGAACTGGGAGGTCTTCTGGCTGACGACCGCCTTCATCTCGATCATCCTCGCCGTGATGAACATCATCCCCATCCCGGGGCTCGACGGCGGTCACGCCATCTTCACCTTCTGGGAGATGATCACCGGCCGAAAGGTCAGCGACAAGGTCCTCGAAGGCGCCCAGTACGTGGGTCTGGTCATCCTGCTGATCCTGCTGCTCTACGCCAACGGAAACGACATCTACCGATTCTTCATCAAATAGTGCGGAGACCATGACCGAGGTGGAAAAGATGATGCGCGGCGAGCTGTACGACTACAGCGACCCCGAAGCCATGGAGTTGAACCTCCAGGCCCACGACCGGATCGAAAAGCTCAATTCGACCCGTTACCGCGACACGACAAGCTATCGCGCCGCCCTGCGGGAGCTAATCCCCGGATTCCCCGACACGAGCTTCCTGATCACGCCGTTCCACTGCGACTTCGGATTCCGGATCCGCATCGGCGAAGGGGTGGTCATCAATTACAACTGCACGTTCCTCGACGGCGGCGGCATCACGATCGGCGACCACACGCTCATCGGCCCCAACTGCCAGCTCTATACGCCCCACCATCCGATCGACTACCTCGAACGCCGCAAACCGATCGAAACCGGCAAGCCCATCCGCATCGGCAACGACTGCTGGCTGGGCGGCGGAGTGACGGTCTGCCCCGGGGTGACGATCGGCAACCGCTGCATCATCGCCGCCGGAAGCGTCGTTACGCGCGATATTCCCGACGATTCACTGGCTGCCGGAAATCCGGCCGTCGTAAAACGCAAACTTGACAACCATGACGACTGAAAAACTCCAGGCCTGCGCCGAAGCGCTCCGCCGCCATCATTTCGAAACCGCAATCGTTGCCGACGCCCACGAAGCCTTCGAACGGATCCGATCCGTCGTCGAAGCCGAGGCGCCGAAGCTCGTCTCGTTCGGCGACTCGAAGACCATGCGCAAGACCGGCATCATCGACTGGCTCCGCGACAACGGCGACTGGACGCTGCTCGACGGCTTCGACCCGCAGATGTCGCGCCCCGAACGGCTCGAAATCCGCCGTCAGGCCCTGATGTCCGACCTCTTCATCACGGGAATCAACGCCGTAACGGAAGAGGGAACACTCCACTGGCTGGACATGGTCGGCAACCGCATCGCCCCCGTGGCATTCGGGCCGCGCAAGGTGATTCTCGTGGCCGGACGCAACAAGATCGTCGCCGACCGCACGCAGGCCGAAGATCGCATCCGCCGCATCGCCGCCCCGCAGAATATCGCCCGTCACCCGGGCTTCCGCACGCCGTGCGCCAAAACCGGCGTCTGCATGGACTGCAACTCCCCGGACCGCATCTGCAACACCCGCATGGAGATGCTGCGATGCTACCCCGCGGGACGCATCCTCGTCATACTGATCGATCAGGATCTGGGATTATGAACCGCCGGCACATCATCACACTGCTGACGGCCCTGTTGCTGACGGTCGGCTGCAGCAACAACTCGGAGGTCTTCTACTCGATCTCCTACCCCGTCGTGCGTATCGAGGCGACGGTCACGCTTCCGGAGCCGGAACCCGAACCCGAGCCAGAAGAGCCTTCGACCGGCGAAACTCCCGGAACAGAAACGGACGAGAGCGGCACCACAGAGGATACCACCACAGAAGGCAATCCGACTGAGGGCGGCTCGTCGCAAAGTGGCTCAACCGAAAACGGTACCACAAGGGACAGCACCTCCGAAGACAGCACGACCGAAGAGCCCGAACCGGTCGACCCGCTGGTTGCACAGATCCAGGCCGAAGTGGCGGCCGAAGCCCCCGTCCAGCCCGGTGGAGGCTATACGCTCGATTTCACGCGCTACAACCGCGGGCCCCTCACGGTCGATACCGCCACGGAGAACGGTACGGTCGACGGCGTCTTCTTCAAGGAGCCCGGAGCCACGCAGATCAACCTCTTCTTTCTAGGTCAGACCTACGCCTGCACCGTCTCGTCGTACACCGATACGGACGGGAGGAACAAGGTGCTGCTGAGGGTCGATCTGACCGAACTCTACCAGGAGCGCTACCCTACGGCCGACATCCAGCAGGTCCAGCGCCTCGAATACACCTCGACCCCCACCAACTGATCCGCCCATGGCCACGAAAGTCAAGAAAGCCTATTTCTGCAAGAATTGCGGTTTCGAAGCCCCGAAATGGCTCGGGAAATGTCCCTCGTGCGGCGAGTGGAACACCTTCACGGAGGAGGTCATCGCCCGCGAAAGCGGCTCGGTAGCTGCTGCCGTGGCCGGACCTCTGCCCACGACCAAACCCCAGCGCGTGCGCGACATCCGCGAAAGCGAACACCGCCGGATCGATCTCGGGAACGCCGAAGTCAACCGCGTACTGGGCGGCGGCATGGTCCCCGGATCGCTCATCCTGCTGGGCGGTGAACCCGGCATCGGCAAATCGACCCTTTCGCTGCAGATTGCCCTGGCGGCCAACGGACTGAAGACGCTCTATGTCTCGGGCGAGGAGTCGGCCGAACAGATCAAGATGCGCGCCATGCGCATCGGCGTCGGCAACGACGAGTGTCTGATCTACCCCGAGACGCTGCTCGAAAACATCATCGCCCAGATCGCCGAACACAGGCCCGATCTGGTGGTGATCGATTCGATCCAGACCATCTACACCGACGTGCTGGATTCGTCGGCCGGCAGCGTGTCGCAGATCCGCGAATGCGCCGCCACACTGCTCAAATACGCCAAAACCACCGGCACGTCGATCTTCATCATCGGCCACATCACCAAGGACGGCGCCATTGCCGGTCCGAAGATTCTCGAACATATCGTCGACGTGGTGCTGCAGTTCGAGGGCGACAGCAACAACGTCTACCGCATTCTGCGGGGCATCAAGAACCGCTTCGGCGCCACGTTCGAGATCGGGGTCTTCGAGATGCTGGAGGAGGGGCTGCGCGGGGTCGACAACCCGTCGGAGATCCTCCTGACCCACTACGAAACACCGCTGTCGGGCATCGCCGTGGGAGCCTCGGCCGACGGCGTACGCCCCTATCTGATCGAGGTGCAGGCGCTGGTCAGCGGAGCCGCCTACGGCACGCCGCAACGCTCGACGACCGGCTACGATGCCCGCCGCATGAACATGCTGCTGGCCGTGCTCGAAAAACGCGTCGGAATGAAGATGTTCCAGAAGGATGTCTTTCTGAACTTCGCCGGCGGATTCAAGGTGGCCGATCCGGGGCTGGATCTGGCCGTGGTGGCCGCCGTCATCTCGTCGTATTACGACCGTCCCGTGGCCGAAGGGGTCTGCTGTGCCGGCGAAATCGGGCTCTCGGGCGAGGTGCGCCCGGCACCCCGCACCGAACAGCGGATCAGCGAGGCAGCCCGGCTCGGATTCCGACGCATCGTCGTGTCGGGCTACCTCCCGAAGGGAACCAAACACCCCAAAGGGATCGAGATCGTACGCATCAGCAGCATCGATCAGTTGCCCCGCGCCCTCTTCCAGGAATAGGACCCATAACATCTGCCTTCGTGCGGCTTCACCGAAAAACGGTTTTCGGGAGGCCGCACGGTCGTTTCCACAACAAGCCGTACCCGGTTGGAACGGATTTTGCACCTGTCGCTCGAAAAGACGAAGCGATGCAAAAGCGAATTGCCGTATTGGGAGGCGTGGGGTTCATCGGGACCCACCTCTGTCTGAAACTCATCGAACGGGGCGATGTCGTCTACTGTGTCGATATCCGGGACAAGGCCTGTTCGCCCCTGTTGCGGCAGGTGGCACAACATCCCCGGTTCCGATACGTCCGCCACAACATCACCACCCCCTTCGGGCTGCGTTGCGACGAGATCTACAATCTTGCCGCCCCCACCTGCGTACAATACAGCAAGTCGCTTCCGGTCGAGACGCTGAAGGTCTGCATGCTCGGGGCCGTCAACGCCCTCGATGCAGCGCACAACAGCCATGCAAGAATCGTCTATGCCTCGTCGGGAAGTGTCTACGGACCGGTCGTGAGTGACACCTCCCAGCCGGCGGCCGAGACCGGCACCTGGCGGCTGATGCTCGCCGACGGAAAACGCGCCGCCGAGGCCCTTCACCGGGCTTATGGCGACGAATACGGCATCGATGCCCGCATCGCCCGCATCTTCAACACCTACGGCCCGGGGTGCGAACTGATGGACCAGCGGGTGGTGATGAAAATGATCGTCGAGGCGCTGCTCGGCAAGGAGGTCGTCGTGAATGGAAGCGGCGAGCAACTGCGGACTTTCTGCTGGGTGGAGGACCTGGTCGAGGGGCTGATCAGCCTAATGGAGGCCCCGTCGATCGGGCAGGTGCGCACGGTCAACCTCGGCAGCAGCCACGAAATCCCGATCCGCCTGCTGGCCGAGAAGATCGTCGAGATGACGGGCAGCCACTCGCCGATCGTTCACACCGAGGCGCGTCCGGACGATGTCCGGCGCCGCACGCCCGACTTGACGGCCGCACGCCGCGATCTGGGATGGATGCCTCATACGCCGCTGGCCGAAGGATTGCGCCGCACGATCGATTACGCGGAGATGCTGCTCGACGAAAAACGTCAGGCCAATCTTTCGTGGGCCGAGCTGTTGTGAAAACGAAAAGGTTCGGGCTCACCCGAACCTCCAACTGAGAAAAACATGTACGTCGAGGATTTTGAACGGATCATCTGGCGGAACACACTCGTCTGCATCGATTTTCTGACCCGCTGGGACCCGACCTGCCGGTCGATGCGCAAGACGCTCGACCGTCTACAACAGCGGATGCTGGGCCGCGTGGAGCTCTATCACGTCGACGTCGAGGATCGCAATCTGGAACGCGTTCTCCACCGCCTGGAGATCGTATCGGTACCGACCGTCGTCTTTTTCCATCGCGGCGAGGTGATGTGGCGCGAAACCGGCCTGCGCTCTCCGGAGCACCTTCTGCGGGTGGTTGACGAACTCGAAATACGGATCCGCAGCGATCAGCACTGAGGATCCAGACGCCAGGCAAGCTCCTCGTGGACGAAGTCTTCGGCAGGGAGCGAGCCCAGAGAGCCGGCAGCACGTTGAACCGTCTGTCGGTTCTCTTCGTTTCGGGAGCCGACGGCCACCAGAGCCGCCACGGCCCCCTGAGCCAGCAGGCGACTCTCCGGAAGTCGGTCGACAGCGGCTCGATGCAACGCGTCAACAATCGGCCCGACCCACTCCACACGGGGATCCGAGGCCCGAGCCGCAGCCATCATGGCCGCATATTGCCGAATCCAACCCGCATCCGCCGCGATCCACGCCTCGAACAGCGCCGGAAGCGACCGTGCACGGCTCAGGAGGGCGAAAGCCCCCTCCTCGGCCATCTCGGAATTCAACAGTCCATCGCCCCAGAAGCCGAACTCATCGGGCGTAAGACGATCAGGGTCGGCGATATGGAAGGCCGCCAGACGCAATTCGCGTACATCCTGGAGATAGAGATAGCGGGCAAAATCGTGATCCGTCCCCTCGGCACGGGCCAGACGCCGGAGTGTCGGCAGGCTCACGCCGTAATTGAGGCCGTAGTTGCGGCCGTAGTAACGCATCGAATCGGCCACGGCACCGTTGCGCTCGCGGCGGAAGGCCCCGAGCAGGGCCGTCATTCGGGAGGTAAAATCCATCGTCGAGATCGTTTTCGTCCGGGAAGAAACCGCCACCTGAGTTATTTGCGGCGCGGCAGAGCCACGTTGATCGTGCGTCCGAACTCGAAGACGGGAAGGACCGTACGCGCATATTCGCGACCGCCGCAGAGGACCGTACAGGTCGACGGATCGGCCACCCGGCACTGCACGACATTCGACTCCTTGGGACCGGCCTCGATTCCGGCACCGGCCGGAGCACCCGAGGGTTCGATCTGCAACAGGACGATGTCTCCCGAGAGATCGCTGTCCGGAAGCAGGCCCGCCGCCGGACTGAAACGGCAGACGATATACTGATTCTTGTCCGACTGCGGATAGACCACATACCGGCGCGTGGAGGTCGAAATGATATGTTTGCCGAGGAAGAGCTCCAGATAGCTCTGCTCCTGGCGGTCGATTTCCTCCAGAGCAGCATCCAGCCCCCCGCCGAAGACATTCTCACCCGCCTCACCGGTGATGAGATCCAGCCGGTGACGACGCAGCGAAAAGATCCGCTCGGCGGCCGCACGCGCCGCATCCTCAAGCGAAAGGGTCGTCATGTCGAGTTTGTCGGGCTGCAGCCGGGCAAACTCCTCCTCCGTAGCGGCGTAGCTCTGTACGCGGGTTGTAGCGGCGGCCGGAGCCGTAGCATTCAGACAGGTCGACGCGTCGAGCAGGGCGATCCGGGCGCCGGAGATGCTCCACGTCGTCTTGTCGGCCAGCGAGGGTCGCACGCCAAGGAACTTCTGCGCATAACGCGCATAGGGACCCGCCAATGTACGGTCGCATTCGACGGTGACGTCCACCGCCAGAATCGTCCGCGGCTGCGAGATGCGGATTCCCTCGACGGTTTCGGTGGCACCCTGCAGGGCGATGTATGGATTTTGTGCCGCAGCGCCGCCCGCAAGCAGCAGGGCCAGCGCCAGAAGTTGGTATTTCATGGTCTGAATCAATTTGATGCTGTCGAAGAACAAATGTAGCGTTTTTTCGCGTGACGTCAAAATTTCAGGTAAAAATCCCGGGTCAGGGCCCGGTATTCGGGCGTATAACACTCGTGCTCGCCCGTACCGATCACCAACTGGTCGAGCAGCGGCGACGTCTCCTCCACACTCGGCTGAGCGGCACCGCCTCCCGCTACGAAGGACATCAGCACGCGCCGGGCTCCGCGACGGGGCGTGGTACGCACCTCCGTCAGACGCGTCAACCGGAGACGGTCGACCGCCAGCGTCCGGAAATGCCGGGCCTCGGCCACGGGCAGCACCACGGCAAAGCGACCTTCAGGCGCCAGCAGACGCACCACCGCATCGATCAGCTCCCCGTAGGAAAGATGAACCGCATGACGAGCCGTCGTGCGTCCGAGGTCGGGACTGGTCAGCGAATCGACATAGAACGGAGGATTCGAAACGATCAGATCGAAGCGTTCCGTCGGCCGGAACTCCTGGACGGGCGTCTGTACGAAGTGCAGCCGGTCGCCCCAGGGCGAGGCATCGGCATTTTCGCGGGCCTGCGAGACATCGTCGATGTCGACGCCCGTCACGCGGGCCTGCGCACTGCGCTGGGCCAGCATCACGGCAATGAGCCCCGTGCCGGTGCCGATGTCGAGGATCTGCCGGTCGTCGGGCCGCACCTCGGCCCAGGCCCCGAGCAGCACGCCGTCGGTCCCGACCTTCATCGGGCAGCGGTCCTGCCGGATCGTGAAGCGTTTGAAACGAAAGGCCCCCTCGAGGCGTTCAACCGATTGATCCATCATCGTCCTTGAAATATCCGTCCATTCCGGCTCCGAAGAGCGAAAAGTCATAGCGTACGGGATCCTCCGCATCGAATTCGCGAAGCCGGGCGGTGATCTGCTCGACGGCCCGCCAGTCGTTCTGACGCCTCGTCAGCAGCCCCAGCGCCCGGCCCGTCACGCCGACATGGAGATCCAGCGGCAGGTAGAGGGCCGACATCGGAATACGGCGCCAGAGACCGAAATCGACACCCCGGTCGTCGCGGCGGACCATCCACCGCAGATACATGCACAGGCGCTTGCAGGCGGCGCCCCGCTCGATCGACGAGAGGTGCTTCTCGCACCGCGGCGCATGGGGCCCGGCAAAAAACGCCCGCCGGAACTCTGCCAGCACGGGCCGCAGATCATGCAGCACCTCGTAGCGCTGTTCGAAAAAGGCGCCGATCCCTCCGTATTGTGTCATGATGCCGCGCAGCGCCACGACGAAATCACGCAGATCGTCACCGTTGAAGGTTCGGTGGGCGAACGAAGCCAACTGGGCCAGTTCGTGCGGCGAGGCATGGCGCACGAAATCCGCCGGGGCGTTGTCCATCAGCAGCATCATGCGGTGGCCATTGCGGACGATCGAGCGGCGGTTGCCCCAGGCGATCGTCGCCGCCAGAAAGCCCGCAATCTCGCGATCGGACTGCTCCGTAAAGCGGTGAGGCACCGCAATCGGATCGTCGGCGATGAATTCCGGCCGGTTGTAACGGTCGTAAAGTGTTTCGAGAAGTTCCTTGAGCAGAGCAGGTTCCATCATTTTTCTACAAACAGTCGTCCGTACCCCGACAGGCCGAGCCGGCCGATCGAAGCCGCGATTCCGCGCCGGACGGCCTCACGGGATCAGGGTTCGAGGATCATGCCGTCGGACATCGTGATCTTGCGGTCGGCCATCGAGGCCAGATTTTCGTCGTGAGTCACCAGAATGGTCGTCTGCCCCAACCGGTCGCGCAGTTCGAAGAAGAGGCGGTGGATTTCGTCGCGGTTGTGCGAATCGAGGTTGCCCGAAGGTTCGTCGGCCAACAGCACCGCCGGCGAATTGATCAGTGCCCGTGCAATGGCCACACGCTGCTGCTCGCCGCCCGACAACTGGCCGGGCTTGTGGTCGCGGCGGGCCGAAAGCCCCATCAGATCGAGCAGTTCACCGGCCCGGCGCTCGACCTCCACACGCGGGCGATGGCCGATCAGCCCCGGAAGGCAGACATTCTCGAAGGCCGTGAACTCGGCCAGCAGGTGGTGGAACTGAAAGACGAAGCCAATCCGCTCGTTGCGGAAGCGCGACAACTCCTTGTCGTTGAGTGCAAAGACGTCGCGACCGTCGATTTCGACCCGTCCCGAGTCGGGGCGCGACAGCGTGCCGATGATCTGCAGCAGCGTCGTCTTGCCCGCGCCGCTCGCGCCGACGATCGAGACCACTTCGCGCGGTGCCACCTCCAGCGTAACGCCCCGCAGCACCTCCAGCGTGCCGAAACTCTTGTGTATGTCCGTTACCCGTATCATGATCGGAAAGCATTGAACAGTTTGACCGTATCGACGGCCTCACGCACGTCGTGGACCCGCAGGATGCGCGCCCCCTGACGCAGGCACTCCCACTCCAGGGCAACCGTCCCGGCCAGCGATTCGGCCGGTGTACAGCCCAACGTGCGGTAGATCATCGACTTGCGTGACAGCCCCGCCAGCACCGGGAACCCCTCGTTGCACAGCCGGTGCAGGCCGGCCAGCAGCGAGAAATTCTGCTCAGCGGTCTTGGCGAAGCCGAAGCCCGGATCGAGGATGATCCGTTCGCGGCGGATTCCGGCGGCGATCATCGCGGCCACCCGCCCACGGAAATAATCGACCACCTCCGTAGTGATGTCACGCCGGTAGTCGGTCTGCGACTGCATCGTCTGCGGCGTCCCCTTCATGTGCATCGCCACATAGGGAAGGTCATACGCCGCCACCAGCGGCAACATTCCCGGATCGAGTTCGCCGGCCGAGATGTCATTGACGACCACCTCGCCGAACTCGCTGACCGTGCGACGGATCACCTCGCTGCGGAACGTGTCGACCGACACTGTCATTCCGGGGGCTATCCGCCGCACCGTCTCCACCCCGAGTGCCACGCGGCGCCACTCCTCCTCGACCGGGACCTCGTCGGCACCCGGACGCGACGAATAACCGCCCACGTCGATCATCGAAGCACCCTCGTCGAGGGCCTCGCGCACGCGGCGTTCGACATCCGCACGATCCGGCATACGGCTGCCGGCATAGAACGAATCGGGCGTGACGTTCAGAATCGCCATCACGCGGGGTTCAGTCAGATCAAGCGTCATGTCGAGATCGGGATTCGAGCGTAAAACGGCGGTCCAATTCGGCTACGGTCGGTTCGAGATCCTCCTCGAGGATGTTCACCACGCAGTAATCGGCCCGTTCGCGCAGCGTGTCGTCATCCAGCTGGGCAGCCATGCGGCGGCGCACCGCCTCGCGGTCGCAACCGTCGCGGCGGCACGTGCGTTCGAGACGCAACTCGAGCGGCGCCACCACCGCAACCGTCCGGTCCACCGAGTGTTCCAGCCCCGCTTCGAAGAGGATCGCACTCTCCAGCACGACGTAAGCCCCCGTCTGGCGTTCGGCCCACGCCGCAAAATCGGCCATGACGGCCGGATGGACCAGAGCGTTCAGATCGGCCAGCGCCTGCGGATCCGTGAAGACCCTCGATGCCAAGTAGCTCCGGTTCAACACGCCGCCGGCATAGGCCTCCTCGCCGAATCGGGCCGCGATCTGCCGCCGCAGCGACTCATCGTCGGTCATCAGCCGCTTGGCCTCGCTGTCCGAATCGTAGACCGCCACGCCCCGCTGCCGGAAAAGACGGCACACGGTACTCTTGCCGCTGCCGATTCCACCCGTTATGCCCACCTTCATCATGATTCCGACTGGGGTTGGTCGATCTCCGGGATGTGTTTGATCGAGATGATCTTGATGTCGCTGAAACGCGGGGCCAGTGCATCCTGCAACGACTGCGGATCGATGATCAGTTTGCCTTCGTGACCCTTCTCCTGCGAGGGGGTAGTCCGCAGTTCCGCAAGCGGAATCCGGAGCCGTTTGTTCATGTAGACCCTATAACCGAACAGGTTCGTGCCGATCCCTTCGACCACGCACGTCACCTCGATGGGCTGGCCGTCGATGCTCACCCGCACGGTCTGGTCCGTCGTATAGGTATAGCTCAATTTGGCGATGTACCAAAGAATGAACGACGCTACGAGCAGCGCCAGAAAGACCGGCGATACGTAACGTCGCATTCCATGCAGCAGATTTTCCATAGTCTGACCTCTATCTTGTCGACAAAGGTAAAAAATAAATGCCAAATTGGCAACGGCAATCCGCCGCCGCGGCCGATCGCATCAGAAACCCGTGCCGTTCGCCGCCAGGATGTAGCCGTTGAGATAGGTGGCGAAGAGGATCCACACCAGATAGGGCATGAAAAGCCAGGCGGCCGTCCGTTCGTGCTGTCGCCACGTCCGCACGAGGTAAAGCACCACCAGCAGGTCGAGGGCCACGATGTCGAGCAGCCCCAGCAGCGGATTCCGCAACGCAAAGAAGAGCAGGCTCCACCCGAAGTTGAAGGCCAGCTGGGCCGTCCAGAGACGCATCGTCCGTCGGCGTTCCACCCGCGGAATCCGCTCCGAGGTCATCACCAGCCCGCCCGAGATGCCAATGCAGAGGTACAACAGGCTCCACGCCACGGGGAAAGCCAGGGCCGGAGGCGTCAGCGGCGACTTGGCCAGCAGCGGGTACCACTCCGCGAGCGACGCCCCCTGCAACCACGACGAAAGTCCCCCGACGGTAAAACACACCAGCGTGAGCAACACGCACGCCCCGATTCGTTTCCAGGTCCGTTTCATTTTTCCGTTTGTTTAAGCCGCCCGGCACCCGCCTTTCTGCGGCCGGGTCCGGGCGGCAAACGAGTCCGACAATCCGTCAGCGATCGAACGAATCGTGACCCTGCGTCTTGACCATCTTGTTGTAGAGGCCCATGATCAGCAGCGGCGAAGCGAGCTGTCCCACCACGATCGACGCGCGGCGGCGTCCGCACAACATCAATCCCGTCGAGAGCGCCAATGCCCCCACGCCGCCGATCAGATAGGCGATCGACGGAATCTGCGACGTCCGGTTTTCCAAGGCGACGGTAAGCGTGCCTTCATGATTCTTTTCTTCCATTTCGGGGTACCTTTTTAATTATACACCCTTCCGGTCGCAAAAAACATGCCGCACACCGCCCTCCTGCGGCAGCCAAATGCTTCCCGCTCCCGTCCGACTCTCCCCCCACCTCTCTCCCCCCCCTCCCACGCAAAAAGCCGCCCCCGGCAACCCGGGAGCGGCTTCTGTTGCGCAGGCGCGAAGAATTACTTCTCCTCGTCAATCTTGGCGCGCTTCTTCATCAGATCGTAGGCGATCGGCGTTGCGATGAAGATCGTGGCGGCCGTACCGACTACCACACCGATGATCAGCGCGAAGATGAAGCCGCGGATCGTCTCGCCGCCGAAGAAGAAGATGGCAAGCAGCGTGACGAGCGTCGTGCCCGACGTATTGATCGTACGCGACAGCGTCGAGTTGATGGCGTTGTTGACATTCTCCTTCAGGTTGCGCTTCGGGTAGATGCCCAGGTACTCGCGGATTCGGTCGAAGACAACCACCGTATCGTTGATCGCGTAACCGATGATCGTCAGGATGGCCGCGATGAAGGCCTGGTTCACCTCCAGGTTGAAGGGCAGGATGCCGTAGAACATCGAGAAAATACCGATGATCAGCAGGGCGTTGAAGGCCAGGGCCAGCGTGGCGCCCGTAGCCCACTGCCAGCGCTTGAAGCGGAAGGTGATGTACAGTCCGATGGCGATCAGCGAGAAGAGCACCGAATAGATGGCGTTCCACGTCATGTCCTTGGCAATCGAGGGACCGATCTTGTCGGCCGTCAGGATACCGTTGGCATCGGTCTGCGTGTTGCGGAACTGATTGAAGGTGATGTCATACGAGTAGAGCGACTTGAGGGCGTCGTAGATGATCTGCTCGACCTCGCCCGTTGCCTCGTCCGACGTATCGTCGTAACGGTACTGCGTCACGATACGCATCTGGTTCTCGTTGCCGTACTGCTTGACCTCGAAGCTGATCGACGAGGCGTCGGCATCGGCAATCTGCGAGAAGGCCTGCTCGAGGTTTGCACGCACCTGCTCGGCCGAAACGGCCTTGTCGAAGCGGACCACGTAGGCACGTCCGCCCGTGAACTCGGCGCCCAGGTTCAGACCGCGCACGAAGAACGAAATGACGGACAGCACGATCAGTGCGCAGGAGATCCAGTAGGCGACCTTGCGCTTGCTCAGGAAGTCGACGTGCGTATTGTTGAGGAAGTTCTCCGACCATTTGTACGAGAAGGAGATCGAGCCCCACTTGGCGACGATCCACTCGATCAGCAGACGCGTGATGAAGATGGCGCAGAAGACCGACGTGATGATACCGATGATCAGCGTCGTGGCGAAGCCCTGAACCGGACCCGTACCGAAGACGAAGAGGACGATACCCGTGATGATCGTGGTCAGCTGACCGTCGATGATGGCCGAATAGGCCTTCGAGAAACCGTCCTTGATGGCCAGCGAGAGACCCTTGCCGTCACGGAGCTCCTCCTTGATACGTTCGTAGATGATCACGTTGGCGTCGACGGCCATACCCATCGTCAGCACGATACCGGCGATACCGGGCAGCGTCAGCACGGCGCCGAACGATACCAGCACGCCCATCAGCAGGAAGACGTTCGTCAGCAGTGCCACGTCGGCCATCCAGCCGGCCGTCTTGTAGAACAGACCCATGTAGAGGAGCACCAGGATGAAGGCGATCACGAACGACAGCATACCGGCGTTGATCGACTCCTGACCCAGCGACGGACCTACGACCGTATCCTGGATGATCTTCGCCGGAGCCGGAACCTTACCCGAATTGAGGACGTTGGCCAGGTCCTGAGCCTCCTGGATGGTGAAGTCGCCCGTAATCTGCGACTGACCCTTGTCGATCTTCGTATTGACGCGAGGAGCCGAGTAGACGTAGCCGTCGAGAACGATGGCGATGCACTTGCCGATGTTCTCGCCCGTCATGCGGGCCCACTCCTGCGTACCCTCGGCGTTCATCGTCATCGAGACTTCGGCCGTGGCGCCGCGCTGTGCATACTGCTCGCGGGCGTCCGTTACGACCGAACCGTCGAGCGGAGCCTTGCCGTCGGGCGTCGTCACCTTGATGGCATAGAGGTAGAAGCGGCCGTCGATGTGGTCGTCACCCTTGACGCCCCACTTGAAGAGGATGTCGGCCGGGAAGAGTTCGCGGATCTCCGGACGGGCCAGGTATTCGTTCACCGTGGCGATGTCGGCCTTGTAGGCGGCACCGATGGCGGCACCCCCGGCATAGTTGGGATCCAGAACGGCAAAGAGCGGGTTCTGCTCGCGGTCGAAGTTGCTCGAGGCAACCGACATGTCGGCCGTCGAATCGGCACCGCCGATCTGACCGATCAGACCCTCTTCGGCAGCCGGAGCGGCCGTCTCGGAAGCGGCGGTTTCAGCGGCAGCAGCCGTCTCTTCAGCGGCAGGGGCCTTGACAGCCTCCTCCTTGAGGAGCTTGTCGGCCGAAGCCAGCATCGGAAGCACCTCGCGCGCATCGTACGTCAGCCAGAACTCCAGCGAGGCCGTACCCTGCAGCAGGTCGCGCACACGCTGCGGCTCCTTCACACCCGGAAGCTCGACCAGAATGCGGTGCGAGTTCGGAAGGCGCATGATGTTGGGCTGCGTCACGCCGAAGTGGTCGATACGGCTGCGCAGCACGTTGAACGAAGCGCCGATGGCCGCCTCGGTTTCGCGCTTGAGCAGCTTCTCGACGTCGGCATCCGAGCTTTCGAGCGTGATGTCCTTGCGATCGGGGCTGACGAAGATCTCGGCCAGGGGCCGTCCGTTCGAGAGGCGCGAATAGGCCTTCACGAAGTCGCCGATGTAGTCGTTCGACGAGCCCTGCTTCAGGGCCTCGTTGGCCTCGGCAATGGCCTGCTGGAAGGCGGGATCGTTCTGGCTGTCACCGGCAAGAGCCTTCACCACGTCCTCGACCTGCACCTCCAGCATGACGTTCATACCGCCCTTCAGGTCCAGACCCAGGTTCAGCTCCTTCTCCTTGCACTCCTTGTAGGTGAACTTCTTGAAGCCCAGGTTGTAGACCGGCTGATTCTGGATCGAATCCAGATAATGCTGTTCGGCCGCCGACTGTTCGTCGATGGGGAACTGGGCGGCGTATTGAGCCGCCTTTTTCTCTACGCTCCGCGTCTTGAACGTGAACGAGAGTTGATAAACACATGCGAGGGCCAGAAGGACCGCGATGAGTTTAATGAAACCTTTACTTTGCATTTGGAAAAAATAGTTGTTATTATGTTTGATTTAATGTCGTTACGCACAATAGCACGCAAAGATAAAAAAAAAGAATCAAATAGCACGGTTTCAGGCGTAGAAAATGGTCCGTGCCGCAAAATTATGCCGCCCGTCGGCCCTCGCCGAAAGCCTCGGACGACATCCGGAGTGTTCGGTTTTGCGAATTTTTTTCTACTTTTGAGCCCGCATGCACAACTCCCCGACATATCGCTACCACATTGCGGCGCTGTTTTCGGTCATCGTCTGGGGGGCCACGTTCGTCTCGACGAAGGTCCTCATCGCCCACGGGCTGACGCCGGCCGAAATCTTCCTCATCCGCTTTGCGATGGCCTATCTCTGCATCCTGCCGCTGGCCCGCGGACGCCTCTGGTCCGACACGCTGCGCGACGAGGCGATGCTGCTCGCGGCGGGCATCTGCGGCGGTTCGTTCTACTTCCTCACCGAAAACATGGCCCTCGAGTTCGCTCCGGCCTCGAACGTCTCGCTGATCGTCTGCACGGCTCCCCTCTGGACGGCCCTCGCCATGAGTCTCGTCGACCGCCGCGAACGCATGTCACGACGTGCCGCCATCGGTTCGCTGCTCGCCTTTGCCGGCATGGTGCTCGTCGTCCTCAACGGACGCTTCGTGCTGCGGCTCTCGCCCCGCGGCGATCTGCTGGCATTCGCCGCCGCCTGGCTCTGGGTCTTCTACTCGATGGCCGTCAAACGCCTCGCCGGGCGCTACCCCGCCCTCTTCATCACCCGAAAGGTCTTCTTCTACGGGCTGCTGACGATTCTGCCCGTCTTCGCCTTCCGACCCTTCGCCGTCACGACCGAAATGCTCGCACGACCGGCCGTGTGGGGGAATCTGCTCTTCCTCGGGCTCGTCGCCTCGATGCTCTGCTACCTGCTCTGGAATGCCGCCATGCGTCGCCTGGGCGCCGTGCGGACCACCAACTACATCTACCTCAATCCGCTGGTGACGATGCTCACCGCCGCCCTCTTCATCAACGAGCGCATCACCCCGGTGGCACTGCTCGGCGCCGCGCTGATCCTCTACGGCATGTGGCGCGCCGAACGGAGTCAGTGAACCATCTTCAGCCCCACGATCCCGACGAAGACCAGCGAAAGAAAAAACAGACGCCAGAAGGTGACGGCGTCGTGAAAAAAGAGGATTCCGATCAGCACCGTACCCATTCCCCCGATTCCCGTCCAGACCAGATAGGCCGTTCCCATCGGGATCGTACGTTGCGCCCAGTAGAGAAACAGGCCGCTCAGTCCCATCGAAACAACCGCCAGGAACAGATACAACGGTCGGTATTGCGGACAGAGATCCGCCAGTTTGAAACCCAGCGGCCATCCCATCTCGAAAAGTCCCGCCAGAGCCAGATACCACCATGCCATACGATATCGCAGTTTGAGATTGTGATTTGCAATGCGCAAAGGTAGCAAATTCTCCGCCTCGCAACAACGCTCCCGTCCGTATTCCGGAGCCGCCCCTCGTCAAAACCTTGTCTTCGTCAAGGCACAAAAAAGGCACAAAAAAAGGGCGCATCCCGTTTCCGGAATGCACCCTTGTCGGTTCAGGCTTCGGTCCGCCCTGCGGCGGGGCCGTCACCCTATTTCACCTCTTCGAACTCGACGTCCTCGGGCTGACCGTTGTTGCCGCCCTGCTGGCTGCCGGCATTCGACTGCTGGCCCGCATTGGACTGTGCGTTCTGCTGGCTCTGCTGATTCTGCTGAGCCGAGTAGATGTCCTGCGAAGCGGCCTGCCATGCGGCATTCAGCTCGTTCATCGCCGTGTCGATAGCGGCCACGTCGGCATTCTTGTGAGCCTCCTTCAGTTTGGCCAGAGCCCCTTCGATGGCAGCCTTCTTGTCGGCGGGCAGTTTGTCACCGTACTCCTTGAGCTGCTTCTCGGTGGTGAAGATGTTCGAGTCGGCGGCGTTGATCTTGTCGATACGCTCCTTCTCGGCCTTGTCCTTGGCCTCGTTGGCCTTGGCCTCGTCACGCATCCGCTGGATCTCCTGCTCGGTCAGACCCGACGATGCCTCGATACGGATCTTCTGTTCCTTGCCCGTACCCTTGTCCTTGGCCGATACGTTCAGGATACCGTTGGCATCGATATCGAACGTTACCTCGATCTGCGGCACACCACGCGGTGCGGCAGGAATCCCATCGAGATGGAACCGACCGATCGACTTGTTGTCGCGGGCCAGCGGACGCTCACCCTGGCATACGTTGATCTCTACCGAAGGCTGGTTGTCGGCCGCCGTCGAGAAGACCTCCGACTTGCGGGTCGGGATGGTCGTGTTGGCGTCGATCAGCTTGGTCATCACGCCGCCCAGGGTCTCGATACCCAGCGACAGCGGCGTTACGTCAAGCAGCAGCACGTCCTTCACTTCGCCCGTCAGCACACCACCCTGAATGGCGGCACCGATGGCTACGACCTCGTCCGGGTTGACCGACTTGTTGGGCGTCTTGCCGAAGAACTCCTCGACGATCTTCTGGATCGCAGGAATACGCGTCGAACCACCCACGAGGATCACTTCGTCGATCTGCGAAGCGGTCAGGCCTGCATCGCGCAGGGCCAGTTTGCAAGGCTCCACGGTCTTGCGGATCAAGTGGTCGCACAGCTGCTCGAACTTGGCCCGCGTCAGCGTCATGACCAGGTGCTGCGGAATTCCGTTCACCGGCATGATGTACGGCAGGTTGATCTCCGTGGTGGTCGACGACGAAAGTTCGATCTTCGCCTTCTCGGCGGCCTCCTTCAGACGCTGCAGCGCCATCGGGTCCTCACGCAGGTCGATTCCGTGCTCGGCCTTGAACGACTCGGCCATGTAGTCGATCAGCACGTGGTCGAAGTCATCACCTCCCAGGTGCGTATCGCCGTTGGTCGATTTCACTTCGAAGACGCCGTCGCCCAGCTCCAGGATCGAGATATCGAACGTACCGCCACCCAGGTCGTATACGGCGATCTTCATGTCGTTGGCCTTCTTGTCCAGACCGTAGGCCAGGGCTGCGGCCGTAGGCTCGTTGATGATACGGCGAACCTTCAGACCGGCAATCTCACCGGCCTCCTTCGTAGCCTGACGCTGCGAATCGGAGAAGTAGGCCGGAACCGTGATGACGGCTTCGGTAACCTCCTGACCGAGGTAATCCTCGGCCGTCTTCTTCATCTTCTGAAGGATGATGGCCGAAATCTCCTGCGGCGTGTACTGACGGCCGTCGATGTCCACACGCGGCGTGTTGTTGTCGCCACGCACGATCGTATACGGGGCACGTGCAATATCAGCCGTTACCTTATCATAGGTTTCACCCATGAAACGTTTGATCGAGAAGACCGTGCGCTTCGGGTTCGTAATAGCCTGACGCTTTGCCGGGTCACCGACCTTGCGCTCGCCTTCCGACGTAAAGGCCACGACCGACGGGGTCGTACGGTGTCCCTCCGAGTTCGGAATCACTACGGGCTCGTTGCCCTCCATCACTGCTACGCAGGAGTTCGTGGTTCCCAAGTCAATACCAATAATCTTTGCCATAATCGTACTATGTTTTAATTGTTCTTATTAATTCGTTTTTGATCGTAGCCTGCGGCCCTCCACCTTTCGGTCTCCGGCCATCGGTTACGCCCGGAATTCTCGCAAAGGTCGTACCAATCGGATTTCTCTGCCAAATTGTCAGCATTTTGGCAGGAATCCGCCGGCCGGCCGCAATTTGTCGGGCATTTTGTCACGCCACCGGGGATGAAAACGGGGAGAATGACCGATTTTCAACAGGCTCGAACAGGCCTGGGTTTGGCACAACTGAAGGAACAACCTCATTACGGATCGATGCGACAAGCCTTTCCCAATCCCCACGCATTTCATGGACCCTTCCTCTGGGCCCGAGGCACAGAACCGTTTCGGGAACTATACAGGGTCCTGCTGCCTCTAAAAGCCCCTTCTTAAGGGGCCGAGGCACAGAACCGTTTCGGGAACCCCACAAGGTCCGATTGCCCCTAAATGCCCCTTCTTAAGGGGCCGAGGCAGGGAATCGCTTCGGAAACCGCAAAACATCCGGTTGCCCCTAGAAGCCCCTTCTTAAGGGGCCGAGGCAGGGAATCGTTTCAGAAACCGCAAAACATCCGGTTGCACCTAGAAGCCCCTTCTTAAGGGGCCGAGACAGGGAATCGTTTCGGAAACCGCACAAGGTCCGATTGCCCCTAAATGCCCCTTCCTCTGGGCCCGAGGCACAGAACCGTTTCGGGAACTATACAGGGTCCGGCTGCCTCTAAAAGCCCCTTCCTAAGGGGCCCGAGGCAGGGAATCGCCTCGGAAACGGCACAAGGTCCGGTTGCCCCTAGAAGCCCCTTCTTAAGGGGCTCCCTTCCTAAGGGGACGAAAAAAGCCTGCGATGACGCAGGCTTGCTTCCGATTTGCACCGGACTTGATCCTTTTATGCTTATTGCTGTTGCGCGCTAAGGATACGCATCGCAACATCGAGAATCGTCGTATCGTCCAGTGTGACGACGCCTCCATCCGGCCCCGGTTCGAAGTGTACCCCGACGCACTCCTTGGCCTCGTGACTACCTCCGAAATAGTTGCGGACCGTCTCGACATCGATTCCTAACTCATCTGCAATGCGCTGTGAACTGCCACTCGGCAGCCGATCCTTGATACGGCGCAACTCGTTAAATGTGATTATCATATCCGTAGATTTTATGGTTGATGGTTCTTGAACACTAAATTAATATAATTTTACGAAATTGCCAAATTTCCGGGTCAAAAAACC
Source organism: uncultured Alistipes sp. (assembly GCA_944321185.1). Lineage (GTDB taxonomy): Bacteria > Bacteroidota > Bacteroidia > Bacteroidales > Rikenellaceae > Alistipes. The sequence goes on along the minus strand of CALUKH010000003.1, from coordinate 102,536 downwards.
AGAAAAATCGTAAACGAAATGTCATCAAAACGTAACATCCAACCCCGATCAAACGCAACTTTTTCCGCCTCGCGTCCGAACAAAACAAAAGGCCCGAAGGCGCACAAGCACCTTCGGACCTGATTTCATGGATCGACTTGCTGTCGTCAGCTCCGTCGGATGACGGATCCCGTTCCCGGCAACGACGGCCGCAACACGCTCGCAAGGCAACTACTCCTCCTCGGCCGGTTCGATGTAGATCTGATAAACCAGCGGCGTATAGGGCGGAATCTCCGTGGAGATGGTCGTCGTAGTCTCCGTCGTCGTGGTATTGCCGTAATTGTAATAGTTGTAGTAATAACTGTTGTAGTAGTTATAGTAATAGTTGTCGTAGTAACTGCCGTAGTAGCTGTTGCCGTAGTAGCTGTTGTAATAGTTATAGTAGTTCAGATAGTCGTAGTAGCTCGGCGAGTAGCCCGTTGTGCCGCCGCTGGTCGTCGTGCTGCCCGTACGCCCCGTAGCGCCGAAGCCCTGAGTCGAAACCGTCACAAATTCGGCCCACTGTCCGTAGCAGAGGTTCGGAACCACATAGTAATAGGCCCCGATCTGATTGCTGCGATCCTCGCTGGGCTTGTAGGTGATGGCTTCACCCTCGGAGGCAACCTCGCCGAAGACAAGCTCCTTCACCTCGTCGATGTTCGTCTCGTAGATGAATCCGTCGAGCATGCGTGCGATGTACCAGATCTTGGCTTCGCCCTCCAGCCCCACCGAATCCGCATCACGGCTCTCCAGACCCGGATTCTTGTAATCGGCATCGGCATGGAAACGCTCCTTGAGCACCTCGGCGATCTTCGCCTCGAGATCCGAACCGTTGTAGGGCTCGAAACCGACGTTGTATTGCCGGTTCTCCCACAGGAGCGCATTCTCTTCGGAGATGACCGGGAAATCGAACTTCAGACGGTCGGCCTCGCTCGTAGGGTCATAGAGCATGTCGACATAGACCTGGGCCACCGTATCGCAGGCACTCACCCACCGATAGCCCTTTTCGCGGAGTTTGTAGGGATGGTTTTCGTCGTCGTAGCCCTCGGGGAGTTTCGACGAACCCGCCTCGTCGCCGTCCTCGGTATAGAGCCACTGGTGGCCGTTGGCCGCACAGAACGAATCCACCTCGGAACCTTCGCTCTCGAGGGGATTCTTGACGATGCTTTTGATCTCCATCTCGACGATGAACGGGCGCTGCGAACTGAGCGAGTACTGGCCTTCGTAACCGCCGTCGCCCTCGACGCCGCCCGTGCTGACGATGCGCGACGGCATGTAGAGCCGGATTTTCGACCCCTTGCGCAGTTCGAACTCCTCGTCCAGACCGTGCGCGCGGGCATACTCCGGATCCAGATGCAGCACGTTGCGCATGGCCAGATAGGTTCCCTCCATGAGGCTCGTGTTGGCCACTCCGCAGTAACGGTAGTAGGGAACGTAGTGGGTGTATTTGGTGAAGGTATTGACCAGTTTGGCCTCGGCGGCCCGGCGTGTCAGCACGATATTGCCGCTCAGGTCACGCCCCGAGAAGTCGAACCGCACCCAGCAGGCCGTATCGCGGACCGGTTTGACCGTGGAAAGATCCTCCCCGGCCTCGAGGACTTCGACATAATAGTTGCCATCCGACTGGAGGTTGCCCAACAGGTCCTTGCGGTTCTGGGTCATCCATGCCTCCAGGGCCTGATCCTCGAACTTGTCGTAGGATTCGGTAGTCTCCTTGGCGCACGATGCCAACAAAAGCATTCCGACTACGGGAAGATAGAGCAAACGCGAGATCAACTTCATATTTCGTTTTCCGATTCTAGTTCCAAATTCTGTTCTCATTCGACGGCATCCACCGTAAAGAACCATGCCACGGGGCTTTCACGCGGGATGGTGCTGAAATAGCTGTCGCCATAGGCCATGTTGTAGGTCATGTAGGTCTCCACGTCATCCCCTTCGTGACAACCCAATAACGCCAGACGAAGCCCGTTTAGTATGCCGGCACGCATTTCCACGTGCAGCGGTTCGAACGTCCAGCCGCCCTGACCCACACTCAACCCGAGCTCCTTGTAGGCATTTTCCAACAGCGGGTCGTTCGACCAGAAGGGGAAGGTCGAGTCGGTGATGTTCGAGAATTCGAACACGTAGGCGCGGAAGGTGATCGTGACGGTGGAATTCTCGTCCACGACGGGTTTGTTGACCCGTTCGGGGTCGTAGACGTTCTTGATGTAGCGGTAGACCGTGTTCCCGGCCGTCGTGTAATAGGGCAGCTGACTGCCCTCCTCGAGAGATGTTTCGGGGGTGAGTGTCGGGGAGTGGGTCCGTTCGAGGTATGAAACGAGTTTTTCACGCTGTTCAGAGAGCGTGTCGACCTCCTGCGAGCACCCGCTGAGGAGCCACGCCAGGAGCAGTGAGAGGATGACCAACGATCGTTTCATGAGCATATAATCGTGCAAATGTACAAAAACAATCCGATTTACATGAATATGAAACGCAAAAAATCGTTCTCCAGACATCCGGACGGGCAAAAAAAAGAGGACAGCCCGGCTATCCTCTTTTGTGGCGGCAGTGATAGGAATAGTCCCTATCGGGGGATTGCAGCCGGGACAACTTGTACTGGCGCCATCCGTACACGATCAGCGCCACCACAATGGCAACACCGACAACGCCCAGCAGCAGATACAGGAAACCGGTTGGAAATTCGCCCATAACTTTGTTGATTAACTGTTACAAAGTTAAGACAAAAGCCTTGCCAAACAAGGCCAAGCACGATAATTTGGGGTTTTAAATGATATATATACCTTTTCAATCTACGATTGGAGCCTTTTCGACCATTTCTCCGCATCGGCAAACAGAATCAGCTGAAACCGGCACCTCACTGTCGCCGGAAGACCATGTGGCCCCCCAGCCGCGCCTCACAGCCGCTTGAGGGCCATGCGGACCACCTCCTCGACCGGTGCCGACGGGCTTTCACGCACAACCGCCCGCACGGCCTTCTCGGCCACGCCGCGGGCAAACCCCAGCATGACAAGCGCCTCGAGCGCCTCGTCGACCACACCTCCGTCAGGCGTTGCGGCGGGCTGACTCTCCCCGTCGACGGCCAGCGTCATGAGCTTGCCGCTCAGCTCGACGATGATCTTCTGCGCCGTCTTGAGCCCCAACCCCTTGACATTCTTCAGCAACACGGCATTCCCGGCCGAGATGATCCCCTGCAGTTCGCGCGGCGAATAGGTCGAAAGAATCATCCGCGCCGTATTTCCGCCCACACCCGACACGCTGATCAGCAGCCGGAACAGTTCGCGTTCGACCTTGGTCGAGAATCCGTAGAGCAGCTGCGCATCCTCGCGGACGACATAATGAACAAAGAGCTTTGCCTGGGCGGCATGCTCGATGGCCGTGTAGGTTTCCAACGAAATGTGCAGGTAATACCCCACCCCGCCGACATCAATCACGGCATAGGCCGGGGCCACTTCTGCAACCGTTCCCTGAATATATTCGTACATGTTGTTCGCTTGTAAATTCCGCACGCACTCCGCCACTTACGTCATCAGCCGCGCCCCGTCCCGAAGCCTCGCTCCACGGCGGCATCCCCGCTCGCGACCCCGGCCCGGAATCCCTTCAGACACCGCTCGGCGGCTGCGTGTGATAAAAATCGTTTCCGAAAAACAAAAGTAAAGATTTTTTTTTACCTTTGTGATTCAAATGCAGAATATTTAACCAAACACTACGTAACAAATGAAAAAAACGCTATTCCCGGTATTGGCTGCGGCTCTCCTCTTCGCGGCCTGCGGTACGAAAACCGCGGAACAGTCCGAGGCAGCAGGCACCACTCCCGCCCAGGAGGTCGTCTCCAGCGACATCGCCTACATACAGGTCGAGGCCGTTCTGGCCCAGTGCGACCTCTTCCAGAAGGAGGGCGTCGCTCTGCAGGAGAAGACCCAGAAGGCTCAGAAGAGCTGGGCTCAACGCGAACAGAGCCTCCAGGCCGAAGCCGCCCAGCTGCAGGAGAAGTTCGAGAAGGGCCTGATCACCACGCGTGACGCCCAGGCCCAGCAGGAGAGCATCCAGAAGAAGGTAGCCTCCTACCAGGCCAATGCCCAGAAAGAGGCCCAAACCCTCGACGAAGAGAACTACGTCTTCACGAACCGCGCCCAGGATCTGCTCCACCGCGCCGTCAAGGAGATCAATGCCGACGGCAAGTACAAACTCATCATCAATGCCTCGGCGCTGATCGATGCCGACTCGACGCTCGACATCACCCCCGCCATCCTGGCCAAGGTCAACGAACTCTACGCCGCCGATCAGAAGGAGGCCAAGAAGTAGTCCGGTCCGCAGGGAACAAAAAACCGGCTTCCACAAAGAATGGAAGTCGGTTTTTTTTCATACATTTGCGCTGTCAACACCGATACCTGATTAAATTCCGTCTGCAATGGGATTCGTTCCGTTTACGTTCGTCGATCTGATAGACATCATCCTCGTGGCCCTGATCATGTACTGGATCTACCGCATGACCAAGGGCACCAATGCCCCCTATATCCTCTCGGGAATCATCGCCGTGTATCTGCTGTGGGTCGTCGTCCGCACGCTGAACATGGAGCTGCTCTCGACCATCCTCGGGCAGTTGATCTCGGTGGGCGCCATCGCGCTGATCATCGTCTTCCAGCCCGAGCTGCGGCGTTTCCTGCAGATGATCGGCATGCGGCAGAAGCACTTCAACTTCATCACGCGGATCTTCTCCTCGGGCGAGGATCCCGTACAGACGAACATCGCGCCGATCGTGACGGCCTGCCGCGAGATGGCCGAAACGAAGACCGGCGCACTGATCGTCATCGGACAGCAGAGCGACCTGCGTCTGATCGCCGAAGGGGGCATTGCGCTCGATGCCAAGGTCTCGACGCCGCTACTCAAGAACATCTTCTTCAAGAATGCCCCGTTGCACGACGGCGCCGTACTGATCGAGGGCGACCGCATCGTGGCTGCCAAGTGCATCCTGCCCGTCACGCAGAGTGACGTCCCGAAGGAGTTCGGAACCCGTCACCGTGCCGCCATCGGCATGAGTGAAATCTCGGATGCCATCATCGTGGTCGTATCGGAGGAGACCGGTGAAATCGCCATCGCCCAGGGCGGAGAGATTCGTCAGCATCTCGATCCGGCCCGTCTGCAACAGACCCTGCAGCGTTATCTGACCATCAATTCGCGCAAGCGTTCCCGCGACAAGGAGGTCGCCGAATAACCCCGGCTCCGGCTTAAGAAGCCGGTTTCAGGGGCGATGAAATCTCAACAGGTTTCCAATCCTCGCCGGCGCCTCAACCCAGCTTAAGAAGTCGGTTTCAGGGGCGATAAAATCTCAATAGGTTTCCAATCCTTGCCGGCGCCTCAACCCGGCTTAAGAAGCCGGTTTCAGGGGCGATGGTGCCTCAACAGGTTTCCAATCCTCGCCGACGCCTCGACCCGGCTTAAGAAGCCGGTTTCAGGGGCGATGGTGCCTCAACAGGTTTCCAACCCCGCCTGCGCCCTCCAATTTCTAATCCATGGGCTTGCTGATCTGGGCAAACGTCGCCCGTACATACGTAGCCAGCTCCTTCGGGGCAACGCGCAACTGAAGCCCCCGAACCCCTGCACTGATATAGATAAACGGCAACTCCTCGGCCGCAGCGTGAATGTAGGTCGGGAAGGCCTTCTTCATGCCCACGGGCGAACAGCCGCCCCGGATGTAACCCGTCACGGGCAACAGCTCCTTCATCGGAATCAGATCGACCTTCTTGTTGCCCGAGACACGGGCCGCCGCCTTCAGATCAACCTCGTGGTCGCCCGGCACCACACAGACGAAATAGCCCGTCCGGTCGCCCTTGAGCACCAACGTCTTGTAGACCGTCGAAATATCCTCGCCCAACTGTTCGGCAACGTGCGTGGCCGCCAGATTCTGCTCGTCGACCTCGTAGGGAACCAGTTCGTAGGCGATTTTCGCACGGTCGAGCAACCGTGCCGCATTGGTCTTTTCAATCTTCTCAGTCTTGCCGTGTGCCATAACCTGTCATTATTTTCAACCGTTTTGCCGCAAAGGTAGCTTAATTTCTTGGAAATTGAACTTTTTTGCTACATTTGCCACCGTATGGTACGGAGAATGATTTTCGGGTTGCTGCACGTCCTCTTTGCGACGGCAGGGGCCATGGCCCAGACAACCCGCGTGAGAGGACAAGTGACCGATGACGACGGAAACCCGCTGTCGTTCGTCAGTGTGGTATTCCCCGGCACGACCGTCGGCATCACCACCGACGAGCAGGGCATCTATTCGCTCGAAACCCGTGACACGGTCAGCTGCGTGCAGGCCTCGATGGTCGGCTACGCCACCGCAACAAAACCCGTAACGCAGGGGATTTTCAACCGGGTGGACTTCCGCCTGCGGAGCGTCGAGTTCGACATCGGACAGGTGGTCATCACCCCGGGTGAGAACCCCGCCTTCCCGATTCTCGACGGGGTCATCCGCAACCGGTCGCGCAACGACCCGGACCGTCACGAAAGCTACCATTGCCGGACCTATACGAAGATGGAGCTCGATCTGACGAACATCCGGCCCGAGTTCCGCAACCGCCGTCTGCAACGCAATTTCGGATTCATTTTCAACTACATGGACACCTCGGCACTCACCGGGCAGGCCTATCTTCCGGCCATGATCGCCGAATCGACGGCCGATCTCTACCGGAGCCGCCGCCCGGAATTCAAACGCGAGGTGATCCGTGCCAGCCGCGTCTCGGGGGTCAACAACAACATCGCCGTGGCGCAGTTCACCGGCGGGATGCACGGCGACGTGAACTTCTACGACAACTACATCGCGCTGTTCAACTCGCGGTTCGCCAGCCCGCTCTCCGAGAGCGGACGCGCTTTCTACAACTACTTTCTGGTCGACAGCACCCTCCACGAAGGTCGCAAGATCTACAAGATCCGCTTCCACCCCAAACGGCTGGCTACGCCGGTGCTCGACGGTGAGGTGAACATCGATTCGGCCAGCTATGCCCTCGAATCGGCCACGGCCCGCATGCCCCGCGGCACGAACGTCAACTGGGTACGCCACCTGGTGCTCGAGTGTGAGAACCAGCGGCTGCCCGACGGACGGTGGTTCCGGGCCCGCGACCGCGTCTCGGCCGAATTCTCGATCTCGGAGGCCGATTCGTCGAAACTCACCTCGTTCCTCGGCACGCGCGAGGTGATCTACTCCGACCCGCAGATCGGGCAGCCGATTCCGGACGAGATCCTGCGCATGGACAACAACGTCGTCGTCGAGGAGCAGGAGCCCGGCAACGTCTCCGAGGCCTACTGGGAGACGATCCGCCCCTACAGGCTCACCGACCGCGAACGGCAGATCTACCGCATGGTCGACTCGGTGAAGCAGGTGCCGCTCTACCGCAACATCTACACGATCATCAATACCATCCTGGGCGGCTACTGGAACACGAAATACATCGGCGTGGGACCCTATCACAAACTGCTGAGTTTCAACGATGCCGAGGGCCTTCGCATGCAGGTGGGGCTGCGCACGACGCCGGCCGTCAGCCGCACGGTGCGCCTGGGCGGATACGTCGCCTACGGCACGCGCGACGAACACTTCAAGGGCGGCGGCATGCTCGAACTGGCCTTCAACCGGCGGCTGACCCGCAAGCTGACCTTCGCGGCGCGTCACGACCTCATCCAGCTCGGCGCCGGTCACAACCTGCTCACCGAAAACAGCATCTTCACGTCGATTCTTTCGCGCGGCGACCAGCGGCTCTCGATCGTCGACCGCGGCGAGGCCACCTACGAACACGAGTGGCGGCAAGGCATCAGCACCACGGTCGGCATGCGGATGCAGCACATCCACGGCAACCGCTACGTCCCGATGATCCAACCCGGCCAGGGTCCGATCCGCGCGATCAACGATGCGACGGTGCAGGTCGGCATCCGCCTGTCGAAGAACGAGGCCGTCTACCGCCAGCCCTTCGACAAGAAGTATCTCGGATCGCCCTATCCGGTCGTGGCGCTGACCTTCGTAGCCGGCCTTCCCGACCTGCTGCCCGGTAGCCGGGAGTATTACGCCCTGGTGGGAGACCTCCGCTACCGGGTCAATCTCCCGCCGATCGGCTACTCGAAGATCAGCCTCCAGGGCGGCCACATCTTCGGACAGGTCCCCTACCCGCTGCTCAAGCTCCACGAAGGGAACGGCACCTACTTCTACGATCCGCACACCTATTCGTGCATGAACTACTACGAATTCGCATCGGATACGTGGGTGTCGTGGTTCTGGGAGCACCACTTCAACGGACTGCTGCTCGGACGGCTGCCGCTCATCAAACGCCTCAAGTGGCGTGAGGTGCTGGTCTGCAAGGGGGTCTGGGGAACACTCAGCGACCGGAACAACGGCTCGCTGGTCGGTTCGGGAGCCCCGCTGCTCTTCCCGGCGGGCATGTCGACGGTGCGGGATCCCTACGTCGAGGCGGGATTCGGAGTGGAGAACATCTTCCGGATCTTCCGCGTGGACTGCCTCTGGCGACTGACCCACCGCCAGCCGGAACCCGGCATCAAGGCCCGGAACTTCGCCGTAAATCTCGGCATTCAGATCAAATTCTGATCCGTACGGACAGCAGCCGCACAGGTGTCGGAGATTTTGCGTATCTTTGGGGCACAAAAATCCAACACCACGATGAAAAAAGCGGCTCTGTTCGACATGGACGGCACCCTGGTCGACAACACTTCGGCCCACATCCGGGCCTTCGAAATCTTCTGCGCACGCTACGGCGTCCACGACTGGAAACAACGCCTCAGCCAGGCCTACGGCATGGGCAACGACGACATCATGCGGCTGATCATGCCCGAGGAGGTGATCCGCACGAAGGGGATCGCGGCCCTGGCCGACGAAAAGGAGGCCATCTACCGCCAGATCTACGCACCGGAGATCCGCCCCGTGCGAGGCCTCGTCGAACTGCTCGAACGGTTGCATGCGGCCGGGGTACACTGTGCCGTGGGATCGTCGGGATGCCGTGCCAACGTCGAGTTCGTGCTGGAGAAGTGCGCCATCGGCAAGTGGTTCGAGGCCCGCATCTCGGGCGACATGGTCACCCGCTGCAAGCCCGATCCGGAGATCTACCTCACGGCGGCCGCGGCTGTCGGGACCGATCCCGCCGAATGCGTGGTCTTCGAGGATGCCAAGGCAGGTATCGAAGCGGCCCGTCGGGCCGGAGCCGGACGGGTCGTGGCGCTGGCTACGACGCTGCCTCGGGAAGTGTTGGAACGCGAAACCGATGCCGACCTGGTGATCGAGACGTTCGCCGACCTGAAGGATCTCGACGCGCTGCTGGCCTGACCCCGGCCCCAGGCATCGCCCCCCGCGGACAAACGCCGAAAAAACGCACATTCCCAAGATGGAAATGTGCGTTTTCGTGTGCAGACGATGCGGCATTGCGAAAAAATCGCTAATTTTGCGCCGCTTTCAAAACAGAATCGATATGTTCCGGGGAATTGCCACCGTCTCGCTGCTCGTCATCTCCAACGCCTTCATGACGCTGGCCTGGTACGGGCAAATCGCCTTCAAATCACGCCTCGAACGCTTCAGCCTCATGCTGATTGTCCTCATGAGCTGGGGTGTCGCCCTCTTCGAATACTGCTTCCAGGTGCCGGCCAACCGCATCGGTTCGGCCGAATTCGGAGGCCCCTTCTCCATCTGGGAGCTGAAGGTCATTCAGGAGGTCGTCTCGCTCTCGGTCTTCACCATCTTCGCGCTGGTCTTCATGAAGTCCGACACGCTGCGCTGGAACCATCTGGCCGGATTCATCTGCCTGATCATGGCCGTCTACTTCATCTTCCGCAAGTAACCGATCCGCCCGCCAACCGGCCGCAGACCGTCCATTCGCCGTTTGTGCCGAGCTGCCGTTTGTGCCGGGCTGCCGTGCGCGCCGGGCTGCCGTGCGCGTCGGGCCCAGGCTGCCTATCGCACCGTGATCCGCTCGACGGGCTGCACGGGCTCGCGGTCGAGCGGATGTACTTGGTAGCGGACCTTTCCGAAGTCGATCTGCGACAGATCGATCGAACGGATCGTATTGTTGTAGGCCGTCTTGTAGTAGACCACGCGGTGCGTGAGGTCGATGGCCGAGGTCCACTGCGTGGCGCTCGGGATATCGGGACACTCACCGGCGGGATGCTCCAGACCGATCGGCACGTCGAAATTGTTCAGCAGGTGGAAACACTCCTGCACGGTGGCGAAGGCCGTAGCCCGCTGCGGCGCCGTAGCGCGGAAGAAGGCCGCACGCACGAAGCGCGACGGCGGTGTATCGTCGCCCGGAAGCCCCAGAAAACCGGCCGTAGCGCCGAATGCCCGCAGCGTCTTCTCATCCATCTTGTAGGGCTCGACATCGCCCGGACGCAGATTGACGTAGTTGTTCAGATTGGTCACCTGCCACTCGAATCCCGGAGCATTGGTCAGCACCCCCACCTCGTTTTCATAAAAGTGCGGCACGCCGTCGACGATCTCCAGCACCACCTGACGGCCCGACGGCTCGCCGATGCGCCAGTGTACGACGGCATTGGCCTCAAGCCCCACGATGCGCACGTCACCGATCGAGGCCTTCACCTCGTCGATCGTCGCAAACTGCGTCAGAATCCATTGCGCCACTTCGAGATCGACCAGCGTACGGTCGCTCTGCGCGGCCTCGTATGACTCGTAGCTGCCGTACTGCGGGAAGAAGAACAGACCGGCCGAAAGCCCCGCCTCGTTGATTCCCTCGGCGATGAAGCGCTCCTCGACGACGGCCAGCCCCACCACCCCGTAACGGGCCTTGAACGCCACACCCGGTTCGCTTCCGGGCGTGAGCGACTGCAGCGACTGTCCGCGCGGAATGACCACATACATGCTCTCCAGCGCACTGTTTCCCCACTCGATGGTCCGCGCCTGGACGTAACTGCCGTCGGCTGCCGTCAGCGACAGCCCCGTACAGGCCAGCGCCTCGAAAGCTCCGCACATCGCCGCAAGGGCCAAGAATAGCTGTTTTGTTTTCATCTTTTATTGAGATTTTGAGATTGTTGAAAGGTCATCTCTTTCGGGCTGCGGCGGTTCGTTCGGCACGTTCCGCAGACGATCCAGATCTGGAAAAGACGCCGTGACGGGTTCCGTTTCCCGAATTTTTTACTATATTCGTCCCGTCAAGCTAACCGGATGGCCCGGGAATGACCCCGCGACATCCATAAACCGACACGTTATGATACGTTTGAATGTATTTATCCGCACGACGGAGAGCAACCGTGAAGAACTCGTCCGCACGGCCCGCGAACTGGTCGCCGCTTCGCTCAAGGACGAAGGCTGCGTCGCCTACGACCTCTTCGAGAGCACGACGCGCCGCGACGTTCTGATGATCTGCGAGACGTGGAGCGATGCCAAGGCCCTCACGGCCCACGAACAGTCGTCGCACTTCACGACGCTCGTTCCGCGCATGGAGCAGCTGGGTGAACTGAAGCTCGAGAAGTTCGTCTTCTGACCCCGCACTCCGACCGACGCCGGCTGCGACGCCGTGCATCGCCGAACATCCCGTCCGGACCGCAGTCCGGGCGGGATTTTTCGTCCGCAGGCCCCTACTCCCCGACGGGCTGGAAGGCCTCCTTGTGAAGTCCGCACAACGGACAGGTCCAATCGTCGGGAATCTCCTCGAAGGGAGTTCCGGGAGCAATACCCGTCTCGGGATCGCCCTTCGCCGGGTCGTAGACGTAATCACACGCCGTGCAGCGATACCGCCGCGGAACGGCCCGATCGGCCACCTGCTGCCAGTCGACCAGCTCCCAGAAGGCCTTCAGGAAGTCGGCGCGGCGATTGCGGTAATCGATGTAGTAGGCGTGCTCCCAGACGTCGACCGTCAGCAGCGGACGCAGCCCCTCGGTCAACGGATTGCCGGCATTCGAACGGGCCTCGATCGACAGATGCCCCTCGCGATCGGCCACCAGCCAGACCCATCCCGAACCGAACAATCCGAGTGCGGCCCGCGTGAAGCGTTCGCGGAAAGCCTCGACCGAGCCGAACTCCGCCGTGAGTTTGGCCGTGAGTTTCTCGGGCATGGGGCCCTGCGCGGGGGTCAGCATCCGGAAAAAGAAGGTGTGATTCCAGGCCTGGGCGGCATTGTTGAAGATGGCACCGTCGGCCCGCCGCACGATGTCGTCGAGCGTCATCGCCTCGTAGGGGGTTCCGGGGATCAACCCGTTGAGGTTGTCGACGTAGGTCTGAAGGTGTTTCCCGTAGTGGTAGTCGATGGTTTCACGACTCATCTTCGGGGCAAGGGCTTCCGGCGCATAGGGAAGCTCGGGCATCGCATGTTTCATAACGGTACGGTTTTGATAAATGAACGACACGTGTCGCGGATCCGACCGCAACACGTGTCAAGATAGCAAAAATCCCGCACAGTTTTCCACAGCGACCGAAAAAACCATCTTTCGGTCGAAACCGCCCGGATCGCGAGGGCCCCGTCAGCCGCCCCGCCGGGAAGACCCCGTCAGCCGCATCGCCGCATCAGAAGTTGGCCTTGATGCCCAAGATGAAGTGAGCGCCCAACTCCGGGAACCAGGCCTGGTTGTAGAGCTTGCGATTCAGCAGGTTGCGCCCCTCGGCGAAGAGCGTCACACGCCCCGACACGTGCCAGTCGAAACGGGCCCGCAGATCGGCTCCGAACGGTGTTTCGAACGCCGGCAGCGCCGCAAATTCGGGCGTGGCCGCCGGGGTTGCACCCTCCGCGGCCGGAAGCAGCGCATAGCGGTAGACCGTCCAGTTGCGCACGCTCTCGAGCAGGGCCTCGACGCCGAATGCGATCTTGCGCCCGTCGTACGTCACACCGATGTTGCCGGCAAAGGCCGGAGCGCCGTTTTCGAGCGATGTCTCGTCGTTATATAAATATCCGTGGGCGCCGAGGTCGAACTTCAGCGAACTCAACGGGCGGATTTCGATCTCGCCGTTGAGCGACGTGACGGTCTGACGCGCCTGAACCGGCACGAACAGCACGTCGCATCCCGACTCGGGCGTTGCCACCTGCCAACCCGTCCAGAAGAGGTGGTTGTCATGGATCGAGAAGCCGGCATAGAGGCGGTAGTTGACGATCGAATGCCAGAGACCGCCGCCCAGTCCCAGACGGAAATTGTAGTCCACCGAGCTCTTCGCCAGCCACGGCGAGGATCCCCCGTCGGCCGGAACCCCTTCGAGCGGAGCCGTTCCAGTCACCTCCGTACGGCCCAGCCCCGGCAGGCCGTAGAGCCATGCGGCCGGTCCCACGAAGGGATTCTGCTCCGCGAGCGAACGCAGGTCGTTCGGGCGCACGCCTCCGTCGGCCTCGACGAAGGGTTTGAGACCCGGAACGCCGAGGTTGAAATCCAGCCGGAGATGGGGAATGAGGTAGTTGCCACGCTCGAAATCCGACATGGAGGTCGTCGTGATGCGGTCGCGGTAGTAGTCAACCCCCACGTCCAGACGCGCCACACCGCCCGCAAATCCGTAGCGCACGCCGGCCCGGATCAACTGCTGATTGGCACTTGCGAGCGACTTCCGGCCGCCCATGTAATCGTAGCCGATCTCCACACCGAAGCGGCTCCGGCCCCAGGCCCAGGCGATACGCCCCCGGGCGCCGATGGAGCCTTCGCCCCCCTGTCCGGCATCGGTCGGCCACTCCGTGTGGTCGAAGAAGAGCCCGCCATGCAGCGCCACTTCGAAATTCAGACGCGAAAGGTCCTGGAAATCATCCCCATAGCGCAGCTGCAGCCTTGCATCCCCGTAGTCGGTCATGGCACCGACACCGAAATCCAGTCCCGTTGCGGCGGGCGCCCAGGCTCCATAGCGATGATACATGCGGTTGTCGTAGGAGAGTTCGCCCTCGAGGGTCTGACGGCCGAGATACTTCCCGGCCGCAACGCCCGCCCGGTTGTACATCCGCGTGGAGTTATTCTTCACACCGAACGAATTGGCGATCTTTGCATACTGCCCCTCGTGGTTGACGTAGACCATGGCATAGCCCGTCGAGGGGTTCTGCGTCGTGGCGTAGAAGTCCAGCACCGAATTGAGCGGATACCCCGCCCCGACCTTCACGTAGACGGGCAGCGGACGGTTAAACTCCCAGTAGGTGACCGTGGCCGGGCGGATCGGGCGCGTCGCGAGCGTCGTGCGCAGCGACAGCGGCGTCACCGTATAGTCGATCTCCGGACGCATGTGCGTCGTATCGGTCATGTCGGGTTCGATGGCAATCTTCGAGGCGCTCTCCACACGCGGCACGTAGGCCTTGGTCACCTCGACCTGTTTCTCCACCTGTGCCGCAACCAGTTGCGGCAGCACCGCCGCACAGGCGGCTATCATCCACAAACGTTTCATCGTCAGTTGAGTTTTGCGATTCGAGCCCGGGCCTCCTCGACGATTCCGTCGTCGTCGGGCGAATATCCGTCGGCCACGCTCTGCCACGTGGCCCGTGCCTGGAACGTATCGCCCCGGCGGACATAGACCTCGCCCAGCAGCAGGTAGGCCTTGGCCAGCCAGTAGGGCTGCGGCTCGCGGTCCGAGAGGGCGAAGACCTCCTTTTCGGTGCGGTCCATGTCGCCCGAGGCGAAGGTCTGCTCGATGAGGCGGTAGGCCGCCTCGGAACCCTCCTTCGTGCGGACCTCCGTGGCCAGATCGCGGTAGAGTCTTGCGGCACCCGCCGCATCGCCCGCCTCACGCAGCTGGGTGGCCAGCGCATATTTTGCCTCGCGGGTGGCTACCGTGCCGGCATCCTTGCAGGCCTCGACATCGGCGGCCATGGCGGCGATCTTTGCGGCATCACCCCCGGCCACCGTGGCCCGCACGTATCCCGTCATGGCATCCTCGCGTGCCGTACGCGACGGAGCCGCATCGTAGAGCCGCCGGTAGGCCGACGCAGCCTCGTCCCAGCGTCCGTCGGCAAAGGTCATCTCCGAGAGCTTCTCCAGCACCGGAACCGTATACTGCGTCCGGCCCTGATCGGCCAGTGCCGTCAGCGTCTCGATGGCCCGCGGCCGGTCGCCGGCCACCAGATAGCAGTCGCTCAGGTAGTAGAGGGCATCGGTGCGGTAGGATCCCTTCGGATAGTTCTCGAGATAGCTGTTCAGGGAGCGCGTGGCAGCCGTACGGTCGCCGTCGAGATAGAGTTTCTGCGCCGCGGCGAACGAGAGCGAATCGCGCGACAGGGCCGTCAGATCGCTCTCCATGCCGGCCCGGGCCGCATAGTCGAAATAGGCGTCGGCATCGCCCTCCGAGACATAGATCTCGCGGATGCTCTGCATCGCACCGCGGGCCTCGGACGACTGCGGGGCCGTCTCCACCACCCGATCGTAGCAGGCCAGCGACTTCTGCTTGTTGCCCAGATTCAGATAGGCCAGACCCAGATCCGACCAGGCGGCCGTCACGCGCTGCGAGGCTGGATACTTCGCCACGAAGCGTTCGAGCTGTGCGGCCCCCTCGGCATAGCGACCCTGGGCGATGTAGCTGCGGCCCAGTTCGTAGGAGGCCGCTTCGGCATAGTCGCCTCCCCCGGCCTCGATCTGCCGCAGAGCCTGCAGTTTCTGATCCGTACGGCCGAGGATGCCGAGCGTCACAGCCCGTTTATAACGGGCATACTCCTGCTCGGGAGTGGCCAGCGCGATGGCACGGTCGTACTCTCCGACGGCCTCCTCGAAGCGGCGGTCCGAATAGGCCACGTCGCCCAGACGGTTCAGCGCATCGGCCCGGTAGCGGTCACGCGGCGCATAGGCCGCCAGGAAGCGTTCGAACGAATTGCCGGCCTGCGCCCAGTCGTTGCGATCGAAGGCGCAGTAGCCCAGATTGTACCACGCCAGAGCGTATTCGCGCTCGCTGCGCGGCGCCCGTTTCAGATAGGCGTTGTATTTGGCGGCCGCCACGGCGTAATCCCCTCCGGCGAAGGCGATCTCACCCTGCCAGAAGGTGCTCAGGGCCGTATACTTGGGGCTGATGTTCGTGGCCTGCGCCTCGGCGAAACACTGCCGGGCCGTCGGCATATCGCCCGCCTTGAAGGCCTCCAGGCCGCGGTAGTAGGCGATCTTCTGCTGGGCCGCACGGATCTCCGCATCGCCCGAAGGCATGGCACGGATGGCCCGGTAGGCAGCCTCGTAGTCGCGCGAATTGTAGTAGGCGGCAATCAGCAGCGTACGCGCCTCGGGGGTCCGCGGCGACGAGGGGTAGCGTTCGATGTAGCGCGTCAGCAGATTGATCGCCCCGTTGAAGGCTCCGCCGCCCAGTTCGTACTGCAGCTTGGCGTAGTTGAAGAGGGCATCCTCAGCCACGGTGGCGTCGAGTTTCTCGTCGGCCGCCATCGCAAAGGCCTGCATGGCCCGCTGCTTGTCACCGGCGCGCAGGTAGCAGTCGGCCAGGTGGTAGGAGGCGTTCTGCGTCAGCGCATCCTCGGCGCCGCACGCCTTGCGCAGCCATTCGGCCGCCTCGGCATAGCGTGCCGTGCGGTAGAGCGAGAAGCCCTCCAGATAGCTGGCGTCGCGGTCCATCTCGCCGCCCGCATCGCGGAAAGCCTTGAGATGCTCCAGCGTACGGTTGTAATCCTCGAGCCGGAACCACGATTCGGCAATCACGCGTTCGAGTTCGGCCCGCCGTTCGGGCACGGCCCGCCGGGCCAGCTCGTCGCCGTTGTCCACGACATAGCGGTAGTTGCCCTCGCGGAATTCGATCTGAAGCAGGTAGTAAGGCACCAGCTCGCCGTAGGCATCGCTCCGCGAAAGGGCCTTGAAGCCCTGTTTGGCCCGGGCGTAACGCCCCTCGGCATAATCGATATAGGAGAGGTAATACTGCGCATGGTCGGCATATTCGCTGCGGCTGCCGATGCGCGAGAAGTGGTCGTAGGCCTCCTTGTAACGGCCGTCCGAAAACTCGACATACCCCATGCGGATGTCGTACTGTTCGCGGCGCGGGGCGCTCAGGGACTTGTAGTTGGTGCGTTCGAAGGCTTCGCGGGCCTTGGCCATGTTGCCGGCCGAGCAGTAGAACGATCCCAGCGAGAAGCGGACGTCGTTCGCATAGACCGACTCCGGGTAGCGCTCCTCGAAGCGGCGCAGGGCGGCTTCGGCATCGGCACTGCCCAACTCGACGGCACACGCCGCCAGATAGTATTCGATCTCCTGGGCAAGCTGACGATCTGCGGGGTCGAGGGCCTGACCGGCACGCAGCAGTTCATGTCGGGCATCGCTCCAGCGGCCGTAGCCGAACAGATCGCGGGCCCGCCGCACAAGGGTTTCGGGATCGGAATCCGCAGCCCGCGCCCCGGGCATGCAGATCGCCAATGCCAACAAGGGCAGCAATATTCGGAATCTTCGCATAATCCAATCGTATTTGTCTCCGCGCCCCGGTCGTCCGGGGAGGGTGGAGAATCGGACAAAGATAAGAAAATTTATCCGACGACACACCTCCAAAGGAACGGAATTTGCCCTTGACCTGTTGTTCAAACCAAAAACCAGAAACCATGACTGAAAAAGTGAACGTACAGATGAACCGCGCCGGGCGTTTCGAACCGCGCGGAGGGGCCGATACGGCCTCGATGAATCCCAAGGAGCTACTGCTCTACGCCGCGGCACAGTGTGCGGGTCAGACCGCTGCCGCCATCATGAAGCGCGAACGCCTGACCCCGAAGAGTTTCGAGATCAGCGTCACGGGCGAACTGTCGACCGAAACGCTGCAGGCCGAGAGCATCTTTACCTGCTTCCACGTGGTCTACAACGTCGCGTGTGCCGGCGAGGCCGATTGTGCGAAGGCGAGCCGTGCCCTCGAACTCACCCACGACAAATACTGCGGGCTGGTTCAGATGCTCGGCCGCATCGCCCCCGTATCGCGCGAAATCGCCGTCGTCAACATGGCCCCCGCCAAGGTCTGACCCCGCGCGGTCTGAACCGGGCCGGAACGTGGCGCACGCATCGGAATCCGGCCTCCGGGAAAACATCGGACGGAGACTCCCCCTCCACGCGGAAGGTTCGGAGCCTCCGTTTTTTCTGGCCCGATGCCGCATGGGGTCACTGCACCGTAATGCGGCGGTAGTCAGAAACGGCGGCGGCGTAGTTGAAATGGGCGCGGATGGCATTCGTATAGAGCTGGATCCAACTCAGCTGTGCCTGCAGGACGTCGAGAATCGTCGCCAGCCCCTCGCCGTAGGAGTAGGTGCTGATCTGCAGGTTCTCGCCCGCAATGCGCAGGCTCGCCTCCGAGGCCTCGACCTGGGCCCGGCTCTGGACGAGGGCCGTCCAGCCGTTCATCTCCTCGCGGACGATATCGTCGTAACGCTGCTCGGCCGTCCAGCGGATCTCATCACGGGCGGCCCGGGCGGCGGCCACCGTGCGGCGGCGTTCGCCCCAGTGGAAGATCGGAACCGACAGCTGCACGAAGACCGAACCGTCGAGCAGCGTCCGTCCGTTGCGATTGGGCTGCGCGGGCTGCCACGAGCCCCCCACCCCGACGTTCAGCTGGGGATTGTACGGCGCGCGGGCCGCCCGCACCCCTTCGTCGGCCTGCTCCGTGCGCAGCAGCGCTGCCGTGTGGTCGGGACGCCGTGCCACGGCTTCGCCGGCCGGAATCCGTTGCGGCATGGGCAGCGTATCGCGGATCCCCGTGGCCAGCACGACAGGCTGTGCGGCATCCGTACCGCGCAGAATGTTGAAGTTGTGCAGGGCCACCTCGCGGTTCTGCTCGACGCTTACCAGCGAATACTCCGCTTCGCTCAGCCGGGCATCGATCATCAGCACGTCGCCGCGGGCGATATACCCCTCCTCGAAACGGCGTTCGACAACCTCTTGCAGCGAGCGGATCAGCGCGACGTATTCGCGCATCGCCCCGGCATAGAGCTCCACGGCCGAGAGGCTCCAGTAGGCATATTCGGCCGCATAGCGCACCTCCAGATGCGAGAATTCCTCCTCGCAGAGGGCGATGTCGTGCCCGAGTGCCGTCTGACGGGCCGCCGCCCGCACCCCTCCGCCTCCGTAGAGCGTCTGCACGAGTTGCGGCAGCACGCTGAACGTCCACGGTTCGGCACCGTCACGACAGCGGAACGCGCAGGAGAAATCCCCGGCAAGCGACAGGCGGGGCAGGTAACCCGTGCGGGCGGCGGCAGCCTCCCCGGCGGCGGCTTCGCTCCGCGAGGCGGCGATCTTCAGAGCCCGGCTGTAGGAGGCGACCTGCGTGCGGTAGGCCTCGAGCGTGGTCTGCCCGACGGCCGGCGGCACCGGTGCAAGCCCCAGCATCAGAATCAATAGCAACGGTTTCATGATCAACGGATTCGATAAAAGAGGGCATAGACGACGGGCAGCACGAAGATCGTCAAGACGGTTGCCACGAGCAGCCCGCCCATGATCGTGGCGGCCATGGCGCCGAACAGGGCGTCGAACAACAGGGGCAGCATGCCCAGGATGGTGGTTCCCGAGGCCATCGTCACCGGGACGATACGGCTGCGCGTGGCCTCGACAAGCGCCTCGCGCGGAGGCCGTCCCGCAGCACGCAGCACGCCGATCTGTTCGACCAGCACCACGGCGTTCTTGACGTTCATGCCCACCAGCCCCAGCAGGCCGAGCAGCGAGAAGAAGTTGAAGACCCGGCCCGTGACGATCAGCCCCAGCACCACGCCGATTCCGATGAGCGGAATCATCAGCAGGATCACCACCGGCTCGCGGTAGTTGCGGAACAGGAGCAGCAGCACGAGGAAAATCAGCACGAGGGTCAGCGGCAGGTAGCGGCCCAGAGCGGCATTGGACTCCTGCTGGCTCTCCTGCTCGCCGAAGATGCGCATCGTGTAGCCCTCGGGGAGCGTCACCTGGCAGCGGATCGAATCGCGCAACGCCGTGAAGAGCTGCATGGTGTTGACCCCGCGTGCCGGATCGCACTGCGCCTTCATCACCCGCTGGCGGTCGAAACGGCGGATCACCCCCGGCCGGAAGTCGAACCGGAATCCGTCGGTGGCCTGTTCGATCGAGAAGACCCGCCCCGTGGGGTTGAAGATCGGCAGCGCCTCGAGGTTGGTCAGGTTGTAGGAGGCGATGTTTTCGTCCTTGAGCAGAATCGGCATCGTGAGGTCGCCCTCGCGGTAACGGCCCAGCGGATAGCCCGCAGTGGCGATGGTGATGCCGCGGGCCAGCTGGCTGCGCGTGATGCCGATGCGCTGGCCCTTCATCTGCGAGTAGAGGGGCATCCACGTCGGGATGCGGTTGCCCCAGCTGTTGCGGATGTTCACGGCCTGCGGGTTACGCCACATGATGGCTTCGGCCGCCGCCGTCAGCCGTCGCAGCGTGTCGATCTCCTGGCCGATGAATCCGAACTCGATCGCCGCATCCGGCACGGGCGAGAGCTTGAAGAGCGACGAGCGCAGCCACACGTCGGGAAACGAGGCCGTGACCCAGTCGTTGAAACGCTCCTCGACGGCGGCCGTCATCCGGCTGTCGTGCAGCTCGACGAGCAGATTGCCGAAATTCGGACGCTGCGAGACGCTGCCGCTGGCCAGATAGTAGCGCGGCGGGGTCGATCCGGCCGTCCACGAGACGCACCTGACCTCGGGCTGTTCGTGCAGCCACGCCTCCATGGCCGCCATGTGACGCTCCGTATCGCGGATGTTGAAGCCCTCGGGCAGCAGGACGTCGGCCCGGAAATAGGGTTTATCGAGCGACGGGAAGAAGTTCTGCGGCATGCGGCCCATGAGCAGCAGCGACCCGGCGAAGAGCCCCGCCACCACCAGAACGGTCGCCAGACGATGGCGCAGCAACACCCCGAGCAGACGGTCGAAACGGCGGTAGAACGGCGTATCGTAGGGGTCGCCCGCCGCGGGCGCGACGCGGAGCATGACCTCGCCGAAGAGCGGCGTCTGCGTCAGGGCCAGCAGCCAGCTCCACCCCAGCGAGAAGGCCACGACGACGAACAGCGGCCGCACGATCTCGGCCACGGATGACGGCGCCAGATACAGCGGCAGGAACGAAAAGATGGCAATCAGCGTGGCGCCCAACAGGCTCCAGCGCGGCGAATTGGCCCCCTCGACCAGGGCCCGGCGGCGCGCCACACCGCGCAGCATGGCCTGCCGGGCGTTGTCCGTGACGACGATGGCGTTGTCGACGAGCATGCCCATGGCGATGATGAAACCGGCGAGCGACGTGCGGTTCAGCCCCTCGCCCACCAGCTGCATGGCCAGCAGCGTACCGCCGATCGAAAACAACAGCGACGAGCCGATGAGCGCCCCCGAGCGGATGCCCATCACGAGCATGATCACCAGAACGACGATGGCCACCGATGCGGCCAGATTCCACAGAAACGTGCGCGTGGCCTCACGGGCGATGCGGTTTTCGGGATAGAGGACCGTCAGCTCCAGCCCCAGGGGCATCTGCGCGCGGAGCGTCTCCAGCTGCTCGTCGATGCACTCGCCCGTACGGACGACGTCGGCCCCCGCTTCGGTCGAAATGCCGATGCCGATGGCGCGGCGGCCGTCGACGCGCATCAGCGTCTGCGGCGGCTCGACCTGCGCCCGTTCGATGCGGGCCAGATCGCCCAGCCGGTACTGCTTGCCCGCGGCCGAAATGAGCAGCTGATTCTCCAGATCGTCGAGCGTGCGGTAGGTTCCCTCCTCGAGGATGCGAATCTGCAGCTCGCCGGCCTGCTTCTCGCCGCTGTCGACGATGGCGTTCTGTTGGCCGATCGTGGCGGCGATCGTCTCCGGGCGGATCGAAAAGTTGGCCAGCGCCGAGAGGCTCACGTAGACATTCACCACGGGAGTCGGCTCGCCGAAAAGGGTCACCTTCTGCACGCCGTCGAGCGTCACCAGCGCCCGCTTCAGCCGCTGCGCCCAATCGCGCAGTTCGCCGTCGGTGAAGCCCTCGTCGGCCGACAGCCCGTAGTAGATGCCGTAGACATCACCGTAATCGTCCGCCACGGTGATCGTCGAGGCCTCGGCCGGAAGCTGCGGCTGGATGTCGAGTGCCTTGCGCCGCAGTTCGTCCCACAGCTGCGGGATTTCGCGGGCCGGCGTGCCCGGGTCAAGTTCGACCAGGATCTTCGAGAGCCCGTAACGGGACTCCGAGGTGATCTTGTGGATGCGGCGCATCGACTGCACCTCGCGTTCGATGGGTTCGGTGACCAGCTGTTCGACCTCGCGCGGTGTCGCCCCCGGGCAGGAGCAGAGCAGCGACGCGCTCTTGATAACAAACGTCGAGTCCTCCTTCTTGCCCAGCGTCACGAAACCCGCGGCCCCGCCTACCAGCAGCACCAGCAGGAAAAAGAGGATCACGCGGCCGTTGCGCAGCGAATATTCCGTCAGATTCATGGCCCGATCAGTTGAGAATCCGCACCTTGTCACCCTCGCGGAGCTGGTAGACCCCCGCCGTCACGACCCGATCGCCGGGTTCGACCCCGCGGTCGACCACCACCCGGTCGCGGCCGAACAACTCACCCAGCACCACCTCGTGACGCATGACACGGTCATCGCGGCCGACCACCCACACGTAAGTTCCGCCCTCGGCCGGGGCGCAGATCGCCGAAACGGGCAGCGATACGGCATCCGGCACCGAATCGCCGCTCCGCATGGTGATCGTGCACGACATGCCGGGCGAGATGCGCCAACGCCCGGCGTCGGGATTCTCCAGCCGCAGCGACACCGGGAAGCCCGAGGCATCGGACGACGTCTTGGCATAATCCTTCAGCCGGGCCGGGATCGACACCCCGGGGTAGTTGTCGAAATGCACCGAAAAACGCGTCGACGTATCGCGCAACGCCTCCAACGCCCGCTCCGGAAGGGTGAACTGCACGGTCGTCGTCACGGGGTTGACCAGCCGCACGATCGACTGCCCGGCCTGCACACGCTCGAAATTATCGACGTACGTGCGTTCGATCACCCCGGCGAAGGGTGCCCGCAGGCGCGTCTCCTGCAGCAGATCGAGCGTATTGTCGTAGGTCGACCGCGCCTGCGCGTAACGCGTCTGCGCCGCCTCGGCCTCCTGCCGCGACACGGCCTCGTGGGCCAGCAGCCGCTGCATGCGCTGCTGCACCGAACGGGCCTCCTCGTAGGCCGAACGCGTCGCCGCAACCTGCAGTTCGACATCCCGCGGGTCGAGTTCGGCCAGCAGTTCGCCCCGGCCGACACGCTGGCCCTGCGACACGGCGACGTTGAGCACCTGCCCGGCAAGTTTGAAGGCCAGCGTCACGGCGTCGTCCGGTGTGGCCATGCCGGCAAAATCCTTCTCGATGAAACGCGCTCCGGCCGCCGTGGTGGTCTTCACCGGGCGGACAACACGCGGTGCCGGAGCCCTGTTTCCACAGGCCACGGCCCAGATAACGATTGACAACAGAAATACGATGCGCATGAGACGGTCCGATTTTACGATCGACCCGCTTTCCTCCGCCGGAAAGGCCCCCACAGACTGCGCCGCGCCGTGCAACCCTCCCCGCCGAAAAAAAGAAAAGTCGACCTTCACTCGAAGGTCAACTTTCATACCACACGCCGTCCGGGCCGCCGCAGCGCACCCTTACGGACGAATATCGCGACAGTTCATCTTAGCGGTGATCGTGCCGTCGTCGAGCGTCACCAGTCCGTTTTCGGCCCGCAGCATGGTCTTCATCGTCGAGGCGTCGATGTTGTAGCACGCCACCTCGCCCGTACCGAAGTCGTGCGTCATTGCGCCGCGCAGCGGATCGGGCGTCAGGCAGACCACCTCGGCCCCTTCTGCGCGGGCCCGCTCGACGAGTGCGGCCATGCGGCCCGCACACCTCCGCGACAGGCGGTCGAAATCCGTCACACAGAGCATGTAGACCCGCCCCGGACGGGTGATCACCCGCATGGTGACATCCTCGCCCGCCGCATCGCGCAGTGCAAACTCGCTCACCAGCGGACGGATGGCCGGCACCTCGCTCGTCGTGCGCGTGTCGACCCACTCCCACTTCGTGTCGTCCTGCCACTCGGGATCCTCGAGCGAGAATTCACGCTCCTCGCCCGTTGCCCGGTTGCGGTAGACCAGCACCGTCTCCGACTCGCCCGGAGCCACCGACGGTGCCTGCATCGCCTCGTAGAGGTTCACACCCACCTTGTAGGGCAGAAAATCGATCAGCGGCAGATGAATATAACAGTAGTATCCCAGGTACATCGACAGGCAGAAGAACGTACAGGTCAGGACGATCTCCAGGGGCTTGAAGGCAAAGATCTTGTCCGGGCGGTAGCGCCACCACACCACCAGCGCCATCGGCAGCAGAATGACATTCTTGGCGAAGGTCTCCCACGGGGTCAGCTTCAGCGCATCGCCGAAGCATCCGCAGTCCTCGACCGGGAGCAGCGTGGCGCTCAGGAGCGTCAGCACCGTGAAGAAGGTCATCGACACCACGGCGAAGATCGAGATCAGCCGGATGCGCACCTTGAACAGCAGCATGCAGCCCATCATCAGTTCTGCGCCGCACAGCCAGATCGAGAAGGTCATCGACGCCGGCTGCATCCACTCCATGCCGTAGATCGAGAGGTACTCGTTCACCTTCAGGGCCGTACCCCACGGGTCGATCACCTTCGTGAAGCCCGACAGGATGAACGTGCAGGCCAGCACGATCCGGCAGATGTTTGCCACGATCTTGAATGTCCGCGTCCCTCTCATCGTGCGTCGATTATCGGGGCCAGGACCCCGCGGATTTTTTCGAAAATACGTTCCGGCGTCTCCATCGCTCCGGCAGCATCGCCGCACTCCACCACGCGCAGCTTCGCATCGCGGGCCGCCATCGCCAGATAGACTTCGCGCACGCGGCGTTGCAGATCGAGCGCATCCTCATGGATGTCGCGTCCGCCGTGCAGGTAGTCGCGGTCGGCCCCTTCGCGCGCCTGGGTGAGTTTGCGCTCCGTGAAGGCGAACGGTACGTCGAGGAACAGCGACACGTCGGGACGCGGCAGCGCGTTGTGGCCGAACTCCAGATCGAGGATCCACCGCGCCAGCCGGTCGCGCTCCTCCCCGGCGGGAAGTTTCGCACACTGGTAGCCCACGTTCGACCACACGTAGCGGTCGAGAATCACCGCCCGTCCCGCAGCCAGCCATCCGCGGATCGTCGCCGCAGCCTCGGCCCGGTCGCCGGCGTAGAGCAGCGCCACCAGATAGGGATTCACCTCGTTCACGCCCCCGAACTCGCCCCGCAGAAAACGGGCGATCAGATCGCCGTAGACCGGCGCGTCGAAACGCGGGAAATGGACATATTCGCTCGCCACGCCACGCTCGGCAAAGAGCTTGCGCAGCATTCCGATTTGAGTCGATTTTCCGGCTCCGTCCAGACCTTCGAGTACGATGAACATAGGCTTTCTTCTTTCGTTTGTTTGGGTTTGAGTCTGCCGGAGGTCAGTTGCGCAGCATCCTGACGGCCCGTTCGACTCCGGCGGCCAGTGCGTCGACCTCCGCCTCGGTATTGTACAGCGCCAGCGACGCCCGGCACATGCCCGTCACGCCGAAATGGTCCATGACCGGTTCGGCGCAGTGATGGCCCGTGCGCACGGCGATGCCCAGCTTGTCGAGGATCATCCCCACGTCGTAATGGTGGGCCCCCTCGATGTTGAACGACACGATGGCACACTTGTCCGGCGTCTGTCCGTAGATGTGCAGCCCCGGGATGGCCGACAGGCGCTCCTCGGCCCGTTTGCGCAGGCGGGTTTCGTGAGCCTCGATCTCGGCGGCATCGAACCGCGACAGGAAGGCCACAGCCTCACCCAGCCCGATGGCACCGATGAAATTGGCCGTTCCGGCCTCGAACTTCAGCGGAATCGGCGCATAGGTCGTACGGGCAAACGTCACGCGGTCGACCATGTCGCCGCCTCCGAGGAAGGGCGGCATCCGTTCGAGCAGTTCCCGCTTGCCGTACAGCACGCCGATACCCGTCGGACCGTAGAGTTTGTGCCCCGAGAAGGCGTAGAAGTCACAGTCCAGCGCCCGGACATCGACCCCGCCGTGGACCACGCCCTGGCAGCCGTCGACAACGACAACGGCTCCGACGGCATGGGCCGCCTCGATCACCGGCCGCAGATCGGGGCGCGTTCCGAGCGTATTCGAGGCCTGCGTCACGGCCACCACGCGCGTGTGTTCGTCGATCAGCGTCGGGAGCAGATCCAGACGCAGCGCCCCCCGGTCATCGATCGGGAGCATCCGCACCTCGGCACCCCGCCGCTGGGCCACCAGCTGCCACGGCACCAGATTCGAATGGTGCTCCATCTCGCTCACCACGATGTTGTCACCCGCCCCGACGAACGCATCGCCCCAGGCGTAAGCCACCGTATTGAGCGATGCCGTGGCCCCGGCCGTGAAGACCACCTCCTCCTTTTCGGCCGCTCCGATGAAGTCGGCGATGCGCTGCCGCGCCGCCTCGTAGAGCTCCGTGGCCTCCTCCGAAAGCAGGTGTACGCCCCGGTGGATGTTGGCATTCAGGTGGCGGTTGAGCCAGTCGATCCGCTCCAGCACCTGCAACGGTTTCTGCGACGTGGCTCCGCTGTCGAGGTAGATCAGCGGCTTTCCGTAGACCTTCTCGCCGAGGATCGGAAACTCCTCGCGTATCTTTTCGACGTCGAACATCTTCTCCTATTATCCGTTTACATCTCTTCCACCGCCCGCGGTGCAGACTTTGTTCCGCGGCGGTCCCGGACCCTTGTCGGCTGTCCGGCCGCCGGTTTATCGCTCCAGTTTCTCCGCGGCCAGCGACATGAGTGCCTCGCCCAGCGGTTCGACGCCACAGCGGCGCACGATATCGCCCACGAAGCCCTCGATCTGAAGGGCCCGGGCCTGCGCCTCACTCAGCCCCCGCTGCCGCATGTAGAGAATGGCATCGGAGTCCATCTGCCCGACCGTCGCCCCGTGCGAGCACTTCACGTCGTCGGCATAGATCTCCAGCTGCGGCATCGTCTCGATGTGCGCCCGTTCGCTCAACAGCACGTTGCGGCTCTGCTGGCGGGCGTCGGTGCGCTGGGCGTCGCGAGCCACGTAGACCAGACCCGAAAATTCGCCCACGGCCTCGTCGTCCGCCACCCCCTTGACACACGAGGCGCTCGTACAGTCGGGCACGTTATGCGCCGTATGCAGCCGGACCACGCAATGATCCTTTTCCGTTGCGAGGAAGACCCCGTTGAGGGTGTTCTCGGCCCCCGCACCGTTCAGGTCGATACGGTACGAAGCGTTGGCGCTCGACAACTCGACCGTCGTCACCCGGCAGCAGCTGCGCCCTTCCTGCTTCAGGGCTACTTCAGCAAAAGTCTCCCCCAGAAAAATCTCCGTCAGGTCGAACTGCGCTCCTTCGCCCAGTTCGACGTCGAGCCGCACGACCCCCGCCTTCGTATGGACGACCACCAGTCCGGCCGCAGCCCCCCGGGTCAGCTCCACACGCAGATGGTCGGGATCCACCGCCGCATAGGTCTGCGGTACGGGCGCCTCGACCCGCAACAGCTCCGGACCCGCCTTGCGCAGCTCACCGATGATTTCCAGAATCCGCTCCATCACTTGTCGTATTGGTTGATCAACCAGTCGTAGCCCTCCTTTTCGAGCTTCAGGGCCAGCGTCTTGTCGCCCGTATAGATGATCCGTCCCTTGTAGAGCACGTGCACCACGTCGGGCACGATGTAATCCAGCAGACGCTGGTAGTGGGTAATGACCACCGTGGCATTCTCCGCCGTGTGGAGCTTCGTGACGCCCGTAGCGACGATCCGCAGCGCATCGATGTCCAGACCCGAATCGGTCTCGTCCAGGATGGCCAGTTTCGGATCGAGCATCGCCATCTGGAAGATCTCGTTCTTCTTCTTTTCGCCGCCCGAGAAGCCTTCGTTCACGGCCCGTGCGGTGAGTTTCGACGACAGCTCGACCACGGCGCTCTTCTCCTTCATCAGGCGCAGGAACTCCGCAGCCGACAGCGGCTCCTCACCGCGGTACTTGCGCTGCTCGTTGACGGCCAGTTTCATGAAGTTGGCCATCGTCACGCCTGGAATCTCCACCGGGTACTGGAAGCCCAGGAACAGTCCCAGACGCGCCCGGTCCTCGATCGACATCGAGAGCAGGTCGTGACCCAGAAACTCCACCGATCCCTCGGTGACCGTAAACTTCTCGTTGCCGGCCAGCACCGACGCAAGGGTCGATTTTCCCGATCCGTTCGGGCCCATGATGGCATGCACCTCCCCGGCCTTGACCTCGAGGTTGATGCCCCGCAGGATCTCCTTGCCCTCGACCGTCGCATGTAAATTCTTTACGCTTAACATATTCTGTTTCTGTCTCTTCTTAATTTCTCTTGTTTTCATTCCGGACGCCCGGCCGCATCGCCGCCCGTTGAGCCCGTCCGGCCGTATTTCCCATCCACGTCCGACGTGGAGCCCGTGCAGCAGGTTTCATTCCGCAATCCGGAACGCCGTCGCCGCCCCTCAGCCGCTAACCGACCGTGCCCTCCAGTTGCAGGGCCAGCAGTTTCTGCGCCTCGACGGCAAACTCCATCGGCAGTTTGGCCAGCACCTCACGCGCGTAGCCGTTGACGATCAGCCCCACGGCATCTTCGGTCGACAGTCCGCGCTGGTTGCAGTAGAAGAGCTGGTCGTCCGAAATCTTCGACGTCGTGGCCTCGTGTTCGACCACCGCCGTCGGGTTGCGGCTGTCGATCACCGGGAAGGTGTGGGCGCCGCACCGGTCACCGATCAGCAGCGAATCGCACTGCGAATAGTTGCGTGCATTCTCCGCCCCACGGGCCACACGCACCAATCCCCGATAGGAGTTCTCGCTCTGTCCGGCCGAGATACCCTTCGAGACGATCCGGCTGCGCGTGTTGCGGCCGATGTGGATCATCTTCGTGCCGGTATCGGCCTGCTGGTAGTTGTTGGTCATCGCCACCGAATAGAACTCCCCGACCGAATTGTCTCCGGCCAGAATGCAGCTCGGGTATTTCCACGTGATGGCCGAACCCGTTTCGACCTGCGTCCACGACAGACGGGCATTCTCACGGCACAGACCGCGTTTGGTCACGAAGTTGTAGACGCCGCCGCGCCCCTCCTTGTCGCCCGGGTACCAGTTCTGTACCGTCGAGTACTTCACCTCGGCGTCGCGCTCGACGACGATCTCCACCACGGCGGCGTGCAGCTGATTCTCGTCACGCTGCGGGGCCGTGCAACCCTCCAGGTAGCTCACGTAGGCACCCTCGTCGGCCACGATCAGCGTCCGTTCGAACTGTCCCGTACCGGCGGCATTGATCCGGAAGTAGGTCGACAGCTCCATCGGACACCGCACCCCCTTCGGAATGTAGCAGAACGATCCGTCGGAGAAGACCGCGGCATTCAGTGCGGCGTAGAAATTGTCCGTATAGGGGACGACGCTTCCCAGGTATTTCTTCACCAGGTCGGGATGGTCGCGCAGCGCCTCCGAAATCGAACAGAAGATGATCCCCTTCTCGGCCAGCGTCTCCTTGAAGGTGGTCTTCACCGACACGGAGTCCATCACCGCATCGACGGCCACCCCCGACAGCGCCATCTGCTCCTCGAGCGGAATGCCCAGCTTGTCGAACGTACGTTTCAATTCGGGGTCGACTTCGTCCATCGAGCCCAGCATCTTGCGGGCCTTCGGCGCCGCATAGTAGATAATATCCTGAAAGTCGATCTCCGGGATCTTGAGATGGGCCCACGTCGGGGGCTCGAGCGTCAGCCAGTGGCGGTAGGCCGCCACGCGGCGCTGGGTCATCCATTCCGGTTCGCCCTTCTTGGCGGAGATCAGCCGCACGACCTCCTCCGAAAGCCCCTTGCCGATGGTTTCGGTCTCGATGGCGGAGGTGAAGCCGTACTTGTACTCCTGTTCTCCGATGGTTTCCAGTATCTCTTTTTCGTTTTCAGCCATTGCATGCAAAATATCCGGGCAAATTTAATAATTAATTTGCAAATATGCACACACTCTCTCCAAACACCCTGCCGCAAAAAAAGCGTGCGACCCGAAAGTCGCACGCTTGCTGACAATCCGTTCCCGGGGATCATTCGCCCAGATAGTCGATCTGGATCGAAACGATCTTCAGGTCGCCTTCGCTGCCGCTGCGGGGAACGTTCTCCAGACTGAACTTGCCGTCGTTCGTCTCGCTGAACACGTAGGTCAGCACCTCGGCATCGCTGTCGGATTCGTTGTCGGAGAGAACCAGCTGCTTCTGCCCTCCGACGTACTCATACATCGACAGTTTGTTACCCTTCTTCTTGCCGCTGTCCACGAAGGTCACCGTGATCTTCTGGATCTTCTGCCCCAGGGCCTCCGTCGTACGGATGTAATTGGCACCGAGCGCGGCATTCTCCGTACTCTTGTAGAGGTAGAGCACCGGAACCTTGACCGAGGCCGAGTTGCTCGTCGACGAAAGGGCCATCACCGATTCGAAGGCCTTGCCCTCGTAGCTCCAGGTCGAAGGTGCCGTCAGCGCTTTCACATCGTCCTTGCCCCCCGGAAGACCAAGATCCGCCAAATTGTCTTTGGTCAGCATCATCGTCTTTTCCGTAGCCGTGGAAGCCTCCACGTAGCTGAATTCGAGGCTGTAGAAACGCAGTCCGTTGCCCGTCGGATAGACGTAGGTCGGAACACCGCCCTGGATGTCGAACGTCAGCGTAACGGGCTCCGAGCTCGGGACACCGCCGATCTGGCTGCTCTCCACGCCGTTCTGGTTGACGGTCACCAGACGCGTATCATCCTGCGAACCGCCCGTATTCGAGGCCACGACGGTCAGCGTACCCGAAGCAGCCGGTGTGAAGAGGAAGTAACGACGCGTGAGATTGCCCGCACCGCCCATCTGGACGAAACGCACCCCGTCGCTCGAATTGACACGGATCGACGAACCGCCCGTGGCAATCGACAGACCATCCCATTCACCGGTCCACTCCTCCGAGAAGTTCGTACCTTCGCCGACCTTTCCAACGATGTAATTGTAAATATCATCGAATCCGGCATCCGAGAAGTTCCACGTCTGCGTCATGGCGGCACCTACGGCCTTGAGCTCCAGCTCGCCGGCACCGGCGGCCGAATCGGCATAGTGCTCCGTATCGACCGGTCGGGCAACGACCGTGATCTCGTAACGGCCCGCAGCCAGGGCGGCTACGACGTCCGACGTCAGTGTCAGCGTCGTCTCCGTCTGGTTCGTCGTCACGCCGTTGAACGTCACGTCATACGATGCAGCCTGCTCGACGGCCGGCCACGATACCTGAACCTCCTGAGCCGTTCCGGCGTTCAGCGAGGCCGGCGTCACCGTAACCTGCGGCGTTGCCAACGTGATCTTCGTCACCTCGAACTTCAGTTCGGCAGCCTCCGAGGCCTTGTATTTGGTCGAGGTCTCGACCGGACGGGCCACCACCTCGATCGGATATTCGCCAACGGCCAGTCCGGCAACCGTCGAGGCCGGGATCGTCCACTGCGTATCGGTAACCGTCACGGGCGACTGTCCGTTCCACGTCACGGCGTACGATGCGGCATTGGCAATGGCCTCCCACGTGAGTTCGATCTCCTGGGCGGAGGACCAGGCCACCGTCTGCGGATCGATCGTCACCTCGGGAGTGGCCAGCGTCTTCAGGTCGCCGTCCACCGAAACGTCCGACGTCCAGCTCAGCGACGAAAGCACAACGGCTCCGGTCGTGGTGATGTAGACGTGCGTGTCACCGGCAATCTCGCCCAATCCGACCGTATGCTCCACACCGTCGCACGGCACCGTGTAGCGGTCGCTGCCGGCAATGATCTCCAGCTGCACGCCGATACCGGCATTCGACGGCGTCAGCACGAGCGAACCGGCCGATGCCACGCGGATGGCCAGGGCGTTGTTCGTCGGGATGCCGTCGGCCGTCAGGGTCGAGGCGCCCGAGAGCGAAATCGTATGATCCGACGTGATCGTCACGGGGAAGGTCGCGTTCGAGGCGATGAACTGCAGGTTGCCGTAGATGATCGTCTCGGTGATCGACTGCGGTTCGAAGACCAGATCGTCGGTCAGCGGCCATACATAATCCTCCGTCACGGGCGTCAGTTCCGAAGCGATGACCGTTTCGGGAACCTCCTCGGTCCACCAGCGGGGGTCGCCGACCTGGTTGGCGATGACCTCCTCGTTGGTCAGCTGCATGCGGTTGCGCTCGGACTTCACGCACGGATCCGAGGCCAGGATCTTGCCGTCGCCGCTCAGGCACAGTGCCTGATTGACGGCCGTGGCATTCGAGCCGATCTTCGTCGTGAAGAACTCCGGACCCGTATAATTATCCTCGTTCTTCGAGTTGTAGTTGACGTTGTAGAAGTAGTTGCCCGACATGGAGGGCACCTGTGCGTTGTCGTACGACGACACCAGACGCATGTTCTCACTGGTCGAGTATTCATTCAGGAAGAGGTTCTTCGAGAGCAGGAAGGTGGCGGCGGGCTGACGCAGGCAGACCAGACCCTTGCGCGTCGTGTTCATGCCGACGCGGTTGAGCGTATTGTTCAGGATGTTGATCGACGTCAGGGCGGCGCTCGCATCGAAGAACAGGAAGGTACGGCCCGCATCGATCAGCGTCGAATTCTTCAGCGTGAAGCTGCCGTAGGTTCCGGCGCGCAGGTCGAACAGGTCACCGCCGCCGCTGCCGTTGGCATTCAGATCGTGAATGTAAAGTCCGTCGAAGAGGATCTCCGTCACGTTGAGCACCTTGTCGCCGCTGCCGCGATAGATCAGACCCTTCTCGTAGTTGGTCACCTCGCAGTTGCGCACGATGTACGAATCGACCGTCAGATCGGCTCCGGGATCGAACGTCACCAGAACGCCTTCGCCGTCACCGTCGAGCACCAGATTCTCGATCAGTACCGACAGGGCCGACGTACCGGGCTTGAGCGTCACGCCCAGACCCTTCACCACGGGCATCGCGCCGTCCTGGCCCACTTCGCCGTAGATCGTGAGGTTCTTCGTCCAGCCGGTCAGCGGGTTGGGGTTCGGGTTTTCCGGGGTGGCCTCGCCGAAGTCGAGCACGTAAGGCTCGGCATTCGCCTTGACGAGGATCTTCTCGGCACCATCCTTCAGAGCCGTCATCAGGGCCTCGGAGCTGTCGACCGCCGTGGCACCCTCGGTATCGGGGGTCGTCCAGGCCGTAACGCCGCCGCGCGACGACTTGCTCTGATAGAGCGTCACCACATACTGCGTCGAGGGGTTCAGACCCGTCACCGTACCCTGCTGGGCCTGGATGATGTCGGCCGTCACCTCCAACGTCTGGGGCTCGAGACCCGACGTTGCATCGACCGGTTCGGCGACGATGCGCGTCAGCTGCGTCTGTTCACCCTCGTCGTTCTCCCACTTCACGGTGATCGAATTCATCGTCCGGGCAGCCAGTTCGGGCTTCAGCGACGTCATCACGTAGTAGGTCTCCACGGGACCCGCCGAGACGAGCTGCGAACCCGGCAGATTGGGATTCAGCGCCGAAAAGGCCTGCAGCGTGGCCGTATAGATCTGCTCGGCCTCGAGGGTCACCTTGTAGGGGTTGACGGCCTCTGCGGCGGGGATCTGCACGTCGATCGGCGAACCGACGGCCGTGCCCTGCTCGTCGACCTTCTGGATCGAAAGCAGGTAATCCGTATTCTCGGCGATGGTCCACGAGAAGTTTACGTCGTAACCCGTCGCCCGATCCACGGACGCCGTGAAGTTCAACGGCTGAAGCGTCCGGGAGTAGTCCAGCGTGTCGATTTCGACATCCGGCTCGTGGCACCCCGCAAAGGTCAGGGCGCCGAGCATCAGCAATCCGCCGAACAGTTTTTTATAGCTATTTTTCATCTTGTGCGTGTTTTATGCGTTCGACTAATATCCGAAATCGTTCACAATGCTGGGGTTGGCCGAAAGATCCTGCGAGAAGATCGGCCAGTACATGCGGCTGTTGAGCTCCTCCTCGCTGCGTGCGGCCGTCGAGCCGAGGCTGCCGTCGAGCGTAGCGATCTTGTTGTCGTTGAGCGAGCTCTCGGCGATGTACTCGTCGGGCTCCGTATTGTCGCTGTTGTAGAGCTGCTCCCAGCCCTGTCCGCTCGGAGCCGACTGTTCGCCGGGGTTCAGACCCCACATCTCGATCGTCTCGCGCTTGCCGACGCTGTTCATATCGCCCACGTAGCGGTAGTAGAGGTAGGTGCCCAGCGTCGAATAATCGTACTCGCGGCCCGTGATCGACGAGGTGTAGGTTCCGTGGGTGCGGATGGCCTGCATCTTGGCGCGCGATTCGAGGATGGCCTTTCCGAAGATACCCCAGCGGATCAGGTCGCCCTTGCGCAGATACTCGCCGCAGAACTCCAGCGCACGCTCGTGCATGATGGCCTTCAGCATCGCATCCTTGTCGGTGATCCGGGCCATGTAGGCCGTCACGTCGCTCTCATGACCGACGTAGGCACGGTTGCGGACCTTCTGGAATTCGATCTTGGCCTTGTCCAGCTGACCCAGCTGGTTGTAGCACTCGGCCGCCATGAGCAGCACGTCGGCGTAGCGCAGTACGATGGGCATGATGCCGTCGTCGGTGCTGGTAATGACCTGCGAGGTCCATTCGTAGCGGTATTTGCCGAAGTACCACTTGTTGAAGTCGGCGGGGATCTGTACGGAGTTGGCCTCGGCCGACCACGAGTAGTTCACGCACGTCAGATCGCGGCGTACGTCGTTGGCCTCGAATTCGTAGTACATCGTCGGAATCGGGCCCACCGATCCGCCGCCCGACGAATACTGGCAGTACTGATCGACGGCATTGTGCTTGATGGCGTTGTTCGAAAGCCAGCGGCCGCGCAGCGTCGTGTGGCCGAACGGCATGGCGAAGATCGTCTCGCGGTTGACGGCATCGTTCTTCCACGTGCAGACGTCGCGCCACAGCTGCTCGTACTGGGGTTCGAGCATCACGTGCACACCCTCCTGCGAGATGACATCCTGGCAGGCCTCCAGGGCGATTTCATAGAGCTTGTCGTTGGCCCATTCGCCCGACTCGACCAGCGTACTGCGACGGTAGGAACCGTAGTTGCCCGTGCCGACCTGACCGTCGTCGGGACGCCACGCATAACCCGCTGCCGCCAGGCAGATGCGGGCCAGCAGGCCGTCGGCAAAGGCGCGGTTGGCGCGTCCGGTCGTGGCCGTGAAGTTCGATTCGCCGGGCCAGTACATCATCGGGGCAGCCTCCTGAAGATCGGCGATGATCTGCTTGAAGATCACGTCGCGGTCGCTCTTCGGGATGTAGATCGTCTGCTCGGTCACCGGCTCGAAACGCGCCGGCACGTCGCCCCACGCCTTGATCAGGTCGTAGTAGAACATCGCACGCATGGTCAGCGACTCGCCCAGCAGATGGGCCATGTCGCGGTTCGAGGCCACGTCGCCGTATTCGCGCAGCCCCTGGATGTTGAGGTTGCACTGCTCGATGGCCTGGTAGATGAGCGAGAACAGACGGCGTTCACCCGACTGGTTCAGCTCGTTCGACGAGTTGGCCGTGGTGTTGAAGTTGGCCAGATTCGACTTTTCGTCGCTCTTTCCGGGATCTGTGTTGGCCGAATTATACCACTCGATGTCGCTGTTGAAGCCGTAGTAGGTGTTGAAGCGGTTGCGGTACGAACGGTCGATGGTGAAGTACTGGTAGATGCCCGTGACGGCATAGTCCGCCAGCGACACGTTGGAATAGACCGTCGAGGATTCGAACGACGACGGCGATTCCGGCGACAGCGTATCCTCCAACGCCGAGCACGACGTCTGAAGCAGCATCGAAGGTGCGGCGGCCGCAAAGATCATATAATAAATCAGTTTTTTCATCTTGCTGTAATTTTAGACGGTGCGGTTTAGAACGAAAGATTGATACCGAATACCCACGAGCGGCTCTTCGGATAGGCCGAATAGTCGACACTCGGCGTCATGGGCGTCGAGCGACGCGTATCGACCTCGGGATCGAAGCCCGTGTAGGGGGTCCAGCAGAAGAGGTTCGTTCCCGTGGCGTAGATGCGCACGCGCTGCAGACGGACCTTCATCGTCAGCGTCTTGGGGAGCGTGTAGCCCACCGTCAGCGACGACAGCCGCAGGAACGACGCATCCTCCAGACCCCAGCTGTGGACGAAGTTGCCCGTCATGTAGGGCGACCACATCGTCGTATTGCGGTTCACCTCGGCCAGCTGCACCGGATCCGAGATCACCTGACCGGTCGTCCAGTCGATGTTCGTCCAGCGGCTGCCCAGCGACATGAAGTCCAGCAGGTTACGGATCTGACCGGCACCCGTGTAGGTGTGCGAAGCCGAATATTCGAGTTTGTTGGCGTTGTAGACCTTGTTGCCGTAGGAGTAGGTGAAGTTGGCCGCGAAGTCGAAGCCGTAGGCGTAGCCCGAGAGCGAGAAACCGCCCGTGAACTTCGGCAGCACGTTGCCGATCTTGCCGTAGAGCGGCTTGCCGTCGGCATCGGTAGCCACGCGCAGCGCACCGGGACGAACCGTACCGATCAGGCTGGCCACCTCCTTCGAGTCGTCGCCGTTGACCAGCGTCCAGGTCGTATTGCCGCTGTCGTCGGTCTCGGCCACGAAGTCGTCGACCTCGTAGCGGCCCAGCGTCGTGTAGCCGTAGACGTCGCCTACCGAACCGCCCTTGTAGATGACGTAGTCCGAATCGGCGATACGGTTGTTCCAGCCCGACGATACGCCCCAGCCCGTCGTATTCAGGTCGGCCAGGTCAAGCACCCGGTTCTGATTGAAGGCGATGTTGGCGTTGAAGTCCAGACCGTACTTCTCGTGGCGCAGGATCGAGGCGTTGAGCGAAACCTCGATACCGCGGTTACGCGTCGAACCCACGTTGCGATACTGATAGGTGTAGCCGCTGCCGCCCACCGGGAAGCGGACCAGCAGATCCTCGGTCGTATTCTGATAGACCTCGACCGAACCGCCCAGACGGCTGTTGAAGAAGCTGTAATCCAGACCGATGTTGTGCGAATGGGTCGTCTCCCACGTCAGATTCGGATTGGCCATCACCGTACCGGGATCCAGATACGACGTTCCGATGTTCAGGTGGGCCGACGACGAGGAGGAGAACTCCTGCGAAGGACGCGACGCATAGGTCGGGATGTTGTTGTTACCGGCCGTACCGTAGCTGTAACGGATCTTCAGGTTGTCGATCCAGCGCACGTTCTTCAGCCACTCCTCGCCCGAGAGGCGCCACGAGGCTGCCACCGACGGGAAGTAACCCCACTTCTGGTTCTTGCCGAATTTCGACGAACCGTCGGCACGCATCGTCGCCGAGAGCAGATACTTGTCCTTGAAGTTGTAGTTCACGCGGCCGAAGAACGAGAAGAGCACGTCGTCGGGCGAGATGTTGTTGTAGGCCTCCTTGACGTTCGATGCCAGACGCATGTAGCTCCACGCATCCTTGGCCGTGAACATCGAGGGCAGACCGTCGGCAATGGCCGTGAAGACCTCGTCCTGGGTGATCATGTACTCCTGGCCCAGCAGCAGGTCGAGCGAATGGTTGTCGTTGTTGATGACGTTCTTGAAGTTGTAGGAGAGCGTATTGGTGTTGCGCGTGCGGCGGCGGGTCTCGTTTTCGTAGAGGGCCGACGGAGCTCCGAGCACCGTCGAGGTCTCACGCGAATAGTAGGAGGTCACGCCGTAGAACTCGTTGTCCTGCTGACGGTAGTCGTCGATACCGGCCTCGATCTTGAGTTTCAGGTCGTCGACGATCTCCCACGTGAAGCTGGCATTGGCGTTCCATGTCGTACGGTTGCGCTTCTTGTCCGAGTCGGCGATGGCCACCAGCGGGTTGACCGCATCGCTCGAGTTGTCGGGCATGTCGACATCGGCCGTCAGACCCGAGATCGGAATCGGCGGATAGAGGATTGCGTTGCGCAGACGTCCCGACGTCGAGGTACCCATGTCGTTGAGCGAGTTGGCACCTGCACCGGCCACGTTCGTATTCGCGTAACGGATCGAGAAGTCGAACGTCACCCGCTTGACGGGTTTGTAGTTGGCCTTCAGGTTGAGGTTGTCGCGGCTGTAGTTCGAACCCGTCATGATGGCCTTGTCGTACAGGTGCGAGTAGCTGGCCGTCCAGCGGAACTTGTCGCCGCCGCCCGACACCGAAAGGTTATGATTGGACTGCTGGCCCGTGCGTCCGAAGACCTGATCGACCCAGTCGTTGCCGGCCATCGTGTCGTAGAGATCGATGTCGTTGAAGCTGCCGAAGAAAGGTTCGTAGTTCTTCGCCACGACGTTGTTCGACGAGGTGCTCTGCAGGGCGGCCAGCTCATACTGATAACGGACGAAGTTGCCGACATCCATGGCCTTGACCTTGTCCTGGTTGGCCATCTCCTTGAAGCCCATGTAGAAGTTGTAGTTGACCGTCACACGACCCTTTTCACCGCTCTTGGTCGTCACGATCACAACGCCGTTGGCACCGCGCGATCCGTAGATGGCCGTCGAGAAAGCATCCTTCAGCACGTCGATCGAGGCGATGTCCGAAGCCGGGATGTCCGAGATGCTCTCCACGGGGAATCCGTCGACGATAAACAGCGGCGAGTTGTCCTGCGTGATCGAACCGCCGCCGCGCACGCGGATCTTGATCTCGGCATCGGGATCACCCTCCGTCGCGGTGATCTGCACACCGGCCATACGACCCGTCATGGCTTCGGCGACCGAGGCCACCGGCATCTGGGTCAGCTCCTCGGCATTGACCGACGAGACCGAACCCACCACGTCGCGACGCCGTACCGTGGCGTAACCCACCACAACCACGTCGTCCAGAGCCGTCGACTCATCCTCGAGCGTGATATCGATCTTTGTCTTCGTGCCGATGGCCACGCGCTGCGTCTTCATACCTATATAGGAGAACACCAGCGTCTTCTTCGCGGCATCGGGGACCTGCAGCGACCACGAGCCGTCGACGCCCGAGCTGGCTCCCAAAGTCGTGCCTTCTACGACCACCGAGGCTCCGATCACCGGATTGCCTGCCGAATCCTTGACCACTCCACCGATCTTCTGGGCCATGGCCGCGGTAGCCATCCCCAGTCCCAGCAGGAGCGTCAGGGCAAACTTTAGCGTAAAGTTTTTCATAAAAAAGGTTTTGGTTAATAATTAGGTTGCTATTCTTTTTTAATTTTTTTGTGGAATTACCCGCTTTTTCCTATACAAAAATAAAATTCATCCCCAGATTCAAATGGTAAAATTTATCACTTCTCATGGATATTTTATCAAATCCCCCGAATCGGCCCCGGACGAGCCTCCAGAGCACTTCGCCGAATAAAAAATCCTCCCCGCAGGGAGGATCTTTCAACATCGAACCCGGCCGGTCGGCATCCCAATCCGCACGAAATCGCACGTCGCGGCGAACTCCCGACCATACCGGCACCGTCACAGACGGCCCTTGGCGCGGTCGTATTCGAGCGATGCCCAGATGAAGGGCCCCACCCCCTTGCAGTCGTTCTCGATGACGGGCTCCGAGATGTAGTATTCGAACGTGCCGCTGCGCATCTGCTTGCCGCCCAGCCCGGCCACCGAGCAGCAGTCCGTCAGCGAGATCGTGCCGTCGGCATTCTCCCGCACGAAGCGGTCGACCAACTGTTCATAACGGTGCAGCGCCTCCTTGCGCATCGTCTCGGGCAGGTAGCCCAGCCGCACGGCCTTCAGCTGCGCATAGACGAACATCGCCGAACCGGTCGATTCGAGGTAGTTGCCCTCGCGGCCCGGCTGGTCCAGCACCTGATACCACATGCCCGTCTCGGGGTCGGCATACTTCGGCAGCACGTCGTAGATCCGCTCCAGGATGGCCAGCATCGGACGCGTGGCATCGGTCTTGCCCAGATACTGCATCGTCTCGACGATGGCCATGGCATACCACCCCATCGCCCGGCACCACGCATGGGCCGACTGTCCGGTGATCGAATCGCACCAGAACATCTCGCGCGAATCGTCGTAGGCATGGCGATAGAGCCCCGTTGCGGGATCCCACGTGTGTTTGCCCACCACGACGAACTGGTTGACAATATCCGAAACGGCATCGTCCAACGCCGCACCCGTGAGGTTCTTCATCGCATACTCGGCATAGAACGGTTCGGCCATGTAGAGGCCGTCGAGCCACATCTGATGCGGATAGATCTGCTTGTGCCAGAATCCGCCGTCGAAATTCCGGGGCTGACTGCGCAGCTGCGAATAGAGCGTATCGAGCACCTGCCGGTAGCGCGGCTCCTTCGTGCGGGTGTAGAGCCCGAACAGCGCACGCCCCGGGCAGATGTGGTCGAGGTTGAACTTCTCCTTGCGGTAGGTCAGCACGCTGCCGTCTGACTGCACGATCGTATCGAAGTAGCGGTCCGCATAGGCGATGAAGTCGGGACGCTCCCACGCCTCGCCCGCATCGCGGATGGCCAGCAGTTCGAGGCCCGTCGTGTAGTTCCACTTGACCTTTCCGGCCGGGATGCCGTCGAGGTTCGTCGGCGAAGGGTTGCGGGCGATCTCGCTCTCGGCCATCCGTACGGCCAGCGACGTGGGCGAATCATACAGCGCTCCCGATCCCGAGGAGCAGGCGGCGGCCCCCAGGGCAGCCACGGCAATCAACAGTCGTTTCATGATTTTGCGGTCTCTTTATCCTGATTCTGTTTCAAATGGTGCGACTTGAGGAACTCGGCCGGCGACATGTGGTACTGTTCGCGGAAGCAGCGGCTGAAGTAGCCCGGATCCGAGAAGCCCACCTTGTAGGCCACCTCCGAGACGGAGAACTGCCCCGTGCGCAGCAGCATCTGCGCCTTGGTGATGCGGTACTCCTTGATCAGTTCGACGGGCGACTTGCCCGTCAGGCTCTTCAGCTTGTTGTACATCGTCGTACGACCCACACCCAGGTGCGAAGCCAGCTGGTCGATCGTCAGATCCGAATTCTCGATGTTCGCCCCCAGCCACGACATCACCTCCTTGAGGAACTCCTCGTCGCGGTCCGTCACGACCACATCCTCAACCGCCAGTTCGACCACCTTGTTGCGGGCCGACTGGGCCGAGAAGCGTTCGAAGAGGGCGCGGCGCTGCGTGAGCAGGTTGTCGATGCGGGCCAGAAGCAGTTCGATGCTGAAGGGTTTCGTAATGTAGC
This sequence comes from uncultured Alistipes sp., assembly GCA_944321185.1. Taxonomy (GTDB): domain Bacteria; phylum Bacteroidota; class Bacteroidia; order Bacteroidales; family Rikenellaceae; genus Alistipes. Next base: position 61,528 of record CALUKH010000003.1, on the reverse strand, counting down.
CGTCGGCGCCGAACTCCATGGCCTTCACGCGGTCGTCGGGCGAATGGCGCGCCGTGAGCATGATGATCGGCAGGTGGCTCATCGTGAAGTCGTGACGCACCTTGTCGATCAGTTCGATGCCGTCCATGCGGGGCATCATCAGGTCGGTGACGATGATGTCGGGCTGTTCGCTGCGGATCTTCTCAAGCGCCTCAACACCGTCGTCGGCCTCCACGACATGATACGTATCGATCAGGCTGTTATACATGAAGATCCGCAGTTCGCGGTTGTCCTCGACGAGCAGGATCTTCTGAGCCTCCTTCGGCGGCTGGACATCCGTACGGCGCTGGCTGTCGACCGACGTGTAGTCGCTGACCATGTAGTCGTTGCGATGGGTATGTCCGTGGCCGTCGACCTCGCTGCCGGCCTGCGAGAAATCGATCTGCTCCATGCCGAAGTGGGCGTTGCCCAGGCGCAGCCGCACGGTGAAGGCCGCACCCTCGCCCGGACGGCTCTCGACCGAGATCTGGCCGTGGTGCAGCTCGACGATGTCGCGGCACAGCGACAGGCCGATGCCCGAACCCTTCATCGAGCTGTCGACCGCGCGCGAAGCCTGCGCAAAGCGTTCGAAGATCTGCTCCTGCTTGTCGCGCGGGATGCCGATGCCCGTGTCGCGCACCGTCAGCAGCACGCACTCCTCGGCCTCGCGCAGCGTGAGAATCACCTCGATGCGACCGCCGTCGGGCGTGAACTTCATGGCGTTGGACAACAGGTTGTAGACGACGCTCTCCATGCGTTCGGGATCGACCCACACCAGAATCGAACGGCTCGAAACCGTGAACAGCAGTTCGATCCGCCGTTCGGAGGCCATCTCGCGGAAGTCATCCAGCGCATCCTCCACGAGCGGCACCAGATCCACGCGCGAAATCTTCAGCTCCATCTTGTTCTTGACGATCTTGCGGAAGTCCAACAGCTGGTTGATGAGTGTCAGCATGCGTTTGGCATTGCGGTGGGCCAGCGTGAGGCTTGTTTCGCCGCGCGGCGAGAGCTTGTCGTGTTTGCGCACATCCTCGATGCCGCCCAAGATGAGCGTCAGAGGCGTGCGCAGCTCGTGCGAGATGTTCGTGAAGAAGCGCAGCTTGAGGTCCGTGAGGTTCTGCTCGACGCTCGCCTCGCGGCGGATGCGCATCACCGAGCTGACCGTGCGGTAGACGATGACCAGCACCGTCAGCACCGCCAGCACGTAGAGCGTCTTGGCCCACCACGTCAGCCACAGCGGCGGCAGCACCTCGACCCCGATCGAGATCCCCTCGTCGGCCGTATCAGCATTGCCGACGAAGGCCTTGACATGGAAGCGGTATTTGCCGATCGGCACGTTGGAATACGACGCGCGGTTGATCGTTCCCGAGATGTTCCAGTCCTGGTCGTAGCCCTCGAGGCGGTACATGTAACCCACCTCGTGCTGGATCGAGAAGTCGAGCGTGGCGAACTCCACGCGGAAATTCGAGAAGTTGTAGGGCAGCACCACGCGGTCGGCCTCCGGAATGGCCTTCGACAGCGGTTCATGCTCGCCGATGCGAACGGGTTTGTTGCGCACGTCGAAGCCCGTGAAACGCAGTCGGTAGTCGATCTTTTCGGAGAGCATTTCGCCGGGCGTGAAGCGGTAGAGCTGACGTCCGCCGGCAAAGAGCACGTCGCCCAGCGGTGAAGTGAGGGCCGTGGCCTCGCTGAAGATCTCGTTGCGGTGGTCGTCGTAGACGTAGTAGTTCGAGAAGAGGTGCCGCGACGGATCGAAACGCGAGACGGCATTGTGCGTCGAGACCCAGATATCGCCCCGACGGTCCTCGGTCAGCGCCATGCAGATGTTGCTGGCCAGTCCGTACGAACGGTCGTAGCAGCGGAAACGCGGGCATCCTGCCTCGTCGTAACCCGTGATGAGGTTCAGACCGCCGCCGAAGGTGGCCAGCCAGATCCGCCCCTTCGAATCCTTCAGCATGTGGATGATGTCGTTGTTGCCCAGCGAGGTGGTGTCGCCCGGGATCTTCTGCATCAGGCGGAAGCGCATCTCGCGCGGCGACTGGCGCGGATCGAAGAGGATCAGTCCGTCGACCGTGGCGGCGAACATCCGCTCGGCGCCGTCGCACAACAGCCATCGCACGCGCCCCGCCTCATCGAGCGGATAGTGCGACATCTGGTTGCCGGCATGGATGAAGCGGTCCCCGGCCGGATCCTCCAGCAGGTTGATGCCGCCGCCGTAGGTAGCCACCCAGATCCGCCCGTGCGTATCGGTCTCGACGCAGTAGATCTGATTGTCGCTCAACGAGTAGGCATCGGCATCGGAGTGGGTGAAATGGGTCACCGCGTAGCCGTTCGCGCCGTCGGGCGTCAGCCGATAGAGCCCTTCGCCCTTGGTCCCGACCCAGATGCGGCCCGCCGCATCCTCCTTCAGCGCGTAGATCATCCCCGTCGAACGGCCCTGCCGGGGAAGCGTATAGACCGGGCGGTTCGAGGCGTCGAAGGCGGTCAGTTCGCCGTCGCGCGTCCCGACCCACATCCGCCCCTGGCGGTCGGTCATCAGCGCCCGGATCTCGCCCGACAGAGGATTCGACGATTTGGCGTCGAGCGTCAGCACGTCGGCCGGCTGCTGCAGCAGCACCGCCTTGCGCAGCCCGCGTTCGTTGTAGGTCGACAGCCACAGCACGTCATCGTGGACGTCGAAGCGCACCACGGCATTCGTCATCTGACAGTCGGGACGCTCCGGATCGTTGTAGAAGGGCTCGATGCAGTCGTTGCGGCGGTCGTAATAGCCGAAGCCCCAGTTGTTCATCTTGATCCACAGCCGCCCGCCGCTCTCGGCGATCTTGGGGATCGTGTCGAGGTAGTAGGAGACCGTATAGGGCTTCTGTTCGAAGTGTTTGTAATCGTTGGTCGAGGGGTTGTAGCGCGTAATGCCCGTCTCGGGGGTAGTCACCCACACGATGCCGTGCGAATCGGTGGCCAGCGCCCGGATGCGCGGCGGACGCGCTCCCCGCGGATTGAGCCGTTCGAGACGCTTCTCGCCGATGCGGTAGAGTTCTCCCGTACGGCTGCCGGCATAGACCCGCTGCCGCACCGTATCGGCCGTGATGGCCGTCAGCGGAGCCGTTCCACCCCCGATCCGTTCGATGCCGGTGCCGTCGTAGCCGCAGCGGACGATTTCGTCGGGCATCAGGCAGTAGACATGCAACGAATCGGCCGCAAAGTCAAAGCCCGGAGCCTCCGATTCGCACAACGCGCGGAGGCGGTTCTCACCGGCCGCCACATAGTTCAGACGTCCCAGCGAGGTGGCCAGCCAGGCTCCGTCGCGGCGGTCGAGATACAGCGCCGTAACGTCGCCGCCCAGCTCCTCGGTCGTATGGAACTCCGCCACGCGGACCGGGCTCTCGTCGGGCGCATCCTCGAAGCGGATCACCCCCACGCCGGCGATGGCCACCCACGTTCCGCCACGGCGGTCGTGACGGCAGAAGAGCGTCCGGTAGTGTTGCGAATCGATCCCGTCGAGCAGCGAAACCACATCCTCGAACTGCTCCGTATAGCGGTTGAGCCTGTAAACGTGGAGGTTGTAGGTCGTAAACCAGAGGTGGCCGTTCGCATCCTCGCTCACGGAGATGAAGCGGTGGTGGGCCAGCGGCGAGAAGTCGCCCGGCGTGGTGCTGAAATTCTTGAACGTGTAACCGTCGAAACGACTCACGCCGTACCACGTGCATACCCACACGAAGCCCCGCGAATCGGTATAGATATCGGCAATGCGGTCGTGGGTCATGCCGTCGAGTGTCGAGTAGGTACGGAAGAGACACTGCGGAGGCGCCGCCGCAAACAGGTTCGCAGCACCAGCGGCAAACGCCAGCAGCAGGGTAAGAAAGAGTCGTTTCATGGTCGGTAGTTCGTCGGGCCGGAGCGGTTTGCTCCGCGGGCCGGCAGGTCGGGTTCAGGCGGATCGCGACGGGGTTTCGCCGCCGGATCCGATTATAAAAATAGTGAAAATTTCGGTTTTTTCAAACCTCAGCGTTCAAAATCGGCGATTGCGCGCCGTGCCTCACGCTCCGAAAGCTGCCGCGACCAGCGCACCCGGCCGTCGGTCGTGGCACCGGGTCCCTCGCAGTCATACTCGCCGTAGCGGACCGTACGGCGGGCCCGGGGTTTGTTCCAGTCGTGCCACCCTTCGGGGCGGATGTGCGCCCCGAGGTAGCAGCGCAGGAAGAGCGTCTGCGCATGATCGCGCCACGGACGCCCCAGCCAGCAGGCCGTGACCCCTTCGTCGGCCGTCAGACGGCACCCGTCGAAGATCATCCCGCAGCGCTGACCCTCGCACGTCGAGGCGGCCGTGATGTAGGAATCGGCCTTCGAGCGGATCTCGCACCGTCGGAACAGCGCCGCCGCCGAGCCAAAGATGAAGTCGGTCGTCCCCTCGACGTAGCACTCCACGAAGCGGATCCGGGCATTCTCCGTAACGCGTTCGCCGTCGCGATTGCCCACGCCATAGAGGTAGAGCGTATCCTGATTGCCGAGAAAACGGCAGCCGATGAAGCAGAGATTCGAGGCCAGACACTGCACCGCCACGGCCTGACCGACCCTTCCGGCCCGGTTTTCGAAATCGATATTGCGCACGGTCCACCCCTCGCCGCCGAAATAGACGGTCGAGGATCCCGACGTGCCGAGCGGATGGCCCGTAGGGCCCGTTTCGGAGGCGTAATCGTCCCACGAAACCGTCACATCGCCGCGACCCGTGAGAGCTACCAGGCGTTTGGTCGCCGGGATGGAGATCTTCTCCCGGTAGATCCCTTCGCAGACGACGATGCGCGTCGTGTCACGCCCGAAGTCCGGAACGGCGGCCACAGCCTCCGTCAGCGTGAAGAAATCCCCCGAACCATCCCTGGCCACCGTAAAGTCCGACGCCACCAGTCGCCTGCCCAGCTCCGGAACCGTTGCGGGCAGTTGTGCGGCGATCATCCGTGCCACCGTGCGGGCTCCGCGGACGTTCAGATGCGTATTGTCCTCGCGACCGTCGGGCCACAGCGGGCAGGTTCCCGCCTCGACCCACATGTAGCAGCCGCGCGAAGCCTCGTCGCCAAGCCCTTCGACCCACTCCCGGGTCAGCCGTTCGGCATCGATCAGCGGCGTCCGCTCTTCGGCCGCCACGCGGCGCGCGGCATCGAGGTAGGCCCCGTGCGTATCGTCGAGGCGTCCGTCGGTGAAGTGGCGCCGCACCACCGAGGTCAACACCACCGGCCGGGCCCCCTTCGCACGCGTCTCGCGAATATACCGCCGCAGATTGTCGGCATACTGCTCCGGCGAGGCATACCGCGTCGGATCGTGTTGTTTCTGATCGTTATGGCCGAACTGGATAAAGACATAGTCACCCGCCCGCAGGCTGTCGCAGACCGCGTCCCAATGCCCCTCGTCGCGGAACGACCGGGTCGAACGTCCGTTCAGGGCATGGTTGTGCACCTCAACCCCCTCGTCGAACAGCGGCTGGAACATCTGTCCCCAGCCCCGTTCGGGATTCTCCTTCGAAAGATCCTTCGTCGCGCACGTCGAGTCGCCGATCAGGTAAACCCGCAACTCGGCAGCCGAAACCGGCAACGTCAGCAACGCCAGGATCCAGATTAAAAGCCGTTTCATGCTTCTCTGCAATTCATTCCGGTGGATACACGATTCGGGTGCGGGAAGCCGCACCCGAATCCTGCTCGATCGGCGTCCGATTCCATCAATCGAGCGCCGTATAGGTTCCGCCCTCGACCTGCGCTGCGGTGATCTCGCGCACCAGATAGTGCAGATAGACCTCCAGATTGGTATAGAGCCCCTTGGGGTCGAGCGTGCGCGTATTGCCGTCGGCGGCGTTGTTCTTGTCCAGTCCGAAGAGCTCCTCGTAGTAATCGGGGATTCCGTCGCCGTCGCTGTCGGTTGCGGCACGGGCGATCTCCTCGTCGGTGGCCTTCAGCACGGGATAGCCGTCCGAAGCCACCTCGCCGAAGGCCTGCGAAGCCGCGACGGTATCCTCCGGACGATCAATCACGCCGTTCTTGCTGCCGTTCGAGCCGCTCATGACGTTCGCCTTGCCCTGCTTCACGTCATCGGCCAGCCGCTTGTCAACGGCATCACGGCGCAGCGACGCCCCGGCATAGCGGACCGTCTGTTCGAAGGCTCCGGCGGCCGGATGCTCCGTCACGTGGCAGTTGCGCCCGTCGGCCGCGATGGCAAATGCCGAGGTCGGGAACTTCGCCTCGCCCAGTCCGCTCTTCGAGGCGTTTTTCGTAGTGAAGCCCAGCGAGTTGTCCGCCGTCACGGCCGCACCCTTCGAGGCATCCGAAATCGACGTATCGAGCTCATTGTCCCGGTAGTAGACCTCCGTCGGACCGGCGTCGTAGGTCACACCGCCCGTCGTGTAGGCGCAGTCAACCTGGTAGAAATACTCGCGGCGATGGCCCGTATCGTTGCCCTCCTTGCCGCTCGAACTGATCGTCTTGCCCAGTCCGTTGACCGATGCCGGCCCCCACTTGTAGTAGTTGCCCACGAAGTTGACATGAGCCCCCTCGCCGCCGTAGGCCGGGAAGTTGCAGAAGTTGTAGACCACGTTGTTGCGGAAATCGATCATCCGCTCGTCGTTCGAGAAGCCGCTCGATCCGGAATGGGTCGCCGCCACACCGTTCTTCAGACCGGTGAAGTCATAGGCGTTGGGCTCGTCCAGACGCGGATTGCGCGAATCGTGGTGGGCCAGGATGTTGTGGTGGAACGAGGCCGGAGCGCCGCCCCAGATGCCGCCGTAGCCGTGCGAACCCTTCGAGTGGCCCGAATTGTGGAGGCTCTCGCCCAGCAGGCACCACTGCATCGTGAAGTTCTTGTTGGCATAGAACGACGCGCACTCGTCGACGCACCACGACATCGAGCAGTGGTCGAGGATGATGTCCTGCTGATAGCGACCCCAGATCGTATCGTCGCCGTCGTTGACGTTCGCATCGCCCAGACGGAAGCGCATGTAGCGGATGATGACGTTGTCGGCCTTGATCGTCACGGGGAAGTCACGCAGGCAGATGCCGTCGCCGGGAGCCGTCTGTCCGGCGATGGTCAGATCGCCCTTCTTGATTTCGAGACCCTTCTTCAGGGCGATCGTGCCGGCCACGTCGAAGACGATCGTGCGGGCACCCGACTGCTCGACGGCATGACGCAGCGTGCCGACCGAACCGTCGTCCGTCAGTTTGGTCACGTGATAGACCTTGCCGCCGCGGCCGCCCGTCGTGTACATGCCGCCGCCCTCGGCGCCCGGAAAGGCGCGGACCACACCGTCGTCCTCGTTGGCCAGCGGAAGTCCCAAATCCACCACGGCCGGCACATCGGGATCCGGCGTCGCGCCGCCGTTGCCGTCATTGCCGCCGTTGCCCGTTTCGTCGGTCGTATCGCTGCTGCAGCTCAGGAAAGCCATGAGCGACAGCAGGGAAAGAAACATTCGTTTCGTAATCAATTCCATGGATCTATGCTTATTTTGTTTCGTTTGCAAAAGTTATGCGGTCCGCAACGCCATCCGCCAGACGGCTGTTGGCGGCCGAAATGCGGTCCGACCGGATCTCGATGTCCCGGTTGCGGCTGCCGGTCACCCGCAGGGCGCACTCCATCGCCTCGGGGCAGGTGAAACCATTCACCTTCAGTTGTTTGACGTTGTTGAGCATCAGAGCCGGTCCCTCTTCGGGGAAGATCTGCACGTTGTGCAGCGTGACGCCCGTCGATTCGTTGATCTGCGCACCGGTCTCACTCCAGATGAAGACGTTGTCCACCGCCACGTTCTCGACGTTCATCTCCGGCAATCCGTTGAAGTACATCGCACGCCGTGCTCCGCGGCACCAGACGTCACTGATATTGATGTTGCGGAAGGCCGGCGTCGTCTCGTCGACGGGTTTCGGAGCCAGGTCCGTCGCAGCCGCCGAACCGCCCTCGGCAAAGGCCTCCGAGGCCGATTTGCCGCCGTAGAAGAGGTCGAACAACAGCGGTTCCTGCAGGATGTTGTTCATCGTGATGTTCTCGATCGAGATGTTCTCGACCACCCCGCCGCGGCCGCGCGTCGACTTGAAACGCAGTCCGACGTCCGTACCCGAGAAGATGCAGTTGCTGACCCGCACGTTGCGCACGCCACCCGACATCTCGCTGCCCACGACAAAGCCCCCGTGACCGTGGAAGACAATGCAATCCTTGACCACGATATTTTCGCTCGGGATACCGCGCTTGCGGCCCGCCTCGTCCTTTCCGCTCTTGATGCAGATACCGTCGTCGCCCACGTCGAAGCGCGAACCGGTGAGCAGCACGTTGCGGCACGATTCGATGTCGATGCCGTCGCTGTTCTGCGCATAGTCCGGGCAGCGGACCATGATGTCGCGCACCGTCAGGTTGGTACACATGGCCGGATGGATGTTCCAGCAGGGCGAATTCTGGAACGTGATGCCCTCGAGCAGCACGTTTTCGCAGTGGTGCAGCGAGACCATCACCGGACGCAGGAAATCGTGCATGCGTTCGAAATCCTCGCGCGTGGTGGCCCACGTCGAGACGTTCTGGTCGGCACCGCTCGTGGCGCCGAACTTGTAGCTCTCGGAGGGATACCACGTCTTGCCGTCGTCGGACAGAACGCCGCCCGAGGCCAGTTTGGCTTTCCATTCGCGGTCGGTGAGCTTGTCGCGCTTGACGGCGCGCCAGGCATCGCCGTTGCCGTCGATCACGCCCCGACCCGTGATGGCCACATGCTTCGCTCCGCGGGCCGACAGCGGCGACTGGCACCGCAGCGTATTGAGCCCCTCGAAGGTGGTCTCCACGAGCGGATAGTGCGCCGGATCGTCATCGAAGAGGATCAGGGCATTGGTCTCCAGATGCAACTCGATGTGGTCCTTCAGCACGATGGGCCCCGTGTACCAGACCCCTTCGGGGACCACCACTCTTCCGCCGCCCTGTGCGGCCAGCGAGTCGATGGCGGCGGCAAAGGCCGTCGTGTTGAGGTGGCGTCCGTCGCCCACGCCGCCGAAATCGGCAACGCTGACCGTACGGTCCGGAATCTCCGGCAGCGGAACCGTCCATCCCTCGGACAACGGAGCTTCCGTCCACTCCACCGGTCCGTCCGGTTGCGAAGCGCATCCCCACCCCGTCAGCAGAGCCACCGAGGCACAGATCGTCGTTACATCCTTGAAGTTCATAAAGCAGGCAGTTTTATTCGGTATACTTGAAATTTTCGCAAATTCGCCTTGTTCAGGTATACAAAAGTACGAACAGCCCACCGATCAAACCGGGAATTTTTGACGTAAACGATGCACTTTTTTTCAATTTTGCAGCAAAATCACCGCACCCGCACCACTTCGACGGGTTTGCGGGCCTCGGCGACCGATTCCATCAAACGGGCCAGGCACTCCTCGTCGCTCAGACCGTCGAACCATTCGCTCCGCCGCCAGCACATGCCGAAGGTGTAGTCGATCCGCCCGCGCGTGTCGGGGGTCAGCTGGAAGAGGTAGCTCGTCCGGTCGTCGATGCGCGAGACGATCTGCTCCGGCGCAACGGCCACGGCCAGTCCCACGCTCTCGCGCTCCCACTTGAGCGTATCGTTCTCCGGGAAGTCGCACCCCCAGACGGCCACCCGGTCCGAATCGCGTTCGACGCGGTGCCGGGCCATCTTCATCACGCCCGTCGTGAAGAGCAGCCCGTTGTAATCGCCCTCAATGCGGTTTTCGACCTGCACCTCGCCGTGGCCCGCATAGAGGATGTAGCGCGACGTCATCGCGATCTCGCGCCCGCAGTAGCGCCACCCCTCGACCCGCATCTCGACGATCGTACGCACGGGGCCCCGGGCCAGGATGCGCGCCTCGCGCCGGGCGAAATCGGTGATGTGGGTCATCTTCCGCTTCGAGGCATCCCACCCCTTGAGCGTCCCGACGCCCACCGAACCGAAAACCCGCAGGTTGTCGTAGCCCGATCCGGCGGCCATCTGCTCGTCGGTCGGATACCACATCGTCTCGGCCAGCTCCAGCCGCGGATGCTTTTTACCATAGGTATCGATCGTCTGCTTCTTGTCGAAATAGACGCGGTAGGCCGCATACTCCGACTCGAAGGCCGGGCCGTGGTGGTGCAGTTTGTGGTACATGTCGTCGCGCGTCGAGGAGACCGTATCGACGGCCTGCAGCGTCTTGTCCGGCCGTTTGAGCCACATCTGGGCGTGAACGCGGCTCGGGAAGACCCTCCGCGAGGGTTTCGACGAGTAGACCACCCGGAAGTCGCGGCTCGTGTTCAGATCGGCCACGAAGGCCAGTTCGCCCAGCGGCCGGTCCAACTGCGCAGGGATCGTCTCCCCGTCGGAGGTGACCGTGGCGCTCACGGCCCACTCCGGGACATCGCGGATGACCACCGGACAGTCCGTGCGTTCGCCGGAGATTGTCACCCGATAGACGGCCTTCAGCGTTCGGGCCGTCAGGTTGCCGGGGAGCGTACCCACGAGCAACAGCAGCAACAGGAACATTCGTTTCATATCAATCACAGATTTTAAGTTGTTCAAGCAGTCGTTCCAACTCCACGCGGCTGCGCAGGGCCCCCTCGGGCAATCCGTCGGCAAAGCTCTGCAACGCCTCCTCGGGCAGCAGCTCCACACGGCTCTCGTCCGCAGCCGCCAGATCGAGCCCCAGCGTCTCGGCCAGAAAGGCGTAGACCGCACGGCGTTTGTTGACGCCGTAGTCGTGACGCTCGTCGGGGAAATGGGCGTTGCGCACGGCCGTTTCGGCTCCGTAGAAGCCCCAGATGCGCCGCAGGAAGGGGTATTCGAGTTGCGGATAGGTCGACGTCCAGTCGCCGCCGTCGCTCACCGTCAGTGTCGGGCGCGGGGCCATCACCGCGGCCAGCAGCTCCGGCATGCAGCTTCCTCCGCCGGCCAGCGTCACCGCACGGCCGCTCTCGCACGGACAACCTCCGTCGAAATGCGAAACCAGATGCACGACCGGTGCCAACACCGCAAAACGCCGATCGACGAGTGCCAGCAGCAGCGTGTGGGTTGCTCCGCCCGAACCGCCCGTCGCGGCCATGCGGGAGATGTCGATGTCGCGCCGCGAAGCGAGGATCCAGTCCGTAACGGCCTTCGACCACAGCACCTGGATCTGCATCGAGTAGCGCGCCGTATGGGCATCGCGCCCGATCTGCCGTTCGGAATCGCCCCAACCGAAGATATCCAAGTCGACAGCCACGGCCCCCATGCGGGCAAAGGTAGCCATCCGCATCTGCTGGTCCACCCGGTAACGGCCCCCTTCCCAGTGACCGGCCGGGGAGACAATGAGCGGGTGGCAGCCGGCGGTGAGGGGCGCGTAGATCGTGCCGCAGACGTAGAGCCCCGGCAGCGTCTCGAGGGCATAATTCTGCGTCGTATAGCCGTCGTGACGCACCACACGCCCCATGCGGACGTCGGGTTCGGTGGCCAGCGCCTCCAGGAAGGGTTCGAGACCGAGCGCTTCACGGGCATCGGCCAGCAGGCGTTCACGGCGCCGTTCCCACGACGTGCGGTCGTCATAAAGCCCCGAAAGCCAGGCGAGGAGTTTCTTGCCGTCGGCCGGAGTGCGGCGGTAGTATTCGTAGGGTTGGACCGTGATACGGGGTTCGCCGTCACCCGCCCGGCGGCTCCACACCAGATCCGCCGGCGAAAGCAGCCCGTCGAGGGTCTCTTCGAGCGAATAGGGCCGTATGCGGAACGGCGCCCAGGCAATCCGCACCGTGTCCGGATCGAAGCGTTTGCACGTAAAACGCACCCCGAAACGCCGCTCGAGCTCCGGCAGCAACTGCGCCAGAGGCTGCGCATCGCACGGATCAGGTGGCGTGGCCGACCGTGCGGCAGTGGAAAGGATCATGAGCAGGGTGAAAAGGCAGGTGCGCAACATGGCAGGACGGGGTTTCAGGGTTGGGTGTTGATGCAAAATTAGGAATTTTCGCCCACTTTATTTTGTATTTCCACAAAAAGATTCTATATTTGCACACCCTTTCGGAGCAACAGCCCCGGAAGCGTGCCCGGAGAGATGGGTGAGTGGCTGAAACCACCGGTTTGCTAAACCGACGTACGGGGCAACCCGTACCACGAGTTCGAATCTCGTTCTCTCCGCCAAGTCCGCGGATCGACCAGACAAAGAAACGCTGCAAATCAAGTGATTTGCAGCGTTTCTTGTTTAGTCGTCGTTCCAACATGTCATAAAAACGGAACGACGAAAAGCGGATAGCCGAAACTCTCGGAAAGCCGGTCCCCCACCCGGTCACCGACCTCACGTTCAGTTCCAATCATCCGATCCGTCGTTCCGATACGGGTGCCCTGCCTCCGGTTCCGCGGCGCCGTTCCGTCCCGCTCAGCCCCGGTTCTCCGTTCGCACGCAACCGCTCGCGCGGACAAACTCCACGAAGCGATTCAACCCTTCGTCCAGCCGGGTCCGCGGGCAGGCGATGTTCCACCGCATGAAGCCCTCACCCTCGGGGCCGTACATCGTCCCGGCATTCAGCCACAAGCGGGCTCGGTCGATCAACTGCTCCTCGAGTTGCGCCGACGAAAGCCCCAGCCGGCGGCAGTCCATCCAGACCAGATAGGTCCCCTCCAGCTCCGCAATCGGGAAATCGGGCAGCTGCGCCCGGCAGAATTCCCGCATGTGAAGATAATTCGCATGCAGATAGCCGATCAGCTCGTCGAGCCATTCGCCGCCCTCGTTGTAGGCCGCACGGGTGGCGATGATACCGAACGGATTGACGTCGCAGACTTCGTTGTCGTTGATGGCGCGATCGATCCGCTGGCGGCAATCGTCATCGGCACAGATGATATTGGCGATCTGCAGGCCGGCGATATTGAACCCCTTGCTGGGCGAAACACAGGTCACGCTGTGGCGCAGGAACTCCTCCGACATCGAGGCAAACGGCGTATAACGATGCCCGGGATAGACCAGCTCGCAATGGATTTCGTCGGCAACGACCAGCACGCCGTGGCGGATGCAGATCTCGCCCACACGCTGCAACTCGTCGCGACGCCAGACGCGTCCGACCGGATTGTGCGGGTTGCACAGCAGCATCACCTTCACCCGCGGATCGGCCGCCTTGCGTTCCAGATCCTCGAAGTCCATCTCATAGGTATCGCCAACGGGCCGCAGCGGCGACGAAACCACCTCGCAGCCGTTGTTGCGGATCGACGAGAAGAAGCAGTTGTAGACCGGCGTCTGGATCAGCACCTTGTCGCCCGGATGGGTCGACGCCTTGATGACGGCCGAAAGAGCCGGCACCACGCCCGACGTGTAGATCATCCACCGTCGGTCGAACGTCCAGCCGTGACGGCGTGCGAACCACCCCGTCACCGCCTCGTAATAGCTGTCCGGCACCCGCGTATAGCCGAATATGCCGTGTTCGACACGCCGGCGCAACGCCTCGACAATCGCCGGAGCCACCCGGAAATCCATGTCGGCCACCCACATCGGCAGCACATCCCCATCGGCGGCACTGTCCCATTTGCAGCAATCGCTCCCCCGCCGCTGGACCAGCTCATCAAAATCGTATTTCATCGCACAAGGGTTTGATCGGTAATCACACACGGACGTCCGTCGCGAAGGCGGATCTCACAGTCGGCCGGAGCCTTGATGTTGCTGTCGATAGTCACCGAGCCGATCTCGTCGGCCACGATCCGTCCCGACATCGGATTCTTGATGTTGGTGATCGCACCGCGGATGTCGGCCTGCAGGGTGGTGTACTCGAAGGCCCGGTCGCAGTCCTCGCCGAACGTGCAGTTCTCCAGCACGAGGTCCTCCGCATAGCAGAGCGGCTGTTCGCCCGTGATGTGGCAGTTGACCAAACGGAGGTTTTTGGAGTGCCAGCCGAGGTATTCGCCGTTGAGCTCCGAGTCGTAGATCGTCACGTTCTCCACCTCCCAGAAGGCATCCTTGGTCGTGATCCGGGCGTGGTGGATCTCGGCATTCTTCACATACTGAAAGACATACTTGCTGTCGCTCTCCAGCCCGTCGACGTAGATGTCGCGGCTGAACATGAAGGGATAGGTCCCCTCGTGCAGCTTCAGGTTGTGCACGCGGATGCCGTTGCAGCGCCAGAAGACCTCGTCGGCATCGTTCATCGTGACGTTTTCGATGTCGATCTCGCTCATCTCGCGGAACATCTTCGGGGCGTCGATCACCGTATCGGTCATCTTCAGATGGTCGGAATACCACAGCGCCGAACGTCCGCCGACATCGAAATAGCAGCGGTCGATCTTGAACCCGTGCACGTGCCAGAAGGGATAGTTCCCCTCGAAACGGCACTCGCAGGCCTCGATGTTGCTGCACTCCTTGATGGCCGACTCCCCGGCCCGGATAACGACATGCTCCAGACGAAGATCGTGGGTCCCGAACAACGGCCGTTCACCCCCGAATTCGCGATTCTTAATCACTTCCATATGCTTGACAAGTTTTGTTTTGAATTTCACACCTTTCCTATCATGGACGGCTGCCCCGGCCGGAGAATCCGCCGCCTGAGCGCCTCGTCGCCGGACGGGCGGCGGCTCTCGTCCGATTCCATGGCAAAGTTACATGCAATCGGGCCCGATAGTTGTAGACGAATTACGGTTCCTATAACCACAATTACAGAAGTCGCTCATCGTCGCTTCAACCAGCGTTTTCCCGCCAGACGGATCAGGAAGATGGCCCCGCGGAAACACAGCTCGACACACATGGCGATCCAGACGCCCTTCAACCCCATCGTCGGCGCGAGCCAGGCGGCCAGCGAAAGCCGCACGGCCCAGATGCTGAAGAAGTTCATCAGACACGGCACGACCGTGTCGGCCGCTCCGACAAAGACGCCGTAGGCGACGATCGAGGCCGCGAACATCGGTTCGGCAAACGCCTCGATACGCAGGGCCATGACCCCCAGCTGGCGGATCTCCCCGACGGGGGTCATCAGCCCGATGATCTGCGGGGCGTAGAGATACATCAGCACGCCCATCACCCCCATGATGACCATACCCATCGATACGGTGATGCGCGCGAAGCTGCGGGTCAGCTTCAGACGTCCGGCCCCGATGCTCTGTCCGACGAGCGTCGTGGCGGCATCGGCGATTCCGTAACCGGGCATGTAGCAGAGGCTTTCGGCTGTGATGGCGAACGAGTTGGCCGCGATGGCGAAGACCCCCAGCGGTGCCACGATGACCGTCGTCATGATCTGCGCTCCGCAGATGACCGCATGCTCCAGACACATCGGGAAGCCGATCTGGAAGGCCCGCTTCAGGATGGCCCGCCGCGGTCGGAAACTGCCCCGTTCGCCGGAGAGCTTCAGGGTCTCGGAACGCCTCCAGAGGTAGCGCAGCAGCACGACGGCGGCCACCGCCTCGGCTGCAGCCGTTCCGAGGGCGGCACCGCACACGCCCAGCCCGGCGCCCGGGATGGTCAGATGGAGCCCCGCCACGCTCCAATCGCGCGTGGGGAAGATCAGGAAGAAGTTGAACACCACGTCCAGCACGCACATCACCACCCCCAGCAGACTCGGAATGTGCATGTTGCCGCTGCAGCGGAGCATGCCGCCGGCCAGGAAGTTCATCTGCAGGGCCGGCAGAAAGAGCGAAAAGATCAGGAAATAGAGCGATGCGTCGCGGCGGATCGAGGGGTCGCCCCCGAGCCATTGGGGCAGCATGCCGCTGATTGCCGCCCCGACAACGGCCAGCAGCAGGCTGAAGCCCAGCGTGGCGACGAGTGCCTGCCGCACCACGGCGCGTGCTCCGGCCAGATCATCAGCCCCGATGCGATGGGCCACCTGCACGGAGAACCCCGAAGCAACCGCCGCACACAGCCCCAGGAATAGCCAGGTCGTGGTCGACACCAGTCCGATCGAGGCCGAAGCTTCGGCCCCGAGATGCCCGACCATCGCCGCATCGATATACTGCATGACGATCGAGGAGAGTTGAGCAATGACGGCCGGGACGCTCAACCGGACGGTCAGCCGCAACTGCTGTCCCAGCGTCATGGACCGTCCCTGACGGATTCGAGCCAGAAGTTCGTTTGTGCGGTCGGCCAATGTCATCGTGCGTATGTTTTCGATCCCTTCACCGGTTCATCGTACAATCCGCACGCCGGCACAAACCGGCATGCGGCTCCGCGAGCCACCGTGCAGCTCCGCGAAATCGCAAGGAAACGATCCGCCTCCGCATTTATTGTGCGGCCGATGCGGTTTGGCGCACCCGGGCATCCGTTTCCGGCGGCAAAGTTCGGTATTTTCCGACAGGTTTGTTGTAGACGGATTCCATTTTTTTGCATCACAAGATGACCCCGATTACAGAATCCGTCCCTCCGTCCCGACGCATGCCGTCTGACCCGCCGTCCCGCTTCGGGTCCGCCGTCCGCCGAAATCCGTAAACCGGGTCATCATCCGCCCGCAACTTCCGTAAGAAAGGTTATCGCACTCTGCGGATTGATGCGTATCTTTGCCGTACAAAGTCAGCAAACAGCATGGAGACAACGATGGATTCCCAAACCGTGACCCTCGATACGGTCGATCAGTACAACCGCCTCTACGGCCTCGAAACCCTCAATCCGCTGGTCAGTGTCGTCGACCTGAACAAGGCCACCCGACAGGTCAGTTACACCCGCTGGAACTACGGCATCTATGCCCTGTTCCTCAAACTGGAGAAGGCCTGCGACATCTGGTACGGCCGCCAGCCGTACGACTACCAGGAGGGCACCGTCGTCTGCTTCGCTCCGGGACAGTCGGCGCGGATCGTCGCCTCGACCCCCAGGACGCAGATCAATGCCTACGGCATCCTCTTCCATCCGGATCTGCTCGTCGGGACCTCGCTCGGCAAGAACATCAAGCGCTACTCGTTCTTCGACTACGAGGCCAACGAGGCGCTGCACCTCTCCGAAGAGGAGCGCAACGTCATCCTCGATTGTCTGAAGATCATCGACACGGAGCTGCGCCACGACGTCGACCGCTTCAGCCGGAGGCTGCTCGTGAACTACATCGAACTGCTGCTGAACTACTGCACACGCTTCTACGAGCGGCAGTTCACCACCCGCACGAAGGCCAACAGCGACATCCAGATTCGCTTTGAGCGGCTGCTGGACGACTACTTCGAGAGCCGCACGGCCGAACGCGAAGGGCTGCCGTCGGTGCGTTTCTTCGCCGACAAACTCTGCCTGTCGGCCAACTACTTCGGCGACATGATCAAAAAGGAGACCGGCCGCACCCCTCAGGAGTTCATCCAGGAGAAGGTCATCGAGGTGGCCAAGGAGCGCATCGCCACGACGCAGCAGACCGTCAGCCAGATCGCCTACTCGATCGGATTCCAGTATCCGCAACACCTCTGCCGGCTCTTCAAGAAGCGCGTCGGATGCACGCCCAACGAGTATCGCTCCCGAAAAGCCGACTGATCTTCATGAAACCCTCGACGCTGAATCTCAAGACCGTCTGCGAATGCAACCGCAGCTTCAACTGCCGGACGCTGCATCCGCAGATCAGCGTGATCAACCTGCAGCGGCCCGATCTGGAGCACGATGCCGTGAAGTTCGAATTCTATGCCATCCTCTTCATCGAGAAATGCGAGGACGGATGTGGCTGCTGCGGCCGCCGCGCGGACGACTACACCTGCGCCACGATGGTCTTCCTCCAGCCGGGCGAGATCTTCCGCATGAGCGAAGCCGGAGCGCTGCCCGACAAGGGGTGGCTGCTGGCCTTTCACCCCGATCTGCTCTACCGCACCCCGCTGAAGAACCACCTCGGCAACTACACCTTCTTCTCCTACCGCAAGGAGGAGGCCCTGCACCTGTCGCAGCGCGAAGCCGCAACCGTCACCGACTGCATGCAACACATCGCCGAAGAGCTCCAACACGCCGTCGACACGCACAGCGCCACCATCCTCTCGCGCCTCATCGAACTGATGCTGGACTACTGCACGCGCTTCTACGAACGGCAGTTCATCACGCGCCAAACCGGCAACCAATCCCTGCTCGAACGGCTGGATTCCCTGTTCGAGCAGTGCATCCGCTCGGGCGCATTGTGCGACACGGGGCTCTTTACGGCCGCGTTCTGCGCCGCGAAACTGGGCCTTTCGACCCCCTATTTCCAGGATCTGCTGAAGTTCGAGACCGGCAAGACCCTCGACGAATATTTCCAGCTCAAGCGGCTCGAAGCCGCCAAAGGCCTGCTGCTCAAGGCCGGCAACACCCCCGCAGACGTCGCCCGCCGGCTGGGTTACGAGAGTGTGCAGTACTTCAGCCTGCTGTTCAAGAAGAGCACCGGAATCTCGCCCAGCCAGTACCGCTGCTCGAGAAATTGACGGCACATGCGGCCGACACAACGATTTTGAGGCCGAAAAAAGCGAATTCCGAAGGTTTTTGCTTGCAAAGAACCCCTTCTCCGATGTATTTTTGCATACGGAACGCAATCAAACTCCACTACCTGCATGGACCGAATCATCGCACACTTTACGGACGACGACCTCTACAAGTTCACGATGTGCTGCGCCGTCATCGACAATTTTCCCCGGGCCCGGGTCCGCTACTCGTTTACCGACCGTGACGGCACGTGCTACCCGGCAGGATTCGCCCAGGCGCTGCTCGAACAGGTCGCCCTGCTCGAAACGCTGGTCATCACCGACGACGAAATCGCCTTCATGAAACGAAGCTGCCCCTACATCCCCCACTGGTTCTACAACTACCTGAAGGGATACCGCTTCAACCGCAAATGGGTCACCGCCCGGCAGGACGAGGCAGGGCACCTCGAGGTGGAGTTCGAGGGCAGCTGGGCCGATACGATCCTGCTCGAGGTCAAGGTGCTGGCCATCATCTCCGAACTCTACTACCGCATGACGGGCCAGTCCCGACGGCTCGACTACGAGGCCTACTACCGCAAGAGTTACCGCAAGGCCGAACGGCTGCTCGAAGCCGGATGCGTCTTCAGCGACTTCGGGACGCGGCGCCGGGCCTCGTTCGAGGCCGAAGATACGGCCGTGCGGGCATTGAAGGCGTGCAGCGAGGCGGGCCGCCACGCCGGACGGTTCGTCGGGACGAGCAACGTCTATCTGGCCATGAAACACGGGCTGACCCCCATCGGAACGATGGCCCACGAGTTCGTCTCGGCCATCGGCGGCATGTACGGCCCCCAGATGGCCAACCACATCGCGATGAACTGCTGGCGGCAGACCTTCCGCGGAGCACTGGGCACCTACCTCTACGACACGTTCGGATGGGAGATCTTCAGCCTCAACTTCTCGGAGGATTTCGCCAACCTCTTCAAGGGGCTGCGCATCGACAGCGGCGACAATCGCGAACAGCTGCACAAGATCGTCGAGAAATACCGCTCGCTGGGGATCGATCCGCGCACCAAGCAGGTGATCTTCAGCAACGCCCTCGACACGGACCGCGCCATCGAGATCCAGCGCTATGCCCGGGAGTGGTGCCAGCCGTCGTTCGGTATCGGCACCCACTTCACCAACGATTTCGACGGGATCAAGCCGATGAACATCGTCATCAAACTCACGGCCGCCAAAATCACCGAGGTGTGGCCCTTCTACAACGACACCTGCAAGCTGAGCGAGGACGACGGCAAGCACACCGGCAAACCCGAGGTGATCGCCCGCTTCCAGGCGGCACTGAACTGGAAGGCCTGAACGGCCGACAGCGTATCCGGACACCGGACCTGACACGACAGGGCGGAATCGCCACCCCCGTAACGGAGTGGACGATTCCGCCCTACCTCTTCCGGAGCGAGGCTCAGATGAAGAGGTTGAGATTGGCCGCTTCGGTGCGGTCGAGGTACGACGCGACCCCGCCCAGCGTCACCTCGTCCAGCAGCTCCTCGCGCCGCACGCCCATGACGTCCATCGACATCGTGCAGGCGATCATCTCCACGCCGCTCTCCAGCGCCTGATGCATCAGCTCCTCGAGGCTGGCAATCTTCTTGCGGCGCATGATGCCGCGCATCATCCGGCTCCCCAGCCCCCACATGTCGAGTTTCGAGAGGTGCAGCCGCCCGCTGTGGGCCGGAAGCATCCAGCCGAACATGCGGCCCATGAAATCCTTCCGAACGGCCGGTTTTTGGCGCTTCTTGATGACGTTGAGACCCCAGAAGGTGAAGAACATCGTCACCCGTTTGCCGGTGGCTGCCGCGCCGTTGGCTATGACGAACGAGGCCAGCGCCTTGTCCAGATCATCGCTGAAGACGACGATCGTCTTGTTGTCGGCCGCCTGCGCCGTCCGGGGAGCCGCCTCCTGCTGCGACTGTCCGCACAGTGCGGCGGTTTGGACCCCTTTGCGGATCAGCGCCCGCACCTTGCCGCCGCAGTTGTCGAGTGCGAGCAACTCGGCACCGGTCATGCGGCACCACGAGGCCACGTCGCGTCCGAAGGCCTGATCCGTGGCCGTGATGCGGAGCCGACCGCCCGGCTTCAGCCCCTCGTAACTCTTCTTCAGCTGCAGGACCGGCCCCGGACACATCAGCCCGCAGGCATCGACCTCCAGCGTGGCGGCATCCGCCTCTTCGGAACCGGTCGCCAGACCGCCGCAGCCCGTCGCCACATCCGTACATCCCGGCTGCGCCACACTCCGGCAATCACGCACCGGAGCGCAGTCGCACCGGCACTCCTCCCCGTCGCGGGGTTCGGGAACCGAAGCCGTCGCCGCACGCCACGTCGTATAGCCTCCCGAGAGGTTGCGTACGTCGCGGAATCCGTGCTGCGTGAGGATGCGGCTGGCCAGATAACCCCGCAGCCCGACGGCACAGCTCACCACAACGGGGCGCTCGCGCGGCAACTCGTCGAGGTGTTCGCGCAGTTCGTCGAGCGGGATGTTCACGAAGCCCGGAATCGACCCCATCGCAAACTCGTCGCGCGTGCGGACATCGATGCGCAGCGTCTCGTCGCCCAGCGCTGCGATCTCCCGCCACTGGATCACCCGCACGCGCCCCGCCAGGATATTCTCGGCCACATATCCGGACATGTTCACCGGATCCTTGGCCGAGGAGTAGGGCGGTGCATAGGCGTGTTCGAGCTCCGTGAGGT
This sequence comes from uncultured Alistipes sp., assembly GCA_944321185.1. GTDB lineage: Bacteria > Bacteroidota > Bacteroidia > Bacteroidales > Rikenellaceae > Alistipes. Next base: position 40,515 of record CALUKH010000003.1, on the reverse strand, counting down.
CGTAGACGGTGCCGCCAGTGCGGATGATCTGTTCGAACATCTCGATGCGCTTGTCGGCGCCGTCGCACCCGACGACCTGTGCCCCGAGCAGGCGGCCCGTCCCGGGTGCAAAGAGAATCTTGATTGCAAGCGGCAGCGCATCGGGATAGTACCCCGCGTGCGAGGCGCCGTGGGTGAACGACTCGATGTACTCGATGCCGCAGGCCTTGAGCAGCTTGGCATTGGCGCCGGCCGCCGCCACCGTCAGATCGAAGACCTTGGCCACCGACGTGCCGATCGACCCCCGATAGCGATGCGTATTGCCCAGCACGATGTTGTCGGCCACGATGCGTCCCTGTTTGTTGGCCGGGCCCGCCAGCGGAATGAGCGCCGGACGTCCCGTCACCAGATGCGGCACCTCGACGGCATCGCCCAGGGCGTAGATCGCCGGATCGGAGGTCTGCATGTACTCGTTGACCGCAATGCCGCGCCGCTCACCGATCTCGAGCCCCGCCTCGCGGGCCAGCGTGGTCTCGGGACGCACGCCGATGCTCAGAATCACCAGATCCGACACGATCTGCCGTCCGCTCTGCAGCGAGACCGTCACACGCCCCGCGGGGCTCTCCTCGAAGCGCACGACGCCATCCTTCAGATAGAGACCCACCCCACGGTCCGTCAGGTGGCGGTGGACCAGCGCGGCCATCGAGAAGTCGAGCGGCGCCATCACCTGGTCGGCCATCTCCACCACGTCGACCCGCAATCCGAGGTGGTGCAGGTTCTCGGCCATCTCCAGCCCGATGAATCCGCCGCCCACGACCACGGCCCGCCGCGGATGCTGCTCGTCGACATACCGTTTGATGGCATCCGTATCGGGGACGCTGCGCAGCGTGAAGATCCGCGGAGAGTCGATCCCCTCGATCGCCGGTCGCAGCGGCTCGGCTCCGGGCGAGAGCACCAGCCGGTCATACGTTTCGGTATAGGTTTCGCCCGTCGTCGTGCGGCGCACGGTGACCTGTTTGCGCGCACGGTCGATCGCCGTCACCTCCTGTTCGGTGCGGATGTCGATGCGGAAGCGGTCGGTGAAGCCCTTCACGGTCTGCACGAAGAGTTTCGACCGCTGGGCGATGGTGCCACCTATATAATAAGGCAGGCCGCAGTTGGCATACGAGACGTAGGCCCCCCGCTCGAAGAGGATCACCTCGGCCTGCTCGTCCAGGCGGCGCAGGCGGGCCGCCACGGTGGCTCCTCCGGCCACCCCTCCGACAATAAGAATCTTCATAGGTTCGTATGGTTGTGTGATTGATTTTCCGATTCGGGGTCCAGTGCCGTCTCCACGAAGGCTCTCAGTTGCGCAACGAGTTCGTCGAAACCCATCGCGGCCTGCTGCATCTGCCGGATCTTCGCGGCCCCCCGGTCCGTCAGCACAAAGAGCATCTGGCGACGGTCGTGTGAGCCGATTTCGCGACGGATATACCCTTTGCTCTCGACCGTTGCGATGACCTTCGACACGCGCGGGGCCGACAGCCCGACAAATTCGCAAAGCTCTCCCGCCGTACGGGCCCCGCCCTGCTTCAGGCAGCAGAGCAGCATCGCCTCGTTGATCGTCATTGCGTGACGCTCCGAAAACTGCTTTTCAAATTGATACAGAATCCGATAGATCTCCTTGATCCGACAAATTGGTTCCATTTCTCAAGTCTGTTTCGCCACAAAGGTACAATTATTTTCCATTAAAAAATATTTCCAGTGGAAATTTTTATGTCATCAGCCAGAAACCCAAACCGAAAAGTCCTTCGTACAATCACGTAACTACGCTCCTCCCGTACCGCCCGATATGCGCAGCCGCCCTCATCGAACTGTCGCACACGAAGAACCACATCCTCTCAAGTTGCTCACAACCAACGTTTCCAAACCCTTCGAAACGACGAGAAGCAAGAATTTCTCGTCCGGATTTGGTTTTCACGTTTTGTTTGCTTACATTTGTTTCCACACCCCCTGCTGAACGCTTCTCTGTATATGATCCCATACTCCGTTTTCACCCGCAAAACGGATTTTTATTTTTTAACTTAAACCAAACCGTATGAAGATTCTCTCCAACTCATTGACAAAGAGCCTGCTGATGCTTGCTCTTACGGTTTTCCCCCCCCCATTCCTCGGCATCACGGCCCAGGGCCAGGATGCACGGTCTGAAAACCGGGGTTCGGCCAAAGTCCGGATCCAGGGCACGGTACGCGACAAGGCAGGAAATCCGCTCGTCGGTGCCACCATCGTCGGTGAAGACGGCAGCGGAGCCGTCGCCGGGGCCGACGGTTCGTTCCAACTGCTGATGAGCGACCCCTCGAAATCGGTCACCGTACGCTTCATCGGTTATGAACCCGCCGTGATCATCCCCGGAAGCCGCACCTCGCTCGACATCACCCTGCAGACCAGCGCCCAGCGGCTGGACGATGTCGTGGTCATCGGTTACGGAAGCCGCGACCGCAGCAGCATCACCAGCTCGATCTCCTCGCTGCGGCAGGAGGATGTGGCCGTCATGGCCCCGGTGGCCTCGTCGCTGCAGGACCTGATCGGCGGTTCGATCAAGGGTGTGCTGGTATCGCAGAATTCCGGAGCTCCGGGCGCCGTCACCAAGATCAACATCCGCGGTATCACCTCGCCCTATCCCAACTCCACGAGCGGAATTTCGAACAACACGCCGCTCTACGTCATCGACGGCGTTCCGCAGTTCGTCGACGACACCCAGGGAATCAACCCCCTGCAGTCGCTCTCGCCCAACGAAATCGAATCGATCGACGTGCTGAAGGATGCCTCGGCTACGGCCATCTACGGCTCGCGCGGCGCCAACGGCGTCATCATCGTCAAGACCAAGGGCGGTCATCGCGGCGATCATCCGTCGGTCGAGTTCGGCTACACGCTCAGCATCGCCAATCCGGTCAAGACCTACAAACCGCTGAACAACACCGAATATCTCGATCTCCAGCGTGAGGTGCTGCAGAACGCCGGCGCCGCCATGAAGGAGTACTTCAGCCTGGGGTCGCAGGTGATGATCCCCTTCTACTTCGACGACATCATCCGCAACTACGCCAACTACGACGACGAGTACAACTTCCTCGGACTGAACGAATCGCGCTTCGGGAAGGCCTCGACCGACTGGGACCGGCTGGTGCGCAACCGCAATGCCGTGAGCCACTCCTACCGGGCGGCCGTGCGCGGCGGCACGGAGAAGAGCGACTACTCGATCGCCTTCAATGCCATCAACCAGCAGGGCCTCTACCTGCAGGACAACATGGATACCTACAACGGCCGTATCCAGGTCAATACGCAGATCGCCCGCGGCATCCGCGTCGGCGGCGTGATGAACTACTCCTACTCCGAGCACAAAACCTCGCAGCAGAGCGAAATCTTCGCCTCGACGCGCAACTACAAATATGCCCCCGACGTCGAGCCGTATGACGAAAACGGAGTCCCCAACCGGCTCGATGCCTCGATGCTCGTCATGTCGATGGGCGCCACCGACCCCTCGCCCGTCGGGCTGCTCGCCATGAAGAACGTCTCGGAAGCCACCGCCTACACCGCATCGGCCTATACCGAAATCGACCTGCTGCGGCGCGAAGCCCATGCCCTGAAATTCCGCGCCGACCTCAACGCCTCGATCTACGACTCGAACAGCAGTTCGTTCATGCCCCAGTCGACCATGCCGCAGGACCCCATGCTGGAACTCCCCTCGACACTGAGCGTCGGACGCGGCCGCACGACCAATACCTCGATCAACTTCCGCTTCGACTACGACTATTCGCTCGGCCTCCACTCGCTGCAGGCCATGCTCGGTTACGGCAGCGACCGCAACCACACCACCTCCAGTTCGCAAAACTACGCCAATCTGGCCGACGAGGAGATCATGATCCAGCCCTCGGCCGCTAAACAGTATCAGGGCGGTGCCGACGCCTCGTACCGCGGCGGTCTGAATTCGATCTACAGCCGCGTGTCGTATGACTTCGGGAAGCGCTATTTCGTCGACCTGAGCATGCGCGCCGACGAGTCGTCGAAGTTCGGCATCAACAACCGCTGGGGATTCTTCCCGGCCGTTTCGGCCGGCTGGATGATCAGCAACGAACCCTTCATGGCCTCGGTGCGCAACATCGACCAGCTGAAACTCCGTCTGAGCTGGGGTATGACCGGTTCGACCAACGTGCCCGACTTCGCCTACATCCAATACTATGAAATCGGCTCGGTCGGCGGAAACGTCTACGGCAACAACTCGGCCGTGGTGCTGAAGAACTTCCTTCCGAATCCCGACCTGCGCTGGGAGATGACCCGCGAATGGAACCTCGGCGTCGACTTCTCGTTCTTCAACGGACGGCTGTTCGGAAGCGTCGACCTCTATCGCCGTTACACGGACGGCGCCCTCGCTCCGGCACCCCACATCCTCGAATCGGGCATGTCGGAGTATTTCGCCAACATCATCGACGTGAGCAACCGAGGGGTCGAGATCTCGGTCGGCGGCGACATCGTCCGCTCGAACGATTTCCAGTGGACCTCGACGCTGAACTTCTCGCTCAACCGCAACCGCATCGAGAAACTCAACTCCGCCCAGCTGAGCGACACCTATCAGGACATCTTCGTCGAAGGCAAACCCGTCGGCGTGGTGAAAGGCTACGACGTCGAGGGCATTGCCCAAAGCGAGGAGCAGGTGCAACAGCTCAACGCTGCGGCCGTCGAAAAGGGTTTCTCGAGCTATCAGAGCAGCTCGCTGGGCGTGGGCGACTACATCATGCGCGACACCAACGGCGACGGACACATCTCGAGCGACGACCGCATCGTGGTGGCCAATCCCGAGGCGCGCTTCTTCGGCGGATGGACCAACCACTTCCAGTATCGCAACCTCTCGCTGTCGCTGCTGTTCCAGTATTCGTACGGAGCCCAGGCCGTCTACAGCGCCGTCCAGCAGGACATCTCGTCGGCATTCGGCCAGAGCGTCACGCGCGAAGTCTACGGCAAGACCTGGACCCCGGAACGCACCGATGCCTATTTCCCGCGGCTGGTCGCCATGGGCTACTCGTACAACTCGATGACCAACAACCGCTACGTCTATGACGCCTCGTACCTGCGTCTGAAGAACCTCACGCTCTCCTACGCGCTGCCCCAAAACTGGGCCAAGCGCATCCACGCCGGCAACATCGCCGTCTTCTTCACGGCCACGAACCTCTTCACCGTCACCTCGTGGCCCGGTATCGACCCCGAAACCGTCGGTTCGGCCGTCTACAACATGGGTACCAACAACGACCCCTATCCGCTGGCCCGGACCTTCTCGTTCGGCGTAAACCTCACCTTCTAATCCGAAAAACGACGCTGTCATGAAAAATCTCAAACTTTTCATTCCGGTCCTGATCTTTGCCGCCGGCCTGAGCTCCTGCTCGATGCTCGGATCGCTCGACGATCTGGAATTCGAATACGTGCGTACCGACGAGGATATCATCACCGACGCCGCTTCGGCCGAAAACCAGCTCGCCGGCGTATACTCGCAGTGGAAGCCCTTCAACGTCTCGACCTTCTTCGCGCTGCAGTCGCTCCGCTCGGGGTCGATCATGACCATCAACATCGACGGATACACCGAATTCCAGAGCAATCAGATCACCGATACGAACAACGCCACCGAAAAGTTCTACACGAATCTCTATCTGATCATCAATTCGGCCAATTCGCTGGTTGCGGCCCTCGACTCCCGACCCGAAATCAAGGGTCTGAGCGAAACCCGCCGTGCGGAGATCCGCTCCGAAGCCTTCTTCAACAAGGCACTGGCCGAATACTACCTGCTCTGCACCTTCGGCGAGTTCTACGACCTCGACTCGAAATACGGCATCGTCATCTGGAACGAGCCCGTGCGCGAAACCGTGCCCCGGGCCCGCGAAACCGTTGCCGGATCATATGCGGCCATTCTCGCCGATCTGGAGGACGCCCTCCAGGCTCCGGCCACGCCCCAGACGGGTCACGCCGGCATCAATGCCGTACGGGCCCTGCAGGCCAAGGTGCTGCTCTGCATGCAGGACTATCCCGAGGCGGCCCGCGTGGCCGGCGAACTCATCGAGGCCAACGATTCGGCGCTCGAAGCCGATTTCCTGGCACCGTTCGCCAACCCCTACGGCTCGGCCGAAAACCTCTTCGATCTCTACTGCACCTATCCCGAGGCTCCGCTCGGCAACCAGTATACCGGTTATTACGACAATCCCGGCGAGGTGGTCACCGCACTGGCCGACGAACTGGTCGGCGATGCACAGGACGGACAGCTCTCCACGCCCAACCTGATGGCCTACTATAACTGGCTGAAGGAGCAAATTGCGGTCGATCCGTCGTTCGAGACCCTGTTCATCAACGCCGTCAACGAGATGAATTACGGGTACACCTCCTATACGACCATTCAGGACATCATCGACGAGTATCTGATGTACGGAATGTCCGAACAGGAGGCCATCGAATACGGCGTAGCCCCCTACATTCCCCTATTCACCGAGGAGAACGGCATCGAAACCGGCATCGCCCCCACCGAATGCAATGCCTCGGGGTATGACTACCGCTACATCCAGACCTACGATCCGGTGCTGAAGCAGGGCGAGGGCGGCATGAGCAAGTACATCTACAACGACTACACGGCCGGCCCCAACAACACGATCTTCCTGCTGCGCATGGCCGACGTCTACTACATCAAGGCCGAAGCCGAAGCGCGTCAGGGCGGTGAACACCTCACGGCAGCCCGCGATGCCCTGGCCCGCGTGCTGGAGCGCGCCCACTACGACCGGGACTACGTCGACGGAATCGCCGACGACCGCCTGATCGAGATGATCCACAAGCACCGCTACATGGAGAATTTCACCGAGAATCAGGACGACTACTTCGACCAGGTGCGCGCCTTCAAGCTCGACGGCCGCAACTTCTGCTCGAACAGCCGCATCGCCGAGGGCCGAAGCCTGATTGCACCGCTGCCGCGTGCAGCGCTCGGCGGAAACAATCTGCTCGAACAACTTCCTTAACGTCAAACGAATACATCGCTTGAAATCATGAAAAAAACACTCGTTCTCTGCGCATCGGCCGCCTTGCTGTGCGCCTGCCAGTCCGAAGGATTCGTCATCGACGGCTCGATTGCCCATGCCGACGGCGCCCGGGTCACGCTCGTGCGCGAAATCACCCAGGAGCGGATCGACAGCACGACGATCGAAAACGGTCGTTTCCGCCTCTCCGGAAAGGTCGATACCCCGGAGCGCTACCTGCTCGAGGTGAATGCCAATCCCGCCGGGACGCCCGCCGAAGAGCTCGATCCCGAGCAGATCTTCATCACGGCCTTCTATCTCGAAAATTCGAAGATCTCCCTTACGGCCGACACCGAAACCATGCCCACGCTCTACTGGCAGCAGGATCGGGTGGTGAAACCCACGCAGGTGGTCGGGTCGACGCAGGAGGATCTGCGCCGACAGCTCGACGAACGCCGCAGCGAGGTCAATGACCGGTTGAGCGAACTGGCCGAACGGATGATGAACGAATACTACCTGCCGATGGATGCCGGCAAGGCCGAAGAGGCCGGCAAAGCCGGTATCGAAATCGCCCGCCAGGAGCAGAAAGTCATGGACGAACGGCAGCAGATCACGCTCGACTTCGCCCGCGAAAACCCCGGAGCCGCCGTTTCGTTCGACGAAATCAGCTACCTGATGAGCGACATTCCGGCCCTGACGGCCGCCCAGATCGACGAATTGATGGCCATTCTGGCGCCGGCCTGGGAGGGGACCCCGAAGTTCGAGCAGCTCAAGGAGCAGGCCGCCAAGGCCCGCAAACTTGCCGTCGGCGAGCCCTACATCGACTGCGAATTCTACAACCTCGACGGCGAGTTGGTACCGCTGTCGTCGGTCATCCCGAAGGGACGCTACGTGATGCTCGAGTTCTGGGCATCGTGGTGCAGCCCCTGCCGCGGCGAAATCCCCCACCTGAAGCATGTCCGCAAGGCCTACCCCGACTTCAACATCATCAGCATCTCGCTCGACGACAAGCAGGAGGTCTGGAAGAAGGTCCTCAAAGAGGAGGGAATGGACTGGCCTCAACTGCGCGACAACGGGTTCCAGCAGGGTCACGCCTTCAACGATTACCGCGTGATGGGTATCCCGTGCTGCATCATCCTCGATCCCGAGGGCCGCTTCTGCAAGGTCAACATGCGCGGGGCCTATCTCGATGCCTTCCTCGAGGATCTCTACGGCCGCTGATCCCCGCGGGGGGGGGAAGGTTTCACCCTTCCGTCTGCGCAACCAAAGCACGAAACGGGCAAGTCCAAAAGACTTGCCCGTTTTTCATTCCGAATCGCTCGCTCGACCCATCGACAAGCCCGGCCGGCCCCATAAACAGTAGCCTCGTGATCGGCCGATCCGCAGCACAAACGGCCTCTCGACACAAAACACGACCTCCGGAAGCCGGAAATTTCAAATTCGTTTCAGATTTGAGTCGCATCTTTGCGGTAACGGATCCGAACGGAACCCATTTTTGTGTATCTTCGTATCCAGCCCTGTTGAACCCACAAAACGCCCGCCATGTACAAACGCTACACGCTGCTTCTGCTTGCCCTTTTCGTGCTCTTCACGGCCTCGGCCCGCGATCCACGCTCCGTCATTCTGCCCGACTCCACCGGCGAACTCCTCGCCCGGCTGCGCAACATGCCCAACATCGAGGTGGGACGGGGAATCACCTTCCGCCCCAAAAACGACCGTTTCGAGGTGACGATGCGCTTCCGCATGCAGAATCTGCTGGCCCTGACGTTCGACGACGACCTCTCGCTCTCCCAGACCGAAGCCCGCGTCAAACGCCTCCGACTGCGTTTCGACGGCTATATCTACTCGCCGCGGCTGGTCTACTCCGTCCAGCTGGGATTCACGGGCTACGACGCCGAGGTGCTGCCGAACGGCAACATGAACATCGTGCGCGACGCCATCGTCTACTACGTCCCGAGTCCGAAGTGGAACATCGGCTTCGGACAAACGAAGATCAAGGCCAACCGGGCGCGGATCAATTCGTCGGGGGCACTGCAGTTCGTCGACCGCAGCATCGTCAACAGCCAGTTCCATCTCGACCGCGATTTCGGTCTCTTCGGCGAGTACAACCTCGACCATCCGGAGGGATTCGACCTGGGATTCAAGGGGTCGGTGACCCTCGGCGAAGGGCGCAACTGGGGCTCGACCGACAACGGCGGACTGGCCTACACGGGACGTCTGGAGCTCTATCCGCTGGGCCATTTCGCGGCCAAGGGCGACGTGATCGAGGGGGATTTTGCGGGCGAGGATCGTCTGCGCATGCTCGTGGCCGGGGCCTACTCGTTCAACCACAAGGTCTCGCGGCTCAACGGCCAGCGCGGGGCCGTAATGCCCGGCGGCGAAACCCGCAACATCGGCTCCTACTTCGTCGATCTGATCCTCAAATACCGCGGCTGGGCCTTCTATACCGATTACATGGGGCGCCACTGTGAGCGACCGACCTTCGAAGCGGCCGATCCAGCGGCGTTCGTCTACACCGGACAGGGCCTCAACCTCCAGACCAGCTACCTCTTCAACAAGCGTTGGGAGATTGCCCTGCGCAATTCGACGCTCTTTCCCGACGCGGAGATCCGCTTCCGGACCGGCTACCGCACGCACAACCAGACGACGTTCGGCGTGACACGCTACATCATCGGCCATTCGCTCAAGGTGCAGGCCGATCTCTCGTACAACACCTACGACCGCCTGCCGTCGGCCGTCGGAGAGGCCCTTCGCAACGGCTGGGAGCTGCGCTTCCAGGTCGAACTCGGATTATAGAATCTTCAGGGCAATGCGGGCGCAGGCCTCGGCATCGGCCAGCGCATGGTGGTGGTGTTCGAGATCGTAGCCGCAGGCCGCCGAGACGGTGTGCAGCTGATGGTTGGGCAGGCGCCGTCCGAAGATCCGCCGCGACGCCCGACACGTGCAGTAGAACGTATAACCGGGATACGGCATGCCGTAGAGCGCAAAGACGGCCCGCAGGCACCCTTCGTCGAAGGGCGAATTGTGAGCCACGAGCGGAAGCCCCTCGATGCGCGGAGCGATTTCGTGCCACACCTCGTCGAAATCCGGCGCCGAGTCGGTATCCGCACGGGTCAGGCCGTGGATAGCCGTCGTGAAGCGGCTGTAAAAGTTCGGACGCGGGCGGATCAACCGGTAGATCCGGTCGGTGATCTCCCCGCCCCGCACGACAACCACCCCCACCGAGCAGACACTCGTCCGCTGGCCGTTGGCCGTCTCGAAATCGATGGCTGCAAAATCGTTCATCGCTGCAATTTTTCCGGACAAAGATACGGAAAGCCGAGACAAATCGGAAATGGAATTTTCGCGATTTGGCTCTTCCAAGGCGCATCCGGTCCATAGTGAGACTGTCGATTCGGCGTACCGCCGCAACGAAAAAAGTCCCACCCGTACGGGTGGGACCGATGAAGTTTCAAGGTGTGAGTGGAAAGAATCAATACTGGGCGTTCTGCGGATCGAATTCGGTCCAGCCTTCGGTCCAGTCGTCGTCCGCGGAGAAGGCGCCGATGTAGTCGACCTTCTCAAAGCCCTCGCTGACCAGAGCGTCGGTGAACGAAGCTCCCGTGAGCAGCGGGCTGCCGGCCGCCGGGCGGCAATCGAAGCCCGAAGCGAGGCTGTTGGGCTGCGTGAGCTTCAGATCCGCAATGTTGTCATAGGTGCGGTTGTTGAGAGCGGCTGTCTGGAAATAGGCGGCCGAGAACTCGCCCATATCCTCCGAGAACTTCTTGTTGGCGTCGCTTCCGAGCTGCGTCATGGCGGCGAAGACGATGTTCGCGATCTTGAACTTTCCGGCCGTGGCATCACCCTGCGTGTCGGAGCCCTTGTCGTTCTCGACAATCAGTCCCACGGGGAAGCCCATGGCCACGGAGTTGAAGCACGAGAGGTTCGAGTTGCGGCGGATCTGCATGGCAGCCTGGAACTGACCCAGCTTCGAGCCGTTGTCGGGCATCATGCTGCCGCCGTTGATGTAGTCGGAGGTGTTCGAGAAGCTGGCATCCTGTCCGATCGGGCCGACGAAGGTCACGTTCGAGAAGACGCACGACGTGCGGGGCGTAGCTGCCGAACCGTCCCCGTTGTTGTCGCTCTCGAAGCCGTTCGACACCGACGTGTCGGCCAGACGCGGGTTGCGCACCCCGAGGCAGAACTGCACCTTGCCCGAGAAACCGTTGTCCGTATCGAAGTCATCGTCCCAGCCGTGATAGGCCACCAGGTGGTCGCAGTTGACCGCTCCGCCGAACCACTCGTAGGAGTCGTCGTTCGTGTAGGAGACCTGTACGTGGCTGACCTTCGTGCCCGAGCCGACGGATCCGAAGGTGATACCGTTGATCTCCTCGTCCTCGCGGTAGGGGTAGCCGGCAAACTCGACACGCACGTAGCACAGTTCGCCCGAGCTGTCCGAATTGTCCTGACCTCCGTGGTTGGCGCGCGGACCACCCTCGATGGTCATCTCACCCTTGTTGTTCACGCCCTTGCCCAGCAGGATCAGTCCGCCCCAGTCGCCCGGACGGCGCGATCCGGCCGGACGGTCCGACGTGAAGACAATCGGTTCGGTCGGAGTGCCGACGGCGTGCAGCTTGCCGCCGCGCTCGACGATCAGCGAGGCCTTCGTGCCCGAAACGCCCTTGATCACCGTACCCGGTTCGAGGGTCAGTTCGGCACCGTCCGGAATGTAGACCCATCCGTAGAGTTCGTAGGTGCCCTTGGGCAGCGTATACTTGCCGACCGGAAGGGTGAACTCCTGGTCGCCGTTACCGATCTGCGTGCCGTTTTCGAAGAGGATGTCACTCAACGTGCCCGACGTCGATCCGTCACCGCCGTTGTTGTCGTTGTCGTCGTTGCAACCCGCCGCTGCGAGTGCCAGGGCAGCCATGGCTGCCAGAATCGTCTGTTTCATCATACTTTTGAACTATGAAGTGTGAATAATCGTTTCGTTTTTCAGAAGCGGGCCGAGAAACCCACCGTAAAACTCTGTCCCGGGCGATAGCGTTTGGTCGTCTGTTCGCGCGACTGCGTATGGCCCGACTCGTCGGTGAACTCGGGGAACTGGCAGAAGCGTACCTCCTCGTTGAGCAGGTCGCGGGCGCTGAACTTCACCTCCCAGATGCGGCCCAGACGCTTGCTGACCACCACATCCAGCGCATTGCGCGGCATTTCGTACATGTCCGGGATGTCGTTGTCGACCGACCCGCCGGTCGAAAGGTCCGTGCGGCCGATGCCGACGATGCGCTTGCCGATGCGGTTGTAGAGGACCCCGACGGTCAGCCGCAACCGCTCGGGCTGGTAGAAGATTCCGCCGTTGATCAGGTAGGGCGACTGACCCTGCATCGGACGGTCGTGTTCGAGCGAACCCTCGGCAAAGTTCACCTCGCTCTGGATCAACGAAGCGTTGAACGACACCGAGAAGTCGCGCAGTCCGATGAAGGCGAGATCCTTGCGCACGTCGAGCTCCAGACCGTAGACGTTGGCCCGGTCGGCATTCTCGAAGGTGTAGGTGTAACTGCCGCCGGCATCGAGGATCGCCGTCTCGATCGGATTGCGGAAGTGCTTGTAGAAGAGCGACACGGAGATCGTCTCGCCCGAGGTCGGGTACCATTCGTAACGCAGGTCGGCATTCTGCACGTAGGCGGCCGTCAGATCCGGATTACCCATCACGCTGCTGAAGAGGTCGAAATCGTAGTAGACCGACGACGACACCTCGCGGAATTCGGGACGGTTGGTCGACATGCCGTAGGCGGCCCGCAGCTGATGGCGGTCGGAGATCTTCCACGTGAGGTTCACCGACGGGAAGAGATCGTCGTAGGCATAGGTCGTCACCTTCGAGCGCCACTCCGAGATGCGCGTGTAGCTGGTCAGATCCATCGCGCTGTGTTCGAAGCGCACGCCGGCATAGAGGCTCACCGGTCCCAGCGGCAACTGGAGGGCCGCATAGGCTGCTGCCAGCAGATTCTCGCCCTTGTAGCTGTTGCGGTTGTCCGTATCGTCATAGATGTAGAGTTTGTCGGCCCCGTAGTTGGCATCCTGGAGGATGTCGCCGACCACATCACCATAGGGGAAATCCGGCGACAGATTCGACGCATTGAAGCGGTAGTAGAAGGCCCGGGCCCGATAGTCGCGCGTGCGGTACTCGCCGTAGGCACCGGCCCGCAGCATCGGCGCAAAGCGCTCGCCCTCGCGGAAGGTATGCTCGTAGTTCACGGCCGCCGAGACGATGTGCTCGACAAGTTTGGTAAAGTCGCGCTGGATCTCGTTCTGATCGAGGCGCAGTTCGCCGTAGTGTTCGTCGCCGTAGATGTCGTTCTGCATCAGGTTGATGATCCGTCGGTCGGGAAGGTGGCGGTCCGCATAGGAGTAGCCGACGTTCCAGTCGATGCGGTGGCCGTCGGGCGTGTGGACACCGGCGATCTGACCGTTGTAGGTCGTGCGGCTCGAATGGTAGTACTCGGCCTTCTGTTGGTCGTAGTGCGAGGAGATGTTCTGCCAGCCGTCACGGAACGTATACTTGTCCTGCCCGATCTGGTTGAAGAGGTTGCGCACGTAGTAACGGCTGTGCGGCCGCAGGTACGAAAGGTTCAGCATCGCACCCAGATGCACGTCCGTGCGATACTGGTCGTCGGTGTACTTGTAGAGGTATTCGGGAGCGTCATCACGCTTGTTGTAGACGCCGTAACGCGAATTCTCCATGCCGGTGATCGATCGCTGCACGTAGTTGTAGTTCACCGCGCCGTTCAGTGCCAGGCGCTGCCCCTCGGCCACATTCCACGACCGTCCGAAGGAGAACGAGAGTTTCTGATCCGGAACGGGCCGGCGCGTGCGCACCCGCCAGTCGTTGTTGAATCCGCTGCGCGTCATGCGCGTCACGAAGTCGGCATCGGCATTGTCAAAGCCGCCGTCGATGCCGCCCGCAACCATGCGCCGCGAACTGCCGAAACCGAAGATCTCCGAGGCGAAACCCTTGTTATAGAGGAAGTCCTGGAAATGGGTCGACGTATTGAATCCGATCGAATACTGGGCCGTCAGGCTGTTTTCGTCGGGTTGATCCTTGGTCTGGATCTTGATGAAGCCGCCGGTGAAGTCGGCCGGGACCTCCGGAGAGGGGGATTTCAGAATCAGGATGTTCTCGATCTGCCCGGCGGGGATCACATCGAACGAGAAGGCCCGCGAATCGGCCTCCGAACTCGGAACGGCCGCATTGTTGACCCAGACGTTGTTGTAGCGCTGCGAAAGTCCGCGTGCGATGATAAACTTGTCGTCGATGAGCGAGATGCCCGGAATGCGCCGCACCACCTCGCCGGCATCGCTGTCCTGCGTCTTGGAGATCGTCTGGCTCGAGACGCCGCTCACGACCTGCAGCGAGTTCCGCACGTCGATGTTCATGGCCGATTCGGTATTGGTACGACGGATGGCCGTTACTACCACTTCGCCGACCTCTTCGGCCGTCTCCGTGAGCTTCACGTCGAGGTGGGTATCCTCCCCGTCGCGGACCACGACCCCCGTCAGACGGGCCGTGGCGTAGGTCAGCATGCTGACTTCGATGGTATGCGTTCCGGCCTCGATGCCGCCCAGGTGGAACGTTCCGTCGACCTCGGTGGCCGTACCGCGGGTCGTCCCGGCCAGGAGCACCGTGGCACCCAGCACAGGCTCACCGGTAGCCGCATCGGTCACCACACCCGAGATGGAACCCTGCGCCCAAAGGCTCGGAATCGAAAAAACTAACAGTGCCGCCGTAGCAGCGAATTTTCGTAGGATTCTGTTCATGCAGTCGTATTTCTCTCTTGTTTCACGCTGCAAAACTACCCCACGGCTGTTACATCGTCGATACGGGCTTGTGACAACCCCGCGAACGATCCGTTGCAAAACCGTTACGCGACCGAATGCCGTCACGGCTGGCGGGCACAAAAAACCGCACCCTTCAAGGATGCGGTTTTCATGATAATCCATTGGTTGGGAGATCGGGCGGATTTCTCTGTCGGCCACAGAATCGGACATTTGGCCGGGTGCGGAACCCTCTAAGGATTCGGCCGGCTCTGAAACCCGGCTCTTGACCGGGGCGCGGAACCGGATCGGAAACCCCGGGAGGTTCGGCCGCCCCTAAAACCCGGCTCTTAACCGAGGGCGCGCGGAACCGGATCAGAAACCCCGAAAGGTTCGGCCGCCTCTAAAACCCGGCTCTTAGCCGGAGGCGCGGAACCGGATCAGAAACCCCGGGAGGTTCGGCCGCCCCTGAAACCCGGCTTTTCGCCGAGGCGTGAAACCGGATTGGAAACCCCGAAAGGTTCGGCCGCCCCTAAAACCCGGCTCTTAGCCGAGGGCGCGGAACCGGATCGGAAACCCCGAAAGGTTCGGCCGCCCCTGAAACCCGGCTCTTGGTCGAGGCGCAAGTCCGGATCAGAAACCTCGGGAGGTTCGGCCGCCCCTGAAACCCGGCTCTTAGCGCGGGGGCGCGGAACCGGATCAGAAACCCCGAAAGGTTCGGCCGCCCCTAAAACCCGGCTCTTAGCCGGGCGGGCTACTCCCACTCGATTGTTGCGGGCGGTTTCGAGGAGATGTCGTAGACGACGCGGTTGACCCCCTTGACCTTGTTGATGATGTCGTTCGACACGTCAGCCAGGAATTCGTAGGGCAGGTGGACCCAGTCGGCCGTCATGCCGTCAGTCGAGGTCACGGCCCGCAGCGCCACGCAACTCTCATAGGTGCGTTCGTCACCCATCACACCGACGCTCTTCACCGGCAGCAGGATAGCGCCCGCCTGCCAAACCTTGTCGTAGAGACCCGCGGCGTGCAGGGCATCGATATAGATTTTGTCGACGTTCTGAAGAATCTCGACCTTCTCGGGGGTAATGTCGCCCAGAATACGGATCGCCAGACCCGGTCCCGGGAAGGGATGACGTCCGATCAGGTGCTCGGAGATCCCCAGCGAACGACCCACGCGGCGCACCTCGTCCTTGAAGAGCAACCGCAGCGGCTCGACGATCCGCAGATTCATCTTCTCGGGCAGTCCGCCCACGTTGTGGTGCGACTTGATCGTGGCCGAAGGTCCGTTCACGGAGCACGACTCGATCACGTCGGGATAGATCGTCCCCTGAGCCAGCCAGCGCACGTCCTTGATCTGCATGGCCTCCTCGTTGAAGACCTCAACGAAGTCGCGGCCGATGATCTTGCGTTTCTTTTCGGGTTCGGTGACACCGGCCAGGTCGCCCAGGAACTTCGCGCCGGCCTTCACGCCCTTGACATTCAGACCCATGTTTTCGTACGAAGCCAACACCTCCTCGAATTCGTTCTTGCGCAGCAGCCCCGAATCGACAAAGATGCAGTAGAGGTTCTGCCCGATGGCCTTGTGCAGCAGCACGGCGGCCACCGACGAATCCACACCGCCCGACAATCCGAGCACCACCTTGTCGTTGCCCAACTTCTGACGCAGTTCGCGCACGGTCGACTCGACGAAGCTCTCCGAGGTCCACGACTGCGAGCAGCCGCAGATTCCCACGACGAAGTTCTTCAGGAGGTGCGTCCCGTCGGTCGAGTGGTAGACTTCGGGGTGGAACTGGATGCCCCACGTCTGTTCACCCTCGATGTGGAAGGCCGCCACGCGGACATCCTCCGTGCTGGCAACGATCTTGTAGGTGTCGGGCACACGCGTGATCGTATCGCCGTGCGACATCCACACCTGCGTCGGCGAGGGAAGTCCCTGCATGAGGGCATCCTCCGGATCGCTCACCGTGAGCATCGCCCGGCCGTATTCGCGGCTCGGCGCCGGCTTGACCTCACCCCCGAAGGCGTGGGCCAGGAACTGTGCGCCGTAGCAGACGCCCAGCAGCGGCAGACGCCCCTTGATCCCCGTCAGATCGGGATTCGGGGCCTGGGCATCGCGCACCGAATAGGGGCTGCCCGAGAGAATCACGCCCCGCACCGATTCGTCCAGCGTCGGAATCTTGTTGAAGGGGTGAATCTCGCAATAGACATTCAGCTCGCGCACACGCCGCGCTATGAGCTGCGTGTACTGCGATCCGAAGTCGAGAATCAGTATTTTTTCCTGCATGATAGTAGGTTTATGCTTTGTTTTTTACCGGACGATTGAAGGAACCTGCCAGACGCATCTCCCTGGCAAATGCGGATCCGCCCACTTCCCGAATGCGTTCAATGCAGCCGCGGCGGTCGGAACGAAAGATAAAGCCGAAAACCTTACCGATAAAGGCGTTGAATTTGCGGCATTCGTCCAAAGGCATCAACGTACAATCGGCACAACTCAGCCATCCGTGTCCGATGCAGCACGACCGGATTTCACACCATGACGCCTTTTCATTGGCTCGGCATCCCGGACAAACGCCCTTTCGGAACTTCCGGCATCCTCCGCAATAGAGGCCGCAAGCCGCCACCTCCGGATTCATGTTCGTCCCAGAGATTTAATGTTCGCTCGAATAGTTGGGGGCCTCGCTGGTGATGGTCACGTCGTGCGGATGGCTCTCGTGCATGCCCGAAGCCGTGATGCGGATGAACTGGGCCTTCTGCAGCGTCGGGATGTCCTTCGCACCGCAGTAACCCATACCCGAACGCAGACCGCCGATCAGCTGATAGACCGTCTCGCTCAGCGCGCCCTTGAACGGCACGCGGGCCACGATGCCTTCCGGAACGAGCTTGTTGATATTGCCCTCGCAGCCCTTCTGGAAGTAGCGGTCGGCCGATCCGGCCTTCATGGCGTCGATCGAGCCCATGCCGCGGTAGGCCTTGAACTTACGTCCGTTGTAGATGATCGTGTCGCCCGGAGCCTCCTCCGTACCGGCGAACATCGAGCCGATCATCACGCAGTCGCCGCCCGCAGCCAGTGCCTTGACGATATCGCCCGAATAGCGCAGACCGCCGTCGGCGATGACCGGAACGCCCGAACCCTTGGCGGCCGATGCGGCGGCGTAGATGGCCGACAGCTGGGGCACGCCCACGCCGGCGATGATACGCGTCGTGCAGATCGAACCCGGACCGATGCCGACCTTGATGCCGTCGGCGCCGGCATCGATGAGGAACTTCGCAGCCTCACCCGTGGCGATATTGCCCACCACGACGTCCAGCGACGGATAGGCGGCCTTGATCTCCTTGAGCGTGCGCACGATGTTGTACGAGTGTCCGTGAGCGGAATCGAGCACCACGGCGTCGACATCCTCGGCCACCAGCGCGGCCACGCGCTCCATGGCGTCGTTGGTGATGCCCACGCCGGCCGCTACGCGCAGACGGCCCTTCTCGTCCTTGCAGGCATTCGGGTGATCCTGTACCTTGGTGATATCCTTATAGGTAATGAGCCCCACCAGACGGTCGTCCTTGTCGACCACGGGGAGCTTTTCGATCTTGTTGTTGAGCAGCACCTCGGAGGCATGGGCCAGATCGGTGCGATGGGTGGTGATGAGGCGTTCGCGGGGGGTCATCACCTCCTCGATGCGACGCGACATGTCAGGCTGGAAGCGCAGGTCGCGGTTGGTGACGATACCGATCAGGTGGAACTCGCCGTCTACGACCGGAATACCGCCGATCTTGTTCTCCTTCATCAGGTTGAGGGCATCGCCCACGGTATTGTCCTTCGAGATGGTGATCGGGTCATAGATCATGCCGTTTTCGGCGCGCTTGACGCGACGCACCTGGGCAGCCTGGGCTGCGATCGACATGTTTTTGTGGATCACACCGATACCGCCTTCACGCGCCAGAGCGATGGCCAACGGAGCCTCGGTCACGGTATCCATCGCCGCAGAGACGATGGGGATGTTGAGCTTGATATTACGCGAGAACATGGTTTTGACATTGACCTCTCGCGGCAACACTTCCGAATAGGCGGGTACGAGCAGCACATCGTCGAACGTAAGTCCTTCGGGCTGAACCCTTTCATTGATAAACGACATAATGAACGTGGATTTTTGTTGCTCGCAAAAGTAATCATTTTTTTCGAAACGGCCTAATTTCAGCACCGCTCCGGCCATTTTTTTATCAACATTCTGTCAAACATGCGGCCTGCGATCCTTTTTTCACATCCGCCTTGCCCGAAACCGATTTTTTTTTAAATTTGTCCGATCTCACAGAACAAACCCAATTTCAGTCAGCCATGAAACGAATGCTTCTTGCCGCCGCCATCGCCCTCGTTGCCACGGCCTGCGGCCCCCGCCATACGGTCGTAGCCACCTTCAGCGGTTTCACGAACGACACCGTCATCCTGCAGACGCGTCCCCTGTGGCAGTATGCCTCCACCACGCTCAGACCCGACCTGCGCACCGACACGCTGCTTCTCGACAGCAAGCACCGCATCGCCGTTGACCTCGACATCACGGAGCCGGTGGTCTCGACGCTCCTGCCGATGGAGTACTCCGAGGCCGGCATCCCGCTTGCCGGAGGCTCCTTCACCTTCATCATCGAACCCGGCCAGCGGCTCGAATTCGGGCTCAATGCCCAGGACGGCTGGCTCGAAATCAGCGCCGCCGACGGATCGGAACCCAACCGGGATCTGGTGCAGTATGCCAATTCGTGGAATCCCGCGGGCGCCGAAATGGGACGCCTGCAGGCCGAGATGGTCCGCTGCTCGAAACAGGGAGTGCCGGTAAGCGGCCGCGTCCAGCAGGATTACCAGGCCAGCGTCCAGCGGACTCGGGAGGTCACCGAAGCCTACATCGCCGCCCACCTCGACCGCCCGGCCACGGTCCTGGTCCTCTCGCAAAGCGGCAGCGCCATGGCCGAGCGTTATTTCGACAGTTTGCGGCCCGAAGTCCGGAATTCGATCTTCCGCCCCGTGGTCGAACAGATCGAACTTGAGCTGGAAGGCATGCGCGTACGCCGCCAGGCCGCCGAGTCCATCAAACCCGGCGCCGAGGCTCCCGACTTCACCCTCCCCGACACCGAAGGCCGCATGTTCCACCTCTCGTCGCTGCGCGGGAAGTATGTCGTACTCGACTTCTGGGGGTCGTGGTGCATCTGGTGCATCCGGGGATTTCCCGAGCTGAAGCGGTGCTACGAGGCCTACGCGGACAAGCTCGAAGTGGTGGGCATCGACTGCTCCGACTCGCGTGAAAAGTGGCTCGAGGCGGTCGAGAAGCACGAACTGCCCTGGATCAACGTCCTCGACACACGCGAGCGTCGCCCGGCCGAGACGATCGACAACCTCTACGGCATCAGCGCCTACCCGACGAAGATCCTCATCGACCCCGAAGGCCGCATCGTCGAGGTATTCGTCGGCGAGCGTCCGGGATTCTCCGAACGGCTGGCCCGGGAACTGAAGCGGTAAAAACCGTTCCGAACATTTCACACCAAACCTTTCGACCGATATGACACAGCATGTTCACCTCTTCGGCCAGGCACGACACCTTCGTCGCGTGCTTCTGACAGCCTCCGTCGCAATGCTGCTTGCCGCCTGCGGATCGGCCCAGCGCCGGGGAGCCGCCACCTCCGAGGCGGCACCTTCCACCCCGGCAGCCACCGCGGCAACCAACGCCTTCACCGTCGACAGCCTCATCACGCTCCAGGGCCATGTCGTCGTGGCCCACGAAGTGCGCGCATTCACCCCCGAGGGCGACACGACCGAATACTGGGTAGTCGATCCGAGCGGCGCCCTCGAACGGGAATACGAACGAGTGAGCGGTGGCGCAACCGACGGAGTGCCGCTCCGCGCCGAGCTGAAACTTCGTTACAAGGGTCCCTCCGACGAGGGCTTCGCGGTCGAATATGCCGGCGTCTTCGAGGTGGTCGGGATCCGTTCGATGGAGCGGGAGTAACCGCCGCCGCATCGCCCGCAACGACACGGCCGGCGACATAAAGGAAAGGGGTGCTGTCGACGACAACACCCCTTTATGCGGAATCCGCCCCGCGGGAATCAGTACTGCTCCTTTTCGTTGGGGAAGTCGCACGACTTGACATCGGCGACATACTGCCCGACGGCTTCGGTCATCACCGTGTGCAGGTCGGCATAGCGGCGCAGGAAACGCGGCGAAAAGCCCTTGTTGATGCCCAGCATGTCGTGGATCACCAGCACCTGACCGTCGCAGCCCGGACCGGCTCCAATGCCGATCGTCGGCGTCGGAATTTCGTTCGTCACCCGCGTGGCCAGCGCTGCCGGGATCTTTTCGAGCACGATGCCGAAACAGCCCGCCTCGCTCAGCAGATGGGCGTCATGCACCAGTTTCTCGGCCTCGGCCTCCTCCTTGGCCCGCACGGCGTAGGTGCCGAACTTGTGGATCGACTGCGGCGTCAGCCCCAGATGGCCCATCACCGGGATGCCGGCCGAGAGGATGCGCTGCACCGATTCGAGGATCTCCTCGCCGCCCTCGATCTTCACGGCATCGGCCTCGGTCTCCTTCATGATGCGGATGGCCGAATCGAGCGCCACCTTCGAGTTGCCCTGATAGGTGCCGAACGGAAGGTCGACCACCACCAGCGCACGGTTGACCGCACGAACCACCGAACGTGCATGATAGATCATCATATCGAGCGTAATGGGCAGCGTCGTTTCGTAGCCGGCCATGACGTTGGCCGCCGAGTCGCCCACCAGAATCACGTCGATACCCGCCGCATCGACGATCTTGGCCATCGAATAGTCATACGAGGTCAGCATGGCGATCTTCTCGCCGCGCTGTTTCATCTCCGTCAGGCGATAGGTCGTCACCGCCCGGACAGTACTTTCTACGGACATTTTCTTTCAGATTTTAGGATTTTCAGCGCGGCAAAGATAACGTTTTGCGTAGATTTGACAAAAAAATTGCCACAGAACCACGCCCCCCGAAACCGACACGTTGATCGAATGTTTCGTTCCGGCTTGCGGGATCTCCAGCGCCCCGTCGCAGAGGTCCACTACCTGCTGGTCGACGCCGTCGACCTCGTTGCCGAAGACCAGGGCATACTTCACATCGGGCTGCGGGCGGAAGTCGTCGAGCATCACCGCCCCCTCGACCTGTTCGACGGCCAGCACGCGGTAACCCTCGGCGTGCAGCCGGTCGACACACTCGGCCGTCGAGGCAAAGTGATCCCACCCGACGGTCTGCTCGGCCCCGAGGGCCGTCTTGTGGATCTCGCGCGAGGGCGGTACGGCCGTGATGCCGCACAGCGCGATCCGCTCCACGGCAAAGGCATCCCCCGTACGGAAAAACGACCCCACGTTCTGCGCCGAACGCACGTTGTCCAGCACCACCCGCACCGGCATCTTCGCCCGCCGGGCAAACTCTTCGGGCGTCGGACGCCCCAGCTCTTCGTTCGTAATCTTGCGCATATCGGGTCAAAATGAATGATTTCGGCGGCAAAAGTAATCAAATAAAAAATATTTTAACTAATTTTGGAGCCTCAATTCATCAGAACCATGTCACTCAAGAAAGTACTGTCGCTGGCCCTCGCCCTCCTGATCACGGGAGGCGGTCTCCAGGCTCAGAAGATCCTCGTCGGCGCCGATTTCGAAACCCGTTTCGACAACCGCGAGTACGCCAACAACGACTTCAACGAATCGCAGACGCTCTTCAGCGCCCGCCTCACCCCGCGCATCGGTGTCGAATGGCAGGAGAAAAACCAACTGGTCATCGGCGTGGAGATGCTGCAGAACTTCGGCCAGTACAACCCCCAGGGCGACCGCTTCCTGAGCGACGTCAAACCGCTGATGTACTACCGCTTCAAGACCCCCAACGTCCAGGCCAATGCCGGTATCTTCAACCGCAAGGAGCTCATGGGCGACTATTCGGCGGCCTTCTTCAGCGACTCGACCCGCTTCTACCACAACCGCCTGTCGGGATTCCTCGGCCGGTACGTCTCCACCCAGCGCGACAAGACCTACGTCGAACTGGCCGTCGACTGGGAG
Source organism: uncultured Alistipes sp. (assembly GCA_944321185.1). Lineage (GTDB taxonomy): Bacteria > Bacteroidota > Bacteroidia > Bacteroidales > Rikenellaceae > Alistipes. The sequence goes on along the minus strand of CALUKH010000003.1, from coordinate 17,679 downwards.
GGCATGTACTCCGAAGCCTCGCGCGAAATGTTCCGCATCCTCTCGGCCGGCCGCTACACCACCTGGCCCGGATTCTACGTCGGTTATGCCTTCTCGATGTTCCACTTCGCCGGCTCGAAACTCAACGAAAACGTCACGGACAACCTGCTCCTGAACCCCTACATCGGCTGGGAATTCAACGCCTTCTTCGACTTCGACATCCAGGGCGGCGTGCTCTTCGCCCCGCAGCGCGGCCGCAGCGTCGACTACGCCTGGCGCAAACCCTTCGGCGGACAGCTCGATGTGACCATCTCGCGCTGGGGCGTCAAGATCGAAAACAACCTCTATCTGGGCAAAAACCTCCAGCCGCTGCGCAACTACGTGGCCAACCCCCTGACGGGACTCACCTACGGGCAGGACGGCCTCTATGCCGGCGAATCGTTCTACGCAACCACCAAACACATCTACAACCGTACGTGGGTCGGTTACGACCGGCGGTTCTTCCACGACACGATGCACGTCGAGGCCGGCATGGTCTTCCACTACGACGGCACCGGACTGGGCACGCAACAGGTCGTCCAGCTCTCGGTCGACATCCAGCATCTGTTCGACATCGGCCCCCGCAAACCGGCCCCGCGCCGCTAAACAAACTCTCGGCCGAAGCTGCTGCCGACCGTTCCGACAACTGCCGGTTACGACCCGCAGGCGATTCGAATATTCCATAAACAGGTTTCATCATGAAGGAACTGTTCCAAAAAATCGTGGTTCCGCTGGTGATGTTCGCCATCGGGACAACTGCCGCAGCTCAGGACAAACTCCTTCTGCTAACGCAGAGCAATCTGGGATACGACTCCCAAACGTGGTTCTACAGCGGTTCGGGCAACGAACTGCAGGAGGAGATGATCAAGACCAATTGGGACGAAGGGCGCTACATCACCTCGGCCGCCCATACGACGAACGGATGGTTTGTCACCATGGCCAAAAATACCGGACTGACCTACCAGACCTACCACTACGGCAGAGAATGGCCCGGCGACTGGATCGAGCAGAATCGCAAAGAGGACTGTTACATCACCACCATCGCCTCGAACCGCACCAAGTGGTTCTTCGTCCTCTCGAAAGGGACGGGATACACCGACCAATGCTCGTTCGGCCACGAGGACTGGTCGGAAAATGCCGACCGGATCAGCGAGCTGTGGAACAAGGGCTACCGCATCACCCAAGCCACCTATACCGGCAGCAACTGGTTCATTGTCATGAGTCAGAACTCCGGCTACGACCGCCAGAGATACTTCTGGGGCTCGTCCTTCGACGAGATCGACCAGAAGATCCGCAAACAATGGAACGATGGATATTCCCTCACCCTGCTGGAGTTCGGTGCCGGCGAGTACTTCGTTGTCTCGTCGACCTTCAAGGACAACAGACATGCCGCCCAAACCTACATCATCAACCCGTCGCAGCCCAAGGAGTTCATCGCCCAACAGTGGGACAACAACCAGAATATCGCCTACGTCGGCGGCGGATACGAGAATTCGGGCAGCCAGCCGGCAAGTCCGGGCGCAAACAACACAACATCGAATCCGGGCAATTCGTGGCGCCAGCAGCTGCCCAACGGCGGCTACTGCGACTATACGCGGAATGCCGACGGATCGTACTCGACATTAACCGTAATCCCCTGCACGTGGTGCCACGGCACGAAAAACTGCACGATCTGCCACGGCACAGGCGGCGTCATGGGCTACGGCGGCATCTGGTACCCCTGCACGGCGTGCGGCGGCTTGAAGATCTGCCGCAACTGCAACGGACAGGGTTTCACCACAATGGCCGGCAGAGTTCAGAACGGTGTCGGAATCGGCTACGACAGCAACGGACATGTACACATGGGTGCGGCCGGCACATCCGGATCGGAGGAGCGTTCCGAACGTTCGATCCCGTCGCGCAACAGCGGCAAGGATTATATCGACGTGATCGAGTATTCGCCAAACTATACGGGAGAAGACAACTCCTGCTACTGCCCGATCTGCGACGAAGTGGCTCCGCGCCATACCCACATCAAGAAACACTATTGATCCCAAGCCGGAATCGTTCAGGAAAGAGTCCGGCAGCAACGACGTCCCGGATAATTTTTCCGGAAATGAGAGGGGGGGGGTACAGGGAAACGGGACGAAAGGAAACGACGAAACAGCCAGGAGATTGCAGGTCGGCAAAGAATTGACAGAGGCCCGACAAAAGGGTCACAAGAACTCGGCTGGAGAATTGACAGAAGCACAGGAAGCCACTGTCCGGGCTGAAGATGATGATTTTTTCGGGGGACGATGCAAAGTTCTTCCGCCCGATCGCATAAACCTCCGAGAAAAAACGTACTTTTGCACTGCAACAACGATACAAAATCAGCAAGAACAAACAATATGGCAAGCGAAATCAACGAAACCCGAGAGAAGTCGCTGAACTTCCTCGAAGAGATCATCGAAGAGTCCATCGCCAACGGCGTGAAGGAGATTCAGACCCGATTCCCGCCCGAACCCAACGGATACCTCCATATCGGCCACGCCAAGAGCATCTGCATCAACTTCGGCCTGGCCAAGAAATACGGCGGCAAGTGCAACCTGCGTTTCGACGACACGAACCCCGTCAAGGAGGATGTCGAGTACGTCGAATCGATCAAGCGCGACATCCACTGGCTCGGCTTCGACTGGGCCCTGGAGCGCTACGCATCGGACTATTTCGACCAGCTCTACGAATGGGCCATCGTCCTGATCAAGAAGGGGCTGGCCTACGTCGACGACCAGACCCAGGAGCAGATCCGCGAAAACCGCGGTACGGTCTCCGAACCCGGCAAACCCTCGCCCTGGCGCGACCGTTCGGTGGAGGAGAACCTCGACCTGTTCCAGCGCATGAAGGCCGGCGAATTCCCCGACGGCTCGAAGGTCCTGCGCGCTAAGATCGACATGGCCCACCCGAACATGCTCTTCCGCGACCCGATCATGTACCGCATCATCCACGCCGAACACCACCGCACGGGCAACAAATGGTGCATCTACCCGATGTACGACTACGCCCACGGCCAGAGCGATTCGATCGAACACGTCACCCACTCGATCTGCACCCTCGAGTTCGACGTTCACCGCCCGCTCTACGACTGGTTCATCCAGGCGCTGGAGATCTTCCCGTCGCACCAGTACGAATTCGCGCGGCTGAACCTCACCTACACGCTCATGTCGAAACGCCGCCTGCTGAAACTCGTCCAGGAGGGTGTTGTCATGGGTTGGGACGACCCGCGCATGCCGACGATCTGCGCCCTGCGCCGCAAGGGATACACGCCGGCTTCGGTGCGCAACTTCGCCGAGATGGTCGGCGTGGCCAAGCGTGACAACGTCATCGACCTCGGAAAACTCGAATACTGCGTGCGCGAGGATCTGAACAAGGTCGCCCAGCGCCGCATGGCCGTGCTGAACCCCCTGAAGGTGACCATCACCAACTACCCCGAGGGCAAGACCGAACTGTTCACCGCCGTGAACAACCCCGAGGACGAGACGGCCGGAACGCGTCAGGTTCCCTTCTCGCGCGTGATCTACATCGAGCGCGACGACTTCATGGAGAATCCCCCGAAGAAGTTCTTCCGCCTGCAGCCGGGCGGCGAGGTGCGCCTGCGCTACTCCTACCTGATCAAGTGCGAGGAGGTGGTCAAGGATGCCGAAGGAAACATCACCGAACTGCGCTGCACGTACGATCCGATGTCCGGAAACGGTTCGTCGAGCGACGGCCGCCGCGTGAAGGGCGTCATCCACTGGGTTTCGGCCCAGGATGCCGTGGAGGCCGAAATCCGCCTCTTCAACCCGCTCTTCACCAAGGAGAATCCCGACGATGTCGAGGAGGGTCAGACCTGGGAGGACAACCTCAATCCGGAATCGATAGTCAAGATCAAGGGTTATCTCGAGCCGTCGCTGCGCGAGATTCCCGTCGGTCAGGCCGTTCAGTTTGAGCGCGTGGGCTACTTCTGCCCCGATACGGACTCGACACCCGACCATCTCGTCTTCAACCGCACCGTCACGCTCAAGGATTCCTGGGCCAAGATCAACAAGTAAGGCTTTCGATTCCTGCAGCAGCGGGAGACCCCGACAAAAACACCCGTCTCGAATTCGAGACGGGTGTTTTTTATTTTACAAACTGCTATTATTTATAGGTGTCCGCTATAGGCCGAGATCGGATGACTGCAAGACGGGAACCGTGCAAGAATAACGGGCGGCAGCAACCCGACGGGTCACAGGAGGTGCCTGGTCCGGATCACATCAGCCGCCCGAAGGTCCGCCGGCCGAACATGTAGCGCACGACAATCGACCCGCGATAAATGTGTGCGGATTCGGCCTTGCGCGACGAGCGGATCGCCCGCCGCTTTTCGGCCAGCGCCCCGTGCCAGCGGATGAAGTCACGCCAGGCCCGGAAGACGGCCCGGAAATTGTCGGCCCGCCCCTGCACCAGATACGACAGGGCGGCCAGCAGATCCAGCCCCGGACGCATGACGGCCACCAACAGCCGCTGCGCAGACGACGAGCATTTGTAGAGCATTGCCAGGTTGTTGCGGTGGTTGTAGAAGACCTTCGACGGCGAATCGGTCTGCAGCGTTCCGCCCCCCAGGTGATAGACCCGGCTCTCGGGAACCACCCGCACGCGATAACCCGCCAGCTGCATCCGCCAGCAAAGATCGATCTCCTCCATGTGGGCGAAGAAATCGTCGTCGAAGCCTCCCAGACGGTGAAACACCTCGGCCCGGCAGCAGAATGCCGCACCGCTCACCCAGAACAGATCGCGTGCATCGTCATACTGCCCTCGGTCCTCCTCGACCGTGCGCAGGATACGTCCCCGACAGAAGGGATATCCCAGCAGATCGATGTATCCACCCGAAGCTCCGGCGTATTCGAACATCGTGCGCTCCTCGGACGAAATCAGCTTCGGCGAGACCACTGCCACATCCGGATTGCGGTCCAGACACGCCACCAGAGGCTCCAGCCACCCCACAGGGGTCTCCACGTCGGAATTCAGCAGCACGTAGTAATCCGCCTCGACCTGTTGCAACGCCCGGTTGTAGCCGCCGGCAAAGCCGTAGTTGCGGTCCAGACGCACCACCCGCACCGAGGGAAACTCCTCGCCCAACACCCTGACCGAGTCGTCCGTCGAACCGTTGTCGGCCACCACCACCTCCACTTCGGCCGGAGCCGCCGCCACCACCGACGGCAAAAAACGACGCAGATGAGCTACGCCGTTCCAATTCAATATGACGATTTTAACTGTTGACATCACGTTTGTGTTTCCAGCGCTTGTGCGACCAAATCCACAATTCGGGACAACGGCGGATCTCCGCCTCGAGCAGTCGCACGTAACGCTCCGTAATTTCGTTCGGTCCGACCGGCTCCTCGCCGTCGTAGATCGGCACGAACGACATCTCGTAACTGCCTCTCCGGCGTCGTTCGAGCCGCACGAAATAGACCGGCAGATGACACTTCAGGGCCAGTTTCTCGCCCCCGTCGAAGAAGATCGTATCCTGGTTCAGGAATCGGAACCAGTGGCTGTCGGGACGCCGCGGCGGATTCTGATCGGCGATGAGTCCCATCACAAGATTCCTGCCACGGATTCCGCGGCCGCGGTTGCGCAGGTAGAAACGCAGCGATTCGTTCATCGAGACCGTCGTGGCATAGTCGCCGTTTCGCAGCCGCTGGTAGAAGGCCTCCATGATCCGGCTGCGCAGCGGGTGATAGACCGCCACGACAATCTGGCTCGGAGCGTACAGTCCCCAGAAGGAGCTGTACTCCCAGCATCCAAAATGGGCCGTCATGGCGATCCAGTCGCGCCCTTCGACCCGCCGCAGATGCTCCTCCAGCCCCGGGATCGTCAGCGCACGGTGCCATTTCGACGACGTAAGATGGGCCAGATCCAGCGTATCGACGAAGATCTCGGCCAGCGTCCGGTAGAATCGCCGTCCGATATCGGCCCGTTCGCGCGGACTCTTCTCCGGGAACGAGTTGCGCAGGTTCACGGCCACGACACTCCGCCGGTAGCGGATGCAGTAATAGAGCAGCACGTAGAGCAGATTCTCCACGACGTGGTACTTGAACCACCGCGGCAGCACCGAAAAGAGATACGCCCCGACCCAGAGAGCCTCCAGGCCGATGCGCTGTACGATATTCAGTTCGGGATATTTCATGCCGCCACTCGGATCAGGGTTCCACAAAGATTTTCACGTTTTCGACCTTCGTGCGCAGCCGCAGCCAGTTTCGCAACGTCTCGGCATCGAGCACGCGGGTCGTGTCGCGGCGCGTCACCACGCAGATCAGCGTCGTGTCGCGCGGCGTCCCCTCGACATCGAACGTAATGCCCTTGGTCAGCGAGACAGCCTGCACGTTCTCCATCAGCGCACCGATTTCGCGCGACACGTCGTTCACCTCGACATCCGTCACACGGTAGCGTTTCAACTGCGACGACATCTCCTCGATGCGGCGGTTCTTCTCTTCGAGCAGCTCCTGATAGCTCTGCTGCAGCGACGCCACATCGATCCGATCCTCCGTATTGGCCTGACGAACGACGAGTTCCGTGCGTTCGAGGCCATAGCCGGCCAGTTGTGCCCGTGCGTTTTCGATCACCTCGTCGCCCAGCGGTTCACCCACCAGCAGCAGTTCGATCTGCGAGTGTTTCTGGCCGCGGGCGTAGTGCTTGTTGCACTCGATGACGCGCGTATGGGGGAAGTTGAAGACCTGTGCCACATACTTGTCGGCCACGGCCTCGAAGACCGAGACCCGCACCATGTGGAATCCGATCACCACACTCGGGATGAAGGTCACCAGCGTGATGATCATCATCAGCCGTTTGACCTTCCGTTCGCGGGCCTTGTCGATGAAGACCTTCTTTTCGTAGCCCATGAAGCGCACCATCACGTAGGTGGCCAGGGCGATGAAGACCGAATTGATGAAGAAGAGGTAGAGTGCTCCGAAGAAGAAGCGGATCTGCCCCGTTGCCAGGCCGAATCCGGCCGTACAGAGCGGCGGAATGAGCGCCGTGGCGATGGCCACTCCGGGGATGACGGTCGATGTACGGTCCTGACGCGTCTGCGCCACGATGCCCGCCAGACCGCCGAAGAGGGCAATCAGCACGTCATAGGTCGTCGGAACGGTGCGGGCCAGCAGCTCACTGCTGTTCGACGAGAGGGGCGAGATGAAGAAGTAGAGCGTCGAGGTGACGATCGCCACGATGAACATCAGCGCCAGATTGCGCAGCGAACGTTTCAGCAGTTCGAAGTCATTGATTCCCAGCGACAAGCCCACACCCATGATCGGACCCATGATCGGCGAGATGAGCATCGCGCCGATGATTACGGCCGCCGAATTGACATTCAGCCCCAGCGAGGCGATCATCGTGGCGAAGATCAGCACCCAGAGATTCACACCCCGGAATTCGACCCCCTTGGCGATGTTGGCGACCACCTCGTCGCGCTGCGCCTTGTCATCCTCGAGGTTGAAACGTCCCCGGAGGAATTCGCGCATCTCGCCCAGCCACGTCGAGAAACTTCGGGGCGTGGCGGTCGCGTTCGAGGCGTCGTTGTTTACGTGGTCTTTCATGACGGTTCAGTCGTTATCTTGAAATGCGGCGCCGAGTTTCACGGTCGGATCTCCGGCCGGCGACTCTCCGTTTGCCTCATCGGTCCCGTCCGCAGCCCGACGGCGCGAACGGCCCCGGACTACAATGACGAATTCGCCCTTGGGTTCATGCGCCCGGAAGTGGGCAAGGACTTCGGCGAGGGTTCCGCGGACGGTCTGTTCGAACTTCTTGGTCAACTCGCGCGACACCGAGACTTCGCGGTCGGCACCGAACGTCTCCACGAACTGTTCGAGGCACTTCACCACCCGATAGGGCGATTCGTAGAAGATCATCGTGCGCTCCTCGTCGCGGAGCGACTGCAGGTGTTTCTGACGGCCCTTCTTCTGCGGGAGGAAGCCCTCGAAGCAGAACCGGTCGCACGGAAAACCGCTCTGTACCAGCGCCGGGATCAGCGCCGTGGCACCCGGCAACGTCTCGACCTCGATGCCCGCCTCGACGCACGTGCGGACGAGCAGGAAGCCCGGATCCGAGATGCCCGGCGTACCGGCATCCGAGACCAGCGCGGCATCGTGCCCCGCAGCGATCGTCTCGGCGACCATCTGCACCGTGGCGTGTTCGTTGAACTTGTGGTGGGAACGGAGTTTCTGTTCGATACCGAGGTGTTTGAGCAGGAACGACGTCGTGCGCGTATCCTCGGCCAGGACGAAATCCACCTCGCGCAGGACCTTCACCGCACGCAGCGTGATGTCGTCCAGATTGCCGATCGGGGTGGGAACGATATAGAGTTTGGCCATGCCGTCAAGCGAATTTGCGTTCGAGCAGCTCCATCATCAGCTTTGCGCCGTCGGAATTGGGGTTCCAGGCGTAGTGTTCCGCGATGAAGATCATGCAGTCGTCCAGATCGTCGAAATCGTTGAGCGTCTCGATGGCCCGTTCGTAGGCCTGAGCATCACCGCCGAACAGGTCGCGGATCAGCAGGAACTTGTCGTTCAGGCCGATTGCCTGGCGGAGGTCCGTCACGGGTTCGTTGCGGCGCAGCTCGGAGGCAATGTCATGCGGCGGCGCGATCGTATCGGCCAGCGTCTGCACATGGGGATTGATGACCTCGCCCAGCACTGCACCACCCTGCGGATGCAAGGACTCCGACGCGGAGGCCGGTTCCGGCCCGTAGGTGGCGGCGAAACGGGGTTGCGTTCCGGATCCCGCCGAACGGGGCGATTCAACAGCAACGCCTTCCACCGATTCGCCGGCCGGTTCGTCTCCGGGCTCCGATTCGGAGGCGGCTCGAGGAAGGGTGATTTCGGAGAGGGTCGGTTCAAAATCCGCCTCCCCGGTCGGAGTTTCCGCAGTCGGGCTTACGGAATCATCCGCAACCGGGATTACAGGATCCTGCTCTGCGGGCCGGGGTTCGGAGTGGTCGTGAAGCGGAGTTTCGGAAGAGGCAACCGTCGTCGTTCCGGGCGTCAGCGTCACCTCCTCCAGTTCGAAATCCTCCACGTCAGCCCCCGACGCATTCGTCTCCCTGCGGGACGGAGTTGTTCGGCGTGACAGCGTATCGGGTCGATCCTCAACCCGCCGTCCGGCAGTTGCAGACCGGCGTTCGGATTCGGGCGACGGACCGTAGAGCGACATGATGACCCGTTGTTTGTGACGATGGCGGAGCTCCTCCTCGTCTTCCATTCCGAAAAGCGTAGGCGAAGCATGGCGATGTTTGGCCGGTTCGGAGGTTTCGGTTGGAGCCGATGCGGGACTTGCCGCGAAAGAGGTATCGGAAGTTACCGACGGCGCCGGATCAAGCGTCACGACCGGCTCTTCGGCCGGGCTCAACGCGGAGGTCGGTTCGGGCTCCACAACCGGTTCAGGTTCGGAGTCCGGGGCCTGCTCTTCAGTCGGGACCGCTACGGGCTCCGGCTCAAAGATCGGCTCGGTGGCCGCAGCCGGCGCCGGTTCGGATCCCGGGGCCAGCTCTTCAGCCGGGACCGTTACTGGTACCGGTTCGGATTCCACAATCGGTTTCGATTCAGGTGCAGGAGTGGTGGCCGGCGCTTCGTTCGGCTCCAGTGAGACAACCGGCCGGGCCTCTTCGGCCGGTGCAGGATTGGCGCCCCATTTCGGTTCAACATCCGGCTCGGCCAACGGTTCCGGTACAGGTTCCGCAGTTGTCGACGCCGCCAGCGGTTCCGGTACAGGTTCCGCGCTTGTCGACGCCGCCAATTCTTCGGTCGGCTCCGCGGCGGATTGTCCATCGGGCCCGGCCGGGGCAACCGTCTCAACCGTCAGATCCGAATCGACCGTATGTCCGGCAACCGCCGCATCCATCGTGGATGCCGATTCCCGCTCCGGAGCAAACGAGGCCGTCGGCTCCACGAAAATCGGGCCTGCGGGCTCCGTCAGATCCGGCAACTCCTCCATCGAAAGCATCTCGCCCAGATCGATCGATTCGGGCAGGATCTCCTCCTGCGCCTCCTCCCCGTCACCGGGTATCCGTTCGGCGGGCTGCTCCGGAGCCGGTCCGGCAAAACGGATCGTCTCGTACAGACTCCGCAACTTCTCCAGGGCCAGGTCGCGCTCCACGGCCGGTATCTCATCCGTCTGCGCCCACCCGTCGACCAGCGACTCGAGTTTGCGCAATTCGGTGTGTATTGTTTTCCAATCCATCGTCCGTTGAATTTAGACCTTCAAAGATACGCATAAACCTCCTTACGGCAAAACAATCGCGGCGATAATTTTCCACAACGCCCCTCGCGGAACGATTTTCAACCCGCCGAAACAACTCAACTCAAATAAAATTCGCTATCTTTGCGCTGCGAACAACAAAACACGAAATACATGGCATTACAATGCGGCATCGTCGGTCTGCCGAACGTGGGCAAATCGACGCTTTTCAACTGCCTGTCCAACGCAAAGGCCCAGGCGGCAAACTTCCCCTTCTGCACCATCGAACCCAACGTCGGCGTGATCACCGTGCCCGATCAGCGGCTGATCCGCCTGGCCGAAATAGACCACCCCAAACGGGTCATTCCCACCACCATCGAGATCGTCGACATCGCCGGTCTGGTCAAGGGCGCCTCGAAGGGCGAGGGCCTCGGCAACAAGTTCCTGGGCAACATCCGCAACACCAACGCGATCATCCACGTACTGCGCTGCTTCGACAACGGCAACATCACCCACGTCGACGGTTCGATCGATCCGGTGCGCGACAAGGGAATCATCGATACGGAGCTCCAGCTGAAGGACCTCGAGACGGTCGAAAACCGCCTCGCCAAAACCCAGAAGCAGGCCACCTCGGGCGGTGACAAGAATGCCAAACGCGCCGTCGAACTGCTGCTGCAGTACAAGTCCGTGCTCGAGCAGGGCCGCTCGGCCCGCACCGTCGAACTCGACAAGGAGGACCGCAAACTGGTCGCCGACCTCAACCTGCTGACCGACAAGCCGGTTCTCTACGTCTGCAACGTCGACGAAAAGAGCGCCGTCAAGGGCAATGCCTACACCGAAGCCGTGCGCGCGGCCATCGCCGACGAGAAGGCCGAGATGCTCATCATCGCCGCCGCCACCGAGGCCGATATCGCCGAACTGGAGAGCTACGAGGAGCGCCAGATGTTCCTCGAGGATCTCGGTCTGGCGGAGTCGGGCGTGGCCCGGCTGATCAAGGCGGCCTACAAGCTGCTCAACCTCGAGACGTTCTTCACCACCGGCGCCGACGAAACCCGCGCCTGGACCTACTCCCGCGGCATGAAGGCCCCGCAGACGGCCGGCATCATCCACACCGACTTCGAAAAGGGTTTCATCCGCGCCGAAGTCATCAAGTACGACGACTACGTCGCACTCGGATCGGAGAAGGCCTGCCGCGACGCCGGAAAGATCGGCATCGAGGGCAAGGACTACGTCGTTCAGGACGGCGACATCATGCACTTCCTCTTCAACGTCTGACGCCCGCCGCCCCGGAAGAGCCTCTCTACGAAACGAACCTTCAAAACCTACAGGCCATGAAAAACTCGAAGTACATCCTCCTGGGCCTTGCAGCCATCGTCTGCGCCGTGGTCCTTGCCCGCGCCTACACCTACAAGTACCGTTCGCAGGACACGATCGTCGTGACGGGACTGGGCGAAACGCAGTTCACGTCGGATCTGATCGTCTGGTCGGCCACCCTGACGGCCGAAGCCCAGCAGGTGGCCGCCGGCTATGCCCAGATCGAACAGAGCAAGGCCAAGGTCCAGCACTATCTCGAAACGCAAGGACTGCCGGCCGATGCCGTGGTCTTCGAGTTCGTCAACGTCAACAAGCAGTTCGACCTGGTCTACAATGCCAACGGAAACTGGGCCGGCGAACGGTTCAAGTGCTACCAGCTGCGGCAGCGCTTCACGGTCGAATCGCGTGACGTGGAGCGCGTCGAGACCATCTCGCGCGAAATCTCCTCGCTCATCGCTCAGGGTGTTTCGATCGAGGCCTACGCCCCGGACTACTACTACACGAAACTCGACGACGTGAAGATGGGGCTGATCGAGACCGCCTCGGCCGATGCCCGCCAGCGCGCCGAGAAGATCGCCCAGAATGCCGGTACGAAGATCGGCCGCGTGGCTTCGGCCCGCATGGGGGTCTTCCAGATCACCGGCGCCAACACCAACGAGGAGTTCTCGGCCGGCGGATCGTTCAACACCTCGAGCCGCCAGAAGAAGGCCCGCATCACCATGCGCATCGAATACCGCGTGAAATAAAACGACAAACATATTTTCTATGGAAAGACCCGTTCGGGTGCGCTTCGCACCCAGCCCCACCGGACCGCTCCACATCGGCGGCGTCCGCACGGCATTGTACAACTACCTCTTCGCCCGTCAGCACAAGGGCACGATGATTCTCCGCATCGAGGATACCGATTCGCAACGCTTCGTCCCCGGTGCCGAGGAGTATATCCTGGAGTCGCTCAAGTGGTGCGGCATCCAGATCGACGAGGGCGTCGGTGTCGGCGGCCCCCACGCCCCCTACCGTCAGAGCGAACGCCGCGAAATCTACCTCAAATATGCCCTTCAGCTCGTCGAGGCGGGTTGGGCCTACTACGCCTTCGACACGGCCGAGGAGCTCGACAGGCTGCGTCACGAGGCCGAGGCCCGCGGCGAAGCCTTCGCCTACAACTACACCGTGCGCGAACGGCTGGCCACGTCGCTGGCCCTGCCGGCCGACGAGGTCCGTGCACGCATCGATCGCGGCGATCAGTGGGTCATCCGCTTCAAGATGCCCGAAAACCAGCTGGTCGAGATGGACGACCTGATCCGCGGCCACGTCGAGGTCAACACCTCGACGCTCGACGACAAGGTGCTCTACAAGTCGGCCGATGCGCTGCCCACGTACCACCTCGCAAACATCGTCGACGACCACCTGATGGAGGTCTCGCACGTCATCCGCGGCGAGGAGTGGCTGCCGTCGCTGCCGCTGCACTACCTGCTCTACAAGGCCTTCGGATGGGAGGCATCGCGCCCGGCATTCGCCCACCTGCCGCTGCTGCTCAAGCCGACGGGCGGCGGCAAGCTCTCGAAACGCGACGGCGACAAGATGGGATTCCCGGTCTTCCCGCTCTTCTGGAAGTCGCCCAAAACGGGCGAAACCGCCCGCGGCTACCGCGAAGACGGATACTTCCCCGAGGCGTTCATCAACATGCTGGCGCTGCTGGGCTGGAACCCCGGCACCGAGCAGGAGATCTTCTCGATGCAGGAGCTGATCGACAGCTTCTCGCTCGAACGCGTCTCGAAATCGGGCGCCCGCTTCCAGCCCGACAAGGCCAAGTGGTTCAACGCCCAGTACATGCACCACAAGACGGATGCCGAACTGGCCGTGCTCTACCAGCCGATTCTGCGCGAACACGGCATCGAGGTGTCGGACGAGGTGGCCGGACGCGCCGCCGGCATCATGAAGGAGCGCGCCACGTTCATCACCGATCTGTGGGACCTGACGTCGTTCTTCTTCGTGGCCCCGACCCACTACGAGGAGAAACAGACCCGCAAGTACTGGAAGGGTCAGAACCCGGCCATTCTGCGCGAGGTGCGTGAGGTGCTGGCCTCGATCGACGACTTCTCGCTCGAAAACACCGAACGCATCGTCCACGCCTGGATCGAAGAGAAGGGCTACGCGATGGGCCAGGTGATGAACACGCTGCGTCTGGCACTGGTCGGCGCCGGCAAGGGCCCCGGCATGTACGACGTCACGTCGTTCATCGGCAAGGAGGAGTGTCTGCGCCGCATCGACCACATCCTCGAGGTGCTGCCGCCGGTCGAATAACCGCCGGCCGGTGAAATCAACTGCAAACGAACCTGAAAACTACGCAAATATGGTCAGTATCGAACAGAACGTGTGGGGCGTGACCCCCGAGGGCGAAGCCATCGTCCTCTATACGCTGCGCAACGACAAGGGTGCCGAGGTGCAGATCTCGAATTTCGGAGCCGCCATCGTCTCCGCCAAGATGCCCGACCGCGAAGGCCGCATGGCCGACGTCGTGCTGGGTTACAAACACCCCGAAGGCTACTTCTTCGACGGAGCCGCCGCGGGCAAAAGCGTCGGACGCTGCGCCAACCGTATCGCCTACGGCCGCATGACCATCGAAGGCAAGGAGTACCGGCTGGAGATCAACAACGGCGTGAACCACCTCCACGGCGGCACGAAAAACTTTGCCAACCGGCTGTGGGAGAGCCGCGTGGAGACCAACCGCGTGGTGATGGCCCTCACGTCCGAGGACGGCGACCAGGGCTATCCCGGCGAACTGTACGTCGAGGCGGCCTTCGATTTCGACGACGACAATTCGCTGGAGATCACCTACATGGCCAAAACTACGAAGACGACCGTCGTCAATCTGACGAACCACGTCTACTTCAATCTGGCGGGCGAGGCGAGCGGCTCGGTGCTGGACCACGAACTGCGGCTGAACTGCTCGAAGGTGCTGGAGATGAACGAGCGGCAGATCCCGACGGGCCGGCTGCTCGACGTCGAGGGCACGCCGCAGGATTTCCGCGAATTCCGCCCGTTCCGTCCCGGCATCGACTCGGAGTTCAACCACATCCGCGATTTCCGCGGCTACGACCACCCGTTCGTCATCGACGGCTGGAAACCCGACATCCTGGGCGAAGTGGGAACGCTGCGCGAGAAGAAGTCGGGACGTACGGTGACGGTGCTCACCTCGCAGCCCAGCGTGATGATCTACACGGGCAACTGGCTTTCGGGCGGCTGCCCCGAGACCAAGTCGGGAGGCCGCTACGAGGATTACGCCGGTGTGGCGATGGAGTGCCAGAACTACCCCGACGCGGTGAACCATCCGGAATTCCCCTCGCCGCTGCTCCACCCGGGCGAATTCTACTGCCAGAAGATCGTCTTCCGCTTCGGCACCTGCTGAACCGGGGGGGGGCGAGATAAGAGACAAAGAGGGAACCGAACTGAAAGGGACAAGATGAGAGGCGCAAAAGAAGAAGCGCAAGAATCGGTCCCGGACAAAATAAGCTTCCCGATCCTTCGAAAAGGCTCTGTCACAAGGGTGACAGGGCCTTTTTGTTTGAAATGCAGCCGGACCACCCGGCGTTGCAACCCGACGCCCGATAGCTTTGGCACACGGATTGCTCTTACGGCCGGTAAATCGAAACAATCAAACCTTTAATCGGAACAAACATGAAAAAACTGCTCCTCTGTCTGCCGCTGCTGGCCCTGCTGGCCGCAGGATTTACGGGCTGCTCGCAACAGCGCCAATGGAATCACGAACAGCGCAAAGCCATGCGCGAAGCCCTGCGTTCGTACCGCCAGATGGTCTATCTGGACGATCTGACCGATGACGAATTCGTCCTTTTCACCGATCAGGTCGCCGGTACGCTCGAAAACGACTACCCCGTCTATGTGGAGTTCATCCAGATGGAGGGGGTTGACGATACGGTCGACATGGTCGTCGTCACGCAGATCGTCGACGAACTCAACGCCGATGCCCGCAACATGCGGCACCTGTTCCCCTACAACGTTCTGGTGGCGCAGGGGGTCCTCCCCAAAGGGCTTGACCACGATCAGCTGAAGGCCTTCTACAGCTGCTTCGCCTCGAAGGTCAATGCCGCCTACTCGACCATGGGACAATTCTTCAACGCCATCCTGGCCGACACGACCGACCTTTCGCAGATCAGCCAGATGGAGAGCCAGTGCGCCAACGATCTCTTCAACTGGGAGGTGACCGAGATCGACATCACCGAAACGGTGACGCCCGTCCAGACCCCCGCACAGTCCGCATCGGGACAGTCCGCCGCACAAAACAGCCAGACCGGCTCCAACTGACGCCACCATCCGGCCGCCTGACGGTTCAAACCCCGACGGCCGCAACACCTCACGCAGAAGGGGTTCCCGGATTGCTCCGGGAACCCCTTCATTTACAGTCCCTGACGTCGGGACTACTTGTCGGCGAAGAGCGAACGGGCGATGCCCATCTCCAGACCGCGCAACTCGGCCAGACCGCGCAGACGTCCCAGGCACGAATAGCCCGGATTGGTCCGCTTCTTCAGGTCGTCGATCATCTGATGGCCGTGGTCCGGACGCATCGGGATCGAGATCCGGCGGCGCTGTTCGATCTCGAGCAGGGCCTTCATCACCTCGTACATCGGCACGTCACCCTCGAGGTGGTTTGCCTCGAAGAAGTTGCCCGCGGCGTCACGCTGCGTCGAACGCAGATGGACGAAGTTCACACGGTCGCCCCAGCGGCGCATCATGCCCGGCAGATCGTTCTTCGGCGAGACGCCCAGCGATCCCGTGCAGAGGCACAGTCCGTTCGAGGCGTTCGGAACAGCCTCGACCAACTTCCGAAAATCCTCCTCCGTGGAGAGGATGCGCGGCAGCCCGAGAATCGGGAAGGGAGGGTCGTCCGGATGGATGGCCAGCACCGAACCCACCTCGTCGGCCACGGGCGTCACCTCGCGCAGGAAGGCGATCAGATTCTCACGCAGCACCTCGGCCGTCACCCCCTTGTAGCGGTCGAGTTCGTGCTGGAACTGCTCCAGCGTGAAGCTCTCCTCCGAACCGGGAAGTCCGGCGATCATGTTGCGCGTGATGAGCTGAATCTCGTCGGCATCCATCCGCTCGTAACGTGCCCGGGCGGCGGCACGCTCCTCCTCGGTGTACTCCTTCTCGGCGCCGGGGCGCTTGAGAATGAAGAGGTCGAAGGCCACGTAGGCCGCGCGTTCGAAACGCAGGGCCCGCGATCCGTCGGGGAGTTCGTAGGCCAGGTTCGTGCGCGTCCAGTCGAGGACCGGCATGAAGTTGTACGTAATGACGTGGATGCCGCATTCGGCCAGATTGCGGATCGACTGCTTGTAGTTTTCGATGTAGGGCTGGAAGTTACCCGTGCGGGTCTTGATGTGTTCGTGAACCGGGATGCTCTCCACCACGGACCACACCAGACCGGCATCGGCGATCATCTGCTGGCGTTTGCGGATCTCCTCCACGGGCCAGACTTCGCCGTTGGGGATGTGATGCAGGGCATGGACGATATCGGTGGCTCCGGCCTGGCGGATGTCCGCCAGGCTGACGGGATCGTTCGGCCCGTACCAACGCCACGACTGTTTGCAAAGATACATGGTCTTTCGAGTTTTTGAGCCGGGGTGTCTCCGACGCGGGCGGCAGCGAGACGGCCTCCGCGCGGAAGATTCCCGGCGGTTTAACGGTTTAGATCGAGAAGGCGTCGAATCCGCCGTCGACAACGGCCAGTGCTCCGGTCACGAACGACGAAGCGTCGCTGATCAGGTAGTGGATCGTGCCGAGCAGCTCCTCGGGTTCGGCGAAACGTCCGGCCGGCGTATGGGCGATGATCGTCCGTGCACGGTCCGTATACGAGCCGTCGGGGTTGGTCAGCAGCGTGCGGTTCTGGTTCGTCAGCAGGAAGCCCGGCACGATGGCGTTCACACGCATCTCGGGGCTGAACTTCATGGCCAGTTCGGCAGCCATGTACTTCGTGTAGTTGGCGATGGCGGCCTTGGCGGCGCCGTAGCCCACTACGCGCGTCAGCGGGCGCAGCGCCGACTCGGAGCAGAAGTTGACGATCACACCCTTGCGGCGGGCCGTCATCGCCTCGCCGAAGACCGTCGTCGGAAGCACCGTTCCGAAGAGGTT
>CALUKH010000002.1 GCA_944321185.1 uncultured Alistipes sp. | reverse complement strand
TGAAAATTCGGACCGCTTGCGCCCCTATCTGCGCCCCCGTAAATGAAAGAAGGCCTCTTAATCGCTAAAAATTAGCTAATTAGAAGCCTTCTTTGAGGTCTGAAGCGGACTCGAACCGCTGTATAAGGTTTTGCAGACCTTTGCCTAGCCACTCGGCCATCAGACCATTACCCCTTGTGAAGCACCTCCCTTTTCAAACCCAACCATCTCATTCTCCCTTTGGCTGCTCTCCGGGTTCCGACTTCCGCCGTCACCCCCTCTCTCTCGATCCCATCCAAAGGCTTTGCGGTGCTTCGGGAGTGCAAATATACAAACTTTTCCTTTCCCTCCAAAAAATCCGGACAACTTTCACCCATTTTATCCCCTTTTCATCGTTTTTCACCCAAAAATAGTTACCTTTATTCCCGGAATTCGGCCCTGCGTATGACCATCGAGGATATCGCCCTACAGATGACTCCCGGAATCGGCGTGAAAGGTGCCGTGCATCTGCTCGAAACGTTCGGCAATGCGCGGAACATCTTCAACGCATCCCTCGATGAACTGATCGAAAAGGCCGAACTCCGTCCGCAGATCGCCCGAAACATCCTACAGAAACAGGCCTTCGCCCCGGCCGAAAAGGAGATCGATTACTGCCGCCGAAACAACATCCGCATCATCGCCTCGACCGATGCCGAATTTCCGCCCCTGCTGCGCGAAATCCCGGACTATCCCCCGGTCATCTATGTGAAAGGGGAGGTCGAAGCCCTCTCGATGCGTTGCATCTCGATGGTCGGCACACGCCGCGCTTCCCCCTACGGACAGTCGATGTGCAACCGGCTGGTCGGCGGACTGGCCGAACGGATCCCCGGCCTCTGCATCGTCAGCGGGCTGGCCTTCGGAATCGACGTGGCGGCCCATCGCGCGGCGCTCGATGCACGGATTCCAACCGTTGCGGTGCTGGCCAACGCCCTGCCCGACGTCTCGCCCGCCCAGCATACGGCCGTCGCTCGCGACATCCTCGCCCACGGTGGCGCCCTGGTCACGGAGCTGCACTCCCGTTCCCGGCAGAACGGAAACTTCTACCTCACGCGCAACCGCATCATCGCCGCCCTGAGTGCCGGCTGTATCGTCGTCGAATCGCCCGACAGCGGCGGTTCGCTCGTCACGGCCCACTACGCCGACGGGTACAACCGCACGGTCATGGCCGTTCCGGGCCGTGCCACCGACCTCACGTCGGCCGGCACGAATCACCTGATCCGCAACCGAAAGGCCCAGCTGGTCATGAGCGCCGACGACATCATCCGCGAACTGATGTGGGATCTGGGTGAGGATCCCGCTGGGTTCCGAACCCAGGTCCCCACCCCGGAACTGACCTCAGAGGAGGCACAGTTGCTCGCCCTTTTCACGTCGAGCGATCCGGTGTCGCTCGAAACCCTGGCCGAATCCAGCGGCCGCAATCCCGGCGAACTGGCCGTCCTGCTCATCGGGCTCGAACTCTCGGGTGCCATCCGCCAGCTCCCCGGAAACCGTTACATGAAGTTATGAATCTGATCGATACCCATTCGCACCTCTACGACGAAGCCTTCGACCCGGACCGCGAAGAGGCTCTGGAACGGGCCCGCGAGGCCGGAGTCGGACGTCTGCTGCTGCCGGCCATTGACTCCACGAGCCACGAACGGCTCTTCGAACTCTGCCGCCGCCATCCGGACTGCTGCACCCCGATGATGGGGCTGCACCCCACGTCGGTGAACGACATCCCCGACTGGAAGCGGGAGCTGCAACTCGTGGAACACTACCTCGAAACACCGCCCGAAGGGATCGAACGCTTCTGTGCCGTGGGTGAGATCGGCCTCGATTTCTATTGGAGCCGCGACTTCCGCAAGGAGCAGACCGAAGTCTTCGCCCGACAGATCGAACTCTCGCTGCAATACGGCCTCCCGATCGCCGTCCACACACGCGACGCATGGCCCGAGACGATCGATCTCATACGCTCGTTCCGCGGGCGGGGCGTGAAGGGGGTCTTCCACGCCTTCTCGGACGGGCTGGAAACCTACCGCACCCTGAAAGCGTGCGGCGACTTCCTCTTCGGGATCGGCGGCGTGGTGACCTTCAAAAAGAGCCGCATCGCCGAGGTGGTCCGCGACATGGAGCCGGGCGATCTGGTGCTCGAGACCGACTGTCCCTATCTGACCCCCGCACCCCATCGGGGCCAGCGCAACGAATCGGCCTACGTGCGCTACGTCTGCGAGAAGGTGGCCGAACTCAAGGGGCTCTCCCCGGAGGAGGTGGCCCGTACGACAACGGCCAATGCCGAGCGGATGTTCGGCCGCAGCAGCAATACTCAGCCGAACCCCTAACGACTCGAACCAAACATGAAACGCATCCGAATCACCGTCGTGCGCAAGGTCTGCCACCAGGATCTGATCGAACGCTACGAAAACCCGATCGAACACGCCTGCGATCTGCAGCAGGGACAGGTCTTCATCAGCGACGGGTGGCAGCGGCCTGAAGGGTTGTGCGAAAGCGCCTGGCAGACCCTCTCGCCCTTCGTCATGGCGTTGGCCCACGGCGCCACGGATTTCTACGAGGGGTGGATGAAGAACCCCGCCTCGGCGATGCTCTCGTGCAACGACGGATTCCGCCCCGTGAGCTTCCTGGTCGAGGCCCTCGACGACGCGGCGCCGGAGAATGACACGGAGAGCACGGCCACCGGAAAAAATTGAAAATGAGAACCAAGAAGAATCTATGCGATCGTCCATTCTGATCATCTACACGGGCGGAACCATCGGCATGAAGACCGATGCCGCCACCGGGGCGCTGGTCCCCTTCGACTTCAGCGGCATCTACGAGGAGTTCCCCTCCCTGAAGCGTCTGAACGTCGACATCGACGTCCACACGGTCGACCCGGTGATCGACTCGTCGAACGTCGAACCCGCCCATTGGATCGCCCTGGCCGAGCTGATCCGCGACAACTATGCCCGTTACGACGGCTTTGTCGTCCTGCACGGCACCGACACCATGTCCTACACCGCCTCGGCACTGAGCTTCCTGCTGGAGAACCTCTCCAAACCGGTGGTTTTCACCGGCAGCCAGATCCCGATCGGCGTCCTGCGCACCGACGGCCGCGAAAACCTCATCACGGCCATCGAAATCGCCGGCGCCCGCTGCGACGGACATCCCGTCGTCCCCGAAGTGTCGCTCTACTTCCAGAACCGCCTCTTCCGCGCCAACCGCACCTCCAAACGCAGCGCCGAAGCCCTGAGCGCCTTCCAGTCGGACAACTACCCGCCGCTGGCCGAGGTCGGCGTCAACATCGCCTACAACCGGGCGGCCATCCTCCGTCCCGAAGTCTACTCCGACCAGCTGCGCATCGCCACCCGTCTGTCGGGCGGCATCGCCCTGGTCAAGCTCTTCCCCGGACTGGACGAGGAGATCCTCCAGACGATGTTCGCCGCCCCCGGACTGCGGGCCGTCGTGCTCGAAACCTACGGCGCCGGAAATGCCCCCACGTCGGAACGCTTTATCCACGTCCTGCGCGAGGCCGTCGACCGCGGCATCATCCTGCTCAACATCACGCAGTGCGGCGCGGGATGCGTCTCCATGGGCCTCTACGAAACCGGTCTGAGCCTCCAGAAAACCGGCGTTCTCTGCGGCTACGACATGACCTGCGAGGCCGCCGTCACCAAACTCATGTATGTGCTCGGACTCGGCCTTCCGGATCCCCAAACCCGTGAGCTGCTGCGACGGCCCCTGCGCGGAGAATTTACGGCCTGAGACGTTGCACGAAACGATTTTTTTTTCTATATTTCGCACTGCTAATATGCCCTTACCGCAGCGTCGAACCTCGCCGGCAAGCCGCATGGAGGCCGAAAAACAGTTGATTGACAAACAATTAGCCAAATCCGGGTCCCGTATCCGGGATTTGGGAAAACGTGTGAAACCCTCGCCCCAAAGCCGTCCCAGACCCCGTCAACAGGCCCCGGAAAGCCGCAGGAGCGAAAAAAAATATGTTTTTAGTAAAATTTTAACCGCCAAAAAACACCGGATACCGCTCAGGTCCAAAGATGCGGAAAGCCCTCCCCGGGTCACCCCTCCATCTGCGACCTGCCACCGATCCCCACAAGCAACCTCGAAGAAACCAATTCAAAAAAAGACACAAACAATAAATCAACTAATCAAATTTAATCTTATTCCAACACAACTATGAAAAAACTTTTTTTGATCCCGTCGGTTGCCCTGTCCGTACTGGGTACCGTTAGTGCTTACGCGCAGGATGCCGCAGCCGCAGCCGAAACGGTTGTTGCCGAAACCCAGATCGCTGGCGACAGCATGCACCACGTGCTGATGCAGAAGTTCCTCGAGGGTGGTTGGGGCTGGATGCTCCCGATCCTGCTCTGCTTGGTAATCGGTCTGGCCGTGGCCATCGAGCGTATCCTCTTCCTGTCGCTCTCGACGATCAACTCCAAGAAACTCGCCGCTGCCGTTGAGGAGGCCCTCAAGAACGGCGGTATCGAGGCTGCCAAGGAGGTTTGCCGCAACACCCGCGGCCCGATCGCTTCGATCTACTATCAGGGCCTGGACCGCTACGACCAGGGTCTCGACTCGGTTGAAAAGGCCGTCGTATCGTACGGATCGGTTCAGACCGGCCAGATGGAGTCGGGTCTGTCGTGGATCGGCCTGTTCATCGCACTGAGCCCGATGCTCGGATTTATGGGTACCGTGGTCGGCATGATCGACGCCTTCGACGCCATCCAGGCTGCCGGTGATATCAGCCCGACGCTGGTTGCAGGTGGTATCAAGGTCGCCCTTCTGACGACCCTCATGGGTCTTATCGCTGCGGTTATTCTTCAGCTGTTCTACAACTACATCATTGCCAAGATCGACTCGCTCGTGAACGCAATGGAGGATTCCTCCATCACGCTGATGGATATCCTGACGGCTTACAACAAGAAATAATCCAACGCAGTTAAAGTCTTAAGCAATCATGAAAAAAGTAATGAACATATTGCTGGGCGTTCTGATGGTCATCACGTTAGTCCTTCTGGTCTACGCGATTGCCACCGGTGGCTCGGAAGCTGCGATCAGCGTGAACCTCATCTGGGGATACTTCCTCTTCGTGTTCGCCATCGCTGCCGCCCTCTTCTGCGCCATCTTCGGAATGATTCAGAACCCCGCAGGCATCAAGGGAGCCATCCTCTCCCTGGCTTTGGTCATCGTTGTCGTCGGCGTGTCGTACTTCTATTCGGCCAGCCACACGATCAATATCGTAGACCTCCAGAACAACGGATTCTTCGGACACCCTGAAACCGTCATCACCGAAGCGAGCATCATCGTGACGTATGTCGCTTTCGCCGCAGCCTTCATCACGGCTGTCGTAACCGAAATCTGGGGCGCATTCAAATAGTAGAAACAGACAAGGCAATGGCAATAGACAAAAGAAAAACTCCAGACATCAATGCTGGATCCCAAGCCGACATCGCCTTCCTGTTGCTGATCTTCTTCCTGGTCGCTACCACGATGAATACCGATACCGGTATCGCACGTATGCTTCCGCCCATGCCTCCTGAGGACCAACAGCAGGAGGAGATCAAGGTGAAAGAGCGTAACCTCTTCCTGGTATTCATCAACGGCCGAGGCGACATCATGGCAGGAGCCTCCGGCAAACAGGAACCGATCGACCTGAGTCAGCTCAAGGAGCGGGCCAAGGAGTTCATCGTCAACCCGATGGACGACCCCAACCTCCCGGAGCGCACCAACAAGGAGATCGAACTGGCCAATGGCGGCAAATGGGTCTATCCGGTCAGCGAGGGCGTTATCTCGCTCCAGACTACCCGTGATACGAACTACCAGTCGTACATCATGGTGCAGAACGAACTCACCCGCGCCTTCAACGAAGTGCGCGATGAAGTCGCTACCCGCAAGTTCGGCGCCAAATACGCCGATCTGCCCGAGGATGAGCGAAATGCAGTTGCAAAAGCAGTGCCTCTGAAGATTTCGGAAGCAGAACCACGTAATATTAAAAGGTAAGCCATGGCAGTAATGAAAAAGAAGGGCAGCAAAAGTCTGCCCGGTATCTCGACGGCATCGCTTCCTGACGTGATCTTCATGATCCTCTTCTTCTTCATGGTCTCGACGACCATGCGTGATCAGGAACTGCTCGTGCGATACAAGCTTCCGGAGGCTACCGAAGTGCAGAAACTCGAGAAGAAATCGCTCGTCAGCTTCATCCACATCGGCCCCCCGTCTCTGACGATGCAGGCCAAGTTCGGTACCGCACCCCGCATCCAGCTGAACGACTCGTACAAATCCACCCGCGACATTCTGGACTTCGTCGCCGCGGAACGTGACAAACTCAGCGAAGCCGATCGTGCCTCGATGACCATCTGCCTGAAGGCCGACCAGGCCACGAAGATGGGTATCGTGACCGACGTCAAGCAGGAGCTCCGTCGCGCCAACGCTCTGAAGATCTCCTACGCCGCCTCGAAAACGCTGGGTTATCAGTACCAGTAATCGGTGGAATACTATTCGAAAAACGGCTCTCCGTCATGGAGGGCCGTTTTTTTATTGAGGTGAAACGGAGGGAAGGGCGACGAATTGGAATCGAGAAAATCAAGCCGACCACAAGAGCAAACGAAATGGAGGGCGTTAAGAACAGCCCGGCAAGGCACGGATAGACAGGAACCAGGATCTCGAAAAATCATCGAAAAACCGCACTCCTGCCCACAATTAGGTGCTGTAGAATCGCCGGAAAGCAGCACTCAAGCCAGTGACGACTTTTCAGAAAACAATCGAAAAGCAACAGACCAGCCGGCAATAAATTTCCGGGAAATAGCTGAAAAGACACAACTGAGGAGAAGGGCAGAAATCGCCGGAGACTGACCAAAGACTGACCGGAGACGACCGGATCCGGACGATCAGAAGGGCAGCTCCAACTGGTCGATCTCGTGGTTGAAGGTCAACCGATGATACGGCGTCAAACCGTGCTCACGAATCGCCAGGCGGTGTTCGCGCGTCGGGTAACCCTTGTTCCGCGACCAGCCGTACTGCGGATACTCCTCCGCAAGATGGCGCATATACTCGTCGCGATGGGTCTTGGCCAGCACCGAGGCTGCCGCAATATCGGCATATTTGCCGTCTCCCTTGACGATACACTGCCACGGGATACTCAGCCGCGTGCGAAACCGATTGCCGTCAATCGCCAGGAATTCCGCCGCCGGATCCAGGCGTGCCGCCGCCAGCGACATCCCCTCGAAGGAGGCATTCAGGATGTTGATCTCATCGATGCGCGCCGCCGATACCGCCTCGACGGCCCACGCAACAGCCTCACGCTCGATGATCAGACGCAGCTTGTCGCGGTTGCGCTCGGTCATCTGCTTCGAATCGTTCAGCAGCGGGTCGTGAAAATCGAGCGGAAGAATCACCGCCGCCGCAAAAACCGGCCCGGCAAGACATCCCCGGCCGGCTTCGTCGCATCCGGCCTCCCGTTTTTCGTATTGATACTGATTCTCCAACATGTCCTCCCGTTTCATCGCGATCCTTCCGCCGCGAAATCTCGCGCGGCTCGGGCAACGAAACGAACAAAGTTACGCAATATTCAGCTTTTTTCGCTAATTTTACCCCCGAAAAAAGAGTCCCGACATGAAGTTCAACATCGCACGGCAGCCGCTCGTTCCGGCCCTTCTGACGCTTGTGGCCATCACGGTCGTTGCGATGTGGCGGTCAGCGGCACCGGCCGACTGCACGGCCGAAAACATCGCCATCCCGACCCACGGTCTGCTCGCCATCCAGTCGGCCGAAGAACTGCTGTGCCGCTTCCAGACGGTCTGCCCGCTCTGGGCAAGCTGGATCGGAGGGGTGCTGATGCTCTTCACGGGGTTGATCCTCGGTCGTCTGACCATCCGCTACAACCTCTACTCCGTCGGAACGTGTCTCCCGATACCGCTTTACGGCGCCTTCGTCGCCGGGCTGATCGCCGGTCCGTACTGCCTCTCATCGATCATCGCCGCAACGCTGCTCGCCCTGAGCGTGAGAAACTTCAGCCGCGCATTCTGCAACGGATACGGGTTCGATGCCATCTTCCGCGCCTCGATGTACCTCGGGATGCTGATCCTGGTAGCACCCGCATCCCTGCCGCTGATCCTGTTGCTGCCGACGGCCGTCATCTTGTTCCACCGCACGCTGCGCGAAACGGTCGTCGCTCTGGCGGGACTCCTGCTGCCGATATTGGCGTACGGTTACGTCAACTGGGGAGCCGGCGGCGACTTCACGAGCCCGTTTATCCTTGCATGGGAGGCTTACGTCAACGGATCTCCGCTCGATGCCGTCGAAGCCCTGCCGCTGCAAAATCTGATCTTCTTCGGGTTGGTTTTCCTGCTCGACGTGGTCGCCCTGTTCTACTTCCTGGCCGACAGCTTCGCCGCCGGAAACAAACCTCGCACCATCTTCAGTTTCCAGATCGGACTGTTCGTTCTCTTCATCCCGACGATGATCAACCCCGTCTCTACGACAAGCGGCCTGCTCCTTGCGGCCGTTCCGTCGGCAGTCCTCATCCCCTTCCTTCTGGTTCGGATTCACCGACTTCCGACCCTCATCCTCTACCTGCTCATCCTGGCCGGAGGGATCGCCATACGCTTCATGCAATAACATATTTAGACCATTCAGTAGCAAAAACAGGTTTATTTTAGCGATTAAGCCCAATTATGCTATTGAATATAGTAGATTGGAAAGTTTTAATTGTATATTTGAGTACGGACAAAAGTGACGCAACGCTTTGTACCAAAAAACTTAAATTACAATTAGCATGAAGAATTCAATGAACTCATCGGTTCAACAACCGATGATCGTGAAGTACGTCGAAACACTTCACAACGGGATTCAAACCCAAGTCCTGTCCCGCTATGCCATCGGCTACATCCTGCGCGGAACCAAAAACATCTACGACGGCGACAAACGCCAAACCCTCTCGCGCGGCGATGTCTTCTACCTGGGTATCGGCCACCACTACACCGAAAACTGCCCCGAAGGCGGCCAGCCCTTCGAACAGGTCGTCTTCTACTACACCCCGGAGGACCTGCAGCGCATCCTCATGCATCTGAACATCACCTACGGCCTGAACGTCTCGAACGAACACTCGTGCGAAAACTGCCGGAACCGCAACGAAATCTTCATGACCGCATGGAACTCGTTGCGCAACTTTTTCGTCAATACGAACAACTACCTGCGCGACGAGGAGTTCCGCCACGACGAAACGGCCGAGAATATCAAAATGACCGAGTTGATCTATCTGATCGCCTCGCACGAAGATTGCTGCCTGAAGAGCAAACTGCTCAACAACGTCGATTCGGCCAAGGAGAATTTCGAACAGATCGTCTACGACCACATCTTCAAGGATATCTCGATCGAGGAGCTGGCGCGACTGACCAACCGCTCGCTGACGTCGTTCAAGAAGGAGTTCCGGCGCCATTTCGAGATGCCGCCCCACAAGTGGTACATCCGCCAGCGGCTGATGCACGCACGGTTGCTGCTGATCTCCACCTCGAAGTCGATCTCCGAGATCGGCAACGAATGCACCTTCCCCAACACGTCGCACTTCATCAAACTCTTCAAGAAGGAGTATCAGATGACCCCGGCGTCGTATCGCCATCACCATCTGACGGCCGCTCCGATCGAGGAACCGGCTCTCTGAAAAGCCTCACAGAGCGGACAGATCAACCGCCCGGGCAACGGGCGAGCGGTTGCGTGCGTAAATCCGTCGCGCGGAGACCGACCGCATCCGTTCGTGAAAAACTTACAAAATCGCGTATAATTAAAAAATTTTAATTATAAAATGTAAAATATTTTCCCCTGCTTTGAGAAAAATGTTACAAAACATTTGGATTTTGATAAAATTCAAACTACTTTTGTGTATCAAACGTGGGGTTCTCCCACTCTCATTAACCTAACTAACCTAACCTGAGTGGCCCGATACGAGATGTACCGGGCCACTTTTTTGTGCACAAAAACTTCGGTGAGCCGACCAAAAATGGGCTGCCGAGCCGAAAACGGAACCTGACCTCGTCCAAACACTCCGACAACAACACCCCGCTAAAGCCATTGACCTCCGAGACGGCGGGCCTCTGCCGGAAGCCGGGAATCGATCGGCACGTCCCGCAACAGAGGTTCCGCAGCCTTCAGAGCAAGAATCCGATCCCACAGCCGATAGAACCGAATCCGCAGAAACCGGGACGGAAGCGACACCTCGCCATGATCGTATTCCCCGCCGCAAAGCGCCTCGTAGGCCGCCTCGCAAAGGGTCCCGAACGCAGTCAACGGATCTCCGAGCAAGAGCTGGAATACGGCCAGGCGTTCACAGGCCACACTCCGGCTGAAAGCCCGATAATCCATCCCGGAAGCCGTCGACCCGTTCAAGCGCAGTTTCGCGCTGCCAAGTCTGGACGAAGTGTCGATGCGGGCGGTCATCTCCGCAACGAGCCTCCGTTGCAGATCGTCAGCCAGCCACAGCCGCTCGCCATGCAGGCTGGCCGCCAGGCGGTAGCCAGCCTGAGAAAATCGTGGATTTCCCATAGAGACAAAATTTCAAAAAACGACAAGACAAGTTTTCACGGATGGAAATCGGCGCACGGCAAGGTCCGCCCCCCCCCGGACACGATCGATCCCCACCGGGAAAATCGTAAAACTGTCTCTATGAAAGGTGCTTGAAATGAATCACATGGTGCGAAAGATGACAACCGCTGGCGAGGATCAGCCCCGCAGAAAATCCGCTTCGCAAAGATAGCACAAAAAACCGCTCCCGGCAAATCAATCCCCCGAAATTCGCGCAGCAAACACCGCCGTCACGAAAAGATACATTGGGAATTGTCAATTATTTTTTCTATTTTTGCAACAATAGGAAAATAATGAACTTAAATGCCGAAGTTTCATGACAAGGTAGATGTACTCAAAAAACCCGGATGGCTGAAGATCCGTCTCCGACAAACTCCCGAATGGGCCGAGGTGCATGACATCGTCGAAAAACACGGTCTGCACACCATTTGCAGCAGCGGTCGCTGCCCGAATCAGGCCGAATGCTGGAGCCGGAGAACCGCAACCTTCATGATCCTGGGTGACATCTGCACACGCGGCTGCCGCTTCTGCGCTACCCGTACGGGACGTCCCGAGGCCCCCGATGCCGACGAACCCCGCAAGGTCGCTGAAAGCGTCGCCCTGATGAAACTGAGGTATGTCGTCGTCACCTCCGTGACCCGCGACGACCTCCCCGACGGAGGTGCCGCCCACTGGGCCGCCACCGTGGAGGCCATCCGCTCACAGAATCCCGACGCCGTAATTGAGCTCCTTATTCCCGATCTCGACGCACGGCCCGATCTGCTGGATACGGTCATCGCGTCGAAGCCCGATATCATCGGGCACAACATCGAAACCGTCGAGCGACTGACCCCTCTGGTACGGTCCCGGGCCCGATACCGGACCAGCCTGGAGACCCTGCGCTACATGAGCAGCCGGGGCGTCGTGACGAAAAGCGGTCTGATGGTCGGACTCGGCGAGAGCGATGAGGAAGTTTTACAGACCCTGCACGACCTGCGCGAAGCGGGTGTCAGGATCGTAACGCTTGGTCAGTACCTTCGGCCTACTCTGGAGCATTACCCCGTTGCGGCGTACATCTCTCCCGAAAAATTCGAATGGTACAGACTCCAAGCGCTGGATATGGGTTTCAGCTATTGCGCGAGCGCCCCGCTGGTCCGCTCGTCGTACATGGCCGAAGAAGCCCTGCGTAGCGTAAAAGGTTTGTAGCAATGAAAGCCCTGCTGAGGGATCTCGGAACCATGGAGTACGAAGCCTGCTGGAAGCTCCAGCAGCTACTCTTCGACGCCCTGCTGTCCGGCAAACATGCCGGTGACAGAAAGGGGGGCGTGGTTGCGTGCGCCGGTGGCAATCCGCTGCCGGATGCCACCCGTCCCGCAGAGCAGAGCTGCCCCGCAGAGCCGCAGAAAAACGACGGGGTGCCGCAGAAAAATGCCGGAGAAACGATCCGGGCCGAAAAGGCGCTCCGGACCGGGGAAACATCACGAACCGGGGAAACATCGCGGACCGAGAAAACGTCGCGGACCGGGGAGGCCCTCCGGACTGAAGACGATTGCGGGGCCGAATGGCTGCGCCGAGCCGCAGAGGAGGATCCACAACTGGCCGGCGAGGTGCTTCTGGTGGAGCATCCACCCGTATATACCCTCGGAAAGAGCGGTCACGTCGAGAACCTGCTCGTCAGCCGCGAAGCCCTGGAGGCCGCCGGCGCCCGCTTCTTCCACATCGACCGAGGCGGCGACA
Source organism: uncultured Alistipes sp. (assembly GCA_944321185.1). GTDB lineage: Bacteria > Bacteroidota > Bacteroidia > Bacteroidales > Rikenellaceae > Alistipes. Next base: position 198,643 of record CALUKH010000002.1, on the reverse strand, counting down.
TCACCTTCCACGGCCCCGGTCAACTGGTCGTCTACCCGATTCTGGACCTCGAACGCCTCGGAATCGGCCTGCGCGACTACATCAATGCCCTGGAAGAGGCCGTCATCCGTACGGTGGCCCGCTACGGCATCACGGCCGGCCGCATCCACGGCGCCTCGGGCGTCTGGATCGATCCCGACGGTCGGCGCCCGCGCAAAATCTGCGCAATAGGCGTGCGCACGTCCCGTTATGTAACCATGCACGGATTCGCCCTCAACGTCACGACCGACCTGGGGTGGTTCTCGCGCATCAACCCCTGCGGATTCTCCGACCGCGGCGTGGCTTCGATCTCCTCCGAAACCGGCCGAACGCCCGACATGGAGGAGGTCAAAGATCAGGTGGTCAACTTTTTAAGTGAGGAATTAAATGTTGAAATATATAAATAACAATTCGTATGCCTATAGAAAAACGCTGGGTAGTGAAGCCTCAGGGCGACCCCGCGACGGTAGCCATGCTGGCTGCCGCTCTGCGGATTTCGCCCGTGCTGGCCAATCTGCTCGTACAAAGAGGCATAGACACGGTAGAAAAGGCGGACAAGTTCTTTAGACCCAGCCTCGACGACCTGCACGATCCCTTCCTGATGAAGGACATGGACCGCGCAGTCGAGCGAGTCGAACGGGCCGTCGCCAACCACGAGAAGATCATGGTCTACGGCGACTACGACGTCGACGGCTGTACGGCCGTTGCGCTGGTCTACAAGTTCCTCCGCCAGATCGGGCACAAAAACCTGATGTTCTACATCCCGGATCGTTATACCGAAGGTTACGGCATCTCGATCAAGGGTATCGACCTGGCGGCCCGCAAGGGCGTCGGGCTGATCATCGCTCTGGACTGTGGCATCAAAGCCACGGAAAAGGTCGTCTATGCAAAAAGCAAGGGCGTGGATTTCATCATCTGCGACCATCACCTCCCGGCCGAGGAGATCCCTCAGGCCGTAGCCGTTCTGGACCCCAAGCGGGTCGACTGCTCCTATCCGTTCGACGAACTGTCGGGTTGCGGCGTGGGATTCAAACTCGTGCAGGCCTATGCACGGAAAAACCACATCCCTGCCGAACAGGTCCTCAATCTGCTGGATCTGCTCGTCGTCTCGATCGCCTCGGACATCGTCCCCCTGACGGGTGAGAACCGCATTCTGGCCTATTACGGCCTGAAAAACCTCAACCGCGAACCCTCGAAGGGTCTGCTGTCGATCATCAAGATCTGCGGCCTGGACAAACACAACATCACCATCGACGACATCGTCTTCAAGATCGGCCCCCGCATCAATGCCGCCGGCCGCATGCGCATGGACGAACACGACGAAAATGCCTCGCCGTCGGGCGGTCATGCCGCCGTGGAGCTGCTCATCGAGGGTAACGAAAGTGTCGCCGCCGAGTTCGGAAACGTCATCGACTCCTACAACCGCGACCGCAAGTCGATCGACCGTCACGTCACGCAGGAGGCGCACGAATACATCGAACAGAACCCCGAACTCAAACGGCTGAAGAGTACGGTGATCTACAATCCGCGCTGGATGAAGGGTATCGTCGGGATCGTCGCCTCGCGACTGATCGAGACCTACTACCGTCCGACGGTGGTGCTGACGATGAGCAACGGTTTCGTGACGGGTTCGGCCCGTTCGGTGCCGGGATTCGACCTCTACCAGGCCGTCGAATCGTGCTCGGATCTGCTCGAAAACTTCGGCGGACACATGTATGCCGCCGGTCTGACGATGCGCCCCGAGAACGTCGGGGAGTTCACGCGGCGGTTCAACGAGTTCGTCGAGAAGAACATCGACCCGCAGATGCTCATCCCGCAGGTCGACATCGACAGCGAACTGCTCTTCTCGGACATTACGCCCGCCTTCCGCAGGGATCTGAACCGCTTCCAGCCCTTCGGACCCGGCAATACGGCCCCGGTCTTCGTGACCTACGGCGTGATCAACCACGGCGAGGCCAAGCTCGTCGGCATGGAGAGCGAACACCTCCGCATGGACCTCATGCAGCGTCAGAAACCCAATACGAAGCTGCAGGCCATCGCCTTCCAGCAGCCCACCCACTACGAATGGGTGCGCGCAGGCAAACCGATCGACGTCTGCTACCAGATTGTCGAGAACCATTACCGCGGCACGGTCACCACGCAGCTGCGCGTGAAGGATATCAAACCGGTAACGGGGCGTTAGAAGGGCCGGGAAGAGGCAACTGACGAAGAGAGGCCGGAACCGGAAAGAGGGACCGGAAAGAGGGAGAATAGGGGAGCCCACGTTGCAAAACCCCGACACATGAAAAAACGGACCGGGCGATCGCCCGGTCCGTTTTTGTGTACGGCCAGAGGAAGCTACTCCGCGAAGATCACCACGCGGCTGTTCGGCAGATCGGGGACATAGATCATGCCGTCGGCCACGGTCATGTCGGCCGGTCCGATGAAGGGCTGCTCCAGAGGAAGCTCGACGGGCGAAATCTCACGCGTCTGCATGTCGATACGCGAGATGCCGGCCGGGGCCCAGTTCGTCACGTAGAGCCACTTGCCGTCGCCCGAGAAGGCGATGCCGTCGTACTGTCCGGGGACGTTCACGAAGGGTTCGGCCACGGGATTCTGCAGATCGGCAATGCGATAGATCACATGCTCGCTCTTGGCCTCGCCGTCGGGCGAATACGACGCCACGTACATCACGCCGTCACGGATCACCAGACCGTTCGGGCCGGCAATCTCAAGCCACAATTCGGGCTCTCCGGCCTGAGCCGGATCCGTGATGTCGAGCCGGTAGATGTGGCCCGTATTGGTCACCGACACGTAGAGGTTGTTGCCCTCGGCAGCCAGGTCATTGACGAAGGCCTCACCCTCGGGCAGTGCGATCACCTGCGGAGCCGTCTCGCGGTTCTCCAGATCGTAGGCGACGATCTTGTTCACGTCGCAGATGAAGAGGTAACCGTCGCGCAGATACATGCCGCGCGGCCCCGACAGATTGCCGTCGGCCGGAATCAGCACCTCCGAAGCACCGTCCTTATAGCGGACGATGTAACCCTTGCCCTCGGTATTGAGCGGATCGAGCTGCGAGGAGCCGAAATTGGCGACGAGAATGCCTCCCTCGTAGGGGTAGGTGCTCTCGCAGTAGCGCAGTCCCTCGTCGAAAATCGTCACAGCAGGAGCCTTGGGTTGCGATCCGCAGCTCGTGAAGATCAAAGCGGCCATCATCGAAAGGCTTGTCAAAGTCGTTTTTTTCATGGTCTTATTGGTGTTGGTTTGCTAAAAAATTACACGTGTCTCGGTGCGGATCCGCAGGAGAAGACCCGCACGAAGAGGGCGGAAAAGGACGGAAAAGGGCAGTGGCCCGGCCGTCGTCACGTCGCCCTCAGAGGCGGATGACCCGCGACCAGTCATCGTATTCGGGCAGCGGCGCCGGCACGAAATCGGAGTATCCGATGGCGATGGCACACAGCGGCTCGCACGATTCGGGAATGGGCAGGAAGCTCCGCAGATAATCCGCAGCCTTTTCCCCTTCGGGATCGTCCTTGCGGCGCGGACGCCCGCAGATGTGGACCCAGCACGAGGCAAGTCCCTCGTCGACACAGGCCAGCTGCAGAACAGTGGCCGAAATGGCGGCATTTTCGCGCCACAGATCACTCGTCGTGGTGTCGCCCAGCACGACGATCGCCAGCGGGGCATTCTTCAGAAATCCCGAACCGTAATCGCGCATGTCGGCCATGCGGGCCACCAGCGCCGGATCGTCGACCACCAGAAAACGGGTCGTACGCGTATTGCGGGCCGAAGGGGCCGTCAATGCCTCGCCCAGGATGCGATCCACCACCTCGGCGGGAACCGCACGGTCCGTAAACTTGCGGATCGAACGGCGTTTGGCTATCAATTCCTTGAATTCCATAAGTTTTGCTCTTCTCGATTCACTACTCGGATGCAAAAATAGGAAAAAAACGTTATCTTTGAGAAATCAAATCCCGAAAAGCATGGATTACCGTTTCACCATCGCCCTGATCTACGATTTCGACGGAACGCTCGCGCCCGGCAACATGCAGGAGTATGACTTCATCCCGGCCGTCGGAAAAAGCAACAAGGAGTTCTGGAGCGAGGCCAACTCGCTGGCCGAAAGCCAGGATGCCGACATGGTACTCACCTACATGGCCCGCATGATCCAGGAGGCCAAGTCGAAGGGTCTGTCGCTGCGCCGTGAAGCCTTCCAGGAATCGGGCCGCCGCGTGACGCTCTTCAACGGCGTCAAGGAGTGGTTTTCGAGGATCAACCGCTACGGCGAAGAGCGCGGAATCCACATCCTGCACTACATCAACTCGTCGGGGCTGAAGGAGATCATCGAGGGAACGGAGATCGCCCACGAATTCCGCCGCATCTACGCCTGCTCGTTCCTCTACGACGTCGACGGAATCGCCTACTGGCCCGCCGTGGCGGTCAACTACACCAACAAGACGCAGTTCATCTTCAAGATCAACAAGGGGGTCGAATCGGTCTTCGACTCGAAGCTGGTCAACCGCTACATCCCCGAAAACGAACGCCCCGTGCCGTTCCGCCACATGATCTACGTCGGCGACGGAACCACGGACATCCCCTGCATGCGGCTGGTGAAGAACTACGGCGGACATTCGATCGCCGTCTACAATCCCGATCAGAAGGGGGCCCGCCGGGAACTTTCGTCGCTCATCCACGACAACCGCGTCAACCACGTCTGCCCGGCCGACTACTCCGAAGACTCCGAAATGGATACCATCGTGAAAACCATCATCGAGAAGATCGACCTCGACGACCGGCTCGAACAACTCGGCGTCGTCCGCTGACAGGCCATGTCCTCGCCCCGCGCCAGACGTCTCCACACCGCCCGCTGGATCCGCCCCGAACTGCTCGCCGGTTCGCCCGAATGGACCGTCGGCCTGCGGCGTCATCTCACGGCCGTGTGGTTCGCCGCCGGAGGGCTGATCCTCTGCATCCTGCTGCCCGGCGCCGGATTCCCGGGGCTCTACGTGGCGGCGGTGGCTGTCGGCGCCTTCTACCACGACTGCGAACCCCTCGAAGTGCTCCGCCTGCCGGAGATGAACGCCAGCCGGCTGCTCGTACGCAAGGTCCTCACCGCCTGGCGCAACTACTTCCTGCTGACGGCTCCGTTCGCCCTGCTGGCCATCGTCGCCCACCCCCGCACGGCCTGGATGGCCGTAGCCTGGGCGCCGCTCACAGCGCTGGCTCTGCTCTATGCCGTCGTGGCGAAATATGTCCGCTACGTACCCGAAAACAGCACACGCCGTCCGGTGGCCGAACGCCTCGGCATCGCGGGATTCCTGATCCCGATCCTGCTGCCCCTGAGCCTCTGTCTCACAGTCAGCTACGCCCTGAGGGCCGAACGCAACCTGAACCGTTACCTCGATGATTACGATTGATTCGCTCCGGATTCGCGAAGGCCGTCGGGTGGTGCTCGACGGCGTGACGATGCACCTGCCGCAGAATGCCGTCCACGGTCTGGCCGGCGAGGGCCGAAGTGCCCTGCTGCGTGCCGTCTACGGCGATCTGCGTCCCGAGGCGGGCTCGATCACCGAGGCCGGTCATCCGTTGCAGCGCCGCGAGATGAGCCTGCTGGAGGCCGATCCGCACTTCTGGCCCGGGCTGACGGCCCGCGACTGCATCGGTCTGATCCGCTGGTTCGACCGCAAGGTCAACCCCGAGGCCCTGCTGCGCCGATTCCCCGTGCCGCTCGACCAGGAGGCCGCCACGCTCGACGCCGAAGCCCGCAAACACCTCGGCATCATCCTTACGCTCATGCGCGGCAAACGTATCCTGCTGCTCGACGAACCCTTCCGCGAACTGAAACCCGAACGCATCTTCGTCATGCAGCAGCTCCTGCTCCACCTCGGAACCGAGGGGCGGACCGTCCTCCTCGCATCGGGACGCATCGCCCCGCTCGAAGGCGTTTGCGACGACCTCTACCTGCTCGGCGAAGGCGGCGTCCGCGCCCGCTACGAACACTACGAACTCGGACGCCTCGAACGATCGGGCGGTCCGGACAAGGGCGGATTTGCGGAAAATTGAGTACCTTCGCCGACGATCAAAACCGAATAACAACTCTGACAGCGACCATGAAGATCATCTTTGCCACCAACAATGCCCACAAGCTCAGCGAAGTACAGGCTGTCCTGGGCGACGGCTTCACACTCGTAACCCCGCGCGAATGCGGCATCACCGAGGAGATCCCCGAGGAGCAGGATACCCTCGAGGGAAACGCCTCGCAGAAATCCCACTACATCCACGACCGCACGGGGCTGGACTGCTTCGCCGACGATACGGGGCTCGAAGTGGCCGCATTGGGCGGTGCCCCCGGAGTCCACTCGGCCCGCTACGCCACCGACGGCCACGACTTCGCGGCCAACAACCGTCTGCTGCTCCGCAATCTCGAGGGGGTAGCCGACCGCCGGGCCCGTTTCCGGACGGTCATTTCGCTGATCCTCAACGGCGAGGAACATCTCTTCGAAGGGGTGGTCGAGGGGCGTATCATCGATCATGAGGCCGGCCACGAGGGATTCGGCTTTGATCCGCTGTTCGTTCCCGACGGCTGCGAGCGGACCTTCGCCGAGATGTCGCCCGACGAAAAGAACGCCATCTCCCACCGCGGACGCGCCGTGCGCAAACTCGCCGAATACCTCCATTCACTCGAAAAATAGACCGCCCATGGATGCGAAACAGACCGTACGCTGGGGCATCGTCGGATGCGGCGATGTCTGCGAACACAAGAGTGGACCGCCGATGTACCTGACCGAACATTCCGAACTGGTGGCCGTCATGCGGCGCGACGGGGACAAGGCGGCCGATTTCGCCCGGCGTCACGGCGTCGGACGCTACTACACCGATGCCGCGGAGCTGATCGCCGACCCCGAGGTCGACATCGTCTATGTCGCCACGCCGCCCGCCTCGCACAAGGAGCTGACGATCCGTGCCCTCGAAGCCGGCAAACCCGTCTATGTCGAGAAGCCCATGGCGATGAACCATGCCGAATGCCGGGAGATGATCGCCGCGGCCGAACATGCCCGGCAACCCCTCTTCGTGGCCTACTATCGCCGCGCCTTGCCCTATTTCCGGCGCGTGAAGGAGCTTCTCGATGACGGGCGGATCGGTACCCCGCAGCAGGTCGAAGTGCGTTATCTGCGCCCCGCAGGGCCCGAAGACCGCGATCCGCAGCACCTGCCCTGGCGGCTGCGCCGAGACGTGGGCGGCGAAGGCTATTTCTACGACATGGCCCCACACACGCTCGATCTGCTCGACTTTCTGTTCGGTGCCGTCGCCTCGGCTCGGGGCGTACACCGCAATCTGGGCGGGCTGTACGAGGTGGCCGATACGGTCACGGCGTCGCTGCAGTTCCAGTCGGGTGTGGTCGGAAGCGGCCTCTGGAGCTTCGTCGCCCAGCCCGAAGAGCGCGAGGATTCGGTCCTGATCACCGGCTCACGCGGCACACTGCGCTTCGCCACCTTCGACTTCCATCCCATCGAACTCATCACCCCGGAAGGTTCGGAACACTTCTCGATCGACCCCCCGCAGTACATCCAGGGACCGATGATCCGCACGATCGTCGACCAACTGCGCGGCGTGGGACACTGCCCCTCGGACGGTTACTCGGCCGCCCGCACCTCGTGGGTCATGGATCAGATCATGAAGCAATAATCCGGATCTTTTCGTATCTTTGCCCCGTCATGGAGAAAACACTGTATGAAAAGGAGGAACGCTTCGATGCGGCAACCATCGAGGCCCTCAAACACCACTATACCGAAATCCTGCGGCTGCTGGGCGAGGACCCCGCCCGCGAAGGTCTGCTGAAAACCCCCGAACGGGTGGCCAAGGCCATGTCGTTCCTCACGAAAGGGTATGACGAAAACCCGCTCGAGATCATCCGCTCGGCCACCTTCCGCGAAGAGTACAAACAGATGGTCCTCGTCAAGGATATCGAACTCTACTCGCTCTGCGAACACCACATGCTGCCCTTCTACGGCAAGGCCCACGTCGCCTACATCCCCAACGGATACATCACCGGACTCTCGAAAATCGCCCGCGTGGTGGAGTGCTTCGCACGCCGGCTGCAGGTCCAGGAGCGGCTGACGGTACAGATCCGCGACTGCATCCAGGAGGCGCTGAGCCCGATGGGCGTGGCCGTGGTGATCGAAGCCAGCCACATGTGCATGCAGATGCGCGGCATCGAAAAGCAGCAGTCCGCAACAACCACCTCGGCCTTCACGGGCATCTTCCTCTCGGACCACCGCACGCGCGAGGAGTTCATGACCCTCATCTCGCACAAGTATCGCTAACAGACCCCGTTTCGGTCCGTTTGCCACAACCGGAAATCCCTTCATTGCGGATTTCCGGTTTTTTCATGTGCCGTTCGGCCCGGAGCGGCATTTTCCCGACACGCGGGAACGAAATTTGGGGTTGTGCCGACAGCAAACCAAAAATCAAAACATCATGAACGTCAAACAACTCCGTTACATTGCGTTCGCACTCGTCGCAGTTGCGTTCTGCTCGTGCCAGAAAGACCCCTCGACGTCGGACCTCAACCGGGACTATCTGGTCTACACCGCCCATGATTCGGGTACCGACTTCTCCTCGATCGGCACCTACTACCTCCCCGACAGCATCCTCATCATCGGGAACAGCGACAAGACCGAATACTGGAAGGACGAGGATGCCCTGGCCATCGTCGACGCCGTGGCCGCACAGATGAACAACGCCGGCTACCTGCGCATCGACGAGAAAGAGGCCGCCAACGTCGGTCTGCAGCTCAGCTACGTGCGTCAGGTGACCTACTTCGTCGGCTACAACAACCCCTACTGGTGGTGGTACTATCCCTACTACTGGGCTCCCGGATACTGGGGCAACTGGATCGGATGGCACTATCCCTACAGCGTCTACTACGGTTACACGGCCGGCTCGCTGCTGATGGAGATGCTCAACCTGGAGGCCGATCAGGAGACCGGTCGCAAACTCCCCGTCATCTGGGACAGCTACATCGGCGGACTGCTCACCTCCGACTCCGAACTCAACCTTCAGCGCACGATCGACGCCGTCGACCAGGCCTTCGCCCAGTCGCCCTATCTGACCAAATAGTTCCATCCTCAAAAAAACATCCGACCATGAAAACATCGAAATACTTCAAGACCCTTGCATGCTGCATCGTCCTGCTGGCAGCCGCTCTGCCGGGCAAAGCGCAGCTGATCCCCAACACCTACATCAACGTCGACTGGCAGATGGGCGTCCCCCTCGACAACGGTCTGGCCGACAAGACCTCGGGATGGGGCATGAACTTCGAAGGCGGTTACTTCGTCACGCCGGCCATCACCGTGGGTCCCTTCCTCTCGTATCAGACCAACCTGGAGAGCATCGACCGTCAGACGCTCGATCTGGGCGACGGCGCCGCCCTGACCACCAATCAGAAACATGCGCTGTTCCAGTTGCCGTTCGGCGTGACGAGCCGTTACAACTGGTTAACGGACAGCGTCTTCCAGCCCTATGTCGGACTGAAGCTCGGAGCCTGCTACGCCGAACTCTCGTCCTACTACTACGTCGTGCGTCAGTACACCGAGACGTGGGGATTCTACCTCTCGCCCGAGGTCGGCGTCTCGATCTTCCCGCGTCCGGACTACCGCATGGGGTTCCACGTGGCACTCTACTACAACTACGCCACCAACGAGGGCGACGTGCTGGTCTATCGCGTCAACAACCTCAACAACTTCGGTCTGCGCGTCGGTATCTCCTTCTGACACCGGCCCGGCAAACCGGCCCTGTCCAACAAAAAACCCGCTCTTCCGGTGAGAGCGGGTTTTTTCTGGGCCTGTAACGGCAGTATACAATGTCAGGTGCGACGTCTGCACCTCCGGCCGAGCGGGATTTTCGTCAATGTCCGGGATGCCCCTTCGGCCCTTTGCTCCTTCGGCGGGCATCAGCAGGCCTCCAGTGGACATTAGTGGGCCTCCAGCCAGTTGTGCCCCACGCCGGCATCGGCAATGAGCCGTACGCGGAGCTTCGCGGCCGACTCCATGCACTCGGTGACGATGCGCACGACCTGCTCCTGCTCCTCGCACAGCATGTCGACCACCAGTTCGTCGTGAACCTGCAGGATCACCCGCGAACGAATTCCCTCGGCGGCAAAACGCCGGTGGACGTTGATCATGGCAATCTTCATGATGTCGGCCGCCGAACCCTGAATCGGGGCATTCACGGCGTTGCGCTCGGCCAGACCGCGTGCCACGGCGTTGTGCGACGCGATGTCGTTCAGATAGCGGCGGCGCCCGAAGATCGTCGTCACGAAGCCATCCTCGCGGGCCTTCGCCACGACGTGCTCCATATACTCGCGAACCTTGGGGTAGGATGCAAAATAGCCGTCGATGATCTCCTTGGCCTCCTTGCGGGGAATCTCCAGCCGCTGGCTCAGCCCGAAGGCCGAAATGCCGTAGATGATGCCGAAATTGGCCGTCTTGGCCCGGCGCCGCTCCTCGGGGGTCACCTCCGAGATCGGCTTGTTGAAGAGCCGCGCCGCGGTCGCCGCATGGACATCCTCGCCGTGTTCGAAGGCGGCGATCAACGCCTCGTCACCCGACAGGTGGGCCATCAGTCGCAATTCGACCTGGCTGTAGTCGGCCGACAGCAACAGATGATTCTCGTCCGAGGGGATAAAGGCCTTGCGGATACGGCGCCCCATTTCGTCACGCACGGGGATGTTCTGCAGGTTGGGATTCGTCGACGAGAGGCGTCCGGTGGCCGTCACGGCCTGGTTGAACGACGTGTGGATGCGTCCCGTACGGCGGTTGACCAGCTGCGGAAGCGCCTCGACATAGGTCGACAACAGCTTCTTCACGCCGCGGTATTCGAGAATCAGATCGACGATGCGGTGTTTGTGGGCAAAGCTCTGGAGGTACTCCTCGTCGGTGCAGAACTGCTTCGTACGGGTCATCTTCGGCTTCTCGGCAATGCGCATCTTCGCAAAGAGCACCTCGCCCAGCTGACGCGTCGAGTTGATGTTCAGATTCGGTTCGCCCGCCTCGGAGCGTACGGCCGCCTCCAGCTCCGCCAGCTTGCGGTTCAGCTCCACGGCATAGTGGGCCAGCGCCTCGGTGTCGATCCGCACGCCGGCCATCTCGATGTCGGCCAGCACGGCAATCATCGGCTCCTCGATCTCGAAGTAGAGGTCGTGCAGCCCGATCTGCTCGACCATCGGGTAGAGCACCTGCTTCAGCCGCAGCGTCACGTCGGCATCCTCGGCGGCATACTCCTTCACACGCTCGACGTTGACCAGATCCATCGTCAGCTGCTTGGAGCCCTTGCCGATCAGCGTCTCGATCTCGATCGGACGGTAGTTCAGATAGCGCTCGGCCAATACGTTCATGTTGTGCCGCGACTCGGGATCGAGCAGGTAGTGGAGGATCATCGTATCGTAGAAGCGGCCGCGGACGGTGATGCCCAGCTGCCGCAGCACCATCAGGTCGAACTTGACGTTCTGGCCGATCTTGGCGATGCGTTCATCCTCGAACAGCGGGCGGATGATCTCCGCATATTCGCGCGTATTGGCCTCGCTGAAGGGAACGTACCACGCCCGGAAGGGTTCGACGGCCAGCGACAACCCCACGATGCGGTCGTTGAAGACGTCGAGACCCGTCGTCTCGGTATCGAAGCAGACCTCTGCGTAGCGGCTCACCGCAGCGATCACCTCGCGCAGGTGGTCGGCCGTCTCGACGAGCGTATACTCGTGCGGCGTGGTCTGGGCCGTAGCGAAGGTCGTCTCGGCCTCGGCCTGCAACGTCTCGGAGGGTACGGCCGCCGTTGTTGCGGCCGGAGCCGGCGATGGCGCCACGGCCGGTTCGCCGAACAGTGTGCCCTGACCCGCCAGGGCAGCCCGTTTCGCAGCGGCCGACTTGGCCCGTGCCATCTCGGCCAGCTGGGTCTGCGCCTCCTGCCGCGGTACGTCCGTGACCGGTTCGGGAGGCGCCAGATTCGCAAGATCGTTCAGGAAAGCCTTGAAGTCAAGTTCGGCAAAAAGGGCCCGCAGATCGTCCAGATGCGGCTCGCAGACCGTCAGATCCTCCTCGCGGAAGTCGATCGGCACATCGAGGCAAATGGTCGTCAGACGCTTGGCCAGCCGCAGGTTGTCGGCCCATGCGGCGATCTTCTCGCCCTGTTTGCCGGGGATCTTCGAGACGTTTTCCAGGATATTCTCCACCGTGCCCCATTCGCGGACCAGCTTGCAGGCCCCCTTCTCGCCGATGCCCGGCACGCCGGGGATGTTGTCCGACGCATCGCCCCACAGGGCCAGAATGTCACGCACCAGCTGAGGATCGTCGATGCCGTACTTCTCGCGGATTTCGTCGCGGCCGACGATCTCGATGCTCCCCTCCGAACCGCGCTGCTTGTAGATCCGGCAATGGTCCCTCACCAGCTGTCCGTAGTCCTTGTCGGGCGTCACCATGTAGACGTCATAACCCGCCTTGGCGCCCTTCTGCGAGAGGGTGCCGATCACGTCGTCGGCCTCATAGCCCTCGACCTCGAGAATCGGAATGCACATCGCCTCCAGCACCCGCTTGACATAGGGCACCGAACGCAGGATGTCTTCGGGAGTCTCCGTGCGGTTGGCCTTGTATTCGGGGAAGATTTCGCGGCGGAAGCTCCCGCCCGGCGGATCGAACGCCACGCCCAGCAGATCGGGATGCTCGCGCTTGAGGATGTCACGCAGGAACTTCACGAAACCGAACACCACCGAGGTGTTCATCCCGTCGCGGTTGCGCATCGGACGCCCCAGAAACGCATAATAATACTTGAAGATCAACGCATAGGCGTCGACCAGAAAGAGTTTTTTCATAGTTGTCGATTGCGTCGTTTGATCGGTTCAGGCATTGTCGTCGGCAAACCACTCGGCAAACGAGGTGGCCGTCTCGTGCAGCCGCAGCGAGTGAAGCATCACCCCTTCGGGCAGGCGCGCCGCAATGCGGACGGCAAAGTCCGTGAGCATGTTCTCGCACGTGGGCTGGTAATCCACCCGGATGATGTTGCTGAAACGTGCCGACAACACCCGGTAAAGCTCCTCACCGCCCTCGGAGGCCTTCAGGACCAGCGCATGGTCGAAACGCGAAACGATCTCGTCGTTGACGATGCGCTTCAGCACGCCGAAATCCATCACCATACCGCACTTCGGATCCGCGGGATCCGCAACCGGAGTGCCCTTCACCGTCACGAAAAAACGGTACGAATGCCCGTGTATCTCGCGGCACGGGCCGTCATATCCTTCGAGTGCGTGTGCCGCCTCGAACGAAAATTCCTTGGTCAATCTGATTACTGCCATATTGCAAAGATAACAGAAAGCCTCCAGAAACCGGGCCCCGATCCGGAAATTTATTCCAAAAAAAAAGCGCCCCATGACCGGGGCGCCTTTCAGATCGGGAGTGTGTGCGGGACGATCTACTGCAATTCGACCCGGTAGGGTGAATACATCACGATGCCCTGCTGACTGAGCGCCTCACGCACCCGTTCGTACTCCTTCATCATGCCGCCCAGTTCCGAATGCGTGAAGCCGGCACGGATGTTGGCATTCAACGACGAGAGCAGTGCCAGCAGTCCCGACGGCTGTTCGCTCACCTCCACCACGCGGAAATTCTCGCCCAGATCGGCCTTCTCCACAGCCAGGGCAATGGCCGTCTTCAGACCGCCGCAACCGTCGACCAGTCCGATGCCGAGCGCATCAGCCCCCGTCCAGACCCGTCCGCCGGCAATCTCCAGCACGCGTTCGAGCGGCAGGTTGCGACCCTGCGAGACATCCTTCGTGAAGGTCCCGTAGACACGATCCACGCCGCGCATGATCATGGCCCGCTGCACGGGCGTGAGGGGACCCTTGCCGAGGAAATCCGACGATGTGTTGCTCTGCACGCCGTCCACCGTGATGCCCAGCTTCTCCTTCAGCGCCTCGCGCGAATCGAGGATCATGCCGTAGACGCCGATCGAACCGGTCAGCGTCAGCCGGTCGGCCACGATCGCATCGGCCGGACACGAAATGTAGTATCCGCCACTGGCCGCATACGAGCCCATCGAGACGATGACCGGCTTCTCCTGCCGCAGCAGCTCCATCTCACGCCAGATGACATCCGAAGCCAGTGCGCTGCCACCGGGCGAATTGACCCGTACGACAACGGCCTTCACCCGTTCGTCGGTGCGCACCTCGGCCAGCTCCGCGGCCAGCGTATTGCCATAGACCGCACGGCCGTAACCCGCCCCGTCGACGATCTGTCCGTCGGCATAGACGATGGCCACCTGATCGGCCGAAAGATTCTTCAGATCGACACCCACCTGCGAGGCGTACTGGCCCAGTGTGAGGAAGCTATAATCGCCGTCGTCGGACACCACGCCCAGTTCGGCAAAGACGTCGTCCATCTGATCCTCGTAGATCAGTCCGTCGACAAAACCGTACTTGAGCGCCTCGTCCGAGAGCGAAACCCCGAGTTCGTCCGTCACGCGGCGCATCACCTCGGGATCGATCCCCCGCGAAGCGCATACGTCCCCCGAAATGGTGCTCCACATCGAATTGACCAGCTGCTGCATCTGTTCGCGGTTGGCCGGCGACATGCGGTCGAGAATGAAGGGCTCCACGGCACTCTTGTAGCGGCAGGCCGTCGGACGGAAAACCTCAACCTTCAGATCGAGTTTGTCCAGAAGCCCCTTGTAAAAGGTGACGTTCGAAGCCAGACCCGTCCAGTCCAGCCCCCCCTCGGGCTGCAGGTAGATGCGGTCGGCCACCGATGCCAGGTAGTACTGTCCCTGGGAGTAGGTCTCGTTGTAGGCCACGATGAACTTGCCGCTGGCCCGGAACTCCTCGAGCGCCGCACGCAGCTCCTCGAGCAGCGCCGTGCCGGCAATGCCGCCCGCACCGTTCATACGCAGGTAGATCCCCTTGATCCGATCGTCGACCGCCGCCGTCTCGATCGTCCGCAGCACCTTGAACAGCGACAGCTGCGGCGTACTCTGAAGCGTCATCACGTCGATGCCGGCCAGCGGATCCGTCGACGGTGCATCGGTCACCATCTCCGAAAAGTCGATCTTCAGGATCGTCTCGGGGGAGACCCCCACGCTCTTCTCCATCGACCCGGCGATCGCCACCAGCAGCAGCATGCCAAAAAAGAAAAACAGCGCCCCGCCCGCCACCACGGCAAGCAAGCCGGCCAAAAATGTCTTCCAGAAATTCATCATATGCGCGATTGTTAACAAATATTCAACGGGTGAAGAAGTGCGACCGCAGCCGCCGCGGATTCCGATCGCAGGGGAGTCCTCCGTTTCCCCCCCCGGTCGCTCCTTTGCAAAGATACGTATCTTTTACGAAAAACAAATAAAATTTATCGTTTTTCGATAAAATAAATTTGCACAATATATTTAAAGCTGAAAATATGCGTTATCTTTGCAAAAAGTAACACCCACAGCATTTATGGAAGAAAAAATAAAACAGCTGCTCGCCACGATCATCCACCCGGAAACGGGCAAGGATATCGTCTCGAGCGGTTTTATCGAACACCTGGCTACGGCCGAAGGAAAGGTGACCGTCGTGCTGCGCTTTGCCAAGCCGCGCGACCCCTTTGCCGTGAAGATCAAAAACCAGGCCGAAAGCCTGCTGCGTGAGGCTTTCCCGGGGGCCGAGGTCCTCGTCGTCATCAAGGAGGGGGGCGCCGCACCGCGTCCCGAACCCAAACTCTCGACCACCACGGGCGGTATCGCCAAGGTAATCGCCGTGGCCTCGGGCAAGGGCGGGGTAGGGAAGTCGACCGTCACGGCCAACCTGGCCATCGCCCTGCGCAACATGGGTTTCCGCGTCGGAATCCTCGATGCCGACATCTACGGACCCTCACAACCCAAAATGTTCGGCGTCGAGGGGTACATGCCCGAAGCCGTCGAGGAGGATGGCGCCGAACACATCGTCCCGGCCGAATCGATGGACATCAAACTCATGTCGATCGGCTTCTTCATCAAACCGACCGATGCGCTGCTCTGGCGCGGCGCCATGGCCGTGAGCGCCCTGAAGCAGATGATCCACCAGACGCGCTGGGGGACGCTGGACTTCCTGCTGGCCGATCTGCCCCCCGGAACGGGTGACGTGCATCTGTCGATCATCGGCGAACTGAAGATCGATGCGGCGGTGATCGTCTCCACACCGCAACAGGTGGCCGTTGCCGACGTGGTGCGCGGCGTGGAGATGTTCCGCAACGAAAATGTCAACATTCCGGTGGCGGGCATCATCGAAAACATGGCGTGGTTCACCCCGGCCGAGCTGCCGCAAAACCGCTATTACCTCTTTGGACGGGGCGGGGCACGTGCCTACGCCGAAAAGAGCGGGGTGGATTTCCTGGGCGAAATACCGATCATTCAATCGATTATGGAGGGTTCGGAAGAGGGGCGCCCGGCTACGGCCACGCATCCCGAAGTCGAAAAACGCTACCGGGAGATTGCGGAAAAGATTGTCAGCAAAGTGATGAAAAACGGTTGACAAGCTGTCGACAACCGGTTTAACAACCGATGAAAAATAATGAAAAATCAGGGGCCGAAAAATTTGCTTTTCGAAAATCGGGCAGGGTATATACAAGAATTCCCGGAAAACAAAATTTTTTATGAAAAGTTGTGACAGCCTCCTTTCGGTCGGAAATGGAATCGGATGTTGAAAAAATCGGAGTGTTGAAATGTCGAAAACCGTTGTCAACATTTGTTGATTATTTATCCTGTCACCGCAAAATCAAAGCTTTAAAAACGACATTCAGGAAGAAAAAACAACGAACGGTGTTGATAGAAATTTTACGAGGCAACTTGTAAACAGTATCAACAGCTATTATATTTCTTCTTATTTATTAAAAATTATTAAAGGAATAAAAATAAAAATGAACGTCGATAACTCCGCTGAACTCGCCCGCCGCATCGAGGCGCTCAAACGCGAAAAGAAGGCCGTCATCCTGGCCCATTACTATACGAGACCCGAGGTGCAGGCCGTGGCCGACTTCCTGGGCGATTCGCTGGCTCTCTCGGTCCAGGCCCAGCAGGTCGATGCGCGGATCATCCTCTTCGCCGGCGTGCACTTCATGGCCGAAACGGCCAAGGTCCTCTGCCCGGACAAGAAGGTGCTGATCCCCTGCCCGGAGGCGGGCTGCTCGCTGGCCGAATCGTGCGATGCACGTGATTTTGCCGCCTTCAAGGCCCGCTACCCCGGCTACAAGGTCGTCTCGTATGTCAATACGACGGTCGAGGTCAAGGCCCTGACGGACATCTGCTGCACGTCGTCCAACGCCCTGAAGGTCGTCGAATCGCTGCCGGCCGACCAGCCCCTGATCTTCGCCCCGGACCGCAACCTGGGTTCCTATATTCAGAAGCTCACCGGACGGCAGAACATGGTCATCTGGGACGGCGCCTGCCACGTGCATGAGGAGTTTTCGCTCGAGAAACTCCTGCAGCTCAAGCGTCAGCACCCCGATGCCAAGGTGGTCGTTCACCCCGAGTGCCGGGCCTATATCGTCGAGGTGGCCGACTATGTGGGCTCGACGGCCGGAATCCTCGACTACTGCGGCCGCAGCCAGGCCCGCGAGTTCATCGTGGTGACCGAGGCCGGCATCCTGGCCGAGATGCAGAAGCGCTATCCCGACAAGGTGTTCATCCCGGCGCCGCCCGACGACGAGACCTGCGGTTGCAACAATTGCCGCTACATGAAGATGGTGACGCTCGAAAACATCTGCTCGTGTCTGGAGAACGAGGCACCCGAGATTCAGATCGACGAGGAGGTGCGCCGCGCCGCCGAACGCTCGATCCGCAACATGATTGCCATCCGTTGAGCCGTGGCGGGGGTGTGGGGGTTCAACCAGTCGGCGGTCCGCCGCCGCGACCGGCTGCTCGATGAGACGGCTGCCGGCGAGTTGCTCCGGCGGGGCGAGTACGGCGTCCTCTCGATGCAGGCCGTCGAGGGGGGCGGTTACGGCGTGCCGGTAAGCTATGTCTGGGACGGCGGCGGGGTTATCTACGTGCATTGTGCTCCCGAGGGGCGGAAGCTGCGCTGTGTGGAGCATTGCGCCGAGGTGTCGTTCTGTGTCGTGGGGCCCACGAAGGTCTGCCCGGCAAAGTTCACGACGGCCTATGAGAGCGTCCTGGTCGAAGCCCGTGCCGTGCGGGTCGGCGATGTGGAGGAGGTGCGGCATGCCCTGCGCCTGATCCTGGAAAAGTATGCCCCCGGGGAGCTCGATCGCGGTCTGGCGGCGGTTGAAAAGTCGCTGCCGCGAACCGCCATCCTGCGGCTCGAAATCCGCCGGGTGAGCGCCAAATGCAAGAAAATCTGATCATTCACGAATCTTATTTTAATTTATGAAGAAAATCCTGTTACTGGTTGCGGCCGTGGGGATGACCCTCACCGCGGCGGCCGACGAAGGCATGTGGCTGCTGCCCTACCTTCAGAAGATGAACATCAAGAACATGAAGGAGCGCGGTTGCCGCCTCTCCGCCGAGGAGATCTACAGCGTCAACCACTCCTCGTTGAAGGATGCCATCGTCATTTTCGGCGGAGGCTGTACCGGTGAGATCGTCTCGCCCGAGGGCCTCCTCTTCACGAACCACCACTGCGGTTACGGTTCGATCCAGAACCTCTCGTCCGTCGAGCACGACTACCTGAAGAACGGTTTCTGGGCCATGTCGCAGGCCGAGGAGCTGCCCGCTCCGGGGCTCGAGGTGCGCTTTATCCGCAAGATCGCCGACGTTACGCCCGAAGTCATGGGCAACGTCCCCTCGATCGCCTCGCAGCAGGAGTATGACCGCATCACGCGCGAAAACATCGCCGCCGTCAAGGAGCGTCTGCGCAAGGAGAATCCCGACATGGAGATCGACGTCGAATCGTTCTTCGGCGGCAATCAGTTCTTCGCCTTCGTCATGGAGGTCTATACGGACGTGCGTCTGGTGGGCGCTCCCCCCTCGTCGATCGGCAAGTTCGGCGGTGATACCGACAACTGGATGTGGCCGCGTCATACGGGCGATTTCTCGATCTTCCGCGTCTATGCCGGCAAGGACAACCGTCCGGCCGACTACTCGCCCGAAAACCGTCCCTACAAGGCCGAAAAGTTCCTCAAGATCTCGCTCGACGGGGTCGACGAGGGTGACTTTGCCATGGTGATGGGCTTCCCCGGTTCGACCGAACGCTATGCCACCTCGTACGAGATCGACAACCTGCTCAAGGTGGAGAACCCGCAGCGCATCGCCATCCGCGGCGAGCGTCAGGCCATCCTCTGGAAGGACATGACGGCCAGTGATGCCATCCGCATTCAGTATGCCTCGAAATACGCCTCCTCGTCGAATTACTGGAAGAATTCGATCGGTATGTCGCGCGGCATTGAGAAACTCGGCGTAAAGGCCCGCAAAGAGGCTCAGGAGGCTTCGTTCCAGGCCTGGGCCGAGAAGAATACGCTGCCCGAGGAGGGGTACATCGATGCGCTGGACAAGATCCGTCTCTCCGTCGAGCAGATGTCGCCCGTTGCCGCTGCACGGCAGTACCTGACGGAGGCTTTCCTCGCGTCGGTCGAACTGCTCTCTCCCTCGCGCTTCTTCGTGGGCAGCATGGCCAATATGGACGTCAAGGAGACGCTGGCCGATCCGGCCGATATCAAGGCCCGTCTCGAGGATTGGTACAAGGATTACAGCCCCTCGACCGACCGCAAGGTGGCCAAGCGCATGCTGGCCATGGCTCGCGAGAACATGCGTGAACTGCCGTCGTTCTATGCCGAGATCGTCGACAAGCAGTTCGGCGGCGATATCGACGCCTATGTCGACTATGTGTATGACCATTCGAATTTCGCTTCGCTCGAGAAGGCACTGGCGCTGGTGGACAATTATGCCCCCGAAAAGGTGGCTTCGGATCCCGCCGTTCTGATGGCCAAGTCGGTCATGGAGCAGTTCGTCTCCCTGTCGAAGGCGCTCAAGGCGCCCCGTGAACTCTTCAACGAGGGCCATCGCAAGTACATTGCCGGTCTGATGCTGCAGAACCCCGGCAAGGCCTGGGCTTCGGATGCCAACTTCACGATCCGTCTGACGTATGGTCGGGTGCTCCCCTATTCGCCCGCCGACGGTATCGAGTACAACTATTACACGACGCTCAAGGGGGTCATGGAGAAGGAGAATCCCGAAAATCCGCAGGAGTTCACCGTTCCCGAGCGCCTCAAGGAGCTCTACGCTGCGAAGGATTTCGGACGCTACGCCAACAAGAAGGGCGAACTGCCCGTTGCCTTCCTGGCCGACTGTGACATCACGGGCGGCAACTCCGGTTCGCCCGTGATGAACGATCGCGGTGCGCTGATCGGCCTGGCCTTCGACGGAAACTGGGAGGCCATGTCGGGTGACATCGCCTTCGAGCCCGATCTGCAGCGTATGATTGCGGTCGATATCCGTTACGTGCTGTTTGTGGTCGACAAGTTTGCCGGCGCCGGCTGGCTGCTCGACGAACTGCAGTTCGAGTAGTCGGTCCGCAAGGCTCTTTTGTGTGAGGTGTCCGCTCTTCCGGCGGGCACCTTTTTTTGTCGCTCCGGGCCCGGCTTCAGAACGTCGTCGGACTGCCGTCCGCCTTTTTCCGCGATGCGGATTTAAATTCTCGGCTTTTCGTTCCGGATTCCCTCAAAAATTCGTACTTTTGACGGAAATTAGCAATATTTTACCTGTTTATGGCCAAAGAGTTCAAACGTTATCTCGTTACCTCAGCGCTCCCCTATGCCAACGGCCCCGTGCATATCGGCCACCTGGCGGGAGTTTACATACCTTCGGACATCTATACCCGCTATCTGCGGCTGAAGGGCTGCGACGTCATCTCGGTCTGCGGATCCGACGAGCACGGCGTGCCCATCACCATCAAGGCCCGCAAGGAGGGCGTTTCGCCCCAGCAGATCGTCGATCGTTACCACGAGCTGATCAAGCGTTCGTTCGAGCGGCTGGGCATGTCGTTCGACATCTATTCGCGCACCTCGTCGCCCGTTCACGCCAAGACGGCTTCGGATTTCTTCCGCAAGCTGTATGACGACGGCAAGTTCATCGAGAAGACCTCGATGCAGTACTATGACGAGGAGGCCCGGACGTTCCTGGCCGACCGCTATATCGTCGGTACCTGCCCCAAGTGCGGGTACGACCGTGCCTACGGGGATCAGTGCGAGAAGTGCGGATCGACGCTTTCGCCCGACGAGCTGATCGAACCCCACAGCGCCGTCTCGGGTTCGGTACCCGTCAAGCGTGAGACCAAACACTGGTATTTGCCGCTGAATCAGTACGAAGATTTCCTGCGCAAGTGGATCCTCGAGGGTCACAAAGAGTGGAAATCGAACGTCTACGGTCAGTGCAAGAGCTGGTTGGACGGTGGTCTTCAGCCGCGTGCCGTCAGCCGTGATCTGGATTGGGGAATCCCCGTTCCGGTCGAGGGGGCCGAGGGCAAGGTGCTCTACGTATGGTTTGATGCGCCGATTGGCTATATATCTGCTACCAAGGAACTTACACCTGATTGGGAGAAGTACTGGAAATCGGAGGATACCAAGCTGGTACACTTCATTGGCAAGGACAACATTGTTTTCCACTGCATAGTCTTCCCGTCGATGCTCAAGGCCCACGGCGGTTATATCCTTCCGGAGAATGTTCCGGCTAACGAGTTCCTCAATCTCGAGGGGGACAAGATCTCGACGTCGCGCAACTGGGCCGTCTGGCTGCACGAGTACCTCGACGAATTCCCCGGCAAGGAGGATGTGTTGCGTTACGTGCTGTGTGCCAATGCGCCCGAAACAAAGGATAACGACTTCACGTGGAAGGACTTCCAGGCCCGTAACAACAACGAACTGGTGGCTATTCTTGGCAACTTTGTCAACCGTGCACTGGTGCTCACGAAGAAGTATTTCGAGGGTCAGGTTCCGGCCTGCGGCGAGTTGACCGATTACGATCGTCAGACGATTGCCGATGTGGCTGCCGTAAAGGCTTCGCTCGAGGCGAATATCGAGAATTACCGCTTCCGCGAGGCGTTGAAGGATGCCATGAACGTGGCCCGTATCGGTAACAAATACCTGGCCGATACCGAGCCCTGGAAGGTGATCAAAACCGATCCGGAGCGCGTCAAGACGATCCTCAATATTGCGCTGCAGATCACGGCCAATACGGCTATTGCCATCGAACCCTTCATGCCCTTCTCGTCGGCCAAGATCCTCCGGATGCTGGCTGTCGACAAGTTCGGTTGGGAGCGTCTGGGGGCTATGGATCTTATCCCGGCCGGTCATCAGATCGGTGAACCGGTCCTGCTCTTTGAGAAGATCGAGGATGATGTGATCCAGCGTCAGTTGGACAAACTGGCTGCCACGAAGGCTGCCAATATGGCTGCTGAAGCTACTCAACACGTTGAACCACAGAAAGATACGATTCAATTCGACGATTTCCAGAAGATGGATATCCGTGTTTCGACGATTTTGGCGGCTGAAAAGGTGGCTAAAACCAAGAAATTGCTCAAACTGACGGTTGATACGGGTATCGACAAGCGCGAAATTGTCTCCGGTATTGCCGAACATTTTACGCCGGAAGAGTTGGTCGGCAAGCAGGTCCTGGTATTGGTTAATCTTGCACCGCGCGAATTGAAGGGAATTCTCTCCAAAGGAATGATTCTGATGGCCGAGGATGCCTCCGGAAAATTACGGTTGCTGCAGCCCGGCGATGCGACCAACAATGGAGCCGTCGTCGGATAAGCCCGAGATTTTTCGATTTATTTTTGAACTAAAAAATCCCAAAAAACAGAAAGAATATGGAAAATACGGATTGGAGTGCGCTTGGTTTCGACTATCGCAAGACGGATTACAACATCCGTTATGTCTACACCGACGGTAAGTGGAGCGACATGATTGTCACGCAGGATGAGTATATCCAGATGCACATGTCGGCTTCGTGTCTGCATTATGGGGTCGAGCTCTTCGAAGGTCTGAAGGCTTTCCGGGGTGTTGACGGCAAGGTGCGTCTCTTCCGTGTCGAGGAGAATGCACGTCGTATGCAATCGTCGGCAAAACGTCTCTGCCTGCCGGTTCCGTCGGAGGAGATGATCGTTAATGCCTGCATCGAGGTTGTTAAGCGCAATGAGCGTTTCATTCCGCCCTATGGCACGGGAGCTTCGTTGTATCTTCGTCCTGTGATGTTCGGTACGACGGCCGGTCTGGGTGTGAAGCCTGCCAAGGATGCGTTGTTTATTGTCTACTGCTCGCCGGTTGGTGCCTACTTCAAATCGGGTATCAAACCGATTCGTGTTGCCATTGACCGGGAACAGGACCGTGCTGCTCCACGTGGAACAGGCGATGTCAAGGTCGGAGGAAACTATGCTGCCAGCCTCCTCTCCGGTGAAAAAGGTCATGAAATGGGCTACTCGAACATCATGTATCTCGATGCTGCCGAGCATAAGTATATTGAGGAGTGTGGCGCTGCAAACTTCTTTGGCATCAAGGATGGTAAATATATTACTCCGAAATCCCAATCCGTGCTGCCTTCGATCACGAACAAAAGTCTTCGTCAGTTGGCTCGTGATATGGGTCTCGAGGTAGAAGAACGCCATATTCCGGTCGAAGAGTTGTCGACTTTTGAGGAGTGCGGTGCCTGCGGTACTGCTGCCGTAATCTCCCCTATTGGCTATATTTATGATATGCAGACGGGTGCTGAATACAGGTATGGAGACGAAGTTGGTAAGACTTGTATGAAACTTTATACCGATTTACAGGATATTCAGTATGGCCGTGCTGAGGATAAATATGGCTGGTGCACAATTGTACTCTAAATAATTGAGTTTTTCTCTACTTTAGCGAGTATTTTCTTTATATTAAAAAAACCTCTTACTTATGTAAGAGGTTTTTTTTAATGTCTGTGCTTTTTGTGTTCCACGTGGAGCATTTCTCGGTATAATATAAATTGTTCCACGTGGAACTGTTTTATCTGCCGAATTTGATGAGTAGAACGTTGACGTCGGCTGGTGAAACTCCGGGAATTCGGGATGCTTGGCCTATTGTTTTTGGGTGGATCCGGCTTAGCTTTTGACGGGCTTCGATCGTTAATGAATTCATTGAAAAGAAATCAAAGTTCTCTGGTATTCGTATGTTTTCCAGCCGATGTAACTTTTCTGCTATGAATTTTTCTCGTTCGATATACCCTCTGTATTTAATCTGGATCTCTGCTTCTTCGATTGCCTCAGGGGTTATTTGATTCGATTTAATAAACTTGTGCAGCTTTGGAAGTACTTTCTCCAGTGATTCAAATGTTACATTGTTTCGCATCAGAATATCATGTAACTTTCTTCCTTGTGTCAGAGGTTCTGATCCGATCGATTTTAAATACTCGGAAATTTCGGCGGCTTTGACGCTTAATTCATGTGAGAAGTCGACAAGTGATTCAATGTCTTTGTGTTTTTTCTCGAAATAGGCGTATCTTTCCTCTGAAATTAGCCCGATTTTATATCCCAGCGGGGTGAGTCGCAGGTCTGCATTATCCTGACGGAGTAGAATTCGATATTCGGCTCTCGAGGTAAACATCCGGTAAGGCTCGTCGACTCCCTTTGTTACCAGATCGTCGATCAATACGCCAATATAGGCTTCGTCGCGTTGCAAAACGATTGGCTCCTCCCCTTTCAATGCGCGGTGTGCATTGATTCCGGCCATCAGACCCTGTGCAGCTGCCTCCTCATATCCGGTCGTTCCGTTGACCTGCCCGGCAAAATAAAGGCCCGAAACACGCTTGGTTTCGAGTGAATGGTCAAGTTGCGTCGGTGGAAAATAGTCATATTCGATGGCATAACCCGGTCGGTAAAGATGCACCTCTTCCAGCCCGTGTATCTTGTGCAGCGCCTGCCATTGCACTTCCCAGGGCAGCGATGACGAGAAACCGTTCAGGTAATATTCGTTGGTCGTGCGGCCTTCGGGCTCAAGGAAAAGTTGATGCTGTTCCTTGTCGGCAAAGGTGCGTAGTTTGTCTTCGATCGAGGGGCAATAACGCGGTCCGATGCCGTGAATGGTCCCGTTGAAAAGTGGCGAGCGATCGAACCCAGATCGCAGAATGGCGTGAACTTCCGGACTTGTATAGATCAGGTAACACGGCATTTGATCCTGAACGGGTTGTGTTTCGTGTGAAAATGAAAATTTTGAGGGCTTTTCATCACCATATTGCGGCTCTAGTTTCTCGAAATGGATGGTTCTTGCGTCAAGTCGGGCTGGAGTTCCGGTCTTCATGCGCCCGGTTTCAAAACCGACTTTTTGCAGGCAGGCCGTAATACCGTGCGATGCAGCATCCCCGGCTCTGCCCCCTTCGGCATGGGCTGCGCCGCAATGCATCATTCCGTCGAGGAAGGTCCCGGCCGTCAATACGACAGCCCGGCAGCTGAATTCTACCCCCATTCGGGTTCGTACGCCGCGGATTTTATATCGTTTTCCGGCGATGGAGGTCGGTTCGTTGCAAATAAGTGGATCTCTTTCTGCAATCGGTTGGTCGGTTGTTTTGTTCTGGACACTACCTGATTCGGAAGGTGCTGAATCGATCTCCAGCGGAGTTCCGTCCGCAAGGCTGAAGAGCAGTTCCGTGGCGGCATCCTGCCAGATATAGAGGTTTGCTGTGTTCTCCAGCGTATGGCGCCACTCCTCCGAGAAACGGGTCTTGTCGCATTGCGCCCGGGGACTCCACATGGCCGCCCCTTTCGACATGTTCAGCATCCGAAACTGCACGGCCGTGAGATCCGTAATGCGTCCCATTTGGCCGCCTAAAGCGTCTATCTCTCTGACAATCTGACCTTTAGCTACTCCTCCAACTGCCGGATTGCACGACATCGAAGCCATTTTCGTCATGTCCATCGTCAGCAGCAGGGTCCGTGAACCGAGGCGTGCGGCCGCCGAAGCGGCTTCGCATCCGGCGTGTCCGCCGCCGATGACGATGATATCGTAATCGAGGGTCATTGTTTCTCCCAGAATTTCAAGTATTTATCTTCCTTACGGTGCATTTGGGCGTTGGTGCGGGGCGTTTTGTCGTTCTGCCCGCAAAGGTGAAGTACCCCGTGGACCACTACCCTGCGCATCTCCTGCAGTGTCGTGGCACCGTATTGCCGCGCATTGTCCGCAACGGTCTCCACATCGATGAAGATATCGCCTGAGACAATGTGCGTCCCCTTGCGGTCGCTGTAGTCGAAGGTGATGACATCGGTGTAATAGTCGTGGCCGAGGTATTGCCGGTTCATCTCCAGCAACCGTTGCGCCGAGCAGAAGATGTAGCAGACATCACCCAGTTCATAGCCCTCGGCGCGGGCCACCTCGCGAAGCCATTGTGCCGTGAGCCGCTTCTGCGGATAGCGGTACCGGCAGTCGTCGGTAAAGTATTTTACAGCCATCTCAAAATGGTTTTATCGGGTCGGTCGGCGGATGGTTGGTGCACGACTATGTCCTGCGCCCTTTCCGCACCGATGCCCGGGATTGTTGTAGATGCAGGCGGTCGGCTGCTACTTCCTGAAGCAGTTTTCCGCGCGCATCTTCTGGTTCGGATTCGGGGGATAGATGCCGAAGACGAGTTTGTACTCCGTCTCCATGGTCATCACGTCGACGGCCGAGCCGATGGTTCCCAGTTGCTGGTTTCTGGCCACTTTCTGGCCCTTTTCGACGCAGATCGTACCCAGGTTGGCATAGGAGGTCAGATATTCGCCGTGAGCCACGTAAACGTCGTATTTGTTGGTAATGCGGTTGCGTTTGACATCCATCACCTTTCCCTCGTAGATCGAGATGACGCTGGCACCCTTCGGACCGGTGATTTCGGCCATGTTCTCGCGATAGCGTTTCACGCGTCCCGAGGCCACCGGAAGCCGCAGTCCCGAGGTCTTGGCCGAGAACGAGGCACCCTCCTTGTTCCCCTTCGTGAGCTTGCGCAGTTCGGCGATGGCGGCGTCGAGACGCTGCTCCTGATCGACCTTGCGGCGCAGGGCCGACTTCTCCTGCTGGCTCATCGTGCGGATATTGGCCCGGGCATTGCGCGAATCGCGTTCGAGTTTTTCACGCTGGGCCGACAGCTGCTGCTTGACCGAATCCAGCGAGCGGTGACGACGGTCCAGCCCCTCCTTTTCGATGCGGACCTGTTCGGACAATTGCTCGATGTCGCGCATCTTGCTTTCGCGCATGGCGGCGATTTCGCGCAGCATGGTGATCTTGCGGGCCATGTCGAAGAAGTCGCGCGACGAGAAGAGGTAAGTCACGTAGTTGTTCTGACGGTAGTTGCGGTAGGCTTCGCGCACCATTTCGCGGTATTGGGCGCGGTCGCGGTCGAGTTTCGAGGCCAGCGAACCGGCCACGCTGTCCTTGCGGGCGATCTCCTCCTGCAGCGAGGAGGCCTGTTTTTCGGTTTCGTCGAGCAGCTGGTTGCGCGAATCGATCTGGCGGGCCAGGCGCCGCACCCGTTCTTCGTTGGAGGCGCGGTCCTTCTTGAGTTTGGCGATGGCACGCTCCTCGTTGGCGATGCGTTTTTCGAGCTCCGCAATGACCCGTTTCTGCTTTTCGACCTGGCTGTTCTGGGCCGAGGCCCCGATGGCGAAGAGCAGAAAACTGAGCGTCAAGAGGTGAACGGCGGCTTTCATGGCGGCGTGTTTATTCGTCGGATTTGGGTTTGGCGGGCTGCTGCAGGCGGCGTTCGATCAGACGGGCATTATACCCCATTTCGCGGGCCCGCTGCCAGTAGATTTCTGCCATGAACTGTTCGCCCAGTTCGTGCAGCACGTCGCCGTAGTGGACCAACAGATCGGGGCTCTTCTGAGCATCGAGCGCCACGGCCTTCTGCAGGATCCGCCGCGCCTCCTCCGTACATCCGAGCTTGTAGAGGACCCAGGCCCGCGTATCGAGGTAGGTGGGGTTGTTGTCCGTGAGTTCGACCACGCGGCTGGCCATGACCAGCGCCCGGTCGAGATCCCGCTCCTCAAGAGAGAGAAAATAGGCGTAGTTGTTCAGCACCAGCGTATTGTCGGGCCACAGGGCGAGGCTTCGCTCATAGGCCTTGTAGCACTGTTTCATGGCACGGCGGTCGATTCCGCGCCGGCCTCCGAGCCGTTCCCGAGCGAAGAGCTCCTCTTCGGGGATCGAATAGGTGAGGATAGCCTTCTGGTGCCACGTGTCGCCGATCATGCCCCAGACCACGCTGCGCAGCGAATCCGTATCGGCATAGCGCAGCGATTCGCGGTAGGCCTTGATGGCACGGTCGTACTGCTTCATCTGGTTCATCACGTGCCCCTTCGAGAGGTGGAACCCGATCCGGTCGGGGAAGAGCTGCAGCCCCCGCGTGACGTATTTTTCCACCGAATCGGGATGCTGCAGGTAGCTCTCGATGTCGATCACCGCCGCGTAGTACTCCTCGACGGGCGGTTGGTCGTCGAGGTGGTTTTTGTAGAGATCCAGCGCCATCTCCAGTTCGCCCGAGGCGATCAGATGGCCGGCATAGAGCTCCACAACCTTCGGTTCGTTGGGATAGTGGATGGCCAGAATCGAGGCCAGGTCGTTCAGCTGGAAGTAGTATTCGCGGTAGAAACGCGTGTCGGAGGTGAAGTTCTCGAAGCGTTTGATCTTCATCTCGAGCGGAAAGTTATCCGCGAGGAAGAGTTTGCGCGTGACGGCCAGCAGCGAACGGTAATCCTGACGCCGGGCGTAGAAGTCGCTCAGCGATACAAGGGTTTCGATCTTCGTGGAATCGATCGCCAGGGCACGCCGGTATTCGCTCATGGCCAGCGAATCCTCGTTCTTGGCGGCATACAGGTCGGCCAGCACCACGTGGTTGTCGGCATCATAAGGGGCCTCGTCGACCATCCTGCGGGCCTCGTCGAGGGCCTTGTCCACCTGATTGGTGGCCACCAGCAGCCGGCGTTTCATGCCGCTCAGCAGCGGAATGCGTCCGAAACGCACTTCGGCCGAATCGAGCGTCATCAGGGCGCTGTAGGGGCGTCCCCGCTGTTCATAGAGGGCCGCCACCAACCGGTAGTTGTCCGGATCCGAGGGGTCCTCCTCCATCAGCCGGTTGTAGACCTGCAGGGCCTCGTTGTAGCGTTGGGTCATGAGCAGTGCCTGACCGTAGAAACGCTGGTACCAGAGGTTGTCCGTATCGAGCTGGCGGGCGCGGCGGGCAGCCTCAACCGCCTCGTCGGGCGACGTGGCGAGCAGATTCCCGGCCAGTTCGTACCAGGCCGGGGCGTAGTTCGAATCGCGGCGGATCGCCTCGCGGAAGAGTCCGTTGGCCCGCGTCGTATCCTCGAAGATGGTGTTTTGCTTGACCCCTTCGGTGTAGAGCCAGACACTCGACAGCGAATCGGGATACACCGCACCGGCGGTCCGCACCCCCTTTCCGGAGACGAAGGCCGCCGAGAAGAGGACGAGGCTGCATATCGAGATTGCCGTGAGTCGTTTCATGCCGTTCGGAGGGGTTTAGAGCGCCTGATCAAACTGGTGGAGGAAGCGCACGTCGTTTTCGAAATAGAGGCGCAGGTCCTTCACGCCGTACTTGAGCATGGCGATGCGTTCAACTCCCATGCCGAAGGCGAATCCGGAGTATTTTTCGGGATCGATGTTGTTGGCCTTCAGGACGTTCGGGTCAACCATTCCGCAGCCCATGATTTCGAGCCAGCCGGTACCCTTGCAGACGGCGCAACCCTTGCCGCCGCAGAGGTTGCACGAGACGTCGACCTCGGCCGAGGGCTCCGTGAAGGGGAAGTACGACGGACGCATGCGGATGGCCGTATGTTCGCCGAAGACCTCCTTGGCGAAGTAGAGCAGTGACTGCTTCATGTCGGCGAACGAAACCCCCTCGTCGATGTAGAGGCCTTCGATCTGGTGGAAGATGCAGTGGGCGCGGTAGGAGATGGCCTCGTTGCGGAAGACGCGGCCCGGGCAGATGACGCGGATCGGCGGGCGCTGACGCTCCATCGTGCGCACCTGGATCGACGAGGTGTGCGTACGCAGCAGGATGTCGGGATCCTTCTCGATGAAGAACGTGTCCTGCATGTCGCGTGCGGGGTGTTCGGGCGGGAAGTTCAGGGCCGAGAAGACGTGCCAGTCGTCTTCGATTTCGGGGCCGTCGGCCACGGTGTAGCCCAGCCGCGAGAAGACCTCGACGATCTGGTTGCGGACCAGCGAGATCGGATGGCGCGAGCCGAGGTGTTCGGCCGAGCCCGGGCGTGTCAGATCGCCCGACGAGGCGCTTTGTTCCGCCGATGCGTTCTGCAGCTCCTCGCGCAGGGAGGCGATACGCTCCGTGGCTTTGTTTTTGAGGAGGTTGAGCTGCTGCCCCAGCTGGCGCTTGAGTTCCGGAGCGACGCTCTTGAACTCCTCCATCAGGGCATTGAGTTCGCCCTTTTTGCCCAGAATCCGGATACGGAACTCCTCGAGTTCGCTGGCTGCCTTGGGTTTGAACTCCTCGACTTGTCGCAGGAGTTCATTGATTTTGTCGATCATATTTTGTGCGTGTTTCTTTTTTACCTACTTTTGAGGGACACCATAGTAACGTGCAAAGTTATAAAAAAATTGAGATATGTTGCGTAAAATCGGCTCATTTGTGGGTTTGCTGCTGCTACTGACGCTTCGTGCCGAGGCCGGCGGCGTAGGGGTGGTGATGAGCGGCGGAGGAGCCAAGGGGCTTTATCACATCGGCGTGCTGGAGGCGCTCGAGCAGAACGGTATTCCGATCGATTACGTCGCCGGGACCTCCATGGGGTCGATCATCGCTGCGATGTATGCCGCCGGTTACGCCCCCTCCGAGATGCGGGCCATCGTCAATACGGGGGTGGTCAAGGAGTGGGTTTCGGGGCGCATCGACCCCAACCGCTACATGAGTTACTACCGGCAGCTGGGCAGCAACCCCTCGTTCCTGAGCGTGCGCGTGAATCTCGATAACCCGGCCGGCGAACGCCTCCAGTTCCCGACGAACCTCATCTCCTCGACGCAGATCGATCTGGCGCTGATCGAACTCTTCGCCCCGGCCACGGCCGCCGCCCGGGGTGATTTCGACCGGCTGATGGTGCCGTTCCGCTGCGTGGCCAGCGACATGAACCACCGCCGTCCGGTGGTGATGCGTGACGGCGATCTGAGCGTGGCCATCCGTTCGTCGATGTCCATCCCGCTGGTCTTCAAGCCCGTATCGATCGATTCGATGCTGCTCTACGACGGCGGCATCTACGACAACTTCCCCTGGAAACCCCTCGATGAGGAGTTCCATCCCGACCTGATCATCGGCTCGATCTGTACGGGAGGCAACACCCCGCCGAGCGAAAACAGCAACATCCTCGACCAGGCCTTCATGCTGGCCATGCAGCAGACCGACTACACGCTGCCTGCCGATCGGAGCGTCACCATCCGCCGCGCCGTGGGGGTCAACATGCTCGATTTCGACCAGGCCGAGGCGATCATGAATGCCGGTTACGAGGATGCCATGGCCGCCATGCCGCAACTGCTGGAGAAGGTGGGCGGTCAGCGCCGCGACTCGACGTGGTACGCCGAACGTCGGCAGGCCTTCCGCCGGCGGTGTCCCGAACTGGTCTTCAACGACTACCACCTCGAAGGGCTGAAACGCAGCCAGCGGGAACTGGTTCGCGATTTCGTGCAGGTCGATCGCCGTACGCCCGGCGTGCAGCGTCCGATGGGCTTCGCCGAACTGCGCGACAACCTCTTCGAGGTGCTGGCCGACGGCAATCTGACGATGGATTTTCCGCGTGTGCGCTACGATTCGATCTCGAAGCACTACGCCTTCGAGGCCAGCTTTACGACGCGCCCCAGTTTCAAAATCACCATCGGCGGCAACGTCTCCTCGACGGCCTTCAACCAGGCCTACATCGGTATCGGCTACCGCTGGATCGGCCGCACCTCGCAGCAACTCGCCGCCGATCTCTACCTCGGACCCCTCTATACGTGGGGCTCGCTCGGCGGACGGACCGATTTCTATGCCATCGAACC
Organism: uncultured Alistipes sp.; assembly: GCA_944321185.1. Taxonomy (GTDB): domain Bacteria; phylum Bacteroidota; class Bacteroidia; order Bacteroidales; family Rikenellaceae; genus Alistipes. The sequence goes on along the minus strand of CALUKH010000002.1, from coordinate 166,661 downwards.
GCTCTTCATCGACTATGCCTACAACTTCTCGGTGAGCAACTTCCGTCACGGCTATTTCGGTAATGTCACCCGCATCCGCAATGCCGAACAGGTCAAGAGCAGCGATAGTTTCTTTTCGCTCGGAGTCGGCATGCCGCTCACCCACCGCAGCGTCTTTGCCCTGCGTTTCAACGGCGGGCACGTCAATTACCGATACGATTCCGAGGAGCTGTTTGCCGACGACACCGACCATTCGCGTTTTGTCTTCTATGCACTGCGAGCCGGGTTGGCCCGCAATACGCTCGACAAGTTTCTCTATCCGCGGCGCGGTTCGGAGCTCTACCTCTCGGCAATCTGGGTCAACGGCCGCGACAAGTACAAACCCTGGGATGCGGAGGTCTTCATGTCGCGCGAGCGTCGGCAGTGGTTCGGCGGGCGCTTTACGTGGAACAAGTTCTTCGACCTGCCGCAAAGCAGCTGGTTCTCGTTCGGCGTGAACGTCGACGCCGTCTACACGAACCATCCGTCGTTCCACACGGAGTATGCCTCGCTGATGTCGATGCCCGAATACGCGCCGGTGCCCCACGCACGGATGGTCTTCATGCCCGATTTCCGGGCCGACCGTTTTGTGGCGGGCGGGGTCATGCCGACGTTTGATCTGATGCCCAACTTCTTCTTCCGGGCGGGTTTCTATGCCCTGTTCCGCAACCGGCGCGACTTCAATCCGCTGGGAGTTGAGGACGAACGCTGGCACTATGTCTCGGAGGCCTCGCTGGTCTATCATTCGCCGATCGGGCCGGTGAGCCTTTCGCTGACGAAGTACGATCTGAAGAATTGGCGGAACATGTATTTGACCTTCAACTTCGGCTACGCCATTTTTGCCCCGAAAGGAACCTTTTATTGACAGCCTGGAGGCTGGACTGCATTCGGACGCGATCGTTGACAGCCTGGAGGCTGGGCTGCATTCGGACGCGATCGTGTCTCTGCGGGCCGGAAAATGCTCTTTATTGACTGATCGGGTGGTCGGCCGTCGGGAAGATTGCATGCGGGCCGGATTTCACTTCTGCGGGCCGGAAAATGCCCTTTGCGGGGTGGATCGACGGCGCTCTTTTCTGCCGGACAGTTTCCCGGCTTCAATTTATGCTGCGGTCGGCCCGTCCGGCCGTCCGGCTCCGGGAGGCACTGCGGACGGATCGCACCTCCGCGCTTCACAAAAAAAGAACCGTCCGGATTCCGCCGGACGGTTCTTTTTTGAAGTCGCCGGGAGGAATCGCCTCCCCGGCACATGGCAGAGCCTCTACCAGATGATCACACGCTCCTCCTCGGGCATGAACATCGCGCCGTCGGTGATTCCGAAGGCGTCGTAGAAGTCCTGCAGGTTGCGCAGCGTGGCATTCACACGCCATTTTCCCAGCGAGTGTACGTCGAGTTTGGTCAGACGGGCCGCCTCCTCGTCGCGGATGTTCTGGGCCCAGAGCGTGGCGTAGGCCAGGTAGAAGCGCTGGGCATCGGTGAATCCGTCGATCGGGGCCGGATGCTCCCCGCCCTCGAGCGAGTTCTGGTAGGCCGTCCAGGCGACACGCAGACCGCCCTGATCGGCGATGTTCTCACCCAGACACAGTGCACCGTTGGCATGCAGGGCCGGCTGTCCGTCCTTGGCCGGGAGCACCTCGATGGCGTCGAACTGCTTGACCAGCACTTCGGTCTTGGCCTTGAAGGCCTCGGCATCGGCATCCGTCCACCAGTTGTTCATGTTGCCGTCCTTGTCGAACTGACGGCCCTGGTCGTCGAATCCGTGGGTCATTTCGTGGCCGATCACCACGCCGATGGCACCGTAGTTCACCGCGTCGTCGGCATCCGGGTTGTAGAACGGCGGCTGCAGGATGGCGGCCGGGAAGCAGATCTCGTTGGTCGTCGGGTTGTAGTAGGCGTTGACCGTCTGCGGCGTCATGCCCCATTCGTCGCGATCGACCGGTTTGCCGTATTTCGAGAGGTTGTCCTTCGTGGCCCAGAGACTGGCGTCACGCAGATTCTCGTAGTAGCTCTTCGCCGGATCGATCGTGAGCGTCGAGTAGTCCTTCCACTTGTCCGGGTATCCGATCTTGACGGTGAAGGCGGCCAGTTTCTCCTGAGCCTTGGCCTTCGTGGCGTCGGACATCCAGTCCAGAGCGGCGATGTGCTGCGAGAGCGACGTCTGCAGGTTCTTGACCAGCTGCGTCATGCGCTGCTTGTCCTTCTCGGGGAAGTACTTGGCCACGTACATCTCGCCGACGGCCTCGCCCAGCAGGTTGTTGGGCACCGACATGGCGCGTTTCCAGCGGGGTTTCTGCTCCTGCTGGCCCGACATCGTGCGGCCGTAGAACTCGAACGAGGCGGTCTGGAAGTCGTCGCTCAGCGACGAGGCGCCGCCGTTGATGATCTGTGCGGCCAGGTAGTGGCGGATGGTTTCGAGCGGCAGGGTCTTGAGCAGTTCGTTGACGCGCTCCATGACGCGCTTCTGCTCGACAACCAGCCGGTCGACCTGTGCAAGACCCATCTGCTGGAAGTAGACGTCCCAGTCGAGGGCGTCGTACGTGCGGGTGAACTCCTCGCGGGTCATCGGGTTGTACTGGGCCGGGATGTCGCGCTTCTCGACATTCGAGAAGAAGACTTCGGCCAGCGAATCCTCCACCGCCAGGGCGTCGGCCGCAGCCTTGTCGGCGGCTTCGGCCTCATAACCGCACAGGGTGAAGAGTCGTACGAGGTAATCGCGGTAGGCCTGCTTGATCTTGGCATTCTCCGGGTCGACGTAGTAGTCGCGGTCGCCCATCGACAGCCCCGCCTGCCCGACGTAGAGCGTGTTGAGGTTGCTGTTCATCAGGTCGGCCATCACGCCGATGCCGAAGAACGGGTTGGCCAGCGCCATGTGGATCTCGGCCAGCAGCTGAGGCAGCTGTGCACGGTCGGTAAGTCCGTCGACGAGCTTCAGGTCGGCAGCCAGCGGCGCGGCGCCTTCGGCGTTCAGACGCGTCGAATCGAGCCCCATCTTGTAGAGGTCGGCGATCTTCTGCTCGACGCTTCCGGGCGTGGTCTCGAGCCGGGTCATCTCCTGGAAGAGCTGGTTGATGCGCTTTTCGTTGTTTTCGCGCAGCACGTCGAAGGAGCCGTAGCGCGAGAATTCGGGTTTGAGCGGGTTTTTCTTCTGCCAGCCGCCCGTGGCGTACTGGTAGAAATCGGCGTTGGGGGCTACCGAGAGGTCGAAGTTCGACGGGTCGATGGCCGGAACCTTGGTGGTGGAGTTGTTCTGACAGGCTGCCATACAGGCCACGGTTGTTGCTAAAAGAATGATACGTTTCATAACGGTTCGGGTTTCGATGAGAAACGGAGACCTCCGGAGGACCGGAAATCTCCGTTTCGGGATTTTTGGGTTCGTCGGACAGCCTATTCGCGGATGGCCTCAACACCGGGCAGCGTACCGAACTCGATGTACTCGAGCAGGGCGCCGCCGCCGGTCGAGATGTAGGAAACCTGGTCGGCCAGGCCGAACTTGTTGATGCAGGCTACCGAGTCGCCGCCGCCGATGAGCGAGTAGGCGCCCTTCTTCGTAGCCTCGGCGATGGCCAGAGCCACCTCCTTGGAGCCCGTGGCGAACTTGTCGATCTCGAAGACACCTACCGGGCCGTTCCACAGGATGGTCTTGCAGCCGAGAATGTGCTCGCGGAAGATCTTCTTGCCTTCGTCGGCGATGTCGACACCCTCCCATCCGTCGGGGATGTTGTCGGCCGGAGCCGTCGAGGTATTGGCGTCGGCCGAGAATGCGTCGGCGATCAGCGCATCGGGCGACATGACGAGCTGTACACCCTTCTTCTTGGCCAGCTCGAGGATCTCCAGGGCAACGGGGAACATGTCGGGTTCGCAGATCGAGTTGCCGACCTTTCCGCCCTGGGCTGCGGCGAACGTGTAGGTCATGCCGCCGCCGATGACAATCGAGTCAACCTTCTCGATCAGCGCCTTGATCACGCCGATCTTGGTCGAAACCTTCGAACCGCCGATGATGGCGCAGAACGGGTGCTGCGGGGCCTCCATGAGCGACGAGATGGCCTTGACCTCCTTCTCCATCAGATAGCCGAACATCTTGTCGTTGGGGAAGTGCTTGGCGATCAGATAGGTCGAAGCGTGCTTGCGGTGAGCCGTACCGAAGGCGTCGTTGATGTAGCAGTCGGCATACGAAGCGAGTTTCTTGACGAACTCCTTCTGCGGACCCTCCTTGAGGGCCTTCTTGGCGGCATCCTTCTCCTCCTTGGTGGCGTCCTCGGCCAGACCGCGGGGTTTGCCCTCCTCCTCGGCGTAGAAACGCAGGTTTTCGAGCAGAACCACCTCGCCCGGCTTGATGTTCTTGCACATCTCGGCGGCCTTTTCGCCCATGCAGTCACCGGCGAACTGGACCTTCACGCCGAGATTCTTCTCGATGGCGGGAACGATCTGTTCGAGCGAATATTTCGGATCGGGGTTCTTCTTCGGACGACCCATGTGCGACATGAGGATCACCGATCCGCCCTCGGCCAGGACCTTCTTGATCGTCGGCATGGCGGCACGGATACGCGTGTCGTCGGTTACCTCGCCCTTCTCGTTGAGGGGCACATTGAAATCCACGCGGATGATCGCGCGTTTGCCTTTGAAATCGTAAGTGTCAATCGAGTTCATAGCTCTTTGATTTTAAGTATTTTGTAGAAATTATTCCTTTCCATCGGATCCGGATGTCCGCAGGCGGTTTCCAAATCCGCGACAAATTTAATGAAAAAATTCAGGAAACCTGTTATCCGAATAACAGAAAATTGATTTTCAGCCGTCGGGACGTTCGATTGCGGCGGTGCGGCGGCGGGGTCAGTATTTGTAGCGGATCCACTTGAACAGCTCCCTGAACGAGGGTTTCTTGCCGTACATGAAGATGCCCACGCGGTAGATCTTGGCGGCCAGCCAGACCATGCCGACGAACGATCCGTAGAGCAGCACCAGCGAGAGGAGGATCTCCCACCAGGGGATGTCGTAGGGGATGCGGGCCATCATCACCACGGGCGAGGTGAGCGGGATGATCGAGAACCAGAACGAGAGCCGCGAATTGGGATCCTCGATGACGGCCAGCATCACCAGCAGGGCGAGGATGATCGGCAGCGTGATGGGCATCTGCAGCTGCGAGGCGTCCTGGACGTTGTCGACGGCCGATCCCACGGCGGCGAACATGGCCGAATAGAGCAGGTATCCGCCGATGACGAACAGCAGCAGGAAACCGAAGATCCGCAGGATGTAGCCCAGATCGGTCATGGCGGCCAGTGCCTGCATCATTTCGGGATCCAGACCGCCCGTTGCGGCGCCGGGCATCCCCTGCTGCATGGCCTCGATGCCGCTCAGGGCCTCGGCGGGCAGCAGCTGCGGCATCACGAATCCGCCGACGACCGCCACGAGAAGCCCCCACAAGAGGATCTGCACCACGGCGACGGCCGCCACGCCGAGGATCTTGCCCATCATCAGGTCGAAGGGCCTTACCGACGAGACCATCACCTCCAGCACGCGGCTGTTCTTCTCCTCGATGACCGACTGCATGACCATCGATCCGTAGGCCATCAGGAAGATGTAGAGCATGAATCCCAGCACGTAGCCGATGGCCGTGGCGGCGGCCGACGAACGGGCCTGGGCATGCTCCTCCTGCGACTTGTCGTTGCGGAAGGTCTGCATCGTGACCGTGGTCTTCACCTGGTCGAGAATCCGGTCGAGATCCTTGATGTCGTAGGCCTTGAGCTTTTCGGTTTCGAGGATCTTGGCGATCTGTTCGGTGATGGTGCTTTCGAGCGAGAGCGACGTCGAGGCGTTGGCGTAGAGCTGTACGTCGTTCGGGTTATCGAGGATGTCGCGTCCGATGCAGAGCACGCCGAAGAGGTCGGTCAGTTGTTTGCGGGCCTCGTCGGGCGTCAGATCGGTCGGCACGAAGCAGACCGTGGCGTTGTTTTCGAGATGCGGGGCGACGAGTCCGCTGTCGTCGATCACGGCGATGCGTTTCTGCTCGCCGTGCGAGTACTTCATGATCAGGGCCGGAGCGGCCATCAGGACCACCATCAGGATCGGCGTGATGAGCGTCGAGAGGATGAAGGACTTTTTGCGGACGCGTTCGTTGAATTCGCGCTGGATGATAAGCAGGATATTGGTCGACATGGTGTTGCGTGTTTTCGGGGGCGGGTTAGAGCGTGCCGTTGACGGCGCGGATGAAGATGTCGTTCATCGAGGGGATCAGTTCGCGGAACGACCGCAGGTCGACCGTCTCGTTGACGGTGGCGATGACCTCCCGCACGCGTTCCGGCTGTCCGACGTGGAGGCGGAGCGTCCGATAGGGCGAGCTCTCGCCGGCGAACTCGCCGACGCTCTCTTCGGCGATGCCGTCGAGAATTTCGCACCGTCCCTCGAGCGAACGGCGCAGTGCGGCCTCGTCGCCGCGGTAGGCCACCTCGAAGAGGTTGGCGCCGTGACGGCGGCGGATCTCGTCGACACGCCCCGAGAGGATGTTCTTCGAGCGGTTGATGAGCGTGATGTGGTCGCAGATCTCCTCCACGGACGACATGTTGTGGGTCGAGAAAATCACCGTGGCCCCCTCGTCGCGCAGGGCGAGGATCTCCTCCTTCAGGAGGTTGGCGTTGATGGGGTCGAACCCCGAGAAGGGTTCGTCGAAGATCAGCAGCCGCGGCCGGTGGAGCACCGTGACGATGAACTGCACCTTCTGGGCCATCCCCTTCGAGAGCTCCTCGACGCGCTTGTCCCACCACGCCTGGATGCCGAAGCGTTCGAACCACGCTTTGAGCCGCACGGTGGCCTCGCGGCGCGAAAGCCCCTTCAGACGGGCGAAGAAGAGGGCCTGTTCGCCGACCTTCATCTTCTTGTAGAGGCCGCGCTCCTCGGGCAGGTAGCCGATGCGGCGGACGTCGTCGGGGGCGATGTCGTGGCCGTCGAAGAGCACGCGGCCGCTGTCGGGGGCCGTGATGCGGTTGATGATGCGGATGAGGGTGGTTTTTCCGGCGCCGTTGGGTCCGAGCAGCCCGTAGACCGATCCTTCGGGGATCGAGAGCGAGACGTCGTCGAGGGCCGTATGGTCGGCGTAACGTTTGGAGACGTGTTCGACCGCAAGCAAATCCTTCATGAGCGGGTATCTGTTTTCGAAGTTGTGCTGCAAATATACGTAAAATCGCGAAAGATTTATCGAATTTCGATAAATTACAGCCGGTTTTGTCCTCTGATGCCGATGGCTGGCGCAGACCGGGTGAGGACGGGGGTTGGCCGTTGGCGGAAGTTTGCGTATCTTTGACGGCGTGAAGGAGTCGAAATTCGTCAAAACCAAGATCGTGGCGGGATACGTGCTGCTGGTGGCCGTGAGTATCCTGGCCATCGCCTATGTCTATCGGGCGGTGGTGCGCTTTTCGGCGCCCGACCGGGACTACGCCCTGCTGCACACCAAACGCACGGCCGTCAACCGCACGTTGTACCACCTCTACCAGGCCGAGAGCTACGGTCAGCTGATGATCGCCGGCTACCTCTCCTACGAAAACCGCTACCGGGGCGAACTGCGGACCGTACGGGAGTGCATCGATACGCTGCGGCAGCTGACCGCCGTGGAGGATTCGCTGCAGCGGCTGCGGCTGGACAGCATCACGCGGCTGCTGGCCGACAAGGAGCAGCGCACGATGCGTCTTCACCGGACGATCCGGGCCGGATCGACCTCCGGGCTGCTCAACAAGAGCATCCGCGAACTGATCGGCCCTCAGGCGAGCATCGTGGCCGATACGACCCCCTTCCGCCGCACGCACCGGCCTGCAGGGCCCTCCGGCGGTGACGGCGGCAATTCGCCCGATACGCTCGAGGAATCGCATGCACGACGTCCTTTCCTGCGGCGGGTGGCCGATCTGTTCGGGACGCGGCGGGATACGGTCGAGGTGTCTGCTCAGCGGCGTGCGACGGGATCGATGCTGCCCGTGGGGGTGGTGCGCGATACGATCGAACTGGTCCTTCAGGCCCTTCAGGACAGCGTCACGAGCAACCGCCTGTCGATCTACGACCGCGCCTGGCAGGAGGGGTTGCGGCTGAGTTACAGCAACGACCTGGTGAACATGAAGATCTACAGCCTGATCCTCGACTTCGAAGCCGAGGATACGGCCCTGCTCATGCGCCGCATCCACCGTTCGGAGGGGATCCGGCGCCGCACGTCGCACATTCTGGGCGGGGTGGCCGGCGGTTCGATTCTGCTGATGCTCTTCTTCGTGGGGATCCTCTGGCGCGACATCAACCGCGGCAACCGCTACCGCCGCGAACTGGAGCGCGCCAACCGCGAGAAGGAGGCTCTGCTGGCGGCCCGCGAACAGCTGATGCTGGCCATTACGCACGACATCAAGGCGCCGCTGGGCTCGGTGATGGGTTATATCGACCTGCTGTCGCGGCTGACGGATGACAAACGGCAGGCGCTCTATCTGCACAACATGAAGGATTCGTCGGAGCATCTGCTGGCGCTGGTCAACAGCCTCCTGGACTTCTACCGGCTGGACATCCACAAGATCGAGGTGCAGCACGTGGTCTTCAGTCCGGCGCAGCTTTTCGAGACCATCCGGGCAGGGTTTGCTGCTGCTGCTGCGGCCCGGGGGCTCGATCTGCGTTTCGAGACGGGGACGGGTGCCGCCCGGATGGTCGAGGGGGATGCCTTCCACATCCGGCAGATCGCCGACAACCTGTTATCCAACGCCCTGAAATTCACCGATGCGGGCTGGGTGCAGCTGCGGGTCGACGTCGTGCGTGGCGAACTGATCTTTTCGGTGCGCGACACCGGGCGCGGCATCGGACGCGCAGAGCGTGAACGCATCTTCGGCGAATTCGTCCGGTTGAGTTCGGCCCGCGGGGTCGACGGATTCGGACTGGGGCTCTCGATCGTCGACCGGCTGGTGAAGCTGCTCGGCGGTCGTATCTCGCTCGAAAGCCGCCCCGGCGAGGGGAGCCGCTTCATCGTGACGCTGCCGGTCCGCGAGGCGGAGGGCGCGGCGGCGGGTCCCGATTCCGACATGCAACCCGGTCCAGCCTCTCCGCGGCCCGACAGTCAAGAGATGCCCGGTCGCGGTCTGCGTGTGCTGCTGGTCGACGACGACCCTCTGCAGCTGGAGATGACCGCCGCGATGTGCCGCCGGGCCGGTATCGAGGCCGAGGCGTGCCAGTATCCCGAATATGTGGGCAAGGTCGTCACGGAGGGGCGTTTCGATGTGGTGCTGACCGACATACAGATGCCGTCGGCCGACGGTTTCAGCGTCCTGGAGACCGTACACGGGGTCGATCCGACACGGCCCGTTGTGGCCGTTTCGGCGCGCGGCGAGCTGACCCTCGACCTGCTGCGCGGGAAGGGTTTTGCCGGCTGCCTGCGCAAGCCCTTTTCGCAGCAGGAGCTGGTCGGTGCAATCGTGGAGGCGTGGCGTTCGGCCCGCCCGGCGGGGGTGGATCCAGCCGTCGAACCGACCGTAACGACGGCCACAACGACATCTTCGGCCTCGATGACCGGGACGGATGCCGACCCGGCCGGGACCGGAACGATTGCTGACGCGACAAATGCGGGACGGAACGGTGACGGGACGGATGCTGCCCGGGCAGATACCGGCACGTTACCGGCGGCCCAAAGCGGAGAGACTTCCTCCAGGCAACCGGCTGCGGTGATCGACTTCAGCCCTCTGACGGCCTATGCGGGCGATGATGCCGAGGCGGCGCGGAGCATTCTGCGCTCCTTCGTCGAGCAGACGACGGCCAACTGCACGGCGCTCGGGCGGGCCCTCGATACGGGCGATCAGGCTGGGGTCAGGGCGCTGTCCCACAAGATGGTGCCGATCTTCACGATGCTGGGGCTGCGGCGGGTCTCCGAGACCCTGCGGCGCGCCGAAACGGCCGATGATCCGCTGGCCGGAGGGCTCGACGAGGAGTTGCGACGCACGGTTGCGACGATTCGCGAGGTCGTTGCGGAAGCGGAAAAATGCGTATCTTTGCGACACGATGAAACGGATTCTGATTCTTGACGATGATATCACCTTTGCGCTGATGCTGCGCACGTGGCTCTCGAAACGGGGTTTCGAGGTGGCGACGGCCTCGACGGTCGCCGCGGCCCGCAAAATGCTCTCCGATGAGCAATTCTCGCTGGTGCTGAGTGACATGCGCCTGCCGGACGAGGACGGGATCGCCCTCTTGCAATGGATGGCCGGCGAGGGTATTGCGGCTCCGGTGATCGTCATGACGAGCTATGCCGAGATTCAGAATGCGGTGCGCTGCATGAAGCTCGGGGCCCGCGACTACGTCTCCAAACCGGTCAATCCCGACGAACTGCTGAAGAAGATCCGCGAAGCGTTGGATTCCGTCCCCGGCGCAGCCCCCGCAGCGAAGGTTCACAAGGCCGCATCCGCAGCAAAGGATGCGCCCGTCGGATCGGCCGGATCGGCTGCCGGAGCCCCAAAGGAGGGTGTCAAGGCTGCTGCGCACACGGCTTCGCTTAACTACATCGAGGGGCGCAGCGACGCTTCACGGCGTCTCTACGAATACATCCGGCTGGTGGCTCCGACCAACATGTCGGTGCTGGTCAACGGAGCCAGCGGCACAGGCAAGGAGCATGTCGCACAGTTGATCCACCAGCAGAGCAAACGTGCCGGAAAACCCTTCGTGGCGGTCGATTGCGGCGCCATACCCCGCGAGTTGGCCGCCTCGGAGTTCTTCGGCCACGTCAAGGGGTCGTTTACCGGGGCCGTGAGCGACAAAAAGGGGGCCTTCGAACTGGCCGACGGCGGCACGCTCTTTCTCGACGAGGTGGGCAACCTCACCTACGAAACCCAGGTGCAGCTGCTGCGCGCCCTTCAGGAGCGGCGGATCCGTCCCGTGGGCGGGAACCGCGAAATCCCGGTTGACATCCGGCTGGTAGCCGCCACGAACGAGGATCTCGAGGCGGCCATTGCGCGCGGAACGTTCCGTGCCGACCTCTACCACCGCATCAACTCCTTCACGCTGCGGGTTCCCAGCCTCAGCGAACGCCGTGACGATATTCCGCTCTATGCCGACTTCTTCCTCGACCAGGCCAACCGCGAGCTCGACAAACGGATCGTCGGTTTCGATGCTGCGGCCATCCGGGCATTGGCGGCCTACGACTGGCCGGGCAATCTGCGACAGTTGAAGAATACGGTGATGTCGGCCACGCTGCTCGCTTCGGGCGAGTACATCACGGCGGGTGATCTGCCGGGTGAGATCACCGGTGCTGCGACCGCCTCAGCCTCGGCTACCTCCTATTCGCTGCATGACCCCGCCACCGAGGAGGAGCAGATCCGACGCGCTCTGGCCGCGGCCGGCGGCAACAAGTCGCAGGCGGCCAAACTGCTCGGCATCGATCGCAAGACGCTCTACAACAAACTCCATCTCTACGGCATCGAATAGCCGGTTCGTTTCCGACCGTTTCCTGTCCGGCGGGCTGACCACGCGCCTCTGCTTCCGGTCCGGCACGCCGGTCGTTTGCGTCTGTCTGCGGGTGGAGTGTGCGCTTCCGTCCGCATCCGTCCCGAGGGGTTGTTGTGGCGGCGGAGTGTGGAATATTTCCACGTTTTGTGGTCCTTTTTCCACACTTTGTCACATGCTGGCATCCCGGTGTCTTCTGTTGTTAAATCATTGATTCATATTGTTTTGTGTTGATTTCGCCCGATTTGGCACCGGGATTGAACTTCAAACGGTCAGAACGCGGTTGCAAACCCGTTCCCGGAAAAAGAAAGTTCAACCTTAAAAACGTAGCGTTATGAAAAAGACAATGGTCATGCTGGCAGCCGCGATGCTGATGTGCGGTGGTTTTGCCGTAGCACAGGAACCCGAGAAGCCCGAATCGCCGAAGAAGGAGTGCCCGGTACCCGACGAGCAGCCGGCTCCCGATCAGAAACCCGATCAGAAACCGGAGGAGCAGCCCGCTCCGACGACCCCGGATCAGACTCCGGCCGAACCCGAATCGCAACCTGCCGAATAGGCGTATGAAATGGATGGAGCTCGCGAAGATCTTTTGTGTGGAGAGTGCGATTGAAGGAGATCGTCGCGGGCTTCCTTCCTCCGTTATAAACCGAAAAAATACCCCATTTCTTATTAGTTAAACAATTGTTTGCCTGGTTCCCTGCCTTCGGGCAGGGATTTTTTTGCGGTCGGGCGACGGCTCGGGGCGGGGTGTCTGCGTGGCGCCGGACGGCTCCGGCACAGCGCATGAAGACAAAAAAGCCCCGGCAAAGCCGGAGCCTGTTGTTGGATGCAGCGGGCCCGAAGGATGCGCAGGCATCAGTCGTTGTGCTTTTTGGGGCTTTTGGTGATGCGTTCGAGGTGTTGGCGGAGCTGTTCGCTGAACTCTTCGCGACGATGCTTGAGGTTGGCCCGCCACCCCTGCCAGCGCGTGTAGCGAAGCCGTTTCTCGGGGTAGATGTCGCGGATGGTCACCAGAATGCCCGTCTCCTCGACGCCGCCGAAATCGGGATTCGACACCGTATCGAAGACCCGCATCGTGGGCGAGAGATTCATGTAGGCGTTGATCAGCGGCGGAATGTTCTCGTTGAATTCCCGCACCTTCTGGATCAGAATCCGGTAGTTCTCCATGTAGGTTTCGCCCGAGAAGAGCTCTTCGTAGTAAGGGTCGTCCAGATCGAGCCGGATCGGATGGATGCCCTCGACCAGCCCCTCGCGATCGGGGAAGTAGCGGCGCAGGAACCAGATCAGCGCATTGCGTGCCACGGCCTTGTAGGTGGTGTACATCGTGACCTTGCCGAAGAGGTATCGGGCCTTGGGGTTCAGCACGATCAGGGCCCCCAGACCGTCCCAGAGGTTGTCCAGGGCGTAGATGCTCTTCGAGTTGCCGCGGGCCTGGTAGGCGGGCTGGATGAACGAGCGTCCGAGTTCGATGGTGCGGGGCAGGTATTTGCGGCGGAAGCGCTCGCTGAAGCGGAAGTAGTGTTCCGTGGAGAGGTGGCGCGGGTAGGGGCTCGTGCAGACGATGAAGCGGTATCCGCCGATGATCTCCTGCGCGGCGGGGTCCCAGACGATCAGCTGGTAGTAGCCGTCGGGGGCAAGATCCTCCTCGTCGATGTCGACTTCGCGGCCCGTGCCGCCGCCGGCACCGCGGAAGGCCACTTCGCGCAGTCGTCCGATTTCGCGCATCAGCGACGGACACTCCGCGGCCGGGAAGATGTAGATTTCATTGCCGGCCCGATGCGTATCGCGGACCTTGCGGGCGGGGGTGAGTTCCGCGAGCAGCAATTCCCGGTCGACGGGTTCGATGATGGGTTCCATGCTTTTCCGTTGCTTTGACGAGGCAAAAATACCACAATTGGCGTTATTTTGCCGTCCCGACGAGCTTTTTTTCCAAAAAATAAGCCTTTTTGCGTACTTCGTCGGCCTGTTCGCGCAGCGAACCGAGGTGGTGGAGTTCGCTCAGCGGGATGGGGTCGCCGACGACGATGCGGAAGTGGCGTCCCTTCTGGGAGAACATCTCGTCGGGCAGCCACAGCATCTCGATGTTGAACTTCACGCCCAGGGCCTTGCGCAGGTGGTAGACGCGGTAGAAGAAGTTCGACAGCCGCCCCTCGACGAAGACCGGCACGATCTGCCGCTGCGAGGCGTAGGCCTTCTTCAGGAAGCTCACCTTCCATTCGGGGTCGGTGACGCGGCCGTCGATCGTGCGCGAGCAGAGTCCGGCCGGGAAGGTGAGGATCGGGCGGTCGCCGAAGAACTCCTCGTCGAATTTGCGGGCGTAGGCGGTGTTCTGAGCGCCGTGCTTGTTGACTGGTATCCAGAGCGGGCGCAGCGGTTCGAGGTGCATCAGCAGGTCGTTGACCACCACGCGGGCATCGCCGAAGTGTTCGATCAGCTTGTCGGCCAGCATCATGCCGTCCATGCCGCCGAACGGGTGGTTCGAGACGAAGAGGTAACGGCCCCGCCGATCGAGGCGGTCGAGCCCCTGGGCCGAGTAGCTCACCTGCCACTCGCGGAAGGCCGCGCGGATGAACTCCTGCGGAGGCAGCGTCCAGTAGCTTGTGAGGATGTGGTTGATCTCCCGTTCGTGGATCGTGCGGCGCAACCAGTCGACGAGCGGGCGGGGGATCCAGCGTGCCGCACGGGGGGCTTTCTCCCGGATGACGGCACCTATGTCGATTTGGGGCATGAAGTCTTCGAAAATTTAATCGGACAAATATACGGATTCTTTTTCAGAAAAGCACTAACTTTACACCCCAAATGGACTTTTGTCAACCGCAATGATGTCACACTATCATACACCCGTATTGCTGGAGGAGTCGGTCGGGCTGCTGGGGATCGATCCGGCGGGGACGTACGTCGATCTGACGTTCGGCGGCGGAGGCCATTCGCGCCGCATCCTGGAGGCCCTCGGGGCCGAAGGACGCCTCTACGGCTTCGATCAGGACCGCGACACCCGCGCCAACTGCCCCGACGATCCACGCTTCCACTACGTGGAGAGCAACTTCCGCTTCCTGCGCGGGGCGCTGCGGCTGCGGGGCGTCACGGCCGTCGACGGCATTCTGGCCGATCTGGGGGTTTCGTCCCATCACTTCGACGATCTCGAACGCGGCTTTTCGTTCCGCGGCGAGGCGCCGCTCGACATGCGCATGAACCAGCGGGGAGGCCTTACGGCCGCCGACGTGGTGAATACCTATTCGGCCGACGAACTGACCCGCGTACTGGGCGACTGGGGCGAGTTGGAGACTCCGTGGAAGGTGGCCGGCTGTCTGGTCCGGGCCCGCGAGGCGGCGCCGGTGACCACGACGGCCGAACTGGTCGCGGCCGTGAAGCCCTGCACCCCGGCCAAGGATCCCTCGAAGTTCCTCACCAAACTCTTCCAGGCGCTGCGCATCGAGGTCAACGGCGAGATGGAGGCGCTGAAGATGGCCCTCGAACAGAGTCTGCGGGTGCTGAAGCCCGGCGGACGGCTGGTCGTCATCTCCTACCACTCGCTCGAAGACCGTCTGGTGAAGAACTTCCTGCGCAGCGGCAACTTCTCGGGCGAGGTCGAAAAGGACTTCTACGGGCGTTCGCTTGCGCCGTTCGAGGCGCTGACCCGCAAGGCCGTCATGCCGTCGGCCGATGAACTGGCGCGCAATCCCCGATCCCGCTCGGCGAAGCTCCGTGCGGCCGTAAAACGCTGAGACGATGTATAGCGACCACGAATTCGATCCCGTCACCCCCGAAGAGCAGGCGCGTCGCGACGCCGAAGCGGAATTTGCCCGCCGCGTGCGCCGCGAGGTGCGCCGCATGGAGAGCGGCGAAGCCGACGAGGATATCCGCCGCGACGAAGAGGAGGAGGCCCTGCGGCGTGCCGAAGCCGAGGCCCGCGAGGCCCGCGAACGGCGCCGGCGGTCGAGCATGCTGTGGCAGCTCTTCTCGGGTTCGATCCTCGTGCGGCGGGGCGTCTCGCGCTACTACCCCTATCTGCTGACCATCGCCGGGGTGTTCTTCCTGAGTATCGTGGTGATGTTCTGGTCGCTGCACCTCGACATGCGCTACACGCGTCTGGAGCGCGAGGTGCAGAAGCTGCGCGAACGCTCGATCCGCCTGCAGGAGCAGCGCTTCCAGCGTACGACCCATTCGGCCATCGTCGAACAGCTCCATGCGCGGGGCATCGATCTGTACGACCCGCAGACGCCGGGTGAAATCATCGAAAACTGACCGGCCATGAAAGAGGGACGTTCGAAAGTCAAGAGCGACATTCTGTTGCGCGTGCGGCTGCTCTACGTGCTGTTCTTCCTGGCGGGGGGCATCGTGCTGGCACGCTTGGTGTGGGTGCAGCTCTTCAGCCGCGAGGTGGCCTACAATGCCGACCGTCTGGCCAGCCGCATCTTCCTCCACGAGGAGATCAAGGCCCAGCGCGGCAACATCCTCTCGCGCGACGGCGAACCCCTCGCCACGTCGATCTTCCGCTATCAGGTGGCCTTCGACTTCGCCTCGCCGGGGCTCGATTCGCTCGATACGTTCCACACGCAGGCCGATTCGCTGGCCAAGCTGCTGGCGGCCTTCTTCAAGGACAAACCCGCCTCGGCCTATGCCCGCAAGTTCCGCGAGGAGCATGCCCGGCGCTACCGCCTGGTGCATCCGCGTGATACGCTGTGCCCGCGTTCGGAGGGGCCCATCGCCCGCTTCATCGACCGGCTGCGCGGCGAGGAGTATGTCAAACGGCGCGTCTACGACACGTTGCGCGACCATACGCCCGTGAAGATCTTCCCCCGCGAGGTGGACTACGCCGAATGGGAGGTGCTGCGCCGCTATCCGCTGCTGAACTGGAACATGGGCATGGTCTACACGCTCCTCGAACGCGACGAACGCATCTATCCGCAGGGCGAACTGGCCCGGCGAACGATCGGCTTGACGGGCGACCGCGGCAATTACGGCATCGAGAAGGCCTACGTCGAGGAGCTGGCCGGCAAGGACGGCAAGGCGTTGCGGCAGCGTATCGCCCGCGGCTTCTACGGACGGGTGGCCGGCGGCGACCATGTCGATCCGGTCGACGGCATGGATGTGGTGACGACGCTCGACATCGATCTGCAGGACGTTGCCGACCGTGCGCTGCGGCAGCAGCTCGAACGGCAGAACGCCATCTGGGGCACGACGATCGTCATGGAGGTCCGCACGGGCGAGATCCTGGCCATGGTCAACCTCGGACGCGATCCGGGCGGCACCTACTCCGAACGCGAGAACTATGCCCTGAGCCGCGTCATGGAGCCCGGTTCGACCTTCAAGCTGGCGACGATGCTCACGCTGCTCGACGATGCCCACATGTCGCCCTCGACCGTTTACGACACCCACAACGGCGATCCGGTGACGGTCGGCCCGGCGCGCAACATCCGCGATTCGCACCGTGGCGACCACGAGATCGATTTCCGGCGGGCCGTGGCCTCGTCGTCGAACGTCTACTTCGCACGGGCCATCTGGGACCGCTACGGCATCACGGGCAAGAAGTTCGACTACAGCCGCTACCTCCACGAAACCCTCCACCTGGGTGAGACCGTGGGTCTCGAACGCCTCGGCGAACGCCCGCCCGAAATCACCACCGACTGGAAGGTTCCCGACCCGGGGGTCATGCTGGTGAAGATGTCCTACGGCTACCGCGTGCAGCTGGCCCCGATTCAGATGATCACCTTCTACAACGCCATCGCCAACGGCGGAAAGATGATCTCGCCGGTGCTGGTCCGCGAACTGCGGCGCGGCGACCGGGTCGAGGAGCGCTACGAAAGCCGTACGATCGCCTCGTCGATCGCTTCGCGGGCCGCCCTGCACGAGGTGCAGCAGTGTCTGCAGGCGGTCTGCACCGAGGGTACGGCGAGTGCCTTCTTCCGCGATACGACCCATCTGCGGGTGGCCGCCAAGACCGGTACGGCCCAGATCACCGCACCCACCGAGGGCGGACGCCCCTATCTGGGTTCGATGATCGCCTACTTCCCGGCCGATGCGCCGCGCTATACGGTGCTGACCACCATCGAGACCCGCGCCCAGCCGGGCAAGGCCTACTACGGAGGTCCGCTGGCCGGTCCGGTCGTCAAGCGCATGGTCGACTACATCTACAACCGCGGTCAGGACTGGTACGGACGGGTCGAGTCGGACGGTCCGCGCCACTATCCGGAACGGATCAAGGGGGGCGACATCGCCCAGATCCGCCGCGTGGCGGGCCGCTTCTCGCCCCGCACGGAGTGTGAGGATCGCCGGGGATGGGGCCGCACACGGGTCGACAGCCTCTCGCGGGTGATCGTCACGACGATCCCCGAACAGACGGGTGTGATGCCCGACGTGCGCGGCATGGGGCTGAAGGATGCCCTGTTCCTGCTCGAAAGCCACGGTCTGAAGGTCCGCTTCTCGGGCCAGGGGGCCGTTGTACGACAAACGATTTCCGCCGGAGCCCGCATCGTGCCGGGTCAGACGGTTACCATAACGTTGAAATAGTGAGATGAAGAGAATTTCGGAAATGATTCGGCACCTGCCCGTTGAGGCGGTGCATGGAGATCCCGAGACCGCGATCGCGGGGCTGACCTACGATTCGCGGAGCGTGAAGCCCGGCGACTGTTTCTTCGCCGTGCGGGGCACGCGCAGCGATGGCCACGACTACATCCCGATGGCCGTTGAAAAAGGGGCCGCAGCGGTCGTCTGCGAGCGTATGCCCGAGGCTCCGGCCGAGGGGGTGACCTGGGTGGTGGTGCGTGATTCGGCCGGTGCGATGGCCGATCTGGCCGCCGCCTTCTACGACTTCCCGAGCCGCGACCTGAAGCTGGTCGGCATCACCGGCACCAACGGCAAAACCACGACCGTGACGCTGCTCTACGACCTGGTGCGGGCCCTGGGCTACCGCGCCGGACTGATCTCGACGGTGGTCTACCGCATCGACGGACGTGAGATCGAGGCCACGCATACGACCCCCGATCCGATCCGTCTGAATGCCATGATGCGTGAGATGGTCGACGCCGGGTGCGAATTCTGCTTCATGGAGTGCTCGTCGCACGCCATCGTGCAGGAGCGTATCCGCGGACTGGAGTTCGCCGGCGGCATCTTCTCGAACATCACCCACGACCATCTCGACTACCACAAGACCTTCGCCGAGTATATCCGGGCCAAGAAGCTCTTCTTCGACCACCTGCCCAAGGGGGCCTTCGCCCTGACGAATATCGACGACCGCAACGGACGCGTCATGGTTCAGAATACGGCCGCCACGGTGAAGAGCTATTCGCTGCGCGAGATGGCCGATTTCCGCTGCAAGATCCTCGAGATGCACGTTGACGGCATGCTGCTGCGCATCGACGGGCAGGAGCTGTGGACCGGCCTGCTCGGACGCTTCAACGCCTACAACCTGCTGGCCGTCTACGGAGCAGCCTGCCTGCTGGGGCTCGACCGCGGAGAGGTGCTGCGCGTGCTGTCGACGCTGCACGCCGTGAGCGGGCGCTTCGAGATCGTCCGCGCCGCCAACGGCACCGTAGCCATCGTCGATTACGCCCACACGCCCGATGCGCTGGAGAACGTCCTGCGGACGATCGAGGAGCTGCGCCAGCCCTCGCAGCAGCTGCTGGTCGTATGCGGATGCGGCGGCGACCGCGACCGCACGAAGCGTCCCGAAATGGCCCGGATCGCCGTCCGCTACGCCTCGACGGCCATCTTCACGTCGGACAACCCGCGCCACGAATCCCCCGAGGCAATTCTCGACGAGATGACGGCCGGCCTGCAGCCCGGGACGCGTTACGTGCGCATCACGGACCGCGCCGAGGCCATCCGCACGGCGGTGCTGATGAGCCGCCCGGGCGACCTGATCCTCATCGCCGGAAAGGGCCACGAAACCTATCAGATCATCGGCGACGTGAAGCACCACTTCGACGACCGCGAAGAGGTGCGCCGCGCCTTCGAACTGCTCCCCGCGGCCGGCAATCCCGCCGCCAAATCCTGAACTTTTTGACACACTGACTCGACACAAATCATGCTCTATCATCTTTTCAAGTATCTGGATGAAGTTTACGATCTGCCCGGCTCGGGCATGTTCCAGTACATCTCGTTCCGTGCATCGGCGGCCATCATCCTCTCGCTGCTGATCGTCATCATCTTCGGACGCCGGATCATCGATTTCCTCCGCCGGCGGCAGATCGGCGAGGATATCCGCGACCTCGGCCTCCAGGGCCAGCTCCAGAAGAAGGGAACCCCGACGATGGGCGGCGTGATCATCCTCCTGGCCATCCTGGTGCCGATGCTGCTCTTCGGCAAGCTCGACAATGTCTACGTGCAGCTGCTGCTCGTCTCGACCGTCTGGCTGGGGCTCATCGGCGGGCTGGACGACTACATCAAGGTCTTCCGCCACCGCAAGGAGGGGCTCAAGGGCCGCTTCAAGATCGTCGGCCAGGTCGGACTGGGCATCATCGTCGGCACGACGATGTGGCTCTCGCCGCAGATCGTCGTCCGCGACAAGGTCACGCAGCCCGTGCAGACGGTCTACATGAACCCCGACGGCACGGTCATCGAGAGCGTCCAGCGCAACGTCGTCCTGAGCTCCGAAAGCCTCAAGACCACCCAGACGACCATCCCCTTCGTCAAGAACAACGAATTCGACTACGGATGGCTCACCGGCGGCAACGAGACGGCCACCTGGCTGTTGTACGTGCTGGTGGCGATCTTCGTCGTGACGGCCGTCTCGAACGGCGCCAACCTCACGGACGGCCTCGACGGTCTGGTGACGGGCGTTTCGGTGCCGATCGTGGCGGTGCTCGGTGCACTGGCCTACCTCTCGGGCCACATCGTCTATGCCGACTACCTCAACATCATGTACATCCCCGACAGCGGCGAACTGGTGGTCTATGCCGCGGCGCTGGTCGGCGCACTGGTCGGATTCCTCTGGTACAACTCCTTCCCGGCGCAGATCTTCATGGGTGATACGGGTTCGCTCTCGATCGGCGGCGTGATCGCCGTCTTCGCACTCTGCATCCGCAAGGAGCTGCTGCTGCCGATCCTCTGCGGGGTCTTCCTGGTCGAGAGTTTCTCGGTCATGCTGCAGGTCGGCTGGTTCAAGTACACCAAGAAAAAGTACGGCGAAGGGCGCCGTATCCTGCTCATGTCGCCGATCCATCACCACTACCAGAAGAAGGGCATCTTCGAGACGAAGATCGTCATCCGCTTCTGGATCATTTCGCTGCTGCTGGCAGCCATTACGTTGGTAACGTTGAAGATTCGATAAACCGGACTTATGAAAAACATTGTCGTACTGGGTGGCGGCATCAGCGGATACGGCTCCGCGATCCTCGCCAAGAAAAAGGGCTTCGGGGTCTTCCTCTCCGATGCCGGAACCATTGCCGCACGCTTCAAGGCCAAACTCGACGAGTGGGAGGTCCCCTACGAGGAGGGCGGTCACACCGAGGAGCGCATCCTCGCCGCCACGGAGGTGATCAAGTCGCCGGGCATTCCCGATTCGGCCCCGATCGTGCGCAAGGTCCGCGAGGCGGGTATCCCGGTGATCTCCGAGATCGAGTTCGCCGGCCGCTATATGGGCCGCGCCCGCTGCATCTGTGTCACTGGCTCGAACGGCAAGACCACCACCACGTCGATCATCTACAAGATCCTGCGCGATGCGGGTTACAACGTGGCGCTGGGCGGCAACATCGGCGAGAGTTTCGCCTACTCGGTCGCTACGGGCAATTACGACTGGTATGTGCTCGAACTGAGCTCGTTCCAGCTGGACGGCATGTACAAGTTCCGCGCCCATATCGGCGTGCTGACGAACATCACGCCCGACCATCTGGACCGCTACGACCACTGCTTCCAGAACTACATCGACGCCAAGATGCGCATCACGCAGAACATGACCTCGCGCGACTGGTTCATCTATTCGGGCGACGATGAGGTGATCCGCGAACAGCTGCCGAAATATGACCTGCGGATGCGCCAGCTTCCGTTCATGGCCCACAGCGCCGTGGCCAGCGGTGCGGGCGATGCCTTCCTGTGCGACGGCCGGTTCACGGCCGCGGTGGGGAAACACGCCGTGGAGATCGACACCTCGAAGCTCCAGATCAAGGGGCTGCACAACGCCTACAACGCCATGGCGGCCGCGCTGGCGGCACTGGCTGCCGGCGTGGCTCCGACGAAGATCCGGCGGTCGCTCTACGACTTTGCGCCGGTCGAACACCGGCTCGAACCGGTGCTCGAAAAGGACGGCGTGCTGTGGATCAACGACTCGAAGGCCACGAACGTCGATTCGGTCTTCTACGCCCTGGAGAGCATGACGCGCCCCGTGGTGTGGATCGCCGGCGGCACGGACAAGGGCAACGACTACACCCCGCTGAAGGCCTTCGCCCGCGAGAAGGTCCACACGCTGGTCTGCATGGGGCTGGACAACGCGAAGCTGGTGCGTGAATTCACGGGTGTCATCCCCGAGATCATCTCGACCGCGTCGCTCGACGAGGCCCTCACGGCCTGCAAACGGGCGGCCCGCCCGGGAGATGTGGTGCTGTTGTCGCCGGCCTGCGCCAGCTTCGACCTCTTCCACAACTACGAACATCGCGGCGAACTCTTCAAGGAGTGGGTCCGTAAAAACGCCTGAGCGCAACGATGAAACGCGACGCATACGGATACGACGAGGAGCGTGCCGCGGCCGAGTTGGCGCGTGATGCCGTGCGGCGGGGCGACCGTCCGGAGCATCGCGGCGCCTTTGCGCGTGATCCGGGACGGCTGCCCGGCGAGTCTGCGGGCCCGGCGGCGGATGCGGCGCCCGGAGAGGGCGGGCGCGGAGGACGCGGGGACGATGGACGTCGGCGGACAGCACGACGCGCAGATCGGGCGCCGTGGGAGGCCGATGCGGACGTTGAAGCCTCGCGCGCAACGCGTCGTGCAGCGGCGGATGATCCGGATGGCGGTGCCGATGCCGAAGGTGGTGCCGCACCGCGAGGACGACGCCGTGGCCGGTCGGCAGCCTCGGCGGAAACCCCGGCGGCGGAGAACCCCGTCCGCAGGGGGCTGCACCTCTTTACGGGCGATCGCGTGCTGTGGATCATCATCGCCGTACTGGCCGTCATCTCGGTGCTGGTGGTCTACTCCTCGACGGCCAAGATGGCCTACGATGCCCATACGGCCCGGACGACCTCCCAGTTCCTGCGTCAGCAGCTGATGATCCTCGGCTTCTGCCTGCTGGTCATGATTGCCGTGCAGAAGATCAACTGTCGCATCTACAACCAGCTCTCCCGTCCGGTCTATTACCTCTCGGTGGGGCTGACGCTGGCCGTCTACTTCATCGGCGCCACCACTAACGGCGCCGCACGCTGGTTCCCGATCGGATCGTTCCAGTTCCAGCCCTCCGAGGCGCTGAAGGTCGCTACGGTGCTCTTCCTGGCGCGGCAGCTGGCCGGCCGTCAGTCGAAGATCGACCGCATACGGATCGTCCCGAGCTGGAAGTTCTGGACGTGGCGTACGTCGGCCCTGCAGCGCAAGATCTGGCGCGAGGGTACGTGGCCCATCCTGATGCCCGTACTGGTGTCGTGTCTGGTGATCTTCCCGGCCCACACTTCGTCGGCCGTGCTGGTCTTTCTGGCCTCGTGGGTGATGATGCTCATCGGCCGCGTGCGCTTCAGCGAACTGCTGAAACTCGTCGGATGGGCCGCCGCCGGCGTCGTCCTCATCATGACGCTCAACCTGGGCCGCAGCGAAACCGCCGAGGGGCGTGTCTCGACCTGGATCCACCTCTGGACCCGCTCCCAGACCGAAAAACCCATCGAACACCTCACCGATACCGAACGCTCGATGATTGCCATCCACAACGGCGGAATCTTCGGTGAAGGGGCCGGTCAGAGCGCCATGCGCGTGGAGATGATCCACCCGGAGAGCGACTATGCCTACGCCTTCTTCGTCGAGGAGTACGGCATCATTCTGGCCGTGCTGCTGCTGATGCTCTATCTGTGGATCTTCTTCCGGGCGATCGAGATCTTCCGGCGTTGCGGAACCGCCTTCCCGGGGCTGCTGGTGCTGGGGCTGGCCCTGCTCATCACCTGTCAGGCGCTGCTGCACATCATGGTGACGGTCAATCTGATCCCCGAAACGGGTCAGACCCTGCCGCTCATCTCGCGCGGCGGTTCGTCGGTGCTCTTCACGGCCATTGCGCTGGGGATGATCCTGAGTGTCAGCCGCCAGAACGACGAGCAGTCGCACGACCGTCCGAAAAACGAGGAGCTCCGGATCGGCGACTGACCCGCCACCGGCCGATCCCGGTCGGAGCCGTGTGTCCCGAATCGAAGCTCCGGAATCTGTAACCGTTCAAAAAAAGCCAATCCAATGGATGATATCCGTCTCGACAAATATCTCTGGGCCGTACGGGTCTTCAAGACCCGCAGCGATGCGGCCGATGCGATCCGCACCAACAAGGTGACGGTCAACGGCTCCTATGCCAAACCCTCGCGCGAGGTGAAGATCGGCGACGTGATCGCCGTGCGCAAGATGCAGGTGACCTACTCCTACAAGGTGCTCGATCTGGTTTCGAGCCGCCAGCCGGCCAAGAATGTCCCCGCCTACTGCCTCAACATCACCCCGCAGGAGGAGCTCGACAAACTGAACGTCCCGCGGGAGACGATCTTTGTTTTCCGCGACCGCGGCACGGGACGCCCGACCAAGAAGGAGCGCCGTGAACTCGATACCCTGATGGACGAGGTCTATTACGGCGACGACGAGGACGAATAGCCGCTGCATGTGAAAGGGGTGGTCTTGCACCCGATCGTCGGCCAGACGGGCTGAAAAACCTCGAATCGGGCATTCCGGATCGATCGGTGTCGCTCGCTGTGCGGTCCGTCGACGGATCGATGGGGACGGTGGTCGGTTTACGGCGGAATTTCCGGACTTGTGCGGCGGTTTTCGGCACGGGGCCCGGACAGATTGAAAATAGGTCGTTCAAGAATCAGAACGGCCCCGGGGAAGGCGCAGGGATCGGAGACGATCCTTGCGCCTCTTTGTTGTTGCCCAGGTAAAAAAAAGAGAGCCGCGGCAGGGTGACGCAACTCTTTTTCGCTTGAAATTACCAGCAATGAAGAAAATCCTGTCGGGGCTCTTTTTTGAGGGGGCGGATCAAAGTCCGCGTGGCGGGCGGTCCGCCGCTTGCTATTTTTTGTTGAAGAAGTTCATCGTCATGGCGCAACCCTGCGTGGCGAACGAGCGGATGGCATCGACGAAGACCTTCAGCCGTTCGGGCATGGCGGCACGCTCCTCCTCAGTCCATTCGCCCAGGACGTAATCCACCTGATGACCCTTCGGGAAGTCGCCCCCGATGCCGAAGCGCATGCGGGCATACTCTTCGCTGCCAAGCAGTTCGGCGATGTTCTTCAGACCGTTGTGGCCGCCGGCGCTCCCTTTCGGACGGAGCCTCAGCGTGCCGAACGGCAGGGCGATGTCGTCCGATACGACCAGCAGGTTTTCGCGGTCGATCTTCTCGGCATCCAGCCAGTAGCGGACGGCCTTGCCCGAGAGGTTCATGTAGGTCGAGGGCTTGAGCAGGATGAGGGTGCGGCCCTTGTAGCGGACCTCGGCCACATCGCCGTAGCGGGCCGTCGTAAAAACAGCGTTGGACGCCTCTGCGAGAGCGTCCAACACTTTGAAACCGATGTTGTGACGGGTCTCGGTGTATTCGGCACCGATGTTCCCGAGCCCAACAATGAGGTATTTCATGATCCTTCAGCGACTATTTGGCTGCGGCATCGGCACCGCGCGAAGCACGCGTTACGCGTACGGCGCAGACGGCCGTCGTGGCGGGGGTCACGAACTTCAGGTTTTCGAACTTCAGGTCGCCGACGAAGATCGTCTTGCCCACACCGAGGTTCGTCACGTCAACGACGATCTCATCGGGCAGGTTCTCGACCAGGGCGCTGACGGTCAGCTTGCGGGCCGAAAGAACCAGCTTGCCGCCGACCTTCACACCCTCGGCGTTACCGGTCAGGCGAACCGGAATGGCGATCGATACGGGTTTGCCCTCGGCGATGCGGTAGAAGTCCATGTGGAGGATCTCCTCGCGTACGGGGTGGAACTGAGCCTCACGCAGTACGGCGAGCTCCTTCTTGCCGTCGAAATCGAACTCGACGATGTAGGAGTTCGGGGTGTAGATCAGGGGTTTGATCTCGCGGGGATCCACGGAGAACATCTCCGTCTCACCGTTTCCGCACAGTACGCAGGGTACCAGACCCTCGCGGCGTACGCTCTTGGCGGCCTTCTTGCCGAAGTCGGCACGTTTTACGGCCTTTACCGAAATGGTTTTCATGGTTGTTTGTGTTTTATTTGAGTGTTACCTGCGGCGGTTCTCAACGCGGCCTCGGCGGGTCGCATCCCAGTTCCGCCTGTTTTCGGGTGGCAAAGATAGGCAATTTCGCGGAAATATGAAAAATTACGCCTCAAAAACCGGCTTGATTCGTGTCCGGATGCAAAAAAAGACGATGACCGTTGAGTCATCGTCTTTTTTTCGGAGTCTGCCGATCGGCTATTTCATGCCACGGATGTGCTTTTCCCAGGCCCAGGCCGAAGCGAGGGTCTGATCGAGCGTACGTTCGGCCTTCCAGCCCAGTTCGGTGTTGGCCAGCGTCGGGTCGGCCCAGATGGCGATGATGTCGCCCTCGCGGCGCGGCGCGATCTTGTAGTTGAGCTTCACGTGGTTGACCTCCTCGAACTTGCGGACCAGTTCCAGCACCGAGACGCCGCGGCCCGTACCGACGTTGAAGATCTCGTAGGGGGTCTTGTTCTTGTCCTCGATCATGCGGCGGATGGCAGCCACGTGGGCGCGGGCCAGGTCCACGACGTCGATGTAGTCGCGGATGCACGAACCGTCGGGCGTCGGGTAGTCGTCGCCGAACACCGAGAGGCATTCGCGGATGCCGGCAGCCGTCTGCGTGATGTAGGGCACGAGGTTCTGCGGCACGCCGCGCGGCAGTTCGCCGATCAGGGCCGACGGGTGGGCGCCGATCGGGTTGAAATAGCGCAGGGCGATGCCCTTCAGGCCGGCGTAGGCCGTCACCGAATCGCGCAGGATATCCTCGCACATCTGCTTGGTGTTGCCGTAGGGCGAGGTGGCCGGTTTGCGGGGGGTCTGCTCCGTGACGGGCTGCTTCTCGGGCTCGCCGTAGACGGTGCACGACGACGAGAAGACGATGTTCTGCCGTCCGAACTCACGCATCAGCGTGATGACGTTCATGAACGAGGTGAGGTTGTTGCGGTAGTACTCCAGGGGCTTCTGGACCGATTCGCCGACGGCTTTCGAGGCGGCGAAGTGGATCACCGAGTCGAACTCGTACTGCTCGAAGACCTTGCGGAAGCCCTCCAGGTCGCAGCAGTCGACCTTCACGAAGGGGACGTCGACGCCCGTGATCTGACGAACTCCCTCGACGGCCTTCATGTCGCTGTTCGAGAGGTTGTCGACGATCACCACGTCGTAACCGGCATTGATAAGTTCCACGGTGGTGTGCGAACCGATGTACCCGGCTCCGCCACTCACCAAGACACACGATTTTTTCATAAGTCGAATGGTTGATTTTGAGTAACAAAGATACGCATTTTTTCGGAACCCGGTATTCCGGCGGCGGGAATTTTTGAGATAGGGCCGCATGGAGGCGTGCCGGGCGTGTTTGCACGTCGGGCGGAACGGTCGTACCGGGGGTGTTTGGGCGGGGGATGCGGTCGTGTCGGGGAGCCGTTTGCGGCATCCGGCTGACGATTTGTAAGCGGCGGCACGAAAAAATGGGTGAGAACGTACCTGTTTTCGGAAAAGTTTCCTATATTTGTAACAGTTTGATACCATATTTGCGAATTTTCATCAAAAAATTAACACGATATGTACGGAAAAATGAAGGAGTACCTGCAGCATGAACTCGCCGAAATCGAGGCCGCAGGGCTCTACAAGCACGAACGCGTCATCTGTTCGCCCCAGCGGGCCGAAATCGAGGTTGCAGGTCGGAAGGTCCTGAACTTCTGCGCCAACAACTACCTCGGACTCTCGGACAACCCCCGCCTGATTGAAGCCGCCAAGCGCGCCATGGATGCCCGCGGCTACGGCATGTCCTCGGTCCGCTTCATCTGCGGCTGCCAGGACATCCACAAGGAGCTCGAAAAGGCCATCTCCGACTACTTCGGCACCGAGGACACGATTCTCTATGCCGCCTGCTTCGACGCAAACGGCGGCGTCTTCGAACCGCTCTTCACCCAGGAGGACGCCATCATCTCCGATGCGCTGAACCACGCCTCGATCATCGACGGCGTGCGCCTCTGCAAGGCCGTGCGCTACCGCTACGCCAACGCCGACATGGAGGAGCTCGAGGAGTGCCTCAAGAAGGCCCAGGCCCAGCGTTTCCGCATCATCTGCACCGACGGCGTCTTCTCGATGGACGGCAACGCCGCCCCGCTCGACAAGATCTGCGCCCTGGCCGAGAAGTACGACGCTCTGGTGATGGTCGACGAGTGCCACTCGGCCGGCGTGCTGGGCAAGACCGGCCGCGGCATCACCGAACTCTTCAACCTGCGCGGGCAGGTCGACATCCTCACCGGTACGCTCGGCAAGGCCTTCGGCGGCGCCGTGGGCGGATTCACCACCGGCCGCAAGGAGATTATCGACATGCTGCGTCAGCGTTCGCGCCCCTACCTCTTCTCCAACTCGCTGCCCCCTGCCGTCGTCGGCGCCGGAATCGAAATGTTCAAGATGCTCGCCGAGAGCAACGAACTCCACGACCGCCTGGTGGCCAACGTCGAGCATTTCCGCAAGGGCATGATGGCCGCCGGCTTCGACATCAAACCCACGCAGTCGGCCATCTGCGCCGTGATGCTCTACGACGCCAAACTCTCGCAGGATTTCGCCGCCCGGCTGCAGGACGAGGGGATCTTCGTCACGGGATTCTACTATCCGGTCGTGCCGAAGGGTCAGGCCCGCATCCGCGTTCAGGTCTCCGCCGGCCACACCTTCGAGCAGCTGGACCGCTGCATCGCCGCCTTCACGAAGATCGGCAAGGAACTCAACATCCTCAAATAACCCGATTCGCAAACCGACAAATCTGTTCAACTCATGGCTAAAACCGCATTGGACGCGATTGACCGCAAGATTCTGAAGTACCTTATCAAGAATGCGCGCATGCCCTTCCTGGAGATTGCCCGCGAGTGCGGGATCTCGGGTGCGGCCATTCACCAGCGAATCCGCAAGCTCGATGAGGCGGGCGTGATCCGCGGCAGCCGGCTGATCGTCGATCCCAAGGTGATGGGTTTCGACGTCTGCGCCTACATCAGCATCCTGCTCAAGGATCCGCAACTGCAGGCCCAAACGGTCGAGGAGCTGAAGACGGTCGATGAAATCGTCGAGTGTCACTACATCACCGGCAAGGGCAATATCCTCGTGAAGCTCTACTGCGTGGACAACGAACACCTCATGCACACGATCTTCGACGGCATCCTGCGCATTCAGGGCATCGCCACCACCGAGACCAACATCTCGCTGCAGGAGGTCTTCCAGCGCGAGGTGAACATCGACTTCATCGACGAGTGATGCTCCCGCCCCGCAGGGGATCCGAGACGACAACGAGCGGCGTTTTCCAAAAAACGCCGCTCGTTTTTTTTGCGTGTACGGGGGTGTGGTCGGCGTACGGGGGATCTACCGCCGCATCGACAGCAGCAGAAGCACCACCGGCAGATAATCCTTCAGGGCGAGGCGGAGCGTCTGCAGCGTAGCCTGGATCTCGCGGGCCACCTTCCAGACCGAAATGCCGTATTTCTGCGCGATCTCCTCGTAGGTCTTGTGTTCGAAACGGTTGTCGCGGAAGATGCAGCGCGTCAGTTCGGGCAGCGAGCGCAGCTGCTCCTCGAGAATGGACTGGATCTCGCTCGAAAAGATCAGATTCGGATCGTAGCTCTCGAGCGACGCCAGATCGTACTGCATCAGGCGGCGGGAGGTGTCGTGGAGATCGTCGTGGATCTTCGAGCGGGTCTGCATGTCGCGCAGGTAGTTCAGACACTTGTTCTTGACGATCGTATAGAAGTAGGCTTCGCAGACGGTCTCTTCGGCCAGCGTTTCGCGCCGCTCCCAGAAGGTGACGAAGCTGTCGTTGACCAGATCCTCGGCCGCGGTCCTGTCCCGCACGAAGCGCATGGCAAAATTGGTATACCGGGCCCGTTCCTGATGGAAAGTGTCGCAGAATCGGCGGATGTTCGTCTGTAAGGTCAAGGTCATCGTGAGGTCGGTCCGGATCGGTCTTCAAAAATACGATTTTTTCCGCAAATAATGAACTCTGCGGTTTTTCCCGGTCGTCCGAACGGTAAAATCGGTGGCAAAAAAGCCGTTGCTGCAAAAAAATTTTTGGCCTCCGATAATGACTGTTTGAAATATAACAGACTGATATTCGCGCCGTTAATTAATTAAAAATTCTACGAAATTTCTTAAAATTATTTATTTGCATTTTGGGTGCCAAACATCTCCGGCCGGCGTGTTATATAGACGAATCGACAATCGACGAAACGGAAAATGAAGGAAGAACTGCTATATCGCTATTTGTCCGGCGAGACGACCGAAGCGGAGAATGCGGAGATCCTGGCCTGGCTCGACAGCGATCCCGACACTCATCTGCAGGAGTTGAACCGGATTCGCTACATCTGTCAGGCGGCCGACGAGGCACTCCTCGCGAGTGCGCGGCCCAAACGCCGTCGGGCTCCGCTGCTGCGGTTGGTCCGTTATGCGTCGGGGGTGGCGGCCTCGCTGTTGCTGCTGGGGGGCGTGTGGTACTTTGCCTCGCGCTCGACGGCCGACTCCATTTCGGACCGCATGGCCGTGGTCGAGGTCCCCGACGGACAGTATATCCGCCTGACGCTGGAGGACGGTACCTCGGTGTGGCTCAATGCCGGCACACGGCTGGAATACCCGGTGATCTTCAACCGCAACCGGCGCCATGTGAAGGTTTCGGGCGAGGCGATCTTCGAGGTGACGCACGAGTCCGACCGGCCCTTTGTCGTCGAGACGTTCGTCTCCCAGATCGAGGTGCTGGGCACCCGCTTCAGCGTCGAGACCGACGAGGAGCGCAACCTCTTCTCGACCACGCTGATGCAGGGGCGCGTGAAGGTGGTCAACCTGAACGATCCGTCGCAGACGGTGTTCATGGAGCCCAATGACATGGTGAGTCTGGTCGACGGCCGCTTCCGCAAGAGCCGCGTGCAGAATTTCGCCGATATGTGCTGGACCGAAGGGCTGATCCACCTGGAGAGCATCCCCTTCGACGAGCTCATGGAGCGTTTCGAGAGGGCCTTTGCCGTGCGGATCGTCCTGCAGTGTGAGCAGCTGCCCGCCGTGAACATCATCAGCGGCGAAATCCGCGTCTCGGACGGCATCGACAACGCCCTGAGCGTCCTGCAGCAGATGGTCGACTTCTCCTACGAACACGATTATACGCACAATACCATATACGTCCGATAAAACATGCCGCCTATGAGATAACCCAACCAACCGAACACCCCAGGCCGTTATCCGAAAAGAATCGGCTCCGAAGATGTGCGAGATCCCCGGAGCCGTGATAATAGCCAAGTCATCCTGAACTCAGTAACCTATTACCTTGTCACAAAAGTATGGAAAAAATAATATTCCGCCAAATCAGGAATATATTTCTTGCATTCTCCATCTGTTTGATCCTCTTGCCGATGGCACTGAAGGCCCAAACGGCGAACGTCACCCTCGACATGCAGAACGTCCCGCTCGAGGAGGTGATCAGCGAAATCAAAAAACAGACCCGCTACCTGTTCATCAACCAGAACGTCGAGGACATCACGCGCCGGGTCAGCATCCGGGTGGAGAACTGCTCCGTCACCGAAACGCTGGACAAACTCTTTGCCGGAACCGACATCGGCTACAAGATCCAGCAGACGAACATCATCCTCTTCAAGAAAAACAAACCCGCGGCCGCCAAGGGCCCGGTGACCGTATCGGGCGTGGTGCGCGATGCGGCGGGGCTGCCGGTGATCGGTGCGGCGGTGATCGTCAAGGGGACGACCGTCGGTACCAGTACGGGCATCGACGGCGACTATACGCTCCAGATCCCGGCCTCGGAGGCCGGTGATCCGGTGCTGACGGTCAACTACCTGGGCTACGAGCCCCAGGAGCTGCCGCTGGCCGGACGCACGCAGCTCGATTTCACGCTCCGCGAGGAGTCGCAGGTCGTGGATGCCGTCGTGGTGACGGCCCTCGGCATCAAACGCTCGGAGAAGGCCCTCTCGTACAACGTCCAGCAGGTCTCCTCCGAGTCGGTGACCGCCAACAAGGACGTCAACTTCATCAATTCGCTCAACGGTAAGGTGGCCGGCGTGAACATCAACGCCTCGTCGTCGGGTGTGGGCGGCGCCTCGAAGGTGATCATGCGCGGTCAGAAATCCATTTCGCAGTCTTCGAACGCCTTGTACGTGATCGACGGCGTGCCGATGTTCACCACGGCGCGCGACGGCGGTACGGAGTTCGGATCGCAGGGCTCGACCGACCCCATTGCCGACATCAACCCCGAGGATATCGAGTCGATCTCGGTGCTGACGGGTGCCGCGGCGGCGGCCCTCTACGGTTCGGACGCCGCCAACGGCGCCATCGTCGTGACGACGAAGAGCGGCAAGGCCGGCGCATTGTCGGTCAACGTGGCCAGCAGCGTGGAGGTGATGTCGCCGTTCGTGCTGCCCGCGTTCCAGAACCGCTACGGCACGGGTGACCTCAATTCGGCCATCGGTTCGGAGGTCCGCAGCTGGGGCCGCCGTCTCAACGCCTCGAACAGCCACGGGTACGACCCGGCCGACGACTACTTCCAGACGGGTGTCACCAGCACCGAGAGCGTCTCGCTGTCGACCGGTACGGAGAAGAACCAGACCTATTTTTCGGCCGCGGCGATCAATTCGCGCGGAATCGTCCCCAACAACCGTTACGACCGCTACAACTTCACGTTCCGCAACACGACGTCGTTTCTCAAGGATCGCATGAAACTCGACGTCGGAGCCAGTTACGTGCTGCAGGAGGACCGCAACATGGTCAATCAGGGCGTCTATTCGAACCCGATCGTCGGCGCCTACCTCTTTCCGCGCAGCGGCGACTGGGAGGACATCAAGATGTATGAACGTTACGACGCCTCGCGCCGCCTCTACGCCCAGTACTGGCCGGTGGGCGATGCCGGCATGACGATGCAGAACCCCTACTGGATCAACTACCGCAACCTGCGCGAAAACCGCAAGGACCGTTACATGCTCAACGCCCAGCTGTCGTACGACGTGCTGGACTGGCTGAACGTTTCGGGCCGCATCCGCGTCGACAACTCCCAGACGCAGTACACCGAGAAGAACTACGCAACGACCAATACGCAGCTCACCGAGAAGTCCGAGCGCGGTCTGTACGGCATTACGAAGATGACCGACCGTCAGGTCTACGGCGACCTGCTGATGAACATCAACAAAACGTTCGGCGACGACTGGTCGCTGCAGGTCAACCTCGGCGGATCGTTCTCCGACATGAAGAACGATGCGCTGAAGAACCGCGGACCGATCGCCGACGGCAAGATCTCGGACGAGGATCCCGGTCTGACGAACGTCTTCAACGTACAGAATCTGAGCAATTCGCGCAGCACGCAGCGGCTGCAGAGCGGCTGGCGCGAACAGACGCAGTCGCTCTTCGGATCGGCCGAGGTGGGCTTCAAGGGAACCTACTATCTGACGCTTACGGCCCGCAACGACTGGCCCTCGCAGCTGGCCGGTCCCCACTCGAAGGCTTCGTCGTTCTTCTATCCGTCGGTGGGTCTGTCGGTCGTGCTCTCGCAGCTCATTCCCAACATGCCCGAGAACCTCTCGTACGTCAAGCTGCGCGGATCGTTCGCCTCGGTGGGCGTGGCCTTCGAGCGCTACATCGCCAACCCGCTCTATCAGTGGGACGAGAGCGGCCTGAAGTGGCAGCTTCAGACCCAGTACCCGATGTACGACCTGAAGCCCGAACGCACGAAATCCTTCGAGGTGGGTCTGACGATGCGCTTCCTGCGCCACTTCAACCTCGACGTCACGTACTACAACTCCCATACGCAGAACCAGACCTTCAGTCCGCAGATCTCGATCGGTTCGGGCTACTCGGACTGGAAGGTGCAGTCGGGTAACGTCCGCAACCAGGGTGTCGAACTGGCGCTGGGCTACGGCAACGAGTGGGGCGACTTCTCCTGGGACTCGAACTACACCCTCTCGCTCAACCGCAACCGGATCCTCTCGCTGGCCGGCCGGATCTACAACCCCGAGGCCGACGAATACATCTCGGTCGATCAGCTCGACATGAACGGTCTGGGGCAGGCCCACTTCATCCTCAAGGAGGGCGGCACGCTGGGCGACCTCTACTCGCTCATCGACCTGAAGTACGACGACAACGGCCGCTACTACATCAACGAGGAGGGCACGATCCCCACCGAGACGATCAAGGATGCCTCGAGCTACGTCAAGCTCGGATCGGTGCTCCCGGATGCCAACATGTCGTGGCGCAACGACTTCCGATGGAAGAACCTCACGTTCGGATTCATGGTTTCGGCGCGTCTGGGCGGCGTGGTCTTCTCGCGGACGCAGGCCGTGCTGGACTACTACGGCGTTTCGGAGGCTTCGGCCGCGGCGCGTGATGCCGGCGGCGTGCGCATCAACGGCGGCGACGTGATGGATGCCAACAGCTGGTATACGGCCATCGGCGGCGGTACGTCGGTTCCGCAGTACTACACCTACTCGGCTACGAACGTGCGGCTGCAGGAGGCCTCGATCGGCTACACGATCCCGAAGAAGAAGCTCGGCGACGTGTGCGAAATCACCCTCTCGCTCGTGGGCCGCAACCTGTGGATGATCTACAACAAGGCGCCGTTCGACCCCGAATCGATCGCCACCACGGGCAACTACTACCAGGGTATCGACTACTTCATGATGCCGTCGCTGCGCAACATCGGTTTCAACCTGCGGCTCAAATTCTAAAGATCCCCAACTATGAAATACAACCTTTTGAAAACGGGGGCGCTCCTGGTGTCCGTACTGGGCGCGGCATGCACCTCGAACTACATGGATATCAACACGAACCCCTACGAGGTCTCGAAGGATCAGATGCAGACCGACGGTTATGCCGTCTCGGCCGCACTGAAGGCGCTCTGCGGCACGGTGATCTCCACCGACGTCAACACGGCCCAGTTTACGGACTGCCTGCTGGGCGGCACGCAGGGCGGTTACTACGCCGATTCGAACAGCGGTTGGGCCACGACCATCTCCAACTACAACCCTACGGACGACTGGTCGCGCGTCTTCATGGCCAGCGACAAGATCATCCCGACGCTCTATCCCAACTTCAAGCTCCTCGAGAACCTTACGGACGACCCCGTGACGCGGGCCATCGCCCGCGTCATCAAGGTCTGCGCCATGAGCCGCGTGACCGACACCTACGGCCCGATCCCCTATTCGGCCATCGGTGAGGACGGCAAGATCCAGGTTCCCTACGATTCGCAGCAGGAGGTCTACCGCCGCATGTTCGAGGAGCTGAACGCCGCCATTGCCGTGCTGAAGGAGAACCGCACGGGCGGCATTTCGGCCGAGGTCGATCCCGTCTACGGCGGCAGCGCCGAGAAGTGGGGACGGCTGGCCAACTCGATGAAGCTGCGTCTGGCCATGCGCATCGTCTATGCCGACCCGACGACGGCCCGCGAGATGGCCGAAAGCGCCGTCAGCCTGGCCGACAACGGCCTCGGGGTCCTCGCCTCGAACGACGACAACGCCATGCTCCCCGCCACGGCCTTCGGCAAGGACGGCAATCCGCTGATGGCCGCCTGCAAGTACAACCAGCCCGAGGGTACGCTCACCGGCGGCGATACGCACGCTGCGGCCGACATCATCTGCTACATGAACGGCTACCGCGACCCGCGCCGCGAGAAGTATTTCGTCAAGTCGGAGTGGCCCGGGGTCGATTACGTGGGGCTTCGCCGCGGCATCGAGATCCCGTCGCTCAACTCCGTGGGCCGCAAGTACTCGGGCGTGAACTTCGTCAACGGCAGCTCGACGCCCGTACAGTGGATGAATGCCGCCGAGGTGGCCTTCCTGAAGGCCGAGGCGCAGGCCGTCTTCGGATTCGACATGGGCGGCCAGGCCGGCGACTTCTACAACGAGGGCATCCGCCTCTCGCTCGAACAGTGGGGCGTGGGCGCCGAATTTGCGGCCTACACGGCCGATGACGGACGCCTCCCGCAGTCCTACACCGATCCCGCCGGCACGAACTCCTACAGCACGCCGCTCTCGACGCTGGGCGTGGCCTGGGATGACGCCGCTACCACGGAGCAGATGCAGGAGCGCATCCTGATCCAGAAGTGGATCGCCAACTTCCATCTGGGCAACGAGGCCTGGGCCGACTACCGCCGTACGGGCTTTCCGCACCTGATCCCCGCCACCGAAAAGGGCAACAAGAGCAACGGCAAGGTGAAATCCGAACTCGGCACCCGCCGCATGCCCTATCCCATGGCCGAATACACGAACAACGGCGAGAACGTGCGTCAGGCACTGACGCTGCTCGGCGGCCCCGACGAGATGGGTACGCGCGTATGGTGGGACTGCAACCCCGCCACGATGAACGAGTAATCCGCCGGAACGAAACACGAAAAACATGAACTGCGATATGAAAAAAGCATTTATGCCGGTCGTGCTGGGCGTGCTGCTGATGAGCGGTGCGTGCAGCGACTGGACCGAGCCGGAGAATCTGGATTTCCGCCGTCCGACCCCCGAGGAGCAGGATCCCGCGGCCTACGGGCAGTATCTGGCTGCGCTGCGCGACTACAAGCAACAGCCGCACAAGGTGTCGATGATGACCGTCCGGGGGACGAGCGAGCGCCCGACGCTGCAGACCCAGCATCTGACGGCCATGCCCGACAGCATCGACTTCATCTGCGTGGAGCAGGCCGAGGGGCTGCATCCCGTACTGGCGGCCGAAATCGGCGAGGTGTTCGCCGCGAAGGGCACGCGCACGCTCTGCATGGTCGACTATGCGACCATCGATGCGTCGTGGGCCCTGCTCGAGGAGGCGCGCGAAGAGGCCGGCCAGCCCGCCGGAACCGACGAGGAGTATGCCTCCTATTACGCCGAACAGACCCGTCGCCAGCTGGCCTGCTGCGACGCTTCGGGATTTGCCGGAATCGTCGTCTCGTACCAGGGCCGCCGGGCCACGGATCGCGACATCAGCGGCCAGAACGCCTTCATGGGAGCCGTTGCCGAGTGGCGTGAGGCCCATGCCGGACAGCTGATGTTCCTGCGCGGCAACACGCAGAACCTGCTCGACGAATACAAGCCGCTGCTGCTGAAGAGCGACTATATCATCGTCCTGTCGGAGTCGTTCAAGACCCCAGCCGAACTGACGCGCGCCGTGCAGCGCAAGCTCGACAGCGACGACAACTTCCCTGCGGACCGTTTCCTGCTGGAGGTCAGCATCCCCTCGCTGGAGGATCCCACCCAGGTGGGTGCCACGGCCCAGGTGGGTGCCGAGTGGGTGGTTGAGGCCGAGGAGGGCTTCACCAAGTGCGGTCTGGGATTCTCCAACGCCCAGGACGACTATTACAACGCCACGCGGATCTACAACAACATCCGCCAGGCCATCCGTATCATGAACTCCAATACCGCAAACGACCATGAAGAGAACCTCTAAATTCGTGTGGATGGCGTGCGCCGCGCTGGTGATGCTGGCCGGCTGCAAGCAGAACGACGAACTCAAGCATCATTACGACAATCAGCTCTTCATTTCGGCGTCGTCCTTCGCCAGCGACGTGCGCATCGAACGGACTTCGGACCAGATGGACCGCGAGTTGACGCGCAGCGTGACGGTGGCCATGGCGCGTCCCGAGGCATTCGATGTCGAGGTGGCCTTCCGCGCCGCCCCCGAACTGCTCGACACCTACCGCGAAGGCTACTACGACGAAGCGGTCGAGCTGCTCCCTGCCGTGCATTACGACCTTGCGTCGGTATCGACGCGCATCGAGAGCGGCAAGGTGACGAGCAATCCGGTCGATTTCCGCTTCGTGAAGCTCGACGAACTCGATCTGACCAAGCGCTACGTGCTGCCGGTGACGATCGCCTCGTCGAATCTGGCCGTGTTGCCGAGCGCCGGGACCCTCTATTTCGTCTTCCAGAAGGCGTCGCTGGTCAACGTCGTGGCCGACCTGAACGGCAACAAGGCCTGGCCCGAATGGAGCGAGGCAACCGAACCCGTCAAGGATATGGAGAGCTTCACGATGGAGGGGCTGGTCTTCTTCTACGAATTCAACAACGACGCCACGAGCC
This sequence comes from uncultured Alistipes sp., assembly GCA_944321185.1. Lineage (GTDB taxonomy): Bacteria > Bacteroidota > Bacteroidia > Bacteroidales > Rikenellaceae > Alistipes. The sequence continues at coordinate 128,861 of CALUKH010000002.1, read as the reverse complement.
CCATCTCGACGATCATGGGCATCGAGGATACCTTCCTGATCCGTGTGGGCGACTCGACCATCCCGAAGAACCAGCTGCAGGTGGCCTTCGGCAAGCAGAAGGAGGGGGCCGAACCCGGCGCCACGCCCGATCGCGGGACGGTCACCGGCTCGTCGCTGCAGCTCAAGGTCAACCGCTGGTATCACGTCGCGGTGACCTTCGACCGCGGTGAGATCCACGTCTACCTCGACGGTAAGGAGCGTGCTTCGGGTTCGTCGGCGGGTATCGGACTGACGAAGGTCAACTTCGCCGTGCCGCACTCCGACGAGATGGACTACAAGCCGCGCTGCTTCTGGTTCGGCTATTCGTACGACGACAAGCGCTCGCTCAACGGCCGCATCGCCGAGGCGCGGATCTGGAACCGGGCCCTGTCGGCCGACGAGATCAACGCCGAGAACCACTTCTACCGCATCTCGCCCGAGACGGCCGACGGTCTGGTGGCCTACTGGAAATTCAACGACGGCGAGGGCAAGAGCGTCAAGGATTACGGCCCCAACGGCTACAACCTGACGGCCGATCATGACCTGGCATGGGTCGATGTCGCCCTGCCCGAGGAAAAATAACGTAAAATCACTAACCTTAATAATCAAAAAACTGCAATGAAAAAGAGATCATTATGGATGTTGCTTCTGACGGTGATCGGTCTGACCGGAATCTTCACCTCGTGCAAGAGCGATGAGAACGTCGACAAGATCAACACGCTGGAGGTGACGCCGTCGTCGACCATCCAGTTCAAGGCTTCGGGCAACAGCCCCGTGACGCTGAACGTGAAGACCGATGCTTCGTCGTGGAGCTTCACCGCCCCGGAGTGGATCGATGCCAAACAGGAGGGTGCCACGCTGACGCTCTCGGCCAAGGACAATACGACGGACGGTTCGCGTTCGGGCCGTATCGAGATCACGGCCGGCACGGCGCAGGCCGTGACCATCAGCGTGACGCAGGACAAGCGTGCTCCGGAGGATCCCGATGCGCTGAGCGTCGATCCGACCGACGACATCACCTTCAAGGCCTCGGGCAACGAACCCGTGGTGCTGACCGTCACGACCAACGCCGAGTCGTGGGCCTATGAGGTCCCGGAGTGGATCCTGGCCACGAAGGAGGGCGACAAACTCTCGCTCTCGGCCCAGGCAAACCCCACGACCAGCACCCGTTCGGGCCGCATCGAGATCACGGCCGGCACGGCTCAGGCCGTCTACATCAACGTGCTGCAGCAGGCCGGTGACGGTACGGTCGAGGAGGGTGTCAAGGGTATGCTGAAGAACACCTCCGAGGGCGAACTCTCGACGACCATCACCACGATGGACGCACTGAAGAAGACGCTTCGTTTCGAACTGGCCGAGGCTGCCGGGAAGGATGTCCAGGTGGAGATCGTGGCCGACGAGGCTTACGTGGCCGAATACAACTTCATCCACAGCACCAACTACGTGGCCTACCCCGTATCGGAGGTTTCGGTCGAGGGCGGCAGCGTGACGATCCAGGCCGGCCAGACGGCTTCGAACGACATCACCGTGACGGTCAAGACCGACAACCGCGAGGCGCTGCGCAACAACGTCGAGTACATGCTTCCGCTCACCGTGCGGGCCAAGACCGACAATGTTTCGCTGTCGGGCGACGACGTGCGGGTCAACTACCTCTTCTCGCGTCAGTGCAAGAAGGAGGTGAAGAACATCCTCTTCTTCGAGGTCAACAGCACCAACCCGCTCAATGCGCTGGAGTATCGTCTCAAGGACGGTTCGATGTTCTTCGACGCCGTGGTGCTCTTCTCGGCCAACATCCGCTGGAACGCCATGTCGGATGAGGTCTACCTGCACAACAACCCCAACGTACAGGCGCTGCTCGACGGTTCGGAGGTCTATCTGCAGCCGCTGCGCAAGGCCGGTATCAAGGTGCTGCTGGGCCTGCTGGGCGACCATACGCCGGCCGGTGTGGCCAACCTGACGGATTACGGTGCCAAGATGTATGCCAACGACGTGGCCAACGCCATCAAGCAGTATCAGCTCGACGGTGTGGCGCTCGATGACGAGTACACCGAGGGTTCGGGCTCGTCGGCCTGCTTCGCCGGAAACTCCTCGACGGCCGCTTCGCGTCTGGCCTACGAGCTGAAGAAGGCCATGAAGGAGAAGTGCGACTGGGATACCTACGTCTGCGCCTACCAGTACGGGACCTTCTCCCAGTCGCTGCCCGCCTACCAGGGTCAGAACCCCGGCTCGTTCATCGACATCGCCGTGGCCGACTATCCGGTCGGTGCCGCATTCACCTACTACGGCATGGACAAGAGCGGCTGCGCCGCCCAGTCGATCGAGCTGAACCTCAACCGCGGCAACGTCAGCGCAGCCTACGGCGCCAAGGAGAAGGGCTACGGATGGTTCATGTGGTTCGCCTTCGACCCGAGCCCCACGTCGAACATCGAGAACAAGGAGGGTTCGGTCAGCGCCTTCAAGGAGGCGGCCGACGGCCTCTACGGCATGGATCTCGTCGAGCCGACGGGCTACTACAAGAAGGTGACCCCGGGCGGTGACGTCGGCGGTTACGACCCCACGCGCTACGAATTCTGATCCGAAACATACGTTTTTAAAACCAACCTTTGACGGCCTCCGCACGCGAGGTGCGGAGCGCCGTCTTCCCCAAAAACCGATAAAATGAAAAAACTTTTGCTTTTTGCTGCGGCCCTGATGGTATTCAGCGGCTGTAAGGACGACAATGATGAGATCAATACGCCTCCTGTTGTCGACAAGGTCTCGATTGCTCCCGAGAGCGAATCGTTTACGAGCGAGGGCGGTACGACCGAGGTGATCGTCACCTCGTCGGGCGAATGGACCCTCACGGGCGACTACGACTGGGTCGATGCCACGCCCCGCAAGGGTAAGGACGGCGACGTGGTGAAGTTCACCGTACAGCCCAATACCACCCAGGAGGAGCTCAAGGGTGAATTTACCTTCACGGTGGGCAAGGCGACGGCTGCGTTCAAGGTGACGTGCGCCAAGGCCGAGGAGAAACCCGTCGAGGATAAGGTTTCGGTCTTCCCGAAGAGCATCGATGCCGAGTCGGAAGGCGGTCGTTTCGAGGTGACGGTCACCTCGTCGGGCGACTGGGAGCTCACGGGTGAGGCCGACTGGGTCGAGGCTTCGCCCCTGAAGGGCAAGGATGGTGACAAGGTGGTCTTCCTGGTCAAGGCCAACGAGTCGCTCGAGGCCCTCTCGACCACCTTTACCTTTAAGGTCGGTGAGGCAAGCTGCGAACTGCCCGTGACGTGCAAGGCCACGGACTACTTCCTGACGCTGACCTCCGAGAAGGAGGTGTCGGTGCCGCAGGCCGGCAAGCAGATCGAGGTGGTGCTCGATTCGAGCGATTCGTACCGCGATCTGACCTACACGATCTCGTCCGAGGCGCAGTCGTGGCTGACGTACGACATCACGCTGGCCGGCGAGGGTGACAAGGGTGCCAAGATGTTCTTCACGGCGGCCGAGAACACGACCTTCGAGGGCCGCACGGCAACGATCACCATCAAGGGTACGCACGATACTCCGGTTGTCGAGATCCAGGTTTCGCAGGCTCAGAAGGACAACATCTCGACCCCGCAGACGGAGCTGAACATCGGTCTGGAGGGCGGTCAGCTGGAGATCCCCGTGACGGCCAACGTCACCTACGAGGTGCAGCCCTCCGACAGCTGGATTACCTACAACGGCCGTCAGGGTGACACGGAGCGCTTCGTGATCGAAGCGTCGGGCGAGCGCCGCGAGGGTACGATCACCTTCAAGGGCGGCGATGCCGAACTGGTTGTCAAGGTGACGCAGAAGACCCAGGCGCTGATCGAATGGGTGGTCAACATGGAGGACAACTGGGCCGGTCCCACGGAGTGGAAGACCCCTTCGGTGCTGAACAACCTCTCGCAGTTCACGTTCGAGGCGACGGTCAATATCGCCGACTTCAAGTCGACCAAGGAGATGACCACCATCATGGGTGTCGAGAACTACTTCCTGCTGCGTCTGGGCGACGGCCAGAACATCAACAACAAGACGCTCGAGGTGGCTCACCGCAACGGCGCCGTGATTGCCCAGTTTGAGCTGATTCCGTTCATGATGCTGGACCAGTGGATTCACCTCGCCGCTACCTTCGATCAGGGTCAGGTGACGCTTTATGTCAACGGTGCATCGTATGGTTCGGGCCGCATCTCGTCGATGTCGTCGGCCAGCTTCGGCTCGTCGCGCGCCTATCCCGATTCGGACTACAACCGCCTCTTCTGGGTGGGTTACTCCTACAGTGCGGAGCGTGGCCTGAAGGGCAAGATGTGCGAGGTGCGCATCTGGAACAAGGTCCTCTCGCCGGCCGACTTCAAGGCTACGAACCACTTCTATTACGTCGATCCCGCATCGGAGGGTCTGGTGGCCTACTGGCGCTTCAACGAGGGTCAGGGTACCACCATCAAGGATCACACCGCGAACGGCAATGACCTGGAGATGAACAAGGCTCCCCAGTGGGTATCGGTTTCGCTGCCCTAACCGCCGCGCATGCTGAAATGAAAAGATCCCGGACCTTCAGGTTCGGGATCTTTTTTTGGGGGGACTGGCCGGGGTGTTGCTTTGGGTCCTGCTGGAGTCGGTTTGGGGCCGGTTTGGGGCCGGTTTGGGGCCGGTTTGGGGCCGGCGACGGGGCGGGTCAACATGAGGCGGCCAGCGACGAGGCAGTCAACACGTGGCGGATCAACGCGAGGCGGCCAGCGACGAGGGGGTCACGCCGTGCGAATTGCGGGCCCAGTCGCCGTGGACACGGAGCACCTGCTCGACGATGTCGCGCACGGCGCCTTCGCCGCCCTTGAATTCGGAGACGTAGCGCGATGCCTCGATCACCTCGGAGGCCGAATCGGCCGGGCAGACCGGAATCCCCACCGCGCGCATGCACTCCAGATCGGGAATGTCGTCGCCCATGTAGATGACGTCGGCCGGATCGACCCCTTCGCGGGCGAGGTATTCGCGCATGGCCTGGATCTTGTCCATGCAGTCGAGGTAGTAGTCGCGGATGCCGAGCATCCGGAGACGGTATTCGAGGGTTTTGCCGCGTCCGCCGGTGATGATGCAGATGCGGTATCCCATCCGCAGGGCGTAGGCCAGGGCATAGCCGTCCTTGGCGTTGTAGCGGCGGATGAAGTCGCCGTCGACGGTCGGGACGATGCCGCCGTCGGTCATCACGCCGTCGACATCGAAGATGAAGGTCCGACAGCGTGCTATTGCTTCCTTGAAGTTTTCCATATCTCTTTGCTGATTTGCTGATAGATTTCCTGCAGGTTGGGGGCGTTGTCGAGCAGTCCGAGATGGCGCTCCATCGTAGGGGCATCGTTTCGCACGGCGGGACCCGTCTGCACGTCGCGCGGCGAACGGGCGTCGCAGGCCTTGGCGGCCGTCTCGGCGATGAGCGGTTTGAGGACCTCGAAGTCGAGGCCGGCCGAGCGCACCACCTCCTCGCCGATTGCGTACATGCAGTTGGCGAAGTTGCAGGCGAAGACGGCGGCCAGATGCACCTTGGCGCGCTGGGCCGAATCGGTCCAGATAACCTTCCGCGAGAGTTTGCGGGCCAGGGCTTCGAGTTCGGGACGCCAGGCGGCGGAGGAGGTCTCCAGAAAGATCGGAATCCGTGTAAAATCGACCGTACGGCCCTTCGTGAAGGTCTGCATCGGGTAGAAGACCGCGCGGCGTTCAAAACGCTCGGGAATGGCCTCCAGCGGCACGCTCCCGGCCGTATGGGCCACGGCGGCCTGCGCGGGGATGGGCAGCGTCGAGGCCACCGAGGCCACGGCGCGGTCGCTCACGGCGATCAGATAGAGGTCGGCCGTCGGGTCCAGCCGTTCGGGATCGGACGTCCAGCCGCAGCCCGCCAGCCGGGCCACGACGGGGCCGCGTTCGGGATTGCGGGCGAAGACCTGCACGGCCTCCAGGTCGCTCACGGCGACGGCGCGGGCCAGCGCTTCGGCCAGATTCCCGCTTCCGATGATGACGATGCGTTTCATTTCGTTGCGATGTTTTTACAGCAGCTTCTCGAGGGGGACGTTGCCCGGCGCGTTGCGGACCACCTCCTTGAGGGCCTCCACCTCGTGGCTCATGCGGGCTAGTTCGGGGGTCTGTTCCAGATCGAGAGTGGTCGGACCGCTCCGCTCGACAGCCTCCAGGATGCCGTAGACGGTCATCGAACCCAGGTCGTGGGCCGGAGCGAAGGCTACGTCGCGTTCACCGTCGCCGCTGCGCACGGCGATGAGTTGTCCGGCCTGGACGAGCTGGAAGAGGATGTCGTTGACGATGCGGGTCGGCAGTCCGAGGTTTTCGCGGATGGCCTCGGCCGGGAGCGTGCCGCCGTGGTCGCGGAAGTTGCGGGCCACGAGGATCATCACCGCCAGGATCACCTTTCGGCGCTGGTCGTAGCTGATGCGCAGCGATTCGCGCTCTTCGGCAAAGCGGCTGATGTTCTGGTAGGCAAACGAGAGCTCGCCGCCGAAGAGGAGGATCTCCCACGAGGTCTGCATCCAGATGAGGAAGAGCGGCAGGGCGGCGAAACTTCCGTAGATGGCGTTGTAGGAGGTCATCCAGCGCTGGACGTAGATGTATCCCCACTGGAAGAGCAGGAAGCAGGTTCCGGCGACGATGCCGGCCATCAGGGCGCTCTGGATGCGGACGCGGGCGTTGGGGATGATCAGGTAGAGCAGCGTGAACATGATCCAGATGACGACCATCGAGGCCATGTGCGAGAGGGTCGTGAAGTACCACTTGTCGTAGAGGCCCAGCTGTTGTTCGAGGTAGTTGCCGGTGGCGTTGGCGAGGATCCAGAGCACCGGGACGATCATCACCACGGCGATGTAGTCGGTCCACTGTCGGGCGATGCTGCGTTCGACCTTGACCTCCCAGATGTTGTTGAAGGCGTTTTCGATCGAACTGAAGACGCGGATCACGGCCCAGAAGAGCATCACCAGACCGACGGCCGCCACCACACCGCCCTGGGTTCGGGCCAGGGCGTTTTCGGCGAATCCGACGATGTAGTCGACGGTTTCGGGGTGCTGCGGGAAGAGCCCGTAGAGGTTTTCGACCAGGCCGTCGGCCAGTCCGAACCCCTTGACCACGGCGAAGATGAGTGCCAGGAGCGGCACGAGCGACATGAGCGTGTAGAAGGTCAGGGCCGCCGAACGGACGATCGTTCCGTGTTCGAGCAGGCCGCGGGCCGTGTAGAAGAGCAGCCGGTACTGCTGCACGAGCCATCGCACGACGGGATTGCGCCAATGGTTCACGTCCCGGCGGAAGATCGTGTCGGTGAAGTATGTCAGCAGGTTGCTCAGTTTCATGGGGATTCGTCCGCTCCTCGTCGGGAGGGTTTCAGACAAAGATAGCTATTTTAGGTGGATCGCCCAAAAATCGTTCCCGATTTTGGTGAAGGCCAGCCGCCGTTCGCAGCCCGCATGCACTCCGAGCCGCCGCTGCAGCTCCTCCGCGGCCAACGGGAAGTCGCGTTTGAGCAGCTCGACACCGAGGCCTTTCAGTTGGCGTTTGAGAAGTTTGGGGTCGAAGCGTTCGATCCGTTCGACGGGCAGCACCCGGCCGATGACGCCGCGGGGTTGGTCGACGGCGAATCCGAATCCGTTGTCGCTCCAGCAGTCGGCCTTTCCGGCGAGGTGGAGCCGTGTGAGGCGGGCCTTCTGCAGGGCGACGTCCGGGACGACGAGCCAGCCGTAGCGCGCCGGATCGAACCGCGGGGCCTCGGGCGCCTCTGTGCCCGGCACGGCGGCGAAGTGTCCCGAGCCGAGGGCCGTAGCCTCGACCAGGGGCCCCGAAGCATCGTCGTAGACCACCACCTCCTTGCACTCGTTGCCGATCGAGAGGACCTCGACCCGGCTGCGGGGGAAGAGCCGCAGTGCCTCGTCGACGTCGAACAGCGGCGAATTCTTTACGCAGAGCCGCTCCGTCACGCGGGCGATCAGCGGCCGCAGGGCCGTGATATCGGGCGAGCAGGCTTCGAGCCGCACCTGCTTGCGCCCCTCGGCCGAGCGGCGGTCGGGATCGGCATAGACCCAGTCGAAACGGCCGGGGTTGCCGGCCAGATACTCCTCGGCGGCGATGTTCACCACCTCGATGTTCTTCACCCCCATTCTCGAAAAGTTGTCGGCCGTGATGCGGGCCAGCACGGGATCGCGTTCGAGGGCCACCACGCGGCGGAACCGTCGGCTCAGCGCGAGGGCATCGACCCCCAGTCCGCAGGTGAGGTCCAGCACCGAGTCGCCCGTGATCGTCTTGTGTTCGGCGGCCGCCTCGCTCGAGGCCTGTTCGAAGGCCCGCGGCGGGAGGATGCACCCTGCGGCGGCATACGACGGCAGCTTGTGTTCGGCGCGGGCGAGGTACTTGACCTGTGTGGCGACGAGCCGGGCCTGGGGCACCGTACGGTCGAGGGCCACCTCCAGCGGATCGCGGCCCCGGGCGGCGGCGATGGCTCGCTGCACTTCGTCGCTTTGCAGCAGGGTGTACTCTTCGGCGGTGATCACGGCAGATGGGTTTACGGACGCAAAGGTAGCCTTTTTTTCGGTTCGCGACACCACAGTGCAAGGGTTGCCAGCAGGAAAAGGCCATAGAGAACGACGGTTTCAGTCGGGCCGAGCCTCCAGTCGGCAGCGCCTCCGGGCAGCGAGGCCGTGGTCCGGGCCAGGAAGTTGATGGCCCCGGCCGCCTTCCCGGTCACCCACCCGACCAGCGGCGCCGCTACTCCGAGGGGTGCCAGCATCCAGATGGTGCCGCCGAAGACCACCACGCCGGCCAGGGCGATGGCTACCGGATTGACGATCAGTCCGGCCAGCGGAACGATCCCGAAGAGATGCGAGACGAGCGGTGCGGTGGCGATCGTTGCCACCAGTCCGACCAGATAGGCGTCGATCAGGGCGTTGAGCCATCGGCGGCGGGTCCGGCACCGGCGGCAGAGGGGCACGCCCCAAGTGAGGATGCCGGCGACGGCCAGAAACGAGAGCAGGAATCCGGGATCGCCGATCCAGGCAGGATTCCAGAGCAGCATGCCGAAGGCGGCGGTGGCCAGGGCGTTCATGCCGACATACTCCGAGGCCGAGGCGAGCGCCGCCTGCAGGAAGGTGCACATCACGGCGGCGCGCACGGCGCTGGGCGGGAATCCGGCCGCGGCGACGAAGAGCCAGATGGCCGCCGTGGCCAGCAGGTTCTTGATCAGATGGCCCCGCCGCACGAGCGGCAGCCATCCGAGCAGGAGGTTCACCACGACGAAGACGATCCCCGTGTGGAGCCCCGATACGGCCAGTAGATGCGACATTCCGCTGCGGGAGTAGGCCGTGCGCAGCTGGGGCGAGATGCCGCGACGTTCGCCGGCGGCCATCGCCTCGACCACGGCGCGGGCCTCAGCGTCCATGGGCAGCCGGTCGAGCCGTTCGACGGCCTGCCGGTGCAGCGAGGTGCCGTGCTGTCCCGTGCGGTCGAAGATCTGCTGCTGCCCGATCCACATCGTTCCGGCATATCCGCGCCGGGTCATCAGCCGGCGGTAGCTTTCCGCCCCGCCGCGGAAGGGTCTCACGGCACTGCGGCAGCGGATCCGTTCGCCGTCGCGGAGCGTGGTCAGCGAATCGGCATAGAGCCGGATCCGGGATTCGGCGGTGTGCCACCTTCCGGTTGCGGGGTTCCGCCAGGCGGTCACCGCGGCGTCGGCCACCGAATAGCGCCCGCGATCGACCGGGAAACCCTCCACGACGACTTCGTACAGGGTCGTCACACCGCGCGGTACGGTCACCGCAGGGGTATGGAGCTGTGCGGCGGCAAACCCCGCCGTGAGGAGCATCGCCGCGGCCGCCACACCCGAACGTACCAACAGCGCCAGGAGCCCCGTAACGACGAACGCCCCTGCGAGAAACCACAGGGGCAGTTCGTAACGGGCGGCCAGCAGAATCCCCGCGGCGAAGGGCACGAGGAGCTTGACCATCGGCATACGGTCGAACCGGTTGAACAGGCAGGCGGTTTTCATGCCTGCAAGATAGCGAAAATATGTCTGAACGGATTATTTTTCCGGCTGAAAGAGCCTCCAGCCGGCCTCGACGTCGTGCGGATCGGCCCGTGATCCGTTCTCCACGCGGGAGATGGCCGCCGCCAGCGGGATCATCGTCCGAGCATCGCGGGTGTCGATCGGTTCGTCGGGATCGAGGCCCGTATCGGCGGCCACGGCGCGGATGTAGACGTCGGTATGGTTCTCCGAGGGCGGGGCCCAGCGGGAGATCATCCCCCGCAGCGTGTCGAGCCCGTAGCGGATGCGGTAGGTGTCCAGCAGCACGAAGATGGCGCGGTAGCCCCAGGCCAGGCTTTCGAACTGCTTGAAGTCGGGGTCGCGCGAGGGGCGCACTTCGCCCTGATAGCGGACCTTTGAGCGGCGGATGTTGCCCGGATTGCAGTTGTCAATTCCTCGTGCCATGGTCGTCGTCGCGGATTTGAAGGTGTTTCTCCACGCGGCGTTTGGCGTATCGGCGCAGCCAGCGGAAGAGCGGTGCCTCAGAGAGCTGGGCGGCGTTCTCGAGGAACGACCACAGCTCCACGCCGCAGGTGAATCCCGTGAAGAGTTTGGCCAGATTCAGCTGCATGAAGTCCAGCACGCAGCGGTCCAGCATCCAGGCCATGGCGATGGTGGTGATGGCGAGTCCGGCCTTCATGACCGTACGCCAGGCCTTGCAGCTTTCGAAGTACCAGTGGCGGCCTTCGCGCCGTGCGGCGGCCCGGTCGGCCAGGATTCCCGAGAGGAAATCCACGGCGATGAAGAGCATCGTCGTGACGACGAGCGGCTGAATGGGGGCGAACAGGGCGGCGATTCCCGCCACCAGGCCGCTAACGAATTTCGACAAAGCCTCCATCGATCGTGCAGCGTTTGAGAATGTTGTCGTCGGGCTGGTATTCGGGGAACTCGTCGTGGTGGTCTTCGAGGTACTTGACGGCCCGTCGCAGCAGCATGCGGGCCTGGGTGCGCAGGGTCCGGCACTGACGGCGGAGCGCCTCGTCCGAGGGGGGCTGGTTCCAGGAGGTGTCGGGTGCCGAGGTGCCGCACGACGAGGTGCGGATGTCGAGCCGCGGCTGGATCAGCAGCCGCGTGAAGAGGGCCAGCGGCCGGGCGAGATAGTCGTCGCACAGCGAGGCGTATTCGCCGGCCAGGAGCCGTTCGTGGAGCTTGCGGCCGATCACCGGCACGAGGTAACGCTCCTCGGCGGCGGCGATGTCGGCTTCGGTGAAGGTATCGGGCGGGAGCGGTTCGCCGCTTCCGAAGGCGAGCTGCTGCAGGCGGACGGTTGAGATGAGCGTATTCATGGTTTGGGGGGTGTTGAGGGCTTCGGACGGCCGTGCGACCGCCTCCGATCGGGACCGGAGACGCCCGCACGGGCCGTGTCAGCCGATGCTTGTGACGTTGTATTTGGTGATTTCGGAGAGGTAGTACTGCTGACGGGGATCCTCCGGATCGTAGTCGAGGCCGTCGGCCTTTCGGGCCTCCCAGACCTTCATGTAGATGGGTTTCGAACGCGTCGGGGGGCGGTTGACGATCTGCAGCGAGGAGGTGTCCAGCTCCAGGATGGAACCGATGACGGCGCGGATCGGTTCGGTGAGTTCGGCCTGTTCGGCGAGGATCACCGTGTTGAGTGCCACCTCGTATTCGTGGAGGATGCGTTCGGCGTTGAATCCCGAGGCGTAGTCCAGCCCGCTCAGGGTCCGGAACCACGAGTGGGCCACGACGATGTCGCCGACGGCCTGTTCGTGAAGGGCCTGCCAGTCGCCCTCGTTCTGGGCCGTGATGGGGATGAAACGCGAGTTGTCGTCGTCGCCGCCGTCGCGGATGACGAACATGACCTGTCCGGGATTGCCGGCGAACTTGCGTTCGGCCAGCCGGGCGATGCGTTCGGCCTCCTCCTCGTTGTCGACGGTCGAGTCGAGCATCATCACGCCGGAGAGCTGGAACGAGTTGTCCAGGCGGGAGATGTTCCACCGGTCGGTCTTGTAGGCGATGGCCGAGACGCCGAAGCCGGCGATGTAGGGCGGTACGCCGTAGTGTTCGAACATGGGTTCGTAATCCTTGTAGTGGATCATGGCCCGGAGAGTCCCGTCCTGCTGGGGCTCGAACGCCGGGTACAGGGGCAGCGAACGGGCTTCGGAGGGTCTGAACGACGACCAGTTGTGATGGAGGAGGATGTGCTGCGAATCGCGGGCGACGCGGCATCGCGAGGCATCCTGGTGGTAGAGTGACAGGAAGGAATGGTCGGCGTCGGTGACCACCTCGAGGAATGCGTTTCCGAAGAGCGACTTGTCGAACGCCAGCTTGTTGAGGATCTGCCGCAGGCTTTCGCCCGAACCGTTCACGCGGCGGACGAATGCGGCGAGGGCGGGTTGTTGGGTTTCGTCGCAGGTGAATCCCTTTCCGGAGATGTAGTCGGCCTTGTCGTTGATGATTCGGCGATGGGTGGTCGAACGGCGGGCCATCAGGGCCAGGGCGGCGGGGAAGAGGTTGTCGTCGCCCCAACGCCAGAAGAGGTCGTTTTCGACGCGTACCGACCCCAGGGCGGCATAGGGATCCGTGCGGTTGGCGACGCCCACGGCGGTTTTGAAGAGTTTCGTTTTGCTCATGGCGTGTTATCGGATTTCGGGAGGGGCGCCCCGCGGCCTGGCGAAGGCCGTCGGGACGCTCTGAATGGATGAATTACTGTTTGTAGGCGTAGGTGATGAGCTTCTCGTCGAGCAGCAGGCATCCGGCCATGAAGACGGCTCGCTGACGGTTCTCCATCACGTCGGGGTTGTACCACATGCGGACCTCGTTTCCGGGCATGTCGGCCGTATTGACGGCCATGACCAGATTGCGGCGGTCGGTCAGCAGGGCGAACGACTGGTGGAGCGAGGTGTCGGCCAGATAGCTTCCCATGCGCACGTCGATGACCGGGATTCCGTGGTATGCGAGCTGCGGGCGGCCGTTCACGGCATCGATGTAGGCGGCATCGACGCCCTTCTGGTCGAGATGCTTCTCGTAGAGGTAGCAGAGGTCCGAGGAGACGAAGTAGGCCAGTTGTCCGTCGGTTTTGAGATCCTGGATGTGGGGATCGGCATTGGTCCAGAGCTGATCGAAGATGGTGGTGACGTAGCTGTTGTCGGCGAGGTTCGACTCCGTGTAGGTTGAGTCGACGATCCGGCTGGCCGTGACTCCGTCCTCGATGAGTTTGAGGAAACCGTCGAAGGTGTTGTAGCCGTCGTCGGCCGCGGAGTTGCCGGCCCACATCGTGGCGCGGATGTTTTCGGCCAGGACCTGACGGAAGAGTTCGGTTTCGGCGCGTTCGAGGATTGTTCCGGAGAGGTCCTCCATGTTGACGTCGACGATCGTCGAGATCTTCTCGTAGACCATCGAGAAGTAGTCGGCGGCCGAGAATCCGATTTCGGCCTTCACGCGCTGGAGATTGATCGTCTTTTCGGTACGGGTCGGGGGCGTGCTGCCGTTCCATCCGGCCGTGGTGAACTTCTGGAGGATGTTCCGCTGACCGTCCCAGAGCTGGATGTGGGCGGCCTGGGGCATGTTGTAGAGGACGCGTACGCCGAGCTCTTTGGCCGACTGTCCGGTCAGGATCGGGCGGAAGAAGATGTTCTCGAGATCGGAACCGGTGTACTGTTTCGAATTTTCAAGATAAGTCATGGTGCTTGTTGTTTTTTGAGGGTTTTGTGAATGAATGGTTGCGGGTGTGAACCCGTTTTCGGTTGGATTCGTGGCGGGGCCTTCCGGGGATCAGTTCCGGAAGCATTTGACATCCTCGGCATAGGCGCGTTCGTTGGCCGATCGGATCGTGTCGCCGAACGAGGGGTCTTCGGCGGGCTTCACGCGGGTCGGGCCGATCCGCTGCCGGGACTCTTCGGCGATGACCGACGAACGTCGGCGCAGTTCGCGCAGCTCCTCTTCCGTGTGGAGGATGTTGCATTCGGCCTGGGGCAGCTCCTTGAGCTCCTTGGGGTTGTCCTTGACGCCCAGTTCGGTGAGGATCCGCTGCCAGCTGCGGACGATGTTTTGGGTCAGCGACGTGTTTTTGGCCTCCGTGCGGGCGGGCTCGATCACACGGTCGGCCAGTCCGGCGGCAATGGCCTCCTCGGGCGAGAGCCAGCGGCCGTTGCCGTTGTTTTCGGCCATCAGCGCGCGGAACTTTTCGGCGGGCCGACCCGAGCGCGAGGCGTAGACGGAGGCGATTCGGGCATCGGTCTGCTGGAGCAGATCGACCTCGGAAGCGATCTTGGCGGCATTGCCCTCGGTCGAGCAGATCGAGTTGTGAATCAGGTAGAGGGCATTTTCCGAGATTTCGCGGTCACCCTCCGAGGCGGCCTGAGCGATGATCGTGGCGGCCGAAGCGGTGTATCCGTAACAGCGGGTGACGATACGTGCCGGGAGCTGCCGCAGGGCGTCGAGGATCAGCAGGGCGTCGTTCACGTCGCCGCCCGTCGACCGGATGTTGACGACGACCTGCGGGGCCTTGATTTCGGTGATTCGGCGCAGCGATTCGCGGAATCGTTCGTAGGTGGCGACGCGCGAGTCGGGGTTCTCGAACTGCCACTCTTCGGGGATGCCGATGGTGCCTTCGATGTCGATCTGACAAACGTCGGCGGAGTTTTTGATAAGGATTTCCGATTTCATGGTTCAAAGTTTGGAAGGGTTGTAAAAGGCATTTCGGGCTTTTTCGTAGGAGCAGCAGAAGCGGTCGGCGGCGATTTCGAAGGCTTCGCAGCGGGGGATGCCCTGCTGCTGGAGGCGGAAGACCTCCTCGCGGATGGCCATCCGTTCGCAGGACTTCAGGTCGATCAGTCCGCCGTCGAGCAGTCTGAGGACGGCCTGTCGGGCGGTCAGGCCCTGTACCTGGCGGAGGAGCGTCTCCGCCAGACGATCTTCGAGACGGGTCATAACTGGTCGATGCGTTCGAACTGACAATAGACCGAGGCTTTGCTGGGGTCGTATGCTTCGATACGGCGGAGGATGGCGCGGACCGTTCCGTTGCCGGTATCGATCCGGAATACGGACCGGATGTCGGGGCAGCCGGTTCCCGGGGTGAAGAGCGCGGCGAATTCATGGGGAGCGATCTTCAGGGCGAGTGAAATCCGTTCGCCGACGGCTTCGCGATGGACCTGCCGGTCGTAGTAGCGGTGGAGGCCCTGGGCGCCGTCGCGGTCTTCGAATCCGAGGGTGAAGGGTTCGGTCTGATCGTCGCCCGCAAAGAGGAATGCGGCCAGCGGGTATTCGTTCCGCCCGGAGGGGTACCCCCATCGTTCGTCATCGGGCAGGGGCTTGATGCCGACATACCGGACGATGCGGGTCGAGAAGTTGGTTCCGTCGTCTTCGGCGTCATCGCGGTCGCCGACCTGCGGGAGCAGGGCCGAGGGGGCATTCAGGTAGTGTTTTGCGGAGTTGAGCGTGGGGGCGAACAGCGGATTTCGGAGGATCTTTTCGCCCTGGAGCGTGGCGTAGGAGTCGGCCGTGACGCTCCAGGCGCCGAGTGTGGTCTGCTCGTCGGCGTTGAAGCGGTTGACGGCGCCGTCGCCGTCCTGCAACTGCCAGGTGCGGGTTTCGTGGATCAGCGGGGCGATCTGCTCCCGGACGACGGGTTGGGAGAAGTCCGTTTTACGGCTCCAGTCGACCGTTTCGCCCGCGTAGAAGTCGGGCTCGGGTTCAATCCATACGGTGCGGGTGTCGGGTTCGGTGAAGAAGCGCAGGTTGAACAGATGGGCGAGCGCCTCGAGCAGATCGGCCTGCCGGATGTCGCGGCGGGTGACGTCGGCGAAGTTGACGGTCGATCCCTGAGTGGGGCCGGCCAGGAACCGCGGGCGGAGCGAACACTCCTTGTGCAGGGTGATCTGCATGCCCTCCTCGGCTCCCGAGAAGTAGATCTGGTTGAAGAACTTGGGGGATGCCGGAGTGACGTGTTCGGAGGGGCTTCGGAGTTTCACGTCGACGGTCGTCTGCCCGGTTTCGCCGATGTACCCCTTGTAGAGGGCCCAGTCGTCGGTGTAATCGACCCATTGGGATCCGTTGTAGATCTGCAGGCGGGGGTTGGCGATGCTTCCCGAGGCGGGAGTCGTGACCACGGCCGAACGCGAGGCGAAGGAGGCCCAGACGACATTGTCGACTCCGTCGCGGGTAAAGGTCAACCGGTATTGGCTGCCGGCCGAGTGGTTGAAGACGATCGCGCGGTAGGAGAAGCTGTTCGTGATTTCGTTGCGCAGATCCTTGTAGCGGTTCGTGAGCTGGAACTGGAAATTGGCATTCGGTCCGAGGTAGATGGTGTCGAAACCGGTCAGTCGGGTTCGGGAGAGAATTCGGTGCTGGGTGGTGTATTTCAGGAAGTATTCGAATCCGACGTCGACCTCGGTCGGGGGCGTGAATACGATCTTGCCGTTGTCGGTCGAGAAGCAGTTTCCGTTGTTGAAGAGACCGCTGACGGCCTCACCGTCGGCATCGATGCTCAGCGGGGTTGCCGTTTCGACGATGTTTCCCAGGGTATTTGCCAGGGCATCGGGGTTCGCCCAGACGCGTCCGGATTCGTTGGCCGAGGCGGTGACTGGATTGAGCCTTCGAGCGGAGAATCCCATGCGATTGACGGCCGCCGTGGTGTCATGCGAGGCGTAGGCGCCGCTCATATGGAGCGACTGGAAGAGTTCGGAGTCGAAGAAGGCACTTTTGATGCGGTATCCGGCCCGGGCGAAGATCTGTTTGACGAGCGCCGCGACGTGGAGAAACGGGTGATAGTCTTCGACGGCGAGGATTCGTTCGGCGGGCAGCAGATCCGAGGAGCTGTTCTGCTGTTCGTAGTCGTCGTGGTGGACGGGGAGGAACTTGACGGGGTCATCGCTCACCCAGCTGTTGCAGAGGTTCGTGGGGGTGAGTATGGTTTGCCAGTCGATCTCCAGATCGGCGAGCGAGCTGCGGGCGGCCAGATCGGCCCATTGGGCGCCTCCGCTTCGGATTTCGATCCGATAGCGGTTTTCGGTTACGGCGAGCAGCCGGACCGTCCCGTCGATCAGGCGGGCACCCTGGAAGGAGAGTTCGGCCTGATGGAGGCTTTTGTTGAAGGTTTCGGCCGAGAGGGCGTCGCGGGCGAAACCGAGCAGGGGGTCGTTGCGTTTCGAGAAGGGGATCTCGAGTGTCAGGGAGCGGCCTTCGCGGGCGGCGTCGATTGTTTCGGACTGTTCGGCGTCGTACCCGGGGACGGCAACCGGATCGCTTCCCAGGTCACAGCTTGTTCCATCGATTTTCAGTTCCATACGGTTTTGTTTTTGGGTCTAACGACGATTTCGAGCGAGCAAAGGGTTCCGAGGCGTTGGATGACGGCCTCCTGGGTGAGCACGTCGATCGGAGTGTAGACATCGTCATCCAGCCGCCAGACTTCGGGCGAGGAGATTACCTCGGCGAGGGCTTCGAGGATTTCGGGTTGTTCGAATGCGGAGACGAGCGTGGTTTCACTGACGGTTTCGGCGGCGGTGACGAGATGACCGTCAATCCCTTCGGCGCGTTGTTTGTCGACGCGGAGCGTTGTGGCGCGCACGGTGGGGAACGAGTAGTGTTCGATCGATCCGGCGTGTGAACGCCAGGCGATTCGCACGGCACTCTGCGAGGCGGGGACAACCGTGTAGACGATTGTTCCGAACGAACCGGCATCGACGGTGATGGTTTCGCAGCCGGGGAAGTCGCGCGTGTCGAGGCGGAAGATCTGGAGCCCGCCGGACATGGATCGGAACGATTCGGCCGACACGCTGCCGGGGGCTTCGGCCGTCACGGTGATCGTGACGTAGTTGCTGGCCAGCAGGGTGAGTTCGTCGGCGGCGCCTTCCGGGATCAGTCGTTCGCGGGGCATCGAGGTTCGGATGGCGGATTGCGCGGGAATATCCCCGGGGATGAGGGTCCGGTTCGGCGCGGTGGCTGACGTGGTTTCGGATCCGGAGACGCTGGCTTCGACCTGGACGAGGATGCTCCGGCTGATTTCGGGTTTGAACCCGGTGGCGCCGGTTGCCGGGACGAATTCCATGGCTCGGCGGACCAGGGGCCCGATGTCGAATTCGGCGCGGGTGGTCTCGATGAACCGTCTGGAGCCCAGCAGTTGATTGCTTTTTCTGTCGCGGATTCGCAGGTCGATGTTTCCGGCCGCATTCTGTTCGACGACATAGAGGACTTCGAGGCCGGTGGCGGCATAGAGAGCTGGAAATTGGGTAAAATTCATGGTGGTGATTTTTTAGGGATGGAGCGGATGGAGCCGGGAGACCGGAGGAGTGAGGAGACGTGTCCCGGCGGACGCACCGGTCGGGTGCGATCGGGCGCAATCTGCATGCGGAGATCCGTACGGACGGGGATGCCCGGGGGCATTTTGTGCACGGCTGCACGTTGTTGACAAATTGTCGAAAAAGTGTTGAATCGGTGTTTATAACCGGGAATAGAATCCGACAAACCGTTCGCCGTCAGCGAACTATTGGATGTTGATAACTGGTCGGAATGAAGGCCGCAGCCTGTGAATTGCAGGACAAATATACGACGCGGAATACCCCCTTGTCAAGAGGTCGGCGCACTTTTTCCAAAAATTATGGAAAAATATCCGGAAATTTATCGTACCTTTGTTCCACGAACCAACATTTTATACCTTATGGATGATGGTCACAGTACCCCGTATAGCCGTTGTGTCGTGTCTGAGCACGACGCCATTCATCTATGGTATCCAGCACGAGGGTAACCTCCGTGCCGAATTGTTGTTGTCTACACCCTCCGAAGCGCTTCAGCGTTTCATCGATCGAGAGGCCGACATTGCCCTGATCGCGGCCTCCGCCTATCCGACCCTGAAAAATGCACGTCTGGTCACCGAATATTGTGTCGGTGGCGTACCTGCGTCATTGTCGGCGCTGCTTGCGAGCGACGATCCGCTGCTCGAAGCGTGGAAGCCGTATGGCAAACTGCCGATGGCCTTTGGTCTGTGGGTGGCCCACCCGGAGGTGGAACCCGAGACGATCGAGTCGCTGCAGTATGCGCTGACTTACGGGCTGGAACGGGGTTACGAGGCGATCCTCGAATCGCCCTATGCTTCGGAAGCGGGCGAGGCCTACGAAGGGCTGGCCCATTTCGACTACATCTACGACAATCAGAAAGACAAGGCACTCAAGAAGTTCTGGGACTCGGGCGTGAAGGTGGCTCCGAGGAGCAATCCGGGCTGAAGGTCATAGCGGGCCGGATGGTCCGCCTCTCTGTCCACGGAATATCGAACTTTAAAGAATAGAGAGCCTTACATGATAACCATCTACCTCAAACAATACAACAAGATCATCCGGAATGCGGATACGAAGCTCTTCGACGAGTTGGGCTACGACGACATTCTGTGGATCGACATGTTGTCGCCGACAGTCAAGGAGCAGAAGGCGGTCGAGAACTTTATGGAGATCAGTCTTCAGACGAAGCAGCAGGTCGAGGAGATCGAGTCGACGTCGAAGTACTCGGAGAACGAGAATTCGATCGTATCGAACGCGAACTTCTTCATCCCGACGGGGGATTCGTTCATCGTGGAGCCCGTGTCGTTCATCATCTCGAACGAGGGCGTCCTGGTATCGGTGCGCAATGCGGAGTTCCGGACCTTCCGCGAGACGGAGAAGCGGCTTCAGATGAATTACCGGAGCTATTCGACGGGTTATCACCTGTTTATTTCGCTGCTGGAGGTGCGTATCGACTTCGATGCCGACCTGGTGGAGTTGATTGCCAAACAGGTTGCGGCGCTGTCGAAGGATGTCAACTCGGAGGATTCGATCGACAAGGAGGTTCTGCACCGCATCAGTGCGCTGCAGGAGAGTACGATGTCGCTTCGCGAGAATATCTTCGACCGGCAGCGGGTTCTGTCGGGGATTCTGCGCTCGGAGCGCTTTCCGAACGATATCTACCCGCGCCTGCAGCTGATGATCAAGGACGTGAATTCGCTGATCAACCATGCGGACTTCAGTTTCCAGCGATTGGACTATATCCAGGATGCGGCGCTGGGTCTGATCAACATCGAGCAGAACGGCATTGTGAAGATCTTCTCGGTGGCGGCGGTGATCTTCATGCCGGCGACGCTCATCGCGTCGATCTACGGCATGAACTTCAAGACGATGCCCGAGCTGGAGTGGACGTGGACGCTTGCGAACGGCTGGGTCATACCGGTGGGTTACCTGTTTGCCATTGCGTTGATGATCATCGCGTCGATTCTGACGATCTGGTTTTTCCGCTACAAGAAGTGGCTCTGAGCGGCCGGGCCGGGCGCAGTTGCACGGCCCCGGACAATCGATAACGGGACGGATCGGTTTTCGGTCCGTTTTTTTGTGGTCCTCCCCATACCCCCCCCCTTCCATATTTTCTCCGTACCCTCCCAGTATTTTCCCTGTGCTCTCACGGCTCTTCTGCAGCCCTCTCTGCCGTCCGATCTTTCCCCGACCCTTCCCGTCTTCCATCCTCTCCCTTCGCCCCCTCCGTCCTCCTGTCTTCCGTCCTCCCGACGCCCTGCTTGTCCTTCCCACCCTCCGTCTCTTCATCCCTTCGCCCCACTCTCCTGCCCGACACCCTGTCTGCCACCTCCCTTCACCCGCTCTTTTGCTTTTCGCTTCTACCCCGGCTGCTCTTCTCCCATTCCGGTCTTCTTCTTTCCTGGAAAGAAGACGAAATGATGCGGGCAATCCGGTTAAAATTTGTATCTTTGCTGCCTATATAGCCCTCGTATGCTCGAAAAACTGGCCAAACAGACTGCCGTCTACGGTATCAGCACCATCGTGGTGCGATTCCTGAGCTACCTGCTCACGCCCTACTACACACGGGTCTTCGGGCAGGAGACCTATGGAATCGTGACCGATATCTATGCGCTGATTCCGCTGGCCCTCACGCTGTTGACCATGGGCATGGAGTCGAGCTACTTCCGTTTTTCGGCCAAGGCCGAAGAGGCGGGCGGCGACGTTGCGGGGGCCAAGCGACGGCTCTTCGCTACGACATGGGGCATCACGTCACTGGCCGCAGCGATCTTCTTCGTGGTGCTGACGCTGTTCCGCGGGGACGTAGCCTCACTCATGGGCGAAGCCTATGTGGCCCATCCGGAGTATGTCGTGTGGGTGGCGCTGATCATCCTCTTCGACGTCTGGGGGTGTATCCCCTTCTCGCGCCTGCGCGAACAGGGACGGGCCATGACCTTCGTGGGACTGAAGGCGCTGAACGTGGTGCTGAACGTAGTGTTGGCCTTTGCTTTCGGCGCGGCGGGTCTCTTTGCGACGGATTTCGGCGTGGGATGGGTCTTTGTGGCCAACCTGGCGGCGAGTGTGGTGACGTGGCTGGCGATCCTGACGACCACGGACCGCACCATCCCGCGGATCAACTGGGCGCTGCTGACGGCGGTTTTTGCCTATTCGCTGCCGCTGCTGGTCGGCGGACTGGCCGGCACGGCCAACGAGTTCATCGACCGCCAGCTGATCAAGTACCTGGTTCCTGAAGGGGCGATGGCCCAGCTGGGGGTCTACGGCGCCATCACGAAGATTGCCGTGGTGATGATGCTCTTCTACCAGATGTACCGCCTGGCGGCCGAGCCGTTCTTTTTGTCGAACTTCAAGAAGTCGGATTTCGTGGCGATGAACGCCGCGGCGCTGAAATACTACGTCATGGCCTCGATGGTGATCTTCCTGGGCATTGCGCTGTTCCGCGACCTGTTTGCGCTGATCGTGGGCAAGAACTTCCGCGAGGGAATCTTCATCCTGCCGGTTGTTCTGGGGGCCAACGTGCTGACGGGTGTCTGGCTGAACCTTTCGTTCTGGTACAAGCGCGAGGAGCGGACGTCGCTGGCCATCGTGGTGACGGGCTCCGGACTGGTCGCCATGACGGCCTTTGGCTTTTGGCTGATCCCGTTGTGGGGCTACTACGGAGCGGCGTGGGCCCGCCTGGCCAGTGAATCGGTGATGGTTGCCGTGAGCTGGTGGCTCAACCGACGCTACTTCCCGACGCCCTACCCGTGGCGTCGGATCTGGGAACATGTCCTTGTGGCCTTGGCGGTCTTTGCGGTGTGCGAGACGGTGATGGGCCTGACGGACAATAAGTTTGCCGGATATTCGTTTAATATCATATGCTTCGGGGCGTATGGCTTCTACCTGATCCGTCGCGAACGGATCGACGTGGGGGCGATGCTTCGCTCCGTACTGAAAAGAGGTTGACGGCGATGCGATTTGCGGACATCATCGGACAGGAGGATCTGAAACGGCATCTGACGCGGTCGGTCGATGCGGGACGGGTGAGCCACGCGCAGCTCTTCACCGGAGCATCGGGCTACGGCTCGCTGGCCGTGGCCGTGGCCTACGTGCAATACCTCTGCTGCCGCCACCGTCACGACGGCGACTCGTGCGGCGAATGCCCCGACTGCCGGCAGATCGCGACGCTGGCCCATCCGGATCTTCACCTGGTCTTCCCGGTCAACAAGCAGGGCAAACGGTCGGGCGAAGCGATGTTGAGCGACGAGTTTCTGCCACTGTTCCGCGAGTTGTTCGCCGAGCGGAAGGGTTACTTCACCTCGCAGGAGTGGTACGACCGGCTGGACCTGGGCAAGACGCTCAAGGGGATGATCTCGGCGCGCGAAGCGGACGAAATCATCCGCAAGCTGTCGTTCAAGAGCTTCGAGTCGGACTACAAGACGATGCTGGTGTGGCTTCCGGAGACGATGAACGAGGAGGCGTCGAACAAGATTCTGAAGATTCTGGAGGAGCCGTGGGATCGTACGCTCTTCATTCTGGTGAGCGAACATCCCGACCGGCTGCTGCCGACGATTCTGTCGCGGACGCAGGAGGTCAACGTTCCGCGCATTGCGCCGGAGGTTTTGGAGCGGGAGGCCGTTCGCCGGGGGGTGAGCGACCCCGTTCAGGCGCGGAACATGGCCCGGCTGGCGGGCGGCGACGTGATCGAACTGGGGCACCTGGTGGCCGGGGAGAGCGATGCGCTGCGGAAGGAGAATTTCGATCTGTTCTGCGCCCTGATGCGACTGAGCTACAACGACAAACACCTCGAGCTGATCGGCTGGGCGGAGGAGTTGGCCCAGCTTTCGCGCGAGCAGCAGCGGGCGTTTCTCCGCAATGCGGCCCGACTGTTGCGCGAGAGCTTTATGCTTCATGCGGGAATTCCGCAGATCGGCTACCTGTGGGGCGAGGAACTGGCCTTCTGCCGGAAGTTTGCACCGTACGTGGGGACACGGAACATCGAGCCTCTGATTGCGGAGATCGAGCGGGCGGGAGCGCAGATTGCGCAGAACGGCAATCCGACGATCGTATTCACACATTTTGCGCTCACGGTGAGCAAGATGATAAGACATTTGTAACTTTGTAACGATATGGCACGCGTGGCATTGTTAATGGGCGGCAACCTGGGGGACGTGAAGCGGACCCTCCAAACGGCACAACAGTTGATCAATTCGCGGGTAGGGGCGGTACTTCGGTGTTCGCACCGCTACGAGAGCGAGGCGTGGGGCTTCCGGAGTTCGAGCCGGTTTTCGAACCAGGCGCTGGAGGTATCGACGGATCTGACGCCGCACGAGGTGCTGGACGCCTGCCAGGCGATCGAGCGGGAGTTGGGCCGCAACCGGGCTGCCGAAGCGATCGAGAAGGCGACGTCGGGAGCTCCGTACAGTTCGCGGCCGATCGACATCGACGTGATCTTCTACGACGACATGGTGCTGTCGGATGAACGGCTGACGATACCGCATCCGCGGCTTGCGGAGCGGGAGTTTGCGCTCGTGCCGCTGAACGAGATCATGCGCCAGCGGCGCCATCCGGTGACGGGTCAGACCGTCGGGGAGATGCTGACGGCGCTGCGCAACGAAAAAAAGTGAGATGAAAGTTCTACGAACCATACTGCTGACGGGGCTGGTTTTTCTGGCTGCGGGGTGTTTCAAGGATACCTCGATCCGGACGAACTATATCCTCAAACCGCTGGTGCAGAACCTCTCGACGGATCCCTACGAGCCGCTCGAGGGGGTTAAGGCCTATTCGTTCGATGCGGATACGTCGCTCTATACGGTAGCCAGCTATGAGGATGCGCTGAACGGGGTGATCACGCTCAAGGGTCGTCCGTCGGAACAGATCACGAGTCCCGCATCGACGTCGGAGCCCTACGCGCAGGAGGGGGCGACGGGCTGGATCCGGCTGTCGCTGAGCTCGCCGACGCAGATGATCCTGGCGGTGGATCCGACCCACCGGCTCTACGCCTATACGCAGCAGGAGATTGAGGTGAACCTTCCGAACCTTTACGTGGCGCTGCCCTTCAAGACGTGGAAGGAGGGCAACTCGTACAAGGACGGGAACTGGAGTTACTACAACGAATTCTATACGCCGCCGGTCTACCGGGACTGCTACGTCGACGCGCAGGTCCAGCTGACGGAGGGTGGTGAGACGACCTCGATTTCGCGCATGGAGGTCTATGCCTACGCGGCCGATACGACGGCGTGGTATATCGCCTCGTACGACGATGCGGTGAGCGGGAAGATCACCTCGAAGGCCGACACGACGGATACGCGGACGATTCCGAGTTTCCAGGGTTATGCCGACGGTGAGACGGGGCTTTACAAGCTGACGGTCAGTGCCGAGCAGCTGATGGTGGTCGTTGCGGACCGCAGCGACCGGATGTACGCCTATACCCAGCAGACGGTGGACCTCACGCAGACGGATGCGCTGACTCTGCCGGCGCTGATATTCCGTCCGTGGCGGGGCGTATGGCACGATGCGACGGATACGAACGGCTGGCTGGTGGTCAATCCGACCTACGATCCGGCGACAGCCACGCAAAACGAACAACCATGAGATCGGAACCGCAACCCCATACCGCAGGGAAGATGAACTTTCTGCGCGTGGCCGTTTTTCTGTTTTTTGCGACGGCCTTTCTGAGCCGGTGTGCGAGCATGATGACGCCGACGGGGGGTCCACGGGACTCTCTGCCGCCGGTGATCGTGACGATGCTGCCGGACAACTTCACGACGAACCGTCCGACGACCAACCACGGAAAAATCTATATCGAATTCAACGAATTCGTACAGATCAAGGATCAGCAGAAGGAGTTCTTCACCTCGCCGCAGATGAAGAAGAAGCCGACGATCACGATGCGCGGGCGCGGGATCGTGATCCAGCTGCGTGACACGCTGCTTCCGAATACGACCTACGCGTTGAATTTCGGCAGTGCGATCCGCGACAACAACGAGGGCAACCCGCTCTATTCGATGCGCTATGTCTTTTCGACGGGACCGGAGATCGATTCGATGGTCATGTCGGGCTATACGGCCGACAGCTACCGGGCGGATTCAGTCTCGAAGTCGTTCATCTGGTTCTACCCGGCGGATTCGGTGGAGGATGTGGCCTCGTACGATTCGACGCTCTTCAAGCATCAGCCGGCGGTGATCGGGCGAGCGGAGAACAACGGCATCTTCATCGCGCAGAACCTCAAGCCGATCCCCTATCGGATCTACGCCGTCGAGGATACGAACGACAACCAGACCTACGAACCCGGCACCGACCAGGTGGGCTTTATCGAGGGTGTGTGGAATCCGGCCGAGATGCCCGATTTTGCGATGTGGTACGATTCGATCCGCCAGTACGTTTCGGCCGAACCGCAGCTCTACTTCCGGATGTTCACCGACCGGGCCTTCACGCGACAGGTTCTTTCGGAGAGCCAGCGGCCGAAGCAGCATCAGGCGATGCTCTACTTTTCGGCGGCACATCCCGAGATCCGGTCGCTGCGGTTCGACAGCATACCGTCCGATCGGGTGATTATCGATCCGCAGACCGTGGGGCGGGATACCGTAGCGCTGTGGTTCAACATGCCGTCGTCGGCGCTTCCCGATACGATCAAGGGGGAGCTCATCTACCTGAAGCACGACACGCTGAACCGCCTTCAGCCCGATACGGTGAAGCTGAAGCTGTCGTGGCGGCTGATCGAGACCAAGGAGCAGGAGCGCGCCCGGGAGAAGCTCGAACGGGACCGGAAGAAGGCCGAGGAGGCAGGCGAGCCGTTCGAGGAGCCGAAGCAGGAGAATCCCTTCACGTTCAACATGCCGACGTCCGGAGATCTGAACCCGGAGGAGCACCTGACGGTTGATTTCGACTATCCGTTGGTCCAGGCCGATACGGCGCGGATTCTGCTGACGCGCCAGCTGGAGGACAATACGATCGAGGATGTACCGGTGCATATGGTGCACGACACGGCGAAACTTCGCCGATGGTACCTGCGGGCGGATTGGGTCCCTGGCGGGCAGTATACGCTGACGATACCGGACAGTGTGTTCCGCGACGTGGCGGGCTATGCCAACGACTCGATCGTGGGGAAATATACGGTCTACGACCCGGAGAAGTTTGCGACGGTGAAGGTTCACGTGGCGAGCCGGGATCCGCAGATGCGCTACATCGTGCAGCTGCTCGATGGGAGCGGATCGCTCAAGCAGGAGCGCCGGGACGTTGTGGCGGGCGACATCCAGTTCAACTACGTGCCGGCGGGTGAGATCAAGTTCCGGGTCATCGAGGACCGGAACGGCAACGGCAAGTGGGACACGGGCAACCTGGTCGAGCGCCGGCAGCCGGAGCGGACGGAGATGTACGCCAACGAGGCGGGCGAGGATACCTTTGCGACGAAGACCAACTGGGAGATCGAGTTCACGATGGACATGGACCGGATCTTCGCACCGGTGACGATGCAGTCGCTGTCCCGGATGCTCGACGAGCGAGAGCTTCAGCGCCTGCGACGCGAGGCGGAGAAGCGTGCCAAGGAGGGGCCTCAGCGGAAGGACCAGCAGCAACAGAACATGAACAACAGCAGCTTCGGATCGGCCGGCAGCATGTTCAGCAATTTCAGATAACATGACAACGAGACGACATATACGGAGCGGACTGCTTTTGTGCGCGGCGGTGTTTGCCGTGCAGAGTGCCTTTTCGCAGCACACGCTGGGTGTAATCGGCGGCTACGGCATGGGCAGCGGGCGCTTCGATCCACAGCAGGAGACGCGAGCCGTGTGGGGGCTTTACAGCGGGGGTCTGACGTGGCGCTACTATGGTCATCAACGCTTTGTGGGGGGCTTCGGCGTCGATCTGGAGTTCCAGCAGCAGGCCTATTCGTTTGCGACGAACGCCTCGCAGGTCGACGAGAAGATCCCGGCCAACCTGCTCTACTATACGCGGCGGATCAATTCGGTGGTTCTGCCAGTCGTGTGGCAGCCGCACGCCTACCTGCTCCGCAACCATGTCCGGGTCTACCTCGAAGCGGCGGCGACCTTTTTCTACAATTTTTCGTCGACGTGGGAGCAGGAGTACTTCATCGACGCGGAGACTCACGAGAAGGGAACCCGCGGCGGGGATTACGCCTTCAAGGTTCCGCGCGACAACCGCTGGGGTTACGGGCTGGCCGGCGGAGGCGGTATTGCGTTTCTGATCCGGCGCTTCGAGCTGAACTTCCGGGCGCGCTACTACTTCGGGTATTCGGACATCGTCCGCAACCGCAACCGCTACTACGACAATGCCGACGACGGGCCGGAGAATCCGTTCTATACGACCCCGATGCGTTCGCCGCTGGACAATCTGACGATATCGGTTGGTTTGAGCTACCGGTTCAACAAGGAGGGCTTCGAGACGTGGAAGCCGCGGCCGAAACGGGAGAAGAACAAGGAGGTATTCAAGTTCGGACTGTAAAACGAGGAGATTATGGAAACGACGCGACAACAGAAAATTGCCAAACAGATCCAGAAGGATGTGGCAGACATCTTCCAGAAGGAGGGAGCCTCGCTGGTTCGGGGCGCGCTGGTGACGGTGACGGGGGTACGAGTATCCCCGGACTTCAGCTATGCGAAGATCTACGTGAGCATCTTCCCCTTCGAACAGAGCAAGACGCTCATGGAGCGTTTCGAGCATCAGAACTGGTTCATCCGGCGGGCCCTTGGGCAGCGGATCCGCAACCAGCTGAAGAACATTCCCGAGATCCAGTTCTTCCTGGACGATTCGCTTGAGTATATCGAGCATATCGAGCAGGCGTTGAAGGAGGATTGAAACCTGCTTGCACGATGCTGTCCCGCTACATAGCCCGGCGCTACCTGTTTTCGCCCCAGTCCCGATCGGTCGTGAATCTGATATCGGGGCTGAGCGTGGCGGCCGTGGCGGTGCCCGTCGCGGCGATGGTGATCCTGCTGTCGGTTTTCAACGGCTTCGAGACGCTGGTCCGATCGATGTATTCGGCCTTCGACGCGGACCTGACGGTGACGCCGCGCCGGGGACAGCATTTCCCGGCGGGGGATCTCGATACGGCGGCCCTGCGACGGATTCCGGGGGTTGCGGCCCTCTCCTTCACGCTCGAACAGAGTGCACTGCTCGAACACGAAGGGCGCCAGGCGACGGCCACGGTGCGGGGTGTCGACGATGCCTACGGGGAGGTTTTCGACCTCTCGGAGGCCGTGGTGACGGGCGAATGGCGGGTTCGGCTGGGCGATCTGGAGCGGCTGGTCATCGGACAGTCGATGGCGTGGATGCTTGGGATCCGATCGCTGGCCGATGCCGACGTGACGCTCTACGCCGTGCGGCGGGGGAGTTTTTCGACGCTGCTGCCGATGGACAACTATACGCGTCGCACGGAGCCCGTGGGCGGGGTCTACGTGCTGGATCTCGATACGGAGCGGACCTACGTGCTGACGTCGCTGCGCCTGGCGCAGTCCCTGTTCGAGCTGCCGGACCGGGTATCGGCGGCGGTGCTCCGGCTGACGCCGGGGGCGGATCTCGAACGGACGCGGCAGGCCGTTGCGGCCGTTGCGGGCGACGGGTTCCGCACGCAGACGCGCGACGAACTGCGGGCCTCGTTCTACCGGATCATGACCTACGAGAAATGGGGGATCTTCTTCATAGCGCTACTGGTGCTGGTGATTGCCTCGTTCTCGGTGGTCGGAGCACTTTCGATGCTCATCGTCGAGAAGCGCGGCGACATGGCGACGCTGCGGGCACTGGGGGCCGATACGGGGCTTCTGCGATCGATTTTCCGCACGGAGGGGCTTTTGATCTGCGCCTTGGGCGGAGCGATCGGCCTGACGCTGGGCGTAGGGCTGAGCCTGCTGCAGCAACACTTCGGACTGATCGAGATTCCGGCCGATAGTTTTCTGACGAAGAGTTATCCGGTCGAGTTCCGTTTTCCGGATCTGGTGGCCGTAGCGGTAGCATTTACGGTTGTTTCGGTGCTTCTGTCGAACGTCACGGTCCGCAGCATGATAAAAGAGACGACGACCCGTAGCTGATAAAGACGATGAAACGATACTTTCTTTTGTACGGTACCCTATTGGGACTGCTCTTGGGGGGCTGCTCCCGCCATACGATCATTCCGGACGACGAGCTGGCGCTGATCATCCACGATGCGTTTCTGACGAACGCCTACCTCAACGAGGAGAACATTCGGACGGATTCGCTTCGGCTCTACGAACCGATCTTTGCGCACTACGGCTATACGACCGACGACGTGCACTATACGATCGGCAACTTTTCGAAGCGCAAGAGTGCGCGCCTTGGGGATGTGGTCGAACGGGCGATCGATCTTCTGGAGGCCGAGGGGAAGTACTACAACCGCGAGGTGGCCATCCTGGATACGATCGACAACGTGGCGCGGCGGACCTTTACGGAGACGCTTCGTTCGGACACGCTGATCCGGGTATCGTCGCTTCGCGATACGTCGCTGCTGAGCCTTGTGGTGGATGTTGCGCCCGGGGAGTACGACCTGTCGCTGCGGTACGAGATCGACTCGCTGGACCGGAATCCGCGGGGACTTCGGGCTCAGATGTGGCTGGAGCGTCGGGACAGCACGCGGGCCAATCCCTATTCGATCACACTGCGCCGCAACCGGATGGAGCGTTTTTCGCGGAACTTCAAGACCGACACGACTCACCGTCGGCTTCACATCCATTTTCTGACCTTCGGGGAGAAGCCACAGCGGCCGTCGATCACGGTTCGCGACCTGAAGCTGACCCATACGCCGCTGACGCGCCCGGCCGTGGAGCGACTCTACGAAGAGCAACTCAACATTCGAATTTTTGCCGATGAATTTTTCCGGAGAGCCCTTCCGCCGCAGGATAGCCTCTAATCTGCTCTGGACGCCGCAGGGGGTGATCCGCCATCCGCTGGTGACGTTTCATGCCGGGGGCGGATTTCTGGTGGAGACGTGTGCGGCGCCCGACCGCCTGGCTGCTACGGAGTTCCATGCGGGGCTTCTGGTTGCGGATTTCCCGACGGATTACCGGGCGGCGTTCGACCGCCTGAAGGCTGCCGGCGGCGACCTGACGACGCTGTTGCCGGCAACGGTAACCGAGAACGGAGTCTGGGTGGTGATTTCGGCTCTGGACTACGCCGCCCTGCGCCTCACGCCACAATCGCAGATCCGCTTGCTGTAAGATTTGCCTTTTCCCTTCAGACAGCTCCTCCCCGATCCCGGCCTTTCAGACGGGCAGATGCTCTTCGACCGTGCGCCGCAGATGCGAACGGTCGAGATGGGTGTAGATTTCGGTCGTAAGGATGCTTTCGTGACCGAGCATCTCCTGTACCTGACGGATCGAAGCGCCGCCCTCGAGCAGATGCGTAGCGAACGAATGGCGGAAGGTATGGGGGCTGATGTGCTTGTCGATTCCGGCGCGTTGTGCGGCCTGTTTGAGGATGGTGAAGACCATGACGCGGGTGAGCTTCCGGCCGCGGTTGTTGAGGAAGATCACCTCCTCGTTCGACCGGGCTCCGGGACGCTTGTCGAGGTATCGGTAGACCCGTTCGCGGGCCACCGCACTGATGGGCACGAGACGTTGCTTGTCGCCCTTACCGATGACACGGATGTACCCTTCGCCGAAGAAGAGGTCCTGCATCCGGAGCGTGATGAGCTCCGAGACGCGCAGCCCGCATGAATAGAGGAGTTCGAGCATGGCCTGATCGCGCAATCCCTTGACCGTCGAGGTGTCGACGGCG
Source organism: uncultured Alistipes sp. (assembly GCA_944321185.1). Taxonomy (GTDB): domain Bacteria; phylum Bacteroidota; class Bacteroidia; order Bacteroidales; family Rikenellaceae; genus Alistipes. The sequence goes on along the minus strand of CALUKH010000002.1, from coordinate 97,833 downwards.
GCGATAATGCGGTCGATCTCGTCGGTGGAGAGGATGTCGGGGAGCTGCCGGCCGAACTTGGGGCTCTGGATGAACTCGGCGGGCGATGCGTCGATCCGGTCCTCCATCATCAGGAAGTTGAAGAAGCTCTTCACGCTGCTCAGGGCGCGGGCCTGGGATGTTTTTTCACGGCCCTTGTCGAAGAGCCAGGCCATGAATCGTTCGACCATCTGGGGTTCGACCTTCTGAGGCGGGACGTCCCACATCCGGAGGATGAAGTGCGCGAAGAGACGCAGATCTCTCAGATAGGCCTCCACGGAGTTTGCGGCCAATCGTTTTTCGAGTTTGATGTAGGTGGTGTACCGCCGGGCTGCATCGGCCCATTTTTTCGTATTTTCTGCCATTGGAATGGAGGTAAGCCGGGGAAAAATCGTAACTTTGTCCGTACGAAGATACGAAAAATTTTACATAATAATCATGGATTACATATCGCTTCAGATTCCGGTGACAGATTCCGAACAGGGGGAGATCCTGACGGCCGAACTGGCCGACTATCCGTTCGAGAGCTTCGAGACGGAGGGCAGCCTGCTGAAGGCCTATATTCCGCAGGAGCGCCTGGCGGACTGCAAACCGGAGGTGGATGCCCTGTTGGCGCGCTACGGGGTTCATGGGCGCTACATTGCCATCGAGACGCAGAACTGGAATGCCCTGTGGGAGCGCAACTTTCCGGCTACGGATGTCGAGGGCCGGCTTCGGATCCGGGCTCCGTTCCACGAGGCGGCACCGGCCGGCGAACTGGAGGTGATCGTGATGCCGAAGATGTCGTTCGGGACGGGTCACCACGCCACGACGTGGCTCATGTCGCGGGCGGTCCTCGACCTGAGGGTCTCCGGACGCCGGGGGCTCGACATGGGCAGCGGCACGGGCGTGCTGTCAATCGTGGCAGTAAAGTGCGGGGCCGCCCACATGGACGCCGTGGATATCGACGACTGGGCCGACGCGAACTGCCGCGAGAATATCGCCGCCAACGGGGTCAGCGATCGTATCACGCCGATGCTGGGCGACGTTCGCCGCATCGCCGGACGCCGTTACGATTTCATTCTGGCCAACATCAACCGCAACATTCTGCTGTCTGATCTGCCATCCTATGCGGCGACGCTCGAGCCGGGCGGAGATCTGGTGATGAGCGGATTCCTCGATGCGGACGTTCCGACGCTTGTCGAGGCGGCCGGCCAGCAGGGGCTTTCGCTGATCGGGACGGCCGAACGCGACGGCTGGCGGATGATCCACGTGCGTCGGACGGAGTGATTGCCCCGGGGGGTCGATTGATGAAGTGAAGAGTTGTAAGGGGAGTTGAAGAGTTACAAGGGGCGCGGTGTGGTGCTGCACACGCTCAAATACGGCGATTCGTCGCTGGTGGCCTATCTGCTGACCGACGTGGGTGGCCGCCGGAGCTACCTGGTGCAGGGGGTCCGGAGCCACCGGGGCCATGGGTCGAAACTGGCGCTGTTCCAGCCGATGTTTCCGGTCGAATTCGAGGGGCTGGAGTCACCGCGCCAGCAGATGGACCGTTTCAAGGAGGTCCGGGCGGGATTTTCGCTGCAGAGCCTGCCGTTCGACGTGCGCAAGTCGACCATGGCGCTCTTCATGGCCGAGACGCTCTACCGGCTGGTCCGCGAGAGCGAGCCGAACGAGCCGCTGTTCGACTTTGTCTGGAATTCGTCGCTGGCCTTGGATGCACTGGAGACGGGCGTGTCGAACTTTCACCTGTGGTTTCTGGCGAACCTGAGCCGCCTGCTGGGTTTCCGCCCCGGGAATGACTACCGGACGGGGTGGTGGTTCGACATCCGGGAGGGCCTCTATACGCCGACGGCGCCGATCCATCCCGGGTCGATGGATCCGGAAAATGCGATGCTGCTGGACCGGATGCTTCATCTCGACGTACGGGAATTGGGCCGCGTGGAGTTGAACCGGACGCAGCGCTCTGCCTTTTTGAGTGCAATGCTCTCCTATTTCGGCTATCACCTGGATGCGATTGGCTCGGTGCGCTCGGTGCACATACTACGAGAGGTTTTTTGACGTTTGAAACGTAGAAACAAACAGGAAGATGATGAAAAGATATCTATTGTTGACGGCGGTGTTGTTGGCAATGGGGTTGTCCGCCGCGGCGCAGGATCCGGAACTGGATCCGCTGTTGAATCCCGAGATGGAGGCCGAATTCAGACCGGATACGGTCCTTCGGCGGACGAATGCGGGCTTTAGGCTTCCGGATTCGTTGGCTCACATGTCGCCGTGGCGTCCGGACTACCTGCCGATCAATACGGCCGTGCAACCGAAGATTTCGATGACGTCGGTGGTTGAGATCCAGCGGGAGAATCTGCCGTCGCGGGTGACGGTGATCGATAACAATACGTTGCGTCTGGGGCCTCACTTCAACCTGTCGAACGGCCAGGCGTGGAACTGGAGTCCCTATCCGGACGCCTATCTTGATGCGCGGACGCTCTCCTTCCCGATGCGGTAAGCGCCCTGCCGTTTGCCTCTAAAAAGGCCGATCCTCGCAAGGAGGATCGGCCTTTTCATTTTGATTTCTTGACCGTGCGGCCTGCCGAGGCCTTGTTGCCTTCCGGCCGGAGCCTGGATGTCGTTCTGTTGCCTTCCGGCCGGTGTGCGGATGCCGTTTTGAAGCCGGCAGGCCGATGCCTGGTTCCTCTTGTTGTGAGCCCGGTCCCGGATTTGGCTCCGGTTCCCTGCCGGCCTTCCTCTCCGGCCCCGACGGCGGACCGATGGGTGAATCGTCCCGAACCTTCAGGCTGCCGGCTGAAGAAATAACTTTTCTGCCGGCGCTTCTCCTCCTGCGTACGGGCCACATAGACGGCCTCGTGGGTGTATGGATTCTCGCCCGTGTAGAACATCACTGACGAGAGGGTCATGGGCGTGGGTGTGAGATCCTGCACCTGCTCCAGCGTGAAGTGCAGCCGCCCGAGGACCTTTTCCGACAGCGCCTTCATGTCCTGCTCCGTGCATCCGGGATGCGAGGAGATGAAGTAGGGAATCAACTGATAAGGTAGTTTTTCTTCGCGGCAGATGCGGTGGAAATCGGCGTTCAACTGTTCGAACAGGGCGAACGGCGGTTTTCGCATCAACCGCAGCACGCGCTCTTCGGTGTGTTCCGGAGCGACCTTCAGCCGTCCGGAGGTGTGATGGATCAGGACGGTGCGCAGATAGGGCGAATCGTCGAACAGGTCGTAACGGATGCCGCTTCCGATGAATGCCTTCTTGATCCCCTTCACGGCGCGGATCCGTGCGTAGAGCTCCAGCAGGGGCCGATGGTCGTTGTCGAGGTTGGGACACTTCGCCGGATGGAGACACGAGGCCCTGCGGCAACGAGCGCAGAGCGATCGGTCGCGGCCGCCCATGCGGTACATGTTGGCCGACGGGGCGCCGACATCGGAGAGGTAACCCTTGAAACCGGGCATGCGGGTGACGCGTTCGACTTCGGCGAGGATCGAACGTTCGCTGCGCGAGTGGACGAACTTGCCCTGATGGGCCGAGATCGTGCAGAACGAGCATCCTCCGAAACATCCGCGATGGATATTGACCGAGAACTTGATCATCTCCCAGGCGGGTATTTCGCCGCGGCCGTTGTAACGCGGATGGGGGGCCCGTTCGTAGGGCAGATCGAACGAATGGTCGAGCTCCTCGGTCGAGAGGGCGGCATTGGGGGGTGTGACGACGACATACTGTCCGCCGACGGCTTCGACGAGCGTTGCTTCGGGCTGCATCAGATTGCTCTGGGTCTCGATGACGGTGAAGTTTTCGCCGAATGCCCGCTTGTCGCTCACACACTCCTCGAAGGCATGCAGCCGGATCGTCCGCTCGGGATCGAGCCGCGAGACATATTTCTCATCGGCGAGGAAGGCGACCTGCCGGATCTTTCGCAGGAGTTTGGCATTGTATCCGTTGCGCATGGTGCGGGCGACCTGCTGTACGACACGTTCGCCCATTCCGTAGATCAGCAGGTCGGCGCCGCTTTCGACCAGCACCGAGGGTTTGAGCCGGTTGCTCCAGTAGTCGTAGTGGGTCAGGCGTCGGAGCGAGGCCTCGATGCCGCCGATGACGACCGGGACGTGTGGATAGAGCCGTTTGAGGATCTGCGCGTAGACCGTCACGGCGTAATCGGGCCGGAAACCGGCCTTGCCGCCGGGGGTGTATGCATCGTCGTGACGCAGGCGGATATTGGCCGTGTAGTGGTTGACCATCGAATCCATGGCACCGGCCGTCACGCCGAAGAAGAGCCTCGGGGCGCCGAGTTTGGTGAAGTCTCTCAGATCATCCCTCCAGTTTGGCTGCGGGACGATAGCGACGCGATATCCTTCGGCTTCGAGCAGCCGACCGACGACCGCTGCTCCGAAAGCCGGGTGGTCGATGTAGGCATCGCCCGAGAAGAGGATCACGTCGAGTTGATCCCATCCGCGATCGCGGACCTCCTTGATGGTAGTCGGCAGGAACATTTTTTTGCGATATGCTGTTTTCAGGGAGCCCGTTTTGCGGCTCTCCTTTTCATCTCTTGATTCGGTGGGGGACTTCCGGGATTCTGTTCGGATCGTTTTTTTTCAGGCCCTCTTCATCGTCTCTCCTTCTCTTTCTCTCTCTCTCTCTTCCTCTTCTCTTCTCTTCTCTTCTCTTCTCTTCTCTTCTCTTCTCTTCTCTTCTCTTCTCCTCTCCCCTCCTTCTTTCCCTTCTCTTGTCTCTCTCACCCCCCCCCGCTCTGGGGCTATTCGTCCTCTTCCTGACCGCGGCTACCGGCTACATAGGTGTCCCATTTGGCGAGCAGGGCCTTGAAGTCGTCGGGCAGTTCGCTGTCGAAGAGGACCTGCTGATGGGTAGCCGGGTGTTCGAATCCGAGCAGCCGGGCGTGGAGGGCATGACGGGGCATGACGGCGAAACAGTTCTCGATGAACTGCCTGTACTTGGCAAAGGTCGTGCCCTTGAGGATGCGGTCACCGCCGTAACGTTCGTCGTTGAAGAGCGGATGGCCGATCCAGGCCATGTGGACGCGGATCTGATGGGTGCGCCCCGTTTCGAGCCGACACTCCACCAGCGTGACATACCCGTACCGACGCAGCACCTTCCAGTGGGTCACGGCATGCTTGCCGGCCGAACCGTCGGCGAAGACATACATCTTCTGGCGATCCTTCGGACTTCGGCCGATGTTTCCGACGATGGTCCCCTCGTCCTGCTCGAGATTTCCCCACACGAGGGCGACGTAGCGACGTTGAATCGTATGGTCGAAGAACTGCTTGGCGAGCCGGGCATGGGTCTGTTCATCCTTGGCGATGACGAGCAGCCCGGAGGTATTCTTGTCGATGCGGTGGACCAGCCCGGCCCGGTTCTGCTCTTCGGCCGGGATTCCCTGTGCGTTGAGGTGGTACATCAGGGCGTTGACGAGCGTCCCGGTGTAGTTCCCCACGCCGGGATGGACGACCATTCCGGCGGGTTTGTTGACGATCAGCAGATGCTCGTCCTCATAGGGGATGTCGAGCGGAATGTTTTCGGCGACCAGTTCGGTTTCGCGTCGCGGATAGGGCAACACGATCTGAATGCGGTCGAGAGGCTTGACCTTGTAGCTCGATTTGGCCGCTTTCCCGTTGACGAGGATGTTACCGCTGTCGGCCGCGGCCTGGATCCGGTTTCGCGAGCAGTGTTCCATTCTTACGGTCAGGAACTTGTCTAACCGCATGGGGGTCTGGCCCTTGTCGGCCGTCACGGCGAAGTGCTCGTAGAGCCCGGCCTCCTCTTCGTCCTCGTTGTCGGCCTCCGACATGGGGTCGTCATCCACCGGTGCGGTGTTGTCCGCTGCCGGGCGGAGTTCATCCGTCCCGGCGGTTTTGGCCGCAACGCTCTCCGGTGAGGGTTGTATGCTCAGAAAATCGCGCTCCATCAGTCGAAAAATCCTTCGTCGTTATCCATCGTTGTCGAGCCTTGCTCCGTCGTTCGGGGCTCCTGGAGGGCCTCTTCGAGCGAGACCCGGGCCAGCGAATCGGCCTCCATCTGCTCTTCGGCCTTACGCTCCTCGGCGGCGGCCGCGGCCTGTTTTTCGGCCTCGGCGCGGTGTTTCTTCAGCTTTTCAGCGTCGAGCGTAAGACGCAGGTCGACGCGCGACCCGAGCGCCGCGCTGCGTTCTGCGCCGGGGATCTGGATGTAGACGCGCGCATCCTTCTGGTTGAGGAGATTGACCCCTTCGTCGAAGTCGATCTTTCCGATGTTGAGGCCGAGTTCCCAGAGGCGTCCCTTGGCCTGGTTGAGGGGCAGCCCGACCACCTGTGGTACGACCGTCGAGGCATACCCCTCCTCGACGCCGACATAGAGCGTGACACCCGAACCCATCTCGGCTTCGATGCGGGAGTTCTGCTGCACGGGTTTTCCGTCGCAGTACTCTTCGAGGACGTAGTTCGTGGCGATGTCCGGGCGATAGACGAGTTCGTCGATCTCCAGCCCGGCGATTTCGAGCATGTTCTTGGCCTGGCGGAGCGAGCGGCCGGCGACATAGGGCACGGGGACCATCTTCTGCCGGAAGGAGTTGATCGTGATGTAGATCGTGCGACCGGGTTTGACCTCGACGCCGCCTTCGGGGAGTTGGTCGAGGATGATGCCGCCCTCGTATGCGGGGACGAAGAGCGAGTCGTTGATCTGGAGTTTGAGGTCATGCTTGCGGGCGATCCGCCGGGCATCCTGGAGCAGTACGCCGGAGAAGTCGGGGACGGTCCGTCGGGCTCCGTGCCGGGTACCGATCTGCATGAGCAGATGGGCGGCGACGGCCATCACGAGGATGATGGCGACGATAAGCAGGAGGTTCCACACGACGGGATGCTCCTTGAGACGGTCGATGAAGCTGTTTTTTTTCTGCATGATTGACGAGGCTATTTCGGCGCTTTCCGGTAGAGATAGACGGCGATGAACAGATAGATGATGTTTGGGAGCCAGACGGCGAGCCCCGTGGGGAGGGTGCCGCTCTTGGCGAACTCCTCGAAGAACCGGTTGAAGAGGATGTAGGAGAAGCACAGGGCGGTACCGATACCGATGTGCAGGCCGGTACCGCCGCGGACCTTGCGCGACGAGAGCGAGACGCCGATCAGCGTCAGGATGAACGTCGAGAGGGGATAGGCGTAACGGGCGTGTTTTTCGACCTCGATGATGTTGATCGAATCGGAGCCTTTGGCTCTCTGTTGTTCGAGGAAGTGGTTGAGCTCGGAGATGTTCATGGTCTGAATCAGGTCGTTGATGGCGCCGAGTTCGGCCACGTCGAGGTTGATGAGCGTATCGAGGTTCCGGAACTGTTCGAAGGTTTCGCCGCCGTCGGCCGTGAATTCGCGTTTGGTGTATCGCGGGGCGGTCCAGCGTTTGGTTTCGGGGTCGAACTTGACGTCGGCGGCCTCGAGCGAACGGAGCATCGAACCGTTTTCATATCGTTCGAGGGCGAAGAACGAGGCCTGACGGGCGTTACCGTTGTATCCGCGGATGTAGGCGAAGGTACCGGGTTCGATCTGCCGGTAGATGTGCCTGTCGTATCGGGTGTTCTGTTTTTTGGGGATGTACTCCTGCTGGAAGGCGATGACGCGGCGCTGCGAGCGTGGGATGACCCAGAGGTTGAGCGTCAGCGAGAGCGATGCGATGATCAGTGCTCCGAGGAAGTAGGGCCACATGAGTCTTCGGAAGGACATACCGCCGGAGAGCATGGCGACGATTTCGGTCTGATAGGCCATCTTCGAGGTGAAGAAGATGCAGGCGATGAAGGTGAACAGACCGCTGAACTGGTTGATGAAGAAGGGGATGAAGTTGACGTAGTTCCGGAAGAGGATCGCCTTCAAGGGGGCCTTCGTGGCGGTGAAGTCGTCGATTTTCTCGGCGTAGTCGAAGATCACGACGATGACGATGATCATCGCGATGGCGAAGAAGTAGGTGGCGAGGAACTTGCCGAGTATGTACCGGTCCAGGATTTTGAAGCCGGGGAATCGGATTTTCATCGGAAGTGATCTTTCAGAGTCTTCGGGTGAGTTTCTGGACCATCTCCTGTTTCCAGGGGACGAAGTCGCCGTCGAGGATGTGCTGCCGGGCCATGGTGACCAGACGCAGGTAGAAGGCGATGTTGTGGAGCGAGGCGATCTGCGCGGCGAGCATTTCGCCGCAGACGGCCAGATGGTGCAGATAGGCCTTCGAGTAGAGGGTGTCGACGAAAGCCGTGCCGTCGGGGTCGATCGGGGAGAAGTCGTCCTCCCACTTTTTGTTGCGGATGTTGATGACGCCCTCGGCGGTGAACAGCTGACCGTTTCGGCCGTTTCGGGTGGGCATGACGCAGTCGAACATGTCGACGCCGCGTTCGATGGCTTCGAGGATGTTGACCGGGGTTCCGACGCCCATCAGATAGCGGGGACGGTCTTCGGGGAGGATGGCGTTGACCACCTCGATCATTTCGTACATGACCTCGGTGGGTTCGCCGACGGCCAGACCGCCGATGGCATACCCGTCGGCATCGTACTGTTTGACGTTTTCGGCGGCATGGGCCCGCAGATCGGGATAGGAGCATCCCTGTACGATAGGGAACAGCGCCTGATAGTGGCCGTATTTGGGCGAGGTCTGGTGATATCGGTTGAAGCAGCGGTCGAGCCAGCGTTCGGTCAGGGCGAGCGACTTGGCGGCGTAATCGTGGGGGGCGTCGCCCGGGGGACACTCGTCGAAGGCCATCATGATATCGGCGCCGATCGTGCGTTCGGTGTCGATGACGCTTTCGGGGGTGAACAGGTGCTTCGAGCCGTCGATGTGCGAACGGAAGTGGCATCCCTCCTCCTTGAGTTTTCGGCAGTCGGCGAGCGAGAAGACCTGGAATCCGCCGCTGTCGGTGAGCATCGGACCGTCCCACGTCGAGAAGCGGTGCACTCCGCCGGCTCGTTCGAGGATCTCCATGCCGGGACGGAGATAGAGGTGATAGGTATTGGCCAGGATGATCTGGGCTTTGGCCTCGTTCTTGACGTCGCGGTGGAAGATACCCTTGACGGTAGCGGCCGTGCCTACGGGCATGAAGATCGGCGTAAGGATCTTTCCGTGGTCGGTGATGATTTCACCGGCCCGGGCCCGGGAGGCGGGGTCTTTGTGTTGGAGTGTAAATTTCATACGCATCTATTCGGCAAAAATACACAAAATATTCGTATCTTTGCGCATATTTTGTCAATATGCGATTCTTCGAACAAATTCTGGTCAGCTATGGCTGGGAGGGGCTTGCGCTTGCGGGGTCCCTGCTGTTGATGTTCGGCGTACAGCTCTACTATTATATCATCGTTTACGGCCGGATTCCGGGCTATCGGAACAACAACCGGAAGGTGGTTCTGGAACAGGAGCCTCCCGTGTCGGTGGTTGTTCCGTTGTTTTCGGAGGACTATACGTTCGTCGAGGAGCGCCTGCCGCTGATTCTGGCGCAGGCCTACCCGCATTTCGAGGTGGTGATCGTCTACGTGGGTCACGACATGGACTTTTTCGAGGATCTGTCGCAGCTTCGGCAGTCGTTCCCGCAGATCACCACCACGCGCATCCAGCTGGACCCGCGCTATCCGATTTCGCGGAAGATGGCGCTCAACGTGGGCATCAAGTCGGCGCACTTCGAGCATCTGATCTTCACCTCGACGGATGCTGTTCCGCAGACCGACCGCTGGCTGTCGCTGATGGCCAAGGGGTTCATGCGGGGAGAGATCGTCGTTGGCTACTGCGGGGTTGAGCGCCGCAAGGGTCTTGCCAACTACCTGATGCGGGCATGGCGGCTGATGCACGCGGCCGACTGGATAGCCCGAGCGGTTCGGAACCGCCCCTACCGGGGAACGCTCCACAACCTGGGCTTCACCAAGCGGCTCTACTTCGGGGCCAACGGCTTCAACCACCTGGGGATGAACGTCGGCGAGGATGATCTGTTCATGCAGCGGATCATGACGCGCGAGAACGTGAGTGTGATCCTGTCGCCGCGGGCGACGCTGCGCGAGAAGACGTGGGGCGGCCTGGGATGGTGGCTGGGTCAGCTGCGCTACTACGGTTCGGCCTTCCGCTACTATCCGGGCGATGTGAAACGCTTCGTGCGCTGGGAACCGGGGAGCCGGGCCCTGTTTTTCCTGACGGCGCTGTGCGCCCTGGCGGTGATGCCGCTGGAGTACAAGCTGGGGGCCTTGCTGCTGGTGCTGATCCGCTACGGGGTGGTGGTCTGGGAGGTCCGGCGGGTAGCCCGCCGCCTGGGCGAGGAGGGCATCCTGGGACGATATTTCCTGTATGATCTGATCAGCCCGCTGTGGACGGCCGTCCTGGGCATCACGCTGCTGCGCCGCGACGAACGGGTATGGAGATAGCCGACTATATCGTAGCCGAGGACCGGGATCTGGTGAAGCGGACGCTCGAGGGGGACGATACGGCCTTCGAGTATCTGTTCAACCGCTACCGGGATGCGATCCATCGCCTCTTCGTGCAGCGGCTCGGGGGGACGAACGACGCCGACGACCTGCTTCAGGAGACCTTCATCAAGGTCTATATCAACCTGCACCGTTACAGCCGGGAGTATACCTTCGGACAGTGGGTCTATACCATTGCGCGGAATACGTTCATCGACTTCGTGCGACGCCGACAGGAGGATCTTTCGATCGACGACCGCTTTGCGGCTCCGGCGTCGAGCGCACCGACCCCGGAGGAGAGCGTGATCAACCTGCAGCAGCGCACGCAGATCGAACACTACCTCGAACAACTGTCGCCACGCTACCGGCAGTTGATCGTCATGCGCTTTTTCGACGAGTACTCCTACGAGGAGATCGCGTCGAAACTCTCGTTGCCGCTCGGGACGGTGAAGACCCAGATCCACCGGGCGCGTGAACAGATGTGCCGCCTGATCTCCGAGGGTGAGAATCGCTGAACGACCGCCCTGCCCCGGCGGGGAGACTTCATAACGCCGGTCGATGACCGGGCAAATCCGAATCAAAGATGAGCGACCTGGAAAAGATCTACGAATACTTCCCCGAACTGGATGCCGTGCAGCGCGAGCAGCTGGCGGCCCTGTATGACCTCTACGCCGACTGGAATGCGAAGATCAACGTCGTGTCGCGCAAGGATTTCGACCAGCTTTACGTACGTCACGTGCTGCATTCGCTGGCCATAGCGAAGGTGTGCCGGTTCGATGCGGGGGCCCGGATTCTCGACGTGGGATGCGGCGGAGGATTCCCGTCGATTCCGCTGGCGATACTCTTTCCGGAGGCGCGCTTCACGGCGGCGGATTCGATCCGCAAGAAGATCACGGTGGTCGAGGGAGTTTCGCGGAGCCTGGGGCTGACGAACGTGACGCCGCGCTGCGTGCGGGTCGAGACGCTGACCGAACGCTACGACTATGTGGTTTCGCGGGCGGTGACGGCGATGCCGGAGTTCGTGGGCTGGATCTGGTCGAAGATCGAGCGGGGACAGCACGGCACGCTTCCGAACGGTATCCTTTATCTGAAGGGGGGCGATCTGGCCGAGGAGCTGGCCCGCACGGGCCGTCGATGGACGCTCTACCCGATATCGTCGTTTTTCGACGATCCCTTCTTCGAGACCAAACAGGTGGTCTATACGGCGCGTTGAGACGCGCCTTTTTGTTTTATATGGGTATTGCTGCTCCGGAATCCCCGCTCCGAGGGGCGCAACGACGTACTCTTCGAGAGCTCCCCTCTCCTGGCGGAACTTTTTCGCCTCTTCTCGTGCAGCGCGCCCTCTTTCGGGTGGCCTGATCTTCCCTTGTCCGAACTCTCTGCCTCTTTTCGTGTGCTCTCGTCCCTTCTCTCGTGCGTCCTGCCCTTCTCTTTCTGCCCGGTCTTTTAAATCTCGTTTTTTGCGCGGGTGCTCAGCAGACCGCAGGCGGCCTGAATGTCCTCGCCGCGGGAGGCACGGATGGTGGTTTGAATACCGCGTGCCGTCAGGGCGTCGCGGAATCGGATCATGGCCTCGGCGTCGGGCGAGAAGTAGGGCGAATCGGGGATCTTGTGGAAGCGGATCAGGTTGATCCGGCACTTGATTCCGTTCAGCAGGCGGGAGAGCTCGCGGATGTGACGCGGCGAATCGTTCAGTCCGCTCATGACGATGTATTCGAACGAGACGCGGCGCTGATGGGTGAAGTCATGCCGGCGGAGGATCTCGACGACGCGGGCGATGGGCCAGACCTTTTCGACGGGCATGATCTCGGCGCGTTCGTCGTGAAAGGGGTTGTGGAGGCTGACGGCCAGATGGACCTTCGATTCTTCGAGGAAGCGTTCCATCTGGGGCACGACGCCGGCCGTGGAGAGGGTGATGCGGGTCGGTGACCAGGCAAACCCCCAGTCGGCAGTGAGGATTTCGAGCGCCCGCAGGACGTTGTCCGGATTGTCGAGCGGTTCGCCCATGCCCATGAATACAAGGTTTGAGAGCCGGTCGCTTTCGGGGATGGAGACCACCTGATTGAGGATTTCGGCCGTTGAGAGCGACTGCTGGAGGCCTTGCCGGCCCGTCGCGCAGAATCGGCATCCCATCCGGCATCCGGCCTGTGACGAGACGCAGAGCGTGGCCCGCTCCCCGTCGGGGATGAAGGCCGATTCGATGAAATGTCCTTCGAGAGTTCGGAAGAGGTATTTTTTGGTTCCGTCGGCCGAGCGGGTTTCGCGTTCGGGTGCGGAGCACACGGGGGTGAACCGTTCGGCCAGGAGGTTCCGGTTAGCGGCGGCGATGTCGGTCATCCGCAAGGGGTCTTCGACCCGTCGGACATAGAGCCAGCGGGCGATCTGCCGGGCGGCGAATCGAGGCATTTTCAGCTCGTTGCAGAGTGTTGCGAGCTCCTGGAGGTTTTTTCCGAACAGTGTCTGCGTAGCGGTCATTCTGGCAATGAAAGTTTCCAATTCAGGAAACAAAAGTAGGCAAAAAATAAAGATTTTTGTGTCGGGGCGTTCATTTTTGAATTTTTATCTCTATATTTGTGGTGCATAGCGCGTCCGTTCCCGGATTGGGGGCGGGGGGTTATGTGCGGACCGGACCCGGAGGCCGAATCGCAGTGAGGGGGGGGAGAACGGAGAATGAGGACGTCAAACCCGAACCGGACGAGGGAGGCTGAATTTCGGACCGGACGCAGACAACCGGAAACACGTCGGAACAATTAAAACTTGAAATATGGAAATCAAAAAATCGCCCAAAGCGGACCTGAAGAACAAACGGGGCCTTCTGCTTGAGATTGGTCTGGTTGTATCGCTCTTGCTTGTGATAGCCGCTTTCTCGTATACGCCGGAAGAGAAGCGTATCGAAAAGGTCGATCTGCAGGCGCCTATCGTCGAGGAGCAGATCGTGGAGATCACGCGTCAGGATCAGAAACCGCCCGAGCCCCCCAGAAAGGTGGAGGTGAAGGTCATCGCCGACCTGCTGCAGGTCGTGACCAACGACACGAAGATTACGACGGAGGTCGACTTTACGGAGTTCGACGAGGATGTTGAAGTCGTACAGACGGTAGGCGTCGAGGAGGAGGTTGTCGAGGATGACCAGCCGTTCCTGATCGCCGAGACGATGCCCTCGTTCCAGGGCGGTGACCTGAACACGTTCCGTGCATGGGTTCAGCAGAATGTGAAGTTCCCGCAGATTGCGCTCGAGAACGGTATCCAGGGCCGAGTGGTTCTGTCGTTCGTGATCGAGAAGGACGGACGTCTGACGAACATCCAGGTGCTTCAGACGCCGGACCGTTCGCTGTCGGAGGAGGCCATCCGGGTGCTGAGCAAGTCGCCGAAGTGGACGCCGGGCAAACAGCGTAATCAGGTTGTACGTGTGAAGTATACGCTGCCGGTGGATTTCCGCGTGCAGAACTGATGCGGATCTTCGGATCGCAATATGAATTGGGGGTATCCTGCTTTGTGCGAGGATACCCTTTTTGTCGCATGACGACACCCCGGAGCCGGCGGGGATGCGGGCCCGGGATGGCGGGAAACTAACGAAAGAGAGATTTTGGAAGAGAAAAAACAAGCGAAAAACGAGTCTGCGACCTCCCGTGCGAAGACGGATCAACCGACGACGGAGGATGGAATGGAGCGCGCGGTGCTGGTATCGGTTGTGCACGACAATCAGGAGGCACGCCAGGCCGAGGAGTACCTCGACGAGCTGGAGTTTCTGGCCGAGACGGCCAATATCCGGGCGGTCAAACGTTTCATGCAGCGCCTTCCGCAGCCGTCGGCGCGGATCTACGTGGGACCGGGCAAACTGACCGAAATTGTCGAATACTGCAAGGAGGAGGAGATCGACGTGGTGATCTTCGACGACGAACTGAGCCCTTCGCAGACGCGCAATATCGAAAAGGAGCTTCCGTGCCGGCTTCTGGACCGCACGCGCCTGATCCTGGACATCTTCCTGTCGCGAGCCCAGACGGCCTACGCCAAGACGCAGGTCCAGCTGGCCAATTACGAGTACATGCTGCCCCGGCTGTCGGGCCTCTGGACCCACCTGGAGCGGCAGCGCGGCGGTACGGGGACGCGTGGCGGAGCCGGTGAGCGGGAGATCGAGACCGACCGCCGAATCATCCGCAACCGCATCGCCAAACTGAAGGAGGATCTGAAGAAGATCGACCGGCAGATGGCCGTACAGCGGTCGAACCGCGGGTCGCTGGTCCGTGTGGCGCTGGTCGGGTATACGAACGTCGGGAAGTCGACGCTGATGAACCTCATCTCGAAGAGCGACGTTTTTGCCGAGAACAAGCTCTTCGCGACGCTCGACACGACGGTCCGTAAGGTGGTCTTCGACAACCTTCCGTTCCTGCTGTCGGACACGGTCGGCTTCATCCGCAAGCTGCCTACGGAGCTGATCGAATCGTTTAAGTCGACGCTCGACGAGGTTCGCGAGGCGGATCTGCTGGTTCACGTGGTGGACATTTCGCACCCGCAGTTCGAGGATCAGATTGCGGTGGTGAAGCAGACGCTGCAGGAGATCGGGGCCGGTGACAAGCCGGTCTATCTGGTCTTCAACAAGGTGGATGCCTACCGGTGGGTGGAGAAGGCCGAGGACGATCTGACGCCCGCCACGCGGGAGAACCTTTCGCTCGACGATCTGAAACAGAGCTGGATCGCACGGGCCAATACGCCGTGTATTTTTCTTTCGGCGCTTCAGAAGATCAATCTGGAAAAATTCCGCTCGGATCTGTACGGGATGGTGCGCGAGATTCACGCCGGGCGTTATCCGTTCAACAACTTCCTCTATTGAGCAACCAAATCCGAACATATGACACTTCACGTATTATCAGAGCAGAACACGGTTCTGAACAAGTTCATTGCCCAGATCCGGGACCGGGAGATCCAGAAGGACTCGATGCGTTTTCGTCGGAACATGGAGCGTATCGGCGAGATCACGGCCTATGAGATTTCGAAGGATCTGCACTACCGGCCGCAGGTTGTCGAGACGCCGCTGGGCGAGGCGACGGTCCAGGTGATCGACGATCAGCTGGTCATAGCGACGATTCTCCGTGCGGGGCTACCGTTCCACCAGGGTTTCCTGAACTACTTCGACGATGCGCAGAATGCCTTTGTGTCGGCCTACCGCAAGAGCACGAAGGACGGTAAGTTCAAGGTGAAGGTGGAGTACATTTCGTGCGGTAGTCTGGAGGGGAAGACGCTTCTGCTGGTGGATCCGATGCTGGCGACGGGTTCGTCGCTGGTGCTGACCTACAATGCGCTGTGCGAGAAGGGCGGGACTCCGGCCTGGACGCACGTGGCGGCGGTGATTGCCAGCGAGCAGGGCGTCGACTACGCGATGAAGCACATGCCGCACCAGAACACGACGATCTGGACAGCGGTGGTCGACGAGGAGCTGACCTCGCGCTCGTACATCGTTCCGGGCATCGGCGATGCCGGTGACCTGGCCTACGGCGAAAAGATCTGACCGAGATGCGGCGGAAACTCGAGTTTGTCGTCGCGACATTCGCGGCGACGGTGGTGCTGATGGCACTTCAGAAACCTCTCTTCATGGCATGGTACGCCGCGGAGGCGGCCGGAGCGGGATTCGGCAGCTGGATGGCTGTGTTGTGGCACGGCCTTTCGCTGGACCTGACCGTGGCGGGCTACGTGACGGTCGTGCCGCTGCTGGTGACCCTGACATCGCTGTGGGTGCGACTTCCGGAGCGGCCGTGGCGGGGGATCCTGACGGGATATTTCGCGTTGGTGTCCGCCTTGACGGCGGTGATCTTCGCCGTGGATGTGGCCCTGTACGAGCATTGGGGTTTCCGCCTCGACGCGACGATCCTGATCTACCTTGCCGACCCGAAGGAGGCGATGGCGAGCGTGGATTTCTGGCTCGGAGTGCGACAGACGCTGCTGGCCGTTGCCATTGCGGCGGTGATGATCTGGCTCTACCGGCAGGTGGTGCGCCTTTTCGACGGCGAACGGATGCCGTGGCGCACGGCAGCAGCCGGGAGCGTGGTGCTGCTGTTGGCGGCGGGCTTCGACTTTCTGGCGATCCGCGGCGGCACGGGTGCCTCGACGGCCAACGTCTCGAAGGTCTACTTCAGCTCCGAGATGTTTCTGAATCATGCGGCCACGAATCCCGTCTTTTCGTTTCTTTCGAGCCTGGGCGACCGGAATACGGACTACGCTTCGGAATACCCTTTCTATGACGAGCAGGAACTTGCCGAGCGGTTTGAGACGCTGCGCGGGAATGCACCCGATGCGGCGGACACGTCGGAACGGGTGCTGACGACCGAACGTCCGAATGTCGTGCTGGTGATCCTGGAGAGCTTCGCGCGCACGGTGATGGACGAGACGGTCGACGGCGAACCGGTGATGCCGAACATGCAACGGCTGAAGCACGAAGGGGTCTGGTTCGAGAACTTCTTTGCCAACTCCTACCGCACGGACCGCGGTGAGGTGGCGATCCTGAGCGGCTTCCCGGCCCAGACGCGGATGTCGATCATGAAGCTTCCGGCCAAGAGCCATACGCTGCCCTCCATCGCGCGATCGCTTGCCGGAGCGGGCTATGCGACGAGCTTCTCCTACGGCGGCGACCTGAACTTCACGAACCAGGCGTCGTACCTCTACGCCACGGGATGGGAGGAGCTGATCTGGCAGAAGGATCTTCGCTTCGACCGTCCGGCCGCGGACTGGGGCTACGACGACGAGGTGATGTGTGACTGGTTTGCCGACCGGGTGATCCGCCTCGACGAGAGCGGCCAACCCTTCCTGGCGGCACTTCTGACACTGAGCAGCCATACGCCGTTCGACGTTCCCTACTCGAAATTCGCCGATCCGGTGCTGAATGCCATGGCCTTTTCGGACGCATGCGTCGGGCGGATGCTCGACCGCCTGCGGGCATCTGCGGCGTGGCGGAACCTGCTGGTGGTGCTGGTTGCCGACCACGGCTATCCCTATCCGGCGACGCTGCCCTACAACGTGCCGCTGCGCCATCGGATCCCGATGATCTGGACCGGAGGAGCGGTCTCTGCGCCGCGAACCGTTGCGACCTACGGTTCGCAGATCGACCTGGCGGCGACGCTGCTCGGACAGATGAACCTCCCGCACGGAGATTTCGATTACAGCAAGGATCTTTTCGCTCCGGCGCCTCCGCAGAAGTTCGCCTACTATACCTTCAACGACGGTTTCGGGGTGGTGGATTCGCTCGGAGCAGCGGTCTGGGATGCCACGGGCGACCGCCTGGTCGAGGCGACGAATCCGGCCCTGATAGACGTTGGGCGGACGATGCTTCAGCAGACCTATACCGATATCGGCCGGCGTTGAAAAATACCGCATTCTGGGTATTGCGGCACGGGGGTTGCCGTTGTTATCTTTGCGACGGATGAAAAAATACCTGATTTTATGTATAAATCCGGAGGATATGGCGGCGATGACCGCATGAGTGACCTGGTCTGCGACCGTTACCCGGTGCTTCAGGTGATGAGCCGTTTCGGCATCGCCCTGGGCTTCGGCGACAAGACGATTGCGGAGGTCTGCGCCGACAATCGGGTCGATACGGCGACGTTTCTGGCGGTGGTGAATCTGCTGATGAATTTCGGTATCGGCGAGGAGTTGGCGGGCGAGGTTTCGGTACGTGCACTGACGGACTACCTGCACAATTCGCACGCCTATTTTCTGGACTTCCGGCTGCCGGCGATCCGCCGCAAACTGATCGAGGCGGTGGATTGTTCGCAGAGCGACGTGTCGTTTGCGATTCTGCGTTTTTTCGACGAATACGTAGCCGAGGTTCAGCGGCACATGGCCTACGAGGAGGATACGGTCTTTCCCTACGTGGAGTCGCTGCTGGCCGGGGAGAAGAACCGGGCCTACTCGATGGAGATTTTCCGTCGTCACCACGACCAGGTAGACACCAAACTGCGCGAACTGAAGAACATCATCATCAAATACTACCCGTCGGGGAGCACGAACGAACTGAACGGTGTGCTGTTCGACATCTTTACGTGCGAACAGGAGCTGGCGTCGCACAATGCGGTCGAGGACCAGATCTTCGTTCCGGCCGTCGAGCGGCTGGCGTCTGAGGGCCCGCGGATGCCGAAGTCCGAGGCGCTGAGTGCCCGCGAGAAGGAGATCATCGTCTGCGTGGTGAAGGGCATGACCAACAAGCAGATTGCCGATGCGCTCTGCATTTCGGCCCACACGGTGATCACCCACCGGCGCAATATCGCTTCGAAGCTGCAGATCCACTCGGCGGCAGGGCTGACGATCTACGCCATTGTGAACAAGCTGGTCGAACTCTCCGAGATCAAGGATACCATTCCGGAGGGGTAAATCGTGCGTCATCCTTCGAAAAGAGGCGTTTATGGCAATCTCGATCCGAATAGTTGGGGTCGGGATTGTTTATTTCAGACGCGGGCACGATCTTTGTGTTCGAAAAGGATGAATTGGAATTCAGTGAGGGTGACGCAACTTTTTTCGGACCGGTCCGTTTTCGGGCCGGTCTTTTCGTGCGTATCAGTAGGATTTCGCGGGTCGACTGAGCAGGGTGCCGCTCCTTCCCTGATTTGGCCTGTTTCGAACTTTTCCGGGGTGCTGTCGGGCTCTTCAAGGGTGTCTCAGGGTGCTTCAGGAGCTTTTCGGCGCACACCTCTTTGCTCACCGGTCGCAACTCTCTGGACCGGATCGGTTATGGAACGGGATCGTACCCGCTGCCGCCCCAGGGATGACACCGGGCGAGCCGCCGTACGGTGAGCCAGAGCCCCTTCAGCGGGCCGTACTTGCGCAGAGCCTCGAGGGCGTATTGCGAGCACGTGGGCGTAAAACGGCACGAGGGGGGCGTCAGCGGCGAGATGCAGAGCTGGTAGAAACGCACGAGCAGGATGAGCGGCAGGGCGCACGCCCGCTTACAGACGTTCAGCAACTGTTTCCAGAATCCGGCGGACGGCATGAGCGATTGATTTTGCGGAGAGCACCTCCTTTGCGGAGTAGACGAGCGCCAGATCGATATTCTGGGGGATACCCTGCGCGAGGATCTGCTTCTGGAGGCGGTAAGCCTCTTTGGTTCTGCGGCGCAGGAGGTTGCGCTTGTTGGCGCGTTTGTGGAACTTTTTGGGGACCGAGAAGAGGACCTCGACGCTGCGTACGGTGTCGGGTTCGGCGAACCAGACGTAGCGGAACGGGAAGATGAATCCGCTTTCGCCCTCAGCGAAGAGTCGGCGCACCGCTCCCAGCGAGCGAAGTCTTTCGTTTCGTGGAAGCGTGTGCGTGGACATGATCGGCTGTTTTTTGAGTCTGCTGAAAACGGGGGTCCGCTGGAGGCGAACCGACCTTGGGGACTATTTGCGGGATTCGGAG
The DNA here is from genome assembly GCA_944321185.1 of uncultured Alistipes sp. Classification (GTDB taxonomy): domain Bacteria; phylum Bacteroidota; class Bacteroidia; order Bacteroidales; family Rikenellaceae; genus Alistipes. The sequence goes on along the minus strand of CALUKH010000002.1, from coordinate 78,055 downwards.
GTTGCCGTACGGCGGACGCGCCCCTTCTTGGCGAGTTTGTGCTGCTGCGTGCGGATGAACTCCTCCTTTCGGGCATCGGTCACCAGTTCGACGGGCGAGATTTCTTCGCCCTTCTGAACCTTCTGGATGAGCAGATCGATGGCCTTGGCCATCGAGGGAGCCTCGGGTGTCGGGGCATTGGCCAAGACGGTGATACCGGCCTCGAGAGCCGCCTTGAGCGTACCTTCGCCGAAGACGGCGACAGCGGGGAGCCCTTCGTTGCCGAACTTTTCGATCAGCGTTTTGACATCCGACGGCGAGTAGAGAGCCAGCAGGTCATACTCCTCCATCTTGACGTCCTCGAGGTCGCTGGCGACGGTTCGCGCGAGGATGACGGGATCGACGGCGAGTTTGAGTTTGGCGAGCGTGTCGGGGAGTTCTGGTTTGTGGGGTTCGCTCAGAGCGAGGAGGAACTTCTCCTCCTTGTGCTTGATGATGAGTTCGACGAGGGAGGTAAACGAACCGTCGGCGAACGAGATCTTGCGTTTTCGGTAGACGATGTACTTCTGCAGATAGAGGGCGACGGCCTCGGTCTGGCAGATGTACTTCATGGTTTCAGGCACGGTGATCCGGGCCTCTTCGCAGATATGGAAGAAGCTGTCGACCGTAGTTCGAGAGGTGAAGATGACGGCCGTATGGTCGAGGATCTCGACTCTCTGGGCGCGGAACTCCTTCAGAGAGACTCCCACGACGCGGATGAATGGCTTGTAAGCCACATCGACCTGATACTTCTGGGCCAGTTCGTAGAACGGGGACTTTTCGATGACAGCGGGCCTCGGCTGCGAAACCAGTACACTCTTTACTTTCAAAGTTTCGTATGTTTAGGTTTATCTTGGTTGTCTCATCTCACCACGAGGAGCCATAAGAGGCTGATTGGGAAGACTTCGACGGTGCAAAGGTACAAAAACCAATGCAAAATCGAAATTTTTTTAGAAATAAAGAGGTTCAGGGATTCTCTCAGGTATAAAACGGCCGTAATGATCAACTCGACGGCACTGATGATGAACCATGCGCCGCCGGTTCCTCGGGGGCAGAGGGCGAAGAGGAGCAGCGTGGGTGAGGAGACGATGACGGCCAGGGCGAAGTAGGTTCGTCTCAGCAGGGCGAGTTGGGCGATGAAGGGCTGTGCGAGGGTGATGGCGCCGGCCGTATGGATGAGAGTGCTCTGGAAGAGGATGATCACCACCCAGGCCAGCGTGGCCAACAGACTGAGGGCTAATACGGCGGCATGCGAGAGCGCCTGCCCGAGTTGAGGGGGCATGAGCGTGTCGCCGAATTTGACGACGATGACTCCCATGAAGAGCATGCCGATGGCTGTTGTGATGTTCAGGAAGCGGGAGAAACCGCTGACACCGGGCTCTTCGGCGAGGCGTTGGCCGGCTGCAGAGTCGCGGGAGATTCGGTTCAGCAGTACGCGGATATCCCCGAGATTGCGGTAGAGGAGCGTGGCGTAGGTTGCGGCGAGCAGCAGGACGAATCCCTGGAAGACGGCATTGTCGGTGAGCGACTCGCCGACGGGGCGTTCGAGGCTTTGGGGCTGAACGGTCATGGATTGATTGCCGAAGAGGGCCGTAGCCGAGGTATCACGCCAAGGCATCCGTGTGGAGTCGACACGGGCAAACTCTTCGTTGCACCAGCCGAAGCGGATCGAGTCGAGCCGGGAGAATCGGAACGTTGCCTCGCTTTCGTTTCTCTCCAACGAATCGTTTCCCGACCGCAGCGAATCGATGGTTGCGACCGTCTCGGACGCCGCGGTTCGCACCGAATCCGCAGCGACTGCAATTCGGACGGTTGCCGTATCGGCCTCTGCCACGGCCGCTTCGGAATATGACAATCCCTGCATCATCCGGCAAATGCGCGTTTAAGGGTGATCCGAATGGTGGTACCCTTGCCGATTTCGGAGTCGATGACGGCGATTTTACCCTGGTGATACTCCTCGACGATCCGCCGCGAGAGCGACAGCCCGAGACCCCAACCCCGGGTTTTGGTGGTGAATCCGGGCTCGAAGATTCGTTTCCAGTTGCTTTTCGGGATTCCCTTTCCGGTGTCCTTGACGTCGATCATGACATTTTTGTCGTCCGACGAGATCCTGACATCGATGGCACCGTGACCCTGGAGGGCGTCGAGCGAGTTTTTCATCAGGTTTTCGACCACCCATTCGAACAGGGCGGCATTGATGTTGGCCTGCACGGGGGCGATGGCCAGGCCGTTGTAGTCGAGGGTGACGTTGCGCGGGATGCGTTTGCGGAAATACATGACCGATTCGCCGACCACCTCGTTGATGTTTTCGGGGGTAAGCGGAGTTTCCGAGCCGATTTTCGAGAATCGGTCGGTGATCTTCATCAGATGGGTGAGGTCCTTGTTCATCTCCTCGACGGCCGTCTGGTCGATGTTCTGCGAGCGGAGGTACTCGATCCACCCGAGCAGTGACGACGTCGGGGTTCCCAACTGATGGGCGGTCTCCTTGGCCAGTCCGATCCAGACGCGGTTCTGTTCGTCATGCTTCGACGATCGGAAGGCGATGAACCCCAGCGTAATGAACGCGGCGATGACCAGTATCTGAATGTATGGGAAGTAGTAGAGCGACTTGAGCAGGGCCGATTTCCCGTAGAAGATCAGGTGGTAGTGTTCCGACGAGAACCGGAACCGCACGGGGATGGGCTGATTCTCGGACATGAACTTGTCGATCTGTTTTCGGAGCCGGTCCGGGTGGTCGATGATCTTGTCGGGGATCAGGTGCGAATTGACGACTTCGAGGTTTTCGTCGGTGATGATGAACGGGATGTTGTTTCCGGTGGACATGATGTCGGCGACGAGCGGATCCTGAATGGTTCCGAAGACATCGCGGCTGACGCGTTCCATGGCATGAGCCCAGAGGGCCACGTCATGCTGCTCCTTGCCCTTGAGTTTTCGGGCCATTTCGTTGGTGTAGAGCAGCGACAGGGCGCCGAGCGTCACGCCGACGAAGATGACGACGACCCGGTTCCGGAACGAGAATTTTTTCGCATGGAATTTCATGTCCGCGGCAGATTTGAGCGGTTATTTGCGTGAGGTATCCTGTTCCGAGGTGATGCGGGCATACTCCGCGGGGTTTCCGAGGATTTCGAGGGCGCGCTTCACATCGGCATCCGTGGGCAGCGTGTGTTCGATCACGCCGGCCTGATATCCGTGACGCAGGACGATGTCGTTGTTGATGGTCTGCATGACCTGTTCGCGATAGGTTTCGAGATTGGTCTGCGTGTCGTCCTTGAGCTCCTGCTCGAGCTTTTCGAACTGCACCTTCAGGTCGGCGAATCGATCCTCTTCGGCGGCCTTTTTGAGGGTTTTCAGGGCGCGGCGCGTGTCGGATTCATAGGGGACCTTCTTGTCCTTCATGAAGGCCTCGAAATCGGCGTAATCGCTGTCCGTGATCGAGAACGTGCGGATATCGATCTTCTGACAGGGATTGCGGCGGGTGTACTCGTCGCCGAAGTCCTCGATGAATCCCATGGCATAGAGCGTTGCGGCGAAACGCGAGATGTATTCCGGTTCGGTGCGGATGTCGGGCATGATTCCGCCGCCGTCGTAGACCTTGCGTCCGGCGCGGGTCGAGAATTCGGAGATCAGCGAATCGGGCACCGTACGCACGTTCCCCTCCTGCGAATGGGAGTAGTCGATGGCCTGGATGCAGCGGCCCGAGGGGATGTAGTATTTGGCGGTCGTGAGCTTGAGCATGGTGTTGTAGCCGAGCGGGCGGGTCGACTGAACGAGCCCCTTTCCGAAGCTGCGCTGTCCGATCAGCACGGCGCGATCGAGGTCCTGCAGGGCTCCGGAGACGATTTCGGCGGCCGAGGCGGTGTTTGCGTTGATGAGCACGACGAGGGGCAGGTCCGGCAGAATGGGTTCCGTTTCGGTCCGGAACACCTGTTTCGAATCCTCCGAGCGGCCCTTCGTGCTGACGACCTCGGTTCCCTTTGGGACGAACATGCCGAGGATCTTGACGGCCTCCTGCATGATTCCGCCGCCGTTCGAGCGGTAGTCGAGTACGAGCCCCTTCAGATCGCCCTCGGAGCGGAGGCGTTCGATGGCGGCACGCATCTCCTCGTAACACCCTTCGGTGAAGTCGCTGTGGCGAATGTACCCGATGCCGTCGGCAACCCATCCTGCGTAGGGGACACCGGGAATGGCGATCCTCTCGCGGCGGATGGTGCAGGTGACCTGCGAGCCGTCGAGATGTTCGACCGTGACGCGGACCTTGCTGCCGGGTTCACCCTTGAGGCCGTTGGAGACCTGTTCGGAGGTAAACCCGTGAGCATCCTTTCCGTCGATGGCGAGGATCTTGTCACCGATCCTGAGGCCGGCGCGGTCGGCTGGCGATCCTTCGTAGGGCTGTGCGATGCGGACGTAATCCTCCTTTTGACGGATCAGGGCGCCGATTCCGCCGTACTTTCCAGTGGTGAGCAGTTCGAAGTCCTTCATGCCCTTTTCGGGGATGAACTCCGTGTAGGGGTCCAGATCGCTGACCATGCCGGCGGCGGCACCCTCCATGAGTTTGTCGGGGTCGACCGGGTCAACGTAGTTGAGCGAGAGTTCACGCATCATGTTGACGGTGATCTCCATGTTTCGGCCGAGCCCGAAGTCGTTTCGGGCGGCGAAGATCGTGACGGCAGCGGCGGCCACGACGGCCGCAGCGGTCACCAGACGGCGGGTTCTATTTTTTTTCATCCTTTCGAATTCTTTCCAGATAGGAATCGAGGCGATACTGTACGAGCGCCACTCCGCGGCGGTTCCCCTCGATTCGAATCCATTGTCCGTATTGAGAAACTTTCAGTTCATCCTCGCCGAGCATGAGGATCTTGCGGATCCAGCTGTCGGCGCGGAAGGTCATCACCTCCTGCTCTTCGCTGCGGAGCGAGAATCCGGCCGAGCGGAAGGCGTTGAGGATCTGGGTTCGGTTTTCGGCGATATCGCCCTCGACCTGGCGGGTGACGAATCCGAATTTGGGATAGAACGCCGCCAGCAGCACGATCACCGCGGGGAGCATCATGCCCCGCGGGGTTTGGAACATCACCTGGAAGGTTTCGCCGATGGTCAGTCGAGCGGTACCGGCCAGACGGTTCAGATACATGATCGCCACACAGAGAACGCACAGTGCGCAGAAATATTTTAGCGAGCGAATGAAGTATTTCATCGTGTATGGATTTTTTGAGGGTTAACAAACGTTTCCGGTGATTTCGGCGACTTTTTGAGCGACCTGCTGCATCAGCCACTTGGGGGTCGACGTGGCGCCGCAGATGCCGACGCTCTGCCGGCCTTCGAACCACGACGGATCGAGTTCGGCGGGCTCTTCGACTACATGCGTGTATGCGTTGGCGCTTCGGCAGACTTCGGAGAGGACCTTTCCGTTCGAGGATTTGCGGCCGCAGACGAAGATCACCACGTCGAAACGCCGGGCGAAATCCGTGAGATACTGTTCGCGGTTGGCGACCTGGCGGCAGATCGTATCGTCGATGCGGACGGCATCGGGATTCTTGGCGCGGCGTTTCATCTCGGCGCCGAGCTCCTCGAAGAGGGCGATGCTCTGCGTGGTTTGCGAGAGGAAGTGAATCGGCCGTTCGAAGTCGATCAGCCGCAGATCGTCCGGGCCTTCGATCACGATGGTAGGCTCTTCGACTTGCCCGGTGAGGCCGACGACCTCGGCGTGGCCGCGTTTTCCGAGGATGACGACCTGTCCGCCGACGGTTTTCATGGCTTCGTGGGCCTGTATGACGCGGCGCTGGAGGCGGGCGACGACCGGACACGTGGCGTCGATCACGCGAATGCCCAGTTCTCGGGCACGGGCATAGGTCGAAGGGGGCTCGCCATGGGCGCGGATCAGGAGACGGCTGCCGGCGATGCCGGACATTTCGGCATGGGTGACGGTCCGCAGTCCGAGTTGTTCGAGCCGCTGGACCTCGACACGGTTGTGGACGATGTCTCCGAGCGAATAGACCGTACCACCCTCGCCCAGCGCCTCTTCGGCCTGGGTGATGGCGCGGACCACGCCGAAGCAGAATCCCGATTTATCATCTATTTCGATGCGCATGGCAGTTGGTTTTTATTGAATTTCAGCGGGTTTCGGAGCCCCCCCCCTTGGGTTCGGCTCTTCTCCGGTTTTGGTCTCCCTTGGTTTCAGTGCCGTCCCCTCGGTATCGGCCCCTTCCGTGGTTTCGTCCCTCCCCTTGGTTTCAGTTCTCCTTTGGTTTCGACCCTCTCCTTGGTTTCGGAGTCGCCCCCTCGGCCCCCCTCCTATCCGGCCCCGGATTATCGGGACTGCCGGGCCATCACCTCGGCAAAACGGTCGAGGAACCAGGTCATCTGTTCGTCGACAGTCATGTGGCTGTTGTCCAGCACGATGGCATCCTTGGCCTGACGGAGCGGCGATACGGCGCGGCTCATGTCGGCCCGGTCACGTTCGCGGACGTTGCGTTCGATCTCCTCGAGCGAGACCGGCATGCCCTTTTCGCGGAGCTCCTTGTAGCGGCGTTCGGCGCGGACCCGGGGGTCGGCCGTCATGAAGAGTTTCAGCTCGGCATCGGGGAATACGACCGTTCCGATGTCGCGGCCGTCCATCACTACGCCGCGGCGACGCCCCATCTCCTGCTGCATGGCGACCAGTTTGTGTCGCACCTCGGGGATGGCGCTGACCTGGCTGACGCAGTTCGAGACCTCGATCGTACGGATCTTGCCCTCGACCAGATCGCCGTTGACATAGATGTCGCTGGCGCCGCGCTGGGGGTTGAACCGGAAGGTGATCGAGATTTGGCCGAGGAGTTTGACGACGGCCTCTTCGTCGACCATGCCCGAGCGGATGGCTCCGTGTTCGAGGGCATAGAGCGTGACGGCGCGATACATGGCGCCGGTGTCGATGAAGATGTAGCCCAGCCGGGCGGCAATGGCTTTGGCGAAGGTGCTTTTGCCGCAGGACGAGTAGCCGTCGACGGCGATTATGATTTTGTTGTTTTTAGTGTCCGACATTTGGGAAGATGTCAAAGAAGGTGGATAATATGGTGTAAATGCCCAGAATACCGATGATGATTCCGGCCACGTGGTTGATGGTCAGCATATGCCGGGGTCTGAATCGTCGGCGGAAGAGGTTGATGACGCAGGCCAGCAGGGTCCACCACGAGGCGGCCCCGCAGAAGAACCCGGCGATGACGAATACGGCGCGGAAGAACCCGCCGACGCTGTGGTCGGTCATCTCGCCGCTCGAGATCTTGAAGACGGCGAAGAAGGCGAGAATATAGGGTACGACCATGATGAAGTTGGCGATCGTCAGGCCGAATATCGAGGCGAAGTCCTGCCAGAGGGAGGTTTTTCCGGCACGGTTGCGGCGGATCTGCGGAACGGGGTTCTGGGCGAAGATGAAGACGCCGACGATGACGACGAAGATTCCGCCGATGACCCTGAGCAGGGTGTTGTACTGCTCGATCTGGTTTTGGAGCATCGAGTAGAAGAACAGGGCGGCCATGGCCATGAACGTATCGGCACAGGCGACGCCGATGCCGGAAACGATGCCGGATTTTCTGCTTTTGGAGAGGGTTCTCTGGATACACAGCACCGCAACGGGGCCGACGGTGATGGAGGCCGCGACGCCCACACAAATCCCACGGAAGAGGTTTTCAACGATCTCGAAAGCCATAATGCCAACAGCAAGGTTCAGACGACAAAGATACGAAAAAGGCATCATATCCGCGGCATGAAAGATCAAAAAAAGGGTTTTAAGGATTCGCCCTGGGGTCGGAACTGTTGATAAAAAATCGAAAACTTTGGCTTCGGGATTGCATATCGAATGGTGAAAGCGGTTAAATTTGCAAAAACCAAATTTTCCGAATGGTATGGCAGAGATGAAACAATTCGGTATCGACGTGGCTCTGGACGAGACGGTGGCGCAGGGTCACTATTCGAATCTGGCGATCATATCGCACACGACCACGGAGTTCATCATCGATTTTGCGACGTTGCTTCCTGGCGTGTCGAAGGCGCACGTCAAGAGTCGGATCATCCTGACGCCCGAGCATGCCAAACGGCTGTTGCGGTCGTTGCAGGACAATATTGTCCGGTACGAGAGCAACGTGGGCAAGATTGAGATTCCGACGCCGGGGCCGATTCCGGATACGGGCCCGAAGATGGGTCAGGCCTGATGAGCGAGAAGGCCGGAAACTGCATGTGCGGTTTCCGGCCTTTTTCGTGATGTGCAGGGGCGGCTTTACCCCCCCCCTCTTACCTTTTGCCTTTGATTCAGAGGATCTCGGCGACGACATAGGTGCTGCCGCCGATGAAGATCATGTCTTCGGGGGAGGCCAGTTGCCGGGCCCGGTCGAGGGCTTCGGTCACCTGTTCGACGGTTTCGCCTTGGAGGCCGTAAATGGCGGCTTTGGCCGTGAGTTCGGCAGCCGGGAGAGCCCGTTCGGAGTGGGCCTGGGTGAAGATGTAGTGGGCCTCGCGCGGGAGCAGGGGCAGAATGTGGGCCAGATCCTTGTCGCGGACGAATCCCATGACACAGTATAGATTCTTGTGCGGCGTAGCCTTGAGTTGTTCGGCGACCCAGGCGATGCCGTGCGCATTGTGGCCCGTGTCGCAGATGGTGAGCGGCGTATCGGCAAGTTTTTGCCAGCGTCCCATGAGCGAGGTGTTGGCCGCGGCGTTGCGCATGCCCTCGAGATAGGCTCGGCGGGAGATGGTCAGGGGGGTCTCCTGGTGGAGGAAATCGACGGCGGCCGAAGCCGTTATGATGTTGCGGACCTGGTAATCGCCTTTCAGATCGAGTTCGGCGTCGAATTCGTGGTTGTCGCGGGTCCGGCGCAGGTGAAAGAGTTGCCGGTCGCCCTCGGTGTGATGCTCTTCGCACGAGAACTCCTTTTCGGCATAGATCACGCGGGACTTGTTGGCGGCAGCGACCTGTTCGAAGACGTCGTTGTAGCGGGGGTCCGCCTCACCGATGATGACCGGGATGCTTTTCTTGATGATTCCGGCCTTTTCGCGGGCGATTTTCGGGAGGGTGTCACCCAGCAGGGCGGTGTGTTCGAGGCCGATGTTGGTGATGACGCTGAGGATGGGGACGATGATGTTCGTGGCATCGAGCCTACCGCCGAGTCCGGTTTCGATGACGGCGACCTCGACATCGCTCTGTGCGAAGTAGTCGAAGGCCATGGCAGCGGTCATTTCGAAGAACGAGAGTTCGAGTTCGACCATCTTGTCATGGTGTTTGTCGACGAAGTTGACGACCTTTTGTTTGGGGATCATCTCGCCGTCGACGCGGATGCGTTCGCGGAAGTCGACCAGATGGGGCGACGTGAAGAGCCCCGTACGATATCCGGCCTGCTGGAGTACCGAAGCGATGATGTGGGCCACGGAACCCTTGCCGTTGGTACCCGCCACATGGATGGTGAAGAAGTTGCGCTGGGGATTTCCGATCAGGCGGCAGAATGCGGAGATCCGCTCCAATCCCGGCTTGTACCCCGTTGCGCCCTGGGTTTCGAAGGCGGGCAACGACTGAAAGAGGAATTCGAGAGTCTGGTTATAGTTCATGACAGCAAAATGAGTTATTTCACAAGATGGTTTCGTCGCTTGACGCGGTAGGCCACGAAGTAGAGGATGCAGAGCAACAGCACATACTCGGAGATACGGGCCACGTAGTCGCCGTAACGCGTGTAGAAGGTCGTTTGGGAGTTGAGTGCAACATCCGCCGTGAGCACTCCGCGCTCTTCCCAGCCGAGGGTCTGGCCCACCTGGCCCGTCGGGGAGATGAAACCCGACATGCCGGTGTTGGCCGATCGGGCGATGGCGCGGCGGTGTTCGATGGCGCGCAGGCGCGAGATCGAGAACAGGTGCCTGTAACCGGGCGTATTGCCCCACCATCCGTCGTTCGAGACGATGGCCATGAATTGGGCGCCGCGGCGGACGAAGTCGCCGTAGAAGTCGCCGTAGAGCCCTTCGTAGCAGATGGCCGGACCGACCCCGACGCCGTCATGCTCGAAGGCCGTCCCGTGCACACCCTTTCCGATCTGGCCGACGACGCCACCCAGGTCGATGACCAGAAAACGTAGTACGTCGAAGACCCACGTGGGGGTATTCTCGACGCCGATGACCAGCCGGCCCTTGTGGTGGATCTGGATACGGCCCGTCGAATCGAGCCCGACGGCCGAATTGAAGACGTCGTAGTACCCGGATCCGAATTGGTCGCGACGGGCCGTTTCGGTCTGGGCACCGGCCGCATAGCGGCGGACGGTATTGGCGCCGGTGATGAGCAGGGCGTTGGGATGGTTTCGGCGCAGCGAGTCGGTGAGTTGCTGCCAGAAGCTGCCGGGGCCGACGCTGATCCAGGTATTGTCGCTCAGGTCGGGTTCGATGTAGTATCCGGGGACGGCGGTTTCGGGAAGCAGGATGAATCGGGCATCGCCGGGCACCTGCCCGAGCAGATCGAGGATGTTCCGCTCCTGACGCTCCGCATCGCCGTGGAACTTGTCGTAGCAGTCGACGTTGGGCTGGATGATGCTGACGCGGACCGACCCTTCGTCGGGTTGTTCCCACGTCTTGAGGATCCCGACCGAGAGGGCTACGGGCAGGATCAGGGCCGCAGCCGCAGCGATCCATTTGCGGAGGTTTCGACGCTCTTTCCAGGCCTCGAAGAGGAGGATATTGACCACCAGCACCCAGAGCGAGCCGCCGAATACGCCGGTGTATTCATACCATTGTACGGCCCAGACCTCGTGCGAGAACCCGTTCCCGAGGATAAGCCAGGGCCACGAGAAGTCGCCGACGGTGTACCAGTATTCGGTGGTGATCCAGGCGGTGACCAGCGTGACGTAGGCCAGTGCCTTGTGAGCCCGTTTCGAGACGGTATGGAAGAGCATGAAGGCGATCAGGTTGAGGGTCGTCGAGGCGACGGTAGCGGCCACCGGACCTACGGGTGTCGCATACCAGATCCACCAGACGGTCAGGGCATTCCATAGAACGAATGCGAGCGTTGCCCAACCGAACATGCGCCACCAGTCGCGGCGCGAATCGCCATACGAGTCGCTGATCCACAGCAGGGGTACGAATCCGGCGAAGAGCGTGATGCCCGACGCGCCGAGCCAGCCCGGAGCGAGGAGGATGGCCGAAAGAACTACCGCTGCAAATCTGCGCAACATGAAAGGGTGATTTTACGACGGCAAAAGTAGTCAAATGCCGTCATATTTCAAAATATTTTCGAGATTTGGCCGTGCGGGAGCCGAGTGGACCGGGGGTGCCGGGATACGGGCCGGTCGGTTGTTTGCGGGAGCAGCCGGCGACCGGTGTCGGAGGGGCCTTTTCCGTCCGGCGGGGCCGCATGTGAAAAGGGACGTCTGCCGACGGGCAGACGTCCCTTTTTCGGGTGAGTTAGGTACGGGAAGGTCAGTGTCGTATAATGCGATCGTCGGTGTCGACCGTATATCCGTCGGTCGGGGCCTCGTCCAGGGCGTTGAAGCTCTTGTTGGTCACCGACTGAATACCGCCGTTTCCCGTGCCGGAGGTTCCGCCGTTGGTGCGGATCAGCTCGCCGCAGAGGGCGAAATCCCAATCGGTGCGGGCCTTCCAGGCGGCATCCTGCTCCTCGTCGCCCAGCGGGCTCGAGCCCACGACCTTGCCCTGTTCGAGCGAGACGTAGACCCACGTCTGGTCGTTGAGCCCCTCGATGGTGAGGTTTTCGACGCGGGCGGGTTCGGCGGGTGTGTCCGGTGTATTGCTGTTGTCCTGCGAGCAGGCTCCCAGCCACAGACAGCCGGCCAGAGCCATTTGCGCGATGATCCTGTGTCGTGTATTCATACGCATGCGATTTAATCCGATAAGCTGTTCAGGTTTCGGGATCCGTCGTGCTGATAGAGGTAACGGATCGTCAGGCGGCCGCTGCCCGCGTCGTAGTCCGTGACGGAGAACTTGGCATACTTGCCGCTGGCTGTCCGCAGCACGTAGGGCGAGGTGAACGGCACGCCGAAGTTGTCGATCCACGATACGGCGGATGCCGAGGTGGTCTGCAGGGCCGAGGTGGCGATCGAGAAGAGGTTGGCGCCCATTTCGAGCGGAACGGGGGTCTCCAGTTCGCACGTGTAGGTCTGCGGATGGTCGGCATCGCGGGCATCGACGACCGAGAAGGCGTCGAGCGTACCGCTTCCGAGTTTGCCGACCTCCGAGCGGGTGACCGTCAGGAAGTATTTCGGTTCGGCATAGCCGGCGTATCGGTCGGCGACCTCCGAGAAGTCGAAGGCCAGTTCGATCGTATTACCGTTGTCGACATATTCGCCCTGCATGGGGTGGTCACCGCCCTGGTTGACAGCGATGGGGGGCTGCACGGTTATGGTCGGGGTGACGGCATAGGGTTTGTCGGCGACGCCCATCGTGAAGGCGAGGTCGTTGCGCGACGTGTAGGAGACCTTGACGCGGAAGATGACCTTCGGGGTGTACTCCGTGCAGGAGCAGCCGGTGAATTCGTGGCTCAGCACCGAGGGGGTCCGCTCGGTGAGGAAGAAGTAGTAGGGCAGGTAGTACCGTCCGCGGTCGCCCCACCATTCGCCGTAGGAGTTCACGACGATGAAGGCGCCGCGATGGGTCTGCTGCCCGTCGTTGAATTCGACCGTGTCGTCATACCCGACGATGGTCATGGCGTGGGCTCCGTCCGTGGCCAGCTTGGTGAGCAGGTAGTTGTATCCGGTCTGCGAGGGGCCGGAGTAGTCGGTATCGAAGGTCCAGCCGTTGGCCAGGGCCGAATAGGAGAGGATACCGCCGTGGGGGCTTCCGTTTCCGGCGTCGTAGAGGTAACGGCGGGCCAGATCGATGCCCTCCTGAGTGGTGGCGTCGATGGTGAAGATCTCCTTCACGCGGTTGTGCATGGCGCGGATGTACCGGTCATATCCCGAGGCCCAGATGTAGCCGGAGATGAACGTCGGATCGGGGAAATCGGCCAGGGACATGGCCCCCTGTTGTTTGGCGATGTTGAGGCCCTGTTCGGCGAACCCGCCCTGGTCGATTCCTTCGTTGAGGAAGTTCCAGGTGAAGAAGTAGCTGTATGTGTTCTCGTCGGAGGCCCGGGCGTCGAGATCGCGCAGGCGGTTCATCTCGTAGGTGAACAGGTAGCGGATTCCCGACGACTGGGCGCACGAACCTCCCTGCTGGTTGAACACTTCGGGGAAGAACTTGAGCGTCGAGTTGTCGACGCTTGCGGGGAGTTGCACCGGGTCGGGCGTCGAGGGGGTCCAGGCGCTGGAGCGACGGATCCTCAGCACCTCTTCGGTGGGTGTCGGCACCGCATAGCTTTTGCGATAGGGCTGGGCCGCGACGGGCAGGATGACGGCGGCAAAGAGCCCTGCGAGCAGCAGACGTTTCATCATTTCAGCCGGTTAAAGGTTTTCAGAGCCTCGTTGCGGACTTCGGGCGAGAGCTTTTCGTCGCGGCTCATTTCGAGGGCCGTGTCGGCGATCATCTGCCGGTTGACCGAGAGGGTGAACCACCCGAAGGCTTCGAGCATGGCCCGTTGCACGTCGGGGTCGTCGCACGAGCGCATGTACTCGAGCAGCTGCGGCACGAGGAAGTGGATGTGATAGTTCCGCATCGAACGGATCTCCTGCAGACGGCTCTTTTTCGGGCAGTCGGGGCTCATGATCTTCTGCATGGGGGCGATCCAGCGGTTGGCGTTGACCTCGATGGCGTGGCGGATCTGATCGTGAACGTTCCGGGCATCGAGGTAGTTCGTCTGCGGGAACTGGCGTTCGAACTCGTCGATGAGTTTCTTCTCTTCGAACATGGGCATGGCCTGTTTGAGGGCGAATTCGACGCGTTCGGAGGTATTGTTGCGGATCGAGGCGGCGATCATGGCGGGGATAAGCCGCTCATCGCCGCTGCGGGCGAGGACGTTGGCGGCGAAACGCTCGACCATTTCGTAGCTGTCGGTCATACCGAGCGAGACGGCCTCGATGAAGGCGTCGTCGCGGCACTCCGAGAGGTTGATGAAGCTCTGCATGCGCAGCTGATGGCTGGGGCTTTCGCGGAAGATGCGCAGCAGTTCCTGCGAGGAGAGTTCGCCGCGGCGGAAGAGTTTTTCGACGGCCAGGGCCTGCAGGGCGGGATAACGCTCTTCGCGGAGCATGCGGCGCCACGTGGAGATCTTGTCGTCGCGCAGCAGACGGTTGACATCGATCTTCGGGTCGGCCGATGCGAAGGTGAAGGTCGGGTCGCCGATGATGTGCTGTTCGAGATAGGGGGCGTACTTGACCAGATTGCCGACGTTCATGCCCAGACCTAACAGTCCGACATAACGGTCGATCCACTTGTCCTGCAGGACGTTGACCGAGTTGGCCAGCACGGCGACGGTTTGACCCGGGCCGAAGATGTAGGCGTTGGCGATGCTGTTGTCGCGGTGGAACGATCCGTTGAAGCAGGCGTCGAGCGACACGACGCGGCAGCCGGGTTCATAGTTGTCGAAATCCTCGAGATAGAGGTCCAGATCGCTCACGTAGATCGAGTCCCGGGCGCGCAGCGCGGCATCGTCCACGCCGTCGAACCACGCGTCGGGGAACTCGCCGTAACGGCGTGCGATGCGGGCGCGGGCGCTGTCGACCGGGATGTCGTGGGCGGCGGCGTGGCGCATCGATTCGCGCAGATAGAGTTTGATCTGTTCGATCTGCTCGCGGGTGTTGTTGGTTTTGGGCAGGTCGTTCAGGTACTCCGTATTCCAGTCTCCGTGGTGGTGGAGGACGGCGTAGTCGAGATCGCGGCGGCGCATTTCGTTTTTCAGACGCGACTTGATGTGGACGTCGCGTTTGTGGTCGATGTAGCTGATGCCGTTGCGCTGACGCTCGAGCCAGGGGAAGTGTTCGAGCAGGGTAGCCTTTTCGTCGATGCGGGCCACCATCGATTCGGAGATGAACCCGTTGCCGCTGAAGAAGAGGATCTGATCGACGGGTTCGGGATGCTGCTTGGCCTGCACGACCTTTTCCAGATAACGGCGCAGTTTTTCGTAACGGCTCGTGCCGTTGCAGTCCGAGGGGCGGATGCGACCCGAGTAGATGTCGGGGCGGGTCTGCTGGGCGGATTCGGCCGTCAGCGAATAGTAGTAGCATCCGGGGTGGATCGAGTCGGGGCCGATGGGTTCGAACCGCAGGCTGAAGTCATCGTAGAAGCGGTCCGACGGCACGGAGGATTCCCAGCGGTCGAAGGCCTCCTGATCCATCTTGAAGGCGCTGGTCAGGTGCTGGGCGTCGCGGACCATGATGACCGGGATATCGCCGATCAGCACGGTGCCCTCGATCGGGGCTTCTTTTTGGGCGTGGAGGTCCCGGAGCAGGTTCCGCAGCGAATCGGGCTGCGAGGTCCGGTCGATGACCAGATGGACCTTCAGACCGCTCGTTTCGATCTGGGCGATGTAGGCGTCGACCTGGGGACGCGCTTCGGCGTAGCTTTTTTCGTCGATGACGACGGCGAAACCGCTCTGCGAGGCGGCAAGGAGCGGGGCCTGGCACAGAAGAAGCGCTGCGAGGAGCGCTTTTTTCAGAAAATGCATGTTGACTGTCGTGTTTGAGGTGTAGTGTTTCAGAAGAGGATCTCGGCGCCGAAGGTGAAGCAACGGCGGTCGGTGGCGTCGTACCGGTCGGTAAAGGTGTTTGCGCCCAGGTAGTATTTGAGGGCTGCGCGGGCGAACAGACCACCCCAGAGGTTGCCGAAGAGACGCCGGTATCGGATTTCGACGTTTCCGCCCATCCAGGTTCCGGTCATGTATTCGAACTGCGGGTCGGTGTATACCTCGCGCAGACGCTCCTGTACGGTCTGCGAGGCGTTGAGGGCGCTGCCGCCGGCTACGCCGAGTGTCGCCGTCAGCTGGTTGCGGCCGAAGAAGAAGAACTTCGAGGCGGTGACGCCGCCCGTCACGCGGGTATATTTGCGGCTGTTGCCGTCGCCTTCGTAGTGGATGGTTTCCGACTGTTCGAGCCGTGCGCCGGCATCGAGCGAGAAACTGGGAGTCCCTTCGCGCAGCAGGTCGAAACGGTATTCACCCTGCAGGGTAGAGGCGGTTTCGCGGTTTTTGAGGCCCGAAGTCTGGATCTTGAATGCGAGCTGGTTGTTCTTGTCGGGATCGTAGTAGACCGTCTGTTCGTACCAGATGCCCTCGACGGTCTTGTGCTGCCAGCCGATGATGAGGTTGTGGACGCGGCGTTCGTTCCCGAAGCGGATGCGGTCGCTGACCGAGAATCCCTTCCGCGAGTAGTCTCCGCCGAGGAAGGTGAACGTGGCTCCGCCGTCGCGGGCCTCTTCGCTGTTCGAGGCGTAGCGCACCTCGAGCAGGTTGGCGATGCCGCGTCCCGGATCCCAGGCCAGCTGCAGGGCTCCGGTATACTCCGTGCCGTTGTAGTCGCGCGGGTAGCTTTGGGACGTACCGGTCGAGATGGTGCTGTAGTCGCCCAGGCCGTTGAACCGGAAATAGACGTACGATTCGCGGGGATCGAGCACCGTGTGGGAGATCGATTCGCTCATGAGGTTGAACGATCCGGAGAGGCCCAGCGAGAATCCGGCGCCCAGTCCGTATTGGATACCGGGCGTGATGACGAAATGCATGCCGTCGGTTTTGGGACGGGGGTCGGTCTGATTGGCCGAACTTCCGGTGTCGTAATCGAGTTTGAGGGCGAGAGTCAGCCTGTCGAACGGATGGTAGGCCACGTTTCCCGAGAGCACGAAGCGCTGGGTGTTGAAGTCCGAGGGGATCGAATCGCCGAGGATGAACGGATTGTCGTCGGCAATCTGCAGGGTCGAGTTCCAGCGCCGGGCGAACTCCTTACCGTCGTCGTATCGGATGCTACCGGCGCAGACGACCTTGTTGAAGCGCTGCTGGCCGGCCATTCCGATGCCGAAGTGCCCGGTTTTGGACGATTCGTCCAGGTCGTGGAAGTCACCGCGTTCGAGCTTGTAATCGGCCTGGAAGTCGATCAGATTGCTCAGGGGCGAGAACCACAGCGACGTAGGGTTGTGGCTTTCGGAGAAGAGGTTTTCGGAGCGTTCCAACTCCTTGTAGACGGGGAGTTGCACCTTCTCCTGAGCCCGGAGCGAGGCCCCGCCCGCAAGCACACACATCAGACACAGAACGCTGGTCGGGAATTTTTTCATGACAGTAGATCCGTTAGATAAGGTTTGTTTTGAACCGAAACGGCTCTGCCCTTGACGAGGGAGCCGTTTCGGTTGAGGGAGGGTCGTCCGCGGACGACGGCAGATGAGGCTTGTCAGTCGGCCTGCGTGGGTTCCTGGCCGGGGGTCAGGGGCTGATCCGTCAGGAAGTCGTTCGACGAGTTGTTGGTATCCTGATAGTAGGCCCGGCCGTTTTCGATCTTGGTGACCTTGCGGCGGATGCTCTTGCCGGAGAATCCGGTGACGAAGGCCTTGCCCGCATCATCCTGCGACATGAGCAGCTGAGCCTGTTCGGTTTCGGTGGCGTCCCAGATTTCGACGGCGTCGAGCAGATAGTTGCTCGGGATCATCAGGTTGCGCTGGGTTTTGGTCGTATTGGGCTCGACCATGTAGTTGTCCGCGTTGCCGGCGTAGGCTTCGGGGGTGATACCGTCGGGCAGTTTGGCCAGCAGGAAGGCCCCCTTCATGAATCCGGGATTGAGCTGACGCTGGGTGTTTTCGTTGAAGAGAATCGTCAGATTGGGGGCGTCGTAATCGACATCGGCGCTGGGGATGGATACATTCGGGATGTAGACTTCCCAGTCGGCGTTCGAGAGGTCGGCGCCCTGTCTGGCGGTCCAGTCGGTGGCGTCGTTGGCCACGACGATGCTTTCACCGGGCTGCAGCGGGTGTTCGGTACCCGAGCCGGGGAATGCGGCAGCCACTCCGTAGACGGGATAGAGCGGGAAGACGCTCTCCCAGGGGTTGGTGGCCGTGGTCAGCGGGGTGATCGAGGCGACGATTATGCCGTCGAGATACTGCACCTTTTCCGAGTTGTTGACGATTTCGAAATAGGTGTCCGTAATCGAGTATGCGGGGCTCGACGTCGAGTAGATGGCCTTGAATACCAGGGGTGATTCGTTGACTTCGGCCAGCTCGATCGCAACGCTCTGATCGGCGAATACGTCGGCCTGGGCGGCACCCGTGAAGGAGATCGTATTCGAATACTGGCCGGTAGCGGTGATGCGGTACTGGCCCGAGGAGACTTCGAAGGTGACGGAGTTTTCGCCGGCGGCGAGCTCTTCGGTGTAGGTGAGTTCCTTGTCGGCGTTGACGGCCGTCACGGACATGGCGGGCAGGTCGGCGGTTTCGTATCCCGACGGAGCGGTCAGCGTGACCGTAAGGTTGAACTTGTTCGAACCGCTGCCACCGCCGGTGCCGTTATCATCGTTGTCGCTGCTGCTGCAGCCGGTCGCAAAGAGGGCTCCCGAGGCCAGGAGCAGGAGGGCTTTAGCCCACAGATTCATCGTTTTCATCGTCTTTTTATTTTAAATTACATCTGGGTTGTTTCGAAGGGATGTCGGCCGGTTCAGCGATTGCGGCCGATATGGAGTTTGAGTTCGGCGCCGAAGTACATGTCGGGATAGATCTGTTTGTATCCGGTGCGGGTGTCGTAGTAGTGCCAGCGGGAGGTTCGGGTGAAGTTGTTGGCCGTGAAGGAGAGTTCGACGATCCGGCCGATCTCCTTCGTGAGTCGGAAGTTGAACATCACCCACGGGCGGAACGTTTCGCGGTCGTAGGCCGTCAGCAGGGATCGGGAGACCATCTGCGAGTACCGCGAGTCGGAGGCGAATTCCGTCTGCCAGGGGGTGTAGTTGCCCTGTTTGTCGTAGAATCCCAGGGGACAGATCTGCAGGAATTGTCCGTCGGCGGTTGTTTGGAAGCGGTTGTTTCCGGCCTCGTCCTGCCAGATGTTCTGTTCGCTTTCGTACCAGACGACCTGCATCGTGGTCGAGAAGACGAGCTTCAGCTGCGGGATGTGGGTAATGAATCGGAAATTGGTGTTCACGCGATCCTGAATCGTGCCGCTTCCGGCGGGCATCAGACGGATATAGTCATCGTTTTCGGTGACTTTCGAGTAATAGTTCTGTTCGTCGGTTCGTCGGATGTGGAACCAGGCACCGTCGATGATGAGCGAGGTGCGCAGGGCGCGCCACGTTCCCAGGTCGAGGCTGTATTCGACGCCCTGTTTTTCGCTGCGCGAGTTGTTGGTCGGGGTGTAGTAGGTCCCGATGTAGTCTTCCTGACGGGTTGTGGCGGTTGCCTTCTGACCGGCTTGGTCGGTATAGGTGACCTGTCCCTCTTCGAGCCGCAGATCGGTGGCCGAGGTCGGGACATCGAAGGTCACGTAGTGCATGTAGTGGGGTCGCGAGGCGAAGCCGAACTCGTTGGTGTGTTTTTCGCGGAAGTAGGTCACGGCGCCGCGCACGGTTCCGAAGCGGAAGGTCAGACCGGCCTCGAACTTGCGGCTGCGGGCGGGTTTGAGATCCGGGTTGGCCAGATCGGTGAGGATGTCGGTCGACAGGACGGCCAGCGAGCCGTTGGGGTCCGAGTTCGAGACCTTGGCCAGACTGACGCGGTCGAAGTAGACGTTGTCGGGATAGAGGTAGAGCAGCGTCGGCGACTTGTAGGAGAGGCCCCATCCGCCGGTGAGGGCGAGCATGCTTTTCGGGCCGTCGAAGAGCGTGTAGGTGAGGTTGACGCGCGGCTCGACGGTGAAGATGTCATCCTGACGGGCCTGCGGATCGAGGAACATGTTCGTCAGACGCACGCCGGCCTGCAGGGCCAGCGACGTGGAGCCGAGCTTGAGGTTGAGACGGTCTTCGGCGAAGAGGGCGAGGTTGTTCAGTGCCGGGATGTCGCGGAACGAGCGCGGACGCAGTGTCTGGCTCGAAGTGCTTTGCGGCGGCAGCAGCACGTCGAAGATCAGACCGCGGCCGTAGTTGGCGTCATACCGCCAGTCGGCGCCGATGCGCAGGTTCGTGAAGTTCCCCCCCCCGAACTGGATAATCTTGTTGGCCTTGACCTGCAGATAGATATTCAGGGGTTTGCCTTCGATTTCGTAGTCCGAGTAGTAGGACGACGGGAGGAAGATACCCTCGTTCATGCCGGGGGTGGTGGTGTTGGTGATCACGCCGCTCGGGGCCGATACATACTCGTGCAGACGGTCGCTCTGATAGGACTGCGAGACCATCAGGTTGTAATCCAGGGCCGAGAGCACGGCGCCGTTGAGTTTCCAGCTGCCTTCGAGGTTGAGGCGGGCGCCGATGTTCTGGTTTTCGTAGGTGCTGCTGGTGATCTGCATCTGCGGATCGGTCTTGCTGTTGTTGACGTTCGAGTAGAAGATGCCGTTGATGCGCAGGAGCATGGGCCGTCCGGCGACATCGACGTTGTTCGAGTAGCCGATCGTGGCGGTGATGCGGTCGTATCCCAGATAGCGTTTGCGGGTATCGCCGAACGACTGGGTCCAGTCGACGCCGGCGTTGATGGCGCCGCCGTTTTCGAGGGCGAAACCCTTTCCGGCGTAGATCATCTTCGAGTAGGGGTCGGCCTTGAATTTGGCCTCCCAGGGGGTTGCGCCGGACTTGGTCTTGACGATGACCACGCCGGAGGTGAGGTTTCCGTACTCGACGGAGGGGATTCCGCGGATGACCTCCATCGATTCGATGTTGTCGGGCGATACCGAACGCAGGTCGACGCCCTTTCCGGCGGTGGTTTGATCGCTCATGCCGTTCATCGACTGGTTGGAGGCGCTGCCGGCCAGCGAGGGCGAGAGGGCCTGGAGGTTGCTGTCGTTCGAGAGCGGGGCTCCGTCGACGACCACGGCGGCACCCATTGCGTTGTTCGCATTGGATCCGATTTCGCGGATCGAGGCCTGGCTGGCGACGTTCAGTCCGGGGTTTGTCGAGAGGTTTCCGGGCAGGAGCTGGAACATGTCGCTGATGCTCATGGGCTGAATGTGGCGGATGGCCTCTTCGCCGATTTTGGAGGTCGAACCGGCGTCGGTGGGCTGAGCCGTGACGACGACCTCCTCGAGGCCGAGCGTGAGGGGTTCGAGGGCGATCCTGAGATCCTTGATGTCGGCCGAGAGGGTGATTTCCCGTTCCACGGGGCTGAATCCGAGGAAGGAGACGTGGTAGGTGATTTGGCCGCCCTTCAGCCGGTCGAGCTTGAATTTTCCGGCCTCATCGGTGACCACGCCGAGGGTGTTGTTGACCACGAACGAAGCCAGGGGCACGGGGGCACCGGTTTCGGCATTGACGACCTGTCCCGAGATCGAGTAGAGGGGGGTGGAATTCTTTTGGGCTCGGGAGGTGTATGCGGTCGGCAAAAAGAGCAGGGTCAGGGTCAGAAGTCGCAAAAATCGTCTCATCATCGGGTCATCTAATCGGTTTCTCTTCTAATTCCTCGTTCCAGCCGGCGGGGAAAGTTACGATTTGTAATCAACCGTACTAAATAAATATATTTTATGACGTCGATCGGCTTAATTTAGATTTTTCTGTAAGCGGAATCGTGACGTTTCAATATTTTATTATAGTTTGCGTTGATTGGTAAGAAACAATCGTTACGCTGCAAATATAATGATAAATTCAGGAAATATATCGGAGTTTGAAAGTTTTTTAATTAATCTCTGTTTGGAGATTCTCCCCGTTTCAGACTGATTGAGGCGAAGGACTGCATGGCCCGTTTGCGGTAATTGGCTGACGGAATGTCGTATGGACGGATTTGCCGCACGGGAGCGGAGGTGTGTTTGGCGGATGTATGCGGGGCATGGTTCGGCTTTTTTCTCGACGGCAAAGGTAGGGCCGTCCGCCGAAGCGGTCAATCGCCAAAAATAGGTATATCGGGTTTCGGTTCCGGGGGGGGCGGAAGGGGGTCAGTTGACCGGTTCGGAGTCTTTGTCGCGGCGTTTGAGCGTGCATTCGGGCTCCTTGTTGGATTCGAGGATCCAGAGGATGAAGCGTTTCAGATCGGGCGAATCGATGCTGCCGAAATTGGCGTGCTGCTCTTCGGTCATGCAGCCCAGCACCCACCGGTTGTCTAACGAATATTCGAGCGTGTAGTATTCGGCGTGCCTGGTCGAGGTGTCGATCCACACGGCGCCGTAACGGGCTTCGGGGATTTCGCGGGGTTCGGGGAATTCGTAGACGAAGAGTTTGTAACAGCCGTAGGTATTGATGGTTTTGATGCGGAAGGCATTCCATTCGCGGGAGAAGGCATCGCCGCAGATCTGCTGGAGATTTTTGCGCAGCCACTCCTCGTCGGATAGGGCGTCGAGGGCGATTCTGCCGTTGCTGACAGCCTTGACGAGTTGTGGGAACCAGCGGTATTCGGGGTCATAGATTCCTTCGCGGCGGTTTGCGGCGGTTTGATCGGATGCCGGGCATTCGATTTTTTCGAGGAAGAGCTGGGCGGCCGAGTTGACGATCTGGAGGTAGAGCAGGAGATTCTTCCGTAGGAGATCGGTTTGTTGGTCGGCGGTTTCGATGGCGACGTTGGCGAACAGTTTTTTTTTCGGTTCATTGGTTTGTTCGATGCTGATCTTGACCATGAAACGTTGATCCATGACCTCGTAGGCGGCTGCCCGGGCCATCCGGATATCCCCCGAGAGGTAGAACGGATAGCGGAGGAAGAATTGCGGTTTTTTGAAGACGGCGGCATAGGTTGGTTTGGATCCGGGGATCCGGAAGAAGACGGTATCCTCCTCCTCGTCGACGACTCTGAGGCCGTTTGAGCGGATGATGCCTTTGATGGTTTTGATCGAGAGTTTGTTCCAGCGTTTGCGGACGGCGAAATAGACCATGGCGCCGGCCGTCATGGCGATGGCCGTTACGAGGAGCCAAACCGCCCCGACCAGTCCCGAATTGCGTGTCGACAGGTTGAAGAGAACCGCACCGAGCAGGCCAACGACGACCGTACCATAGAGATAGGGGACTGCCGGTTTTATGGAGGCAGCGGCATGCCGGATGTTTTTGAGGATCTCATACTTTTTCATGGCGGGGGGGGAGGGTTACGTGATGGGGACTGGGGGCATCCGGTTTGCGGAGCGGAACTCCTACAAATATAGGATTTTGAAATGAAAAAAGCAAGAATGCCTGTAGTCGGATTCTGGAAGCAGATTCCGGGGAGGTTGTTGCCGATCCCGCTGATTCCGCGAGCCCGGTTTTTAGGGGCCCCCGGAGGTTGAGGGCTCGATTTGCCGCGAAAAACGCGGTATATTTATCGACAGGCTGTTTTCTTGATCCCGGCGGCAACCTGTGTCGTGCTGGTTTTTTGCCCCGGTCTCCCCTGCCCCCCCCCGGCCTGTTGAGGTCTTTATACGAAAAAAGGAGGCGCCTTTCGTTGCCTCCTCTTTCGAGCCGAATCCGAGATTTGAACTCGGGACCCCTTCATTACGAGTGAAGTGCTCTACCGCTGAGCTAATTCGGCCTTTGATTGAAAATCAGTCTGTTACGATGATAAAAAAAGAGATTCGGGCGTAATGTGTAACATTATGTGTAACACGACGGCCTGTGTTGTTTGCGGTTAAACAATAGAGAATTGCTTGATTGTTTGATAAATAGAAAGAGTGATGGACTGTTGAAAGAGCAATTTTATAAACCCGTTGCTTTCAGCCTGTCACTTTTTGCTGTTGTCAAAGGAAAAAGCCGCATTTTCTCGGCTCTCTCCTTATCCTTTATGGATACGATGCAATCCAACTACATCAAGTTAATCCTTATGCAAAGTCTTATCTATTGATTTTAAGGTATTAACTATCTCTTTTTTTATCTGTCTATCTTCAAGTTCATAGTGGTCTTTGTCTCCAATAAGGTCAAGGTTTGACAATCGAAATTGATAAGTATCCGAATATTTCTGCCCTGCAATATCTTCATAGCTATATGTGAGAGAAATTGTTTCCTCTTTAATTTCATTCCATAAACATTTAGTTGAGATGTATGCTATTCCATTTGGTAACAATGAAATAGTGTTTTCGTCCCAGCGCTCTAATTCTGTCCTTTGCGAATCTCCAACTTGTTTTCTATTGATTAATTTAGGGTCTATATTAAATTTAATATTGACTGCCGAAGTAGTCCCGTAATTGATTATTTTATAATGGACTACTTGGTTGATTCCTACTATATCCGCCATTACTCTGGGCCTATTCGCGTCTTTCCGTAGATTATTGGCTAATCGCCATTGAAAATAGTTGATGGTAGCAAGAACAAGAGTTAGAATGGCGGTCAATGCTCCACTATTTTCATTTAAAAATGCAATAAATTTACACATGTCCTATTGAGAATTTTAATTCTCAAAATTAGTTAAATTAGATTAATAACAGAAGATAGTTTTCGCAGAATCCTGCTAACGGGAGTTTCATCACCTCTTCCCGTCCGTCGGGCGTTGTGTATTGGATTAGTATTGTATCGGCTTTTACATGGTAATCGAACAAATTTACCCGTTCGTCCGTTCCCTCTATTCCGACCTCGTTCTGTGTCATTATGCCGATTATCCCGTCCATCTCTTTAAGTTCGCACTTTCATCCGAATAGGTAGCGCCGATTCTTTGCAAGGATAATTTCGACGGGCTTTGTTATGTCTGCCATGTTAGGGGCAAACACATAAGTAAATGTTTCGGGGTATATTCCGTCTTTGTTTTTTTTCGACAAGCAGGGCGATTCCTTCAGTCGGGCTTCATCTGACCGTCTTTTGAATGATCTGCCTATCTTCCCAAGTTTCGGACTTTCATTCTGTTTTTGGTTGTTTGTATCTGTTCATATTGCGCAAAATGTTATGTTGTTCTTATCTTCATAAAGATAAGATTATTAACGAAATAAACAAAATAAAAAAGTGACAAACTCTGCAAAAGGGTCTTATAGATTAACCTTTTCACAAAGTCTGTCACTCGATAGGTGGTGTATCCTATTTCGTTAGCAGACGCTTAATTTTATCTTGGCAGGCAATAATAAAATCTATTTTTTGCTGTGAGGTTAATTGTCCAAAATCAGAAGATAATCGGGCAAAGTAACTTTTAATATCTCTTGTAGGAACACCAAGCAATTTGATTATAGGGGATTTTCGCACTACTATTCTCCAGCAGGAATCATCCAATGGAATATCGTATTTATAGGCGATTTGTCGGGCTGTTTCAATCATGGATTGCGCTCCTATTCCCCGAATTTTCAAATCCTCTATGCGTTCGTACAATTCGTTAAAATCGGCCGCTTGGGAAAGGCGATTGCAATTTGTTGATATAATGCAGCTCCACTCATCCCAAATTACATTTGAAATATGCCGTAGATTATCCGTCTTGACCAACAATCCTAAATTTCCTCTGTTGTTGCAGATAGAAATATAATTTGCGATCAATTCTCGCCATTGGGCTTTAGTTATCCTATTTTGCTCCATAGCAGTATCATTTGTCTTCGGGCATATTATCTTCTAACGACATGTATCTACCAATTATCTCATCACGACTGCCCCATATCTTACCATATGCGTCAACGTACATTGCTGGAACATAGATCTCGACAGTCCATCCGTTAGTATAGCGTCCTCCATCATTAGTAGACCCTCTATCAAATGGGAGAGAGGATGCAGGGGGTGTTTTTACTCCTAAATAGAATTTGGAAGCTATGTCACCCCTAAAGGCATCTGACGCCATATCTGTTATTTCGGTACAATGTTGCATATAAATAATTCCCCCGTGATCTATAGCGTATTTAAATGCTCCAGTTTCGATTGTTTTTAATTTCGATCCTTTTTCAAAAAATATATAATCAAGAGATGGAAAACTTCCAGTATAGGGGATCAAATTCGCAAATGCACTTTCCCCAATAGTTTCAAGTGATGCAGGAAATTTTAGAGAATATAAGCCCGAACAATGATAAAACGCCTCTTTACCGATAGTTTGTAATTTGGAGGAAAAATGAAAATCCGAATGAATTTCGCTCATATAAAATGCCCTATCGTCTATGGCAACTACTTCGTCAAACATTTGTACGGTTCTCGTTTTTGCCATATCGAACATTTCATTGCCGATTACTTTCAAAGAGCGCGGTAATATAACATGGGAAATAAGAGAATTTGCAAAAGCTTTTTCAGGCAACTCTTCCAAATTTACGTCTGAAATATCCAAATAGTCTAATGTCAGCACGGATTTGAGAAATTGGAAATCCGTTTCATCGGGTATGCCGTTGATCTTCAATTCTGTTGTTTCCAATAGGTTTTGTTCTGTTAATATTTGTTGTAATGTTCCCGCTGCGGACACATTGACGGTCGGAACAAATCCTTGTGTTATTTGGATTTCTACCGATTGTTTTCCACTTTTGAGCGTGAATGCAGTTGAACGGTTATCAGTTGTCGTATTGCTTGTTGCAGAAAAATCGACAGAAAAATAGCGGTCTGTTCCGCTTCCGCTTTTCTGCGACGGCTCACACCAAGAAGCGCCACCCGAAAGTGTCCAATCTTGAGTGCTTTCAAAGGAAATGTATTGTGTGCCTCCCCGCCCACTAAATTCCAGCATTGTTTCATCGACGGAAAATATATCCTCTTCAGGAGGTGCTGGGGTTTCGTTTCCGTTCTTGGAGCATCCGCAAATCATTATTGCAGACAATGCAAATAAAAATAAATTCTTCATAAAGCCCTTCTATTTTGTTTTTCGAAGAAGAGTCAAACCTCGTACAACGATCAGATTTTCTTGAACGTAATGGTTATTTCGGCCTGATAGCCGTCTCCGTCATCCGCTTTGTATAAAAGAACCAGTTTGTCATTCGTCAGTTCCTTAATATCATAGACGCATGTAAGGTCTCCGTTATCAGGCTCTTCATAAAGCGATAGTTGGTTATTCGAAATCGTGTATTCAACAGACCAGTTACTATCCAACTTATTATTGTCATAATAATAGTAGCTTTTATATTGCCCTGATCCATCCTCATTGAATGTGTAGGTGTAATAGAACCCGTAATCGTCGTTCATATCATCGATTGGATAGGTTATATCCTTATCGAATTTACCCTCTCCTGGCACAATTTCATAGCCGACCTCACGTGTAATCTGCCATGTTCCGATGATCGACGCATCTTTGTTATCGTCTTTGTCATCATCGGAGCATGCCGAAAACGAGACTGCCGCAAACAGAGCGGCCGCAAAGAAAAACAACTTTTTCATCGTTGCAATAAGTTTTTGTTTGTCGTCCCAGCACCCGTACGACGGTTAAAGTTTGGGTTTAAAGAAACAGAAAGCGTGGTGCTGAACGCCTATTCACACTTGCAGGCCGTAGGAAACCTTGGTAGATAAATAAGCAACAACACCACGCCGTATCCATGAAAGGATATGACGCGGCAAGATGTCAGCCATTCTCTCTACCTTTTCGAATTTCCTACGTTCGCAAGTCGAGAACAAGCTACACTCTCCGTGTATTCAATATGTTACTGCAAAAGTAACACATTCGGCGGAAAATGCAAAACACCTTGCCCATTCGGGTGTTGTTGCCGTTTAAATTTGCTGTAAAATTCTTGAAAACAAAGTTTCTATCCAATAGTCGGGAGTATGGAGTCGAAACTTTATTAGTTGTAAGTTGGGTTAATCCTCACCGCAAATTTCTTGCATGACATGGTCCATGTAGATGGCCTGTCCGCTCGACATTCGGCCCCACCAATGGCAACCCAGTTCGTCGATGATGATTTCGCCCTGTTCTCTCAATCTGTCGGCCAGCCATGATGTCACCAACCACCATTCCAACACCTCTTCCCCATTAAAGGGATAGATGTACTCTTCGTCGATTTTCCCCGCTTGGATTAACTCCTCGATTACCGAACTTTGTCCCCATAGGACATGAATGTCTGCCATTTGCTTGGCTTTTTCTTGTGTGTCGTACATAGCGATTTGAGTATATGTTTGTCACATATACGCTGTAATCCAACTATATATAACCTCAATAATGCTGTGCGGAGAATTGGTTTCAGGCTTAAATAGGGATGGCCTGTTTTATGTGGAATCCCATTATAAGGGATAGGCAATAATTTCGTTTTCCATCAGAAAAGGGGGGCGGGGCGAAAAACAGGGAGTATCTGTTTGGTCGGAGTATCTCGGGATGGATTATCATGGAGTGACAACCTCTCAAAAAAGGTGTTATGATAGCCCTTTTTCAAAAGTTTGTCACCGACTTTTTACCTATATGATTTGTTTCCCCAGTTCGATAAACCGTTGCTTGTTGGTGCGTACTTCTCTGTACTCAAAATAGATTCCGATCAATTTTGCAGTTACTTTTTTGCGATAGGGGATTCCGAATTGCGTAATCAGATTGTTCATAAAACGATTGACGATGCACACGGGTAGTTTGTCGCCCGTTTTCAGTCGGGAGTGCACCTCTTTGCGAATTTTTTCCGAGGTCAGCAGTTGCTTGCTTTCGTTTTCCTGTATCTGTTTGCTGATTGTGCCCATATTATAGTTGAGCCGTTCAATCTCTTCCGCTCCGAGGGCGTAGTAGGCATCGACCATCATTGGCACCTGGTTTTGGATCTCTTCTCGCAGGAAATAGTATTCATTCCACGTCCGATTCTGTTCCAGTATCTCCAACTGCCGTACGATTTCGCGGAAGAGGTCTTTCATTTTCAATCGGGGATTTGTGCGTTGCAGACGGTCGCAATCCGACAACGGATAGATATGTTCGGTGTAATCCGTGTGAAATGCTTTTTCGTACTCCTCGTGCATGAGTTTGGCATCGGTGTAGTATTGTTTGATCCGTTCATCGTCATAGGCGTTGTCCCACATAAACCAGTTACGTGTACCGTCGGTGTTCATGAACCGTTTATACTCCATTCCATCCAATGCTTGTGCGCGGGTGTCGCACCCTGCTCCCGAGGCTTTGATCTGCAAAACTTGTTTGTAGACGGTTTCGCACTCCTCCAATCTTGTGGTGATCTCCTCTCTCGATTTACAGGGCATCTCCTTGTTGGTGTTGAAAATATGTGCGGCATCCTCTACGCCGTTTCGAAAACGTCCGACGATTTGTACGGCTTCGGTCGTTGGGTCTATGACGGTGTGCGTTGCAAACGAAAGATCGGTTACGATGAGCACACAGGCCGTTGTCGGCAGTTCGATGTCTACGGCCGAAAAGAAACGGCTTGTGAAAAAGTTGATCTCGGCCAGTTCTTCGAGAGAAGCATAAGCCTGCGAAAAATCCAGTTTGCGCAGTTTCTTGACACTCTCGTAACTGCAAAAAACCTTGCTCCGTTTCTCGATCTTATAAGTGCAGATCATGCGGTAGATCGTGTCGGTCGAGTTCAGGAAGATGCAGAGCGGATGCCCTTTGCCTTTTACCTGTCCCATAAGGGTACGGACCCAACCGACGGTGTCGTTTGTATGTATGAGCAACATTTTCGGTTTGTGGTCGTAGGTCGGGCGGAGTATCTTCATCGTAAAACCTTGCTGTTCGAAACGGGGATCGGACGGGATGATGGGTGTCGCGGAAACCATAGCTTTGTGTTTGCAGCGGAAAAAGTCATCCATCGGGAGTGTGATTGACCCACGGTAGCCTGCATCCTGTATCGTACGCTCGCACTCGTCGAACAGCAGGAACCATTCTCCGTACATGTCCGTATGTGTCTGTATCATTGCCGAGCGGACTTTGGGAAAACTTTCGGGTGTTGTCATGATTTTCAGGTAGCCGTCGTTGTGGTTTGCGTTCAGGTAGTCGATAATGTCCTCTGTTGTTACGCCCTCGAACACGCCGAGCATTTGCGGATGTTTTTTCATCTTGCCTTCAATGACAGGCACGTTGGGCTCGATGATAAGAGAGTGTCGGGGTGCGTTGATTTCAGCATAGGTTGCACCGCATCCCGTGATGGTTTTGTTGATAATCGAGTTGGTCGGAATTTCGGGCATCACGGCGTCAAACCGTTGGTTTGCGTCTATTGCGATATATGTTGTGTCCATAATTTACAAAGGAATTTGGGGAGCGAGCGGCGAAACCCGCTCCCCTCGTTCGATGGTTAGTTCAACAGATTGGTGATGTCTTCCATTGCCTCTGCGGGCATTACGACTTTGCCGTTGGGGAAATGGTACTTCTTGGAGAGGTAGCCGATTCCCTCCTCGTTTTCGTTGTACTCTTCGGAGGAGATTGAGGTCAGCTTTTCCATTTCGGCGGTGATCTCTGTCAGCCACTCGGATTGGCAGCAGATTTGGCGGTCGGGTTCAAACTCCGTTACCTCGGGTAACTCCTTTCCCATGAGGAATGCCAGCAGGTAGTTCCAGATTTGAGCATTCAGCAGGAGTTTGCCATCCAGCTCGGTGTGGCCTTTGCGGATGCCGAACCACACATATCCGCAACCTGCTACGTCTACACGGGTGGTTACGATGAGCGTCGTTGCTCCTGCCGCAATTGCTTTGGCCAGAGTGCGGAACATTTTGGGGTTCCCTGCAGGCTTAATCTTGATTATTCGGAGGGTGGTGTCCTCCTCTTGTCCCTCGGCGGTTTCGATTGCTGCCATCTGTGCCTCGTTTGCGATTGCCGTGGCCATCAGTCCCTCTGTGCGGCTGTCAGCTACGTGCTGCGATGCCGCTGCTACATTGATTTTTTCCATCGTATTGGTTTTGTTAATGTTAGTATTCGTGTTCACAATCGTTGTCATAATCGTTGTCTTTTTTATGAAGTTCTGTTGCCGTCTCTTTCGGGTTGTCGGCTGCTCCCTGCAACCTTGGTCGGCCGTACGCTCCGATTTCCTCCGCTTGCTGTATCTAAAACACCTTGAGGTGCCCTTTTACTAATCGAGTTCGGGTAGAGAATATTTGCCTGTTTTCGGTCTGTTCTTTACCCCAGTTTTCAGTCCATTGCAAAAGGCGTTTTGTCTCTTTTGGAGCGGACTGTCTCCCTTGTAATCTTGCTCTGTTGCAACTGCAAATATTGATGTTTTTTTCACGTTATTTAAGTCTTTTCAGGTAAACAATAGCAGCTGTTTTGCGGTCCATTATCTGTCTATTTGTCAATTCGGTACCTTATCTCTTCCCTCACTACGATTACGCAAAACATGCTTTTTCGTTTCGACGGGACAGATAAAGAAAAAGGGTGCATTTCTGCACCCTTTCTTTACCTGAAATATGTTGGTCTTTTAGAATAAATCCTTATGGATAATATTTTCAGTTACCATGTGGACATTTCCGAACTTGACAGACGGAAATTTCGGAATTTTTTCCTCTCCGTATTTCTGTACGTTCTTCTTTATATAACTTATGTCGGCTCGAATGTTTTTGGGGTTGAAAGAACCGTCATAGCCTTTATAGGAGGGAAAGCACCCGACGAAGCGGGTGTAATCATAGATCAATTTGCAAAGCTCGTTTGGCGTGTCGGGATTTTCAGGTATCGCATTTTCTTCATGGAGCATTCGATAAATCCCGTATGCGACAATTGGATAAAACGTATTCATCGGTTTTGCTCCTGCCGATGGTTTCCGTTCCGCCAGTTCGCGTTGGGCATCCTCGGCGTTCTGTATGTCGGGGAAATAATCGGCGAGTTCCTTTCGGATCAGACGGAACAACCAGTTATTTGTATTCGGAAGCGTCAGCGGCTCTTGTTTTCGGCTGTTGGTACGCAAAGTTACGGGCATTTCCTGCTCTCCGACACGCTCGTATAAGTTGCGATGTCGCTGTTCTGTTTCTTCCATAAAGAGCATCAGTTTCGCCCACTCACCCTTGTAGGTGTTCCAATCCTCCCAATATCCGAGTTCGGATATATCTTCCTCACTGAATTTACGGTCTGTCATGATGTAGGCCACGAACAGAAGAGCCTCCCGCAGTCGGTCGGTCAGTAGAGGTGTCTGCCCGAACCATTCCATGTAAGCGTCGTAATCGAAATTGTTGGCAGGCAACCTGATTTCATGATCCTCTCGGATTGCTTTGGCTGCGTGCTTGCCTGTACTCAATTCTATTTCGTTGGTAAAGTATCCCAGCGTAATGCCGAAATAGTTTTCCAACAGAGGGGCAATCTCCCGTAAAGATTGGGTATCCGTAATCAGAGAGCCTTTCGAGCCTGTAAGTTCATTCATAGTCGGTAATTGTTTCAACGAATTTATAAAAATCCGATTTCAACCGCAACAGCCGACCAAAGAAAAAGAAAAGGGGACTATCCGAATCCATCGGATAATCCCCTGACAGGTGGTGACAAACTCGGTTTTGGGGCTATAAGATAGACCTTTTTTCAAACCTTGTCACTTCACAATAAATGTTGCATGGCCTCGTCGATCTGCGAGTTCTCGAATGAATCGAGGTAGATTTGCGTGGTCGAGAGGTCGGAGTGTCCCAACGATTCGGAAATCAGAGCCACACTTACCCCTGACCGTTTCAGGACGGTTGCGTATGTATGGCGGGCAACGTAGGTCGTCAATGGAACCTCCAATCCGATCTGTTCTCCCAGCACTTTCAATTCCCGATTGATCTTTGCCAGCACCTTATGGATGCGGTTGAAAATCTGCTGTGCGGTCTTGTGTTCCGCTCGGTCGAGAATCGGGAAGATATAATCTTCTTGTGCGTGGTTGTCCCTGCTGTATTTCCCGATAATCTGCAAGGCGTTCGGCACGAGCTGAAAGGATAACAGCTTCTGGGTTTTGTGACGGGAGTAATAGATTCTGCCTTTCATGAGGTCCTTGTAGCGTAGCCGTGCCATGTCTCCGAAATTCATTCCTGCCGTAAAGTAGGAGAATAGGAATAAATCCTTGGCAAGTTGTCGGTACTCCGTCGTATGGCCCTCGGTAATTTCGAGATCAATCAATCGCTGGATGTCCTCTTTGTCGATGGCTCGTTTGCGGGTCTTGGCCCACAAACTGCCCACTTGGTAAAGGCTGAACGGATTTTGTTTGGTCTCGATCCGCCCCTCTTTGACCGCCTTGTTGTAGATGGCCTTGAAGATGGCGAACCGTGTGGCGATGCTGTTGTCCTTGTTGCCGCGTTTCCGCAGGTATAGTTCCAGCCCTTTCAGATAGTCGAGGTCGATGGCTTCCATGGCCATGCTGGTCGGTTTGTAGCCTTCCAACACTTGCAGGGCATATCGGTGCTTGGTCGCCGAATGAATCTTGCCGAGCGATTCCAACCGTTCGATCTCTTCGTTGAATCCTTGTTCGATGGTGATTCCTGCGATACGGGCGGTTTTTACCTCGAACAGCGTATTGAAGTTTACGGGAATATCCAACGCCTCCAGCCTTTTGATCTTCTTCTGAAATCCTGTTAATGTGCCGTCGATCTTGCTTTGCAGGGCGGCACGATCGGGGCAATCCGCTGTCAGCATTTCGGCCTCTTTGTCCCAGTAATGCGGTTCTACGGAGATGCCGAGCGAGACGAGTTTGTGGGCTCGTTGGTGGGTGAAGCGGATCGCCAAAGGGGATTTGCCGTTTTTGTAAATGATCTCGCTTCGGCAGATTGTTTTGATTTTCATGTGTTTGCGTGTTAAGCAAACAACACGGGGCGTCTGAATTTAATGTGTAACATTATGTGTAACATTTGCGCGCGGAAGCCCTTTTTTGCCCCTTTTTCACTCCCGAAACGGCACAAAAAAAGAGGCTACTTAAATCGTAACCTCCTGATTTTGAGAGCCGAATCCGAGATTTGAACTCGGGACCCCTTCATTACGAGTGAAGTGCTCTACCGCTGAGCTAATTCGGCCTTCGATGTCTCCTCCGAGATCTCCGACAGCCTGTTGAACGCCCCCCCCTTCTCTCAGTCGAGCCTTGGTGTTACGACGTTCGGTTCTCTTGTTGCAGCCGTTCGGTTCTCTTTGGGACTGCAAATATCAGCAAAAAATTTTTTTCCTGCAACAATTTTGCGAAAAATTTCTCAAATCTTGTTATCTTCGCATGAAAACTGACCCGCCAATACGTCATGATAACCTTTCTGATCTGCCTGGCTCTCCTTGTCGGAGCCTATTTTACCTATGGGCGTTACCTGGAACGCCTCGTGAAAATCGACCCGAAGGCCGAGACCCCCTGTGAACGGCTTTACGACGGAGTGGATTACGTGCCGCTGCCACGCTGGAGGGTCTTCCTGATCCAGCTGCTCAACATCGCCGGGACGGGTCCGATCTTCGGAGCCATCCTCGGAGCCTGCTTCGGCCCGGTGGCTTTTATCTGGATTACGCTGGGAGGCATCTTTCTCGGTGCGATGCACGATTTCCTGTCGGGTGTGATGCTCGTGCGCAACGACGGACTGAGCATCCCGGAGGTGGTCGGACGCTATCTGGGCGGCGGCATGCGGCAGTTCATGCGGGTGTTCTCGGTGCTGCTGCTGGTGCTGGTGGGGGCGGTCTTCGTGCTGAGCCCGGCCCAGCTGCTCAACAGCATCGCTCCCGGGGTCTCGATCCCCGTATGGGTCTGGATCATTCTGGCCTACTATTTCGTGGCGACGCTGCTCCCGATCGACAAGATCATCGGCAAGATCTACCCGCTTTTCGGCGTGGCGCTCATCGTCATGGCCGTGGGGCTGGTCGGTGCGCTGATCTTCGGCGGCTGGCATATTCCCGAACTCACGACGCTGCATAACTTCCAGCTTGATCCCGAGAGCCTTCCGATCTTCCCGACGCTCTGCATCACGATCGCCTGCGGTGCCATTTCGGGCTTCCACGCCACGCAGTCGCCGCTGATGGCCCGCTGCGTGAAGAACGAAACCGAGTGCCGGTCGGTCTTCTACGGAGCGATGATCTCCGAGTCGATCATTGCGCTGATCTGGGCGGCGGCCGCCATGGCCTTCTTCGGCGGGGCGGGCGAGCTTTCGAGCGCCCTGGGCGAACACAACGGCAGTGCGGCATGGGCCGTCGATACGGTCTCGAACGGACTGCTGGGCGTCGTGGGCGGTATTCTGGCCCTGCTGGGTGTGGTGGCGGCCCCGATCACGTCGGGCGACACGGCCTTCCGCTCGGCACGCCTGATCATCGCCGACATGCTGCACATCGAGCAGCGCAGCTACCTGAAACGGCTCTGGATCTGTATTCCGCTCTTCGTGGTGGGGTACTGGATCACGACGGTCAATTTCGACGTGGTGTGGCGCTACTTCGCCTGGACGAACCAGACGCTGGCCACCCTGGTGCTGTGGTCGATTGCGGTCTACCTGATGCGCCACCGCCGCAACATGTGGGTTGCGCTGCTTCCGGCGCTCTTCATGACCTACGTCTGCGCTTCGTTCCTCTTTGTGTCGGGGCAGTTCTTCGGGCTGGAGAACCGACTGGCGGCCTATGTGCTGGGCGGGGTTGTGACGTTGGGCGTTCTTCTGTTGATGATTTTCAAATTACGACGCGAATATGCAAAAGGCAATGCTTGAACCCACGCCGGATCAGACCTTCGAGGTGATCGGCGAGGGTCCCTATGATTTCGAGAAGGTGTTGGCCCATGCGCGGCAGATGCAGCGCAACGGGGATGTGGAGGGGGCCTGCAATGCCCGATTCCAGGCTTTTCAGCGCCTTGCGGAGCTGATTCCCGAGGATGAGGAGGTGATTCTGGAGTGGAATCACCGCAATTCGCGCGCGGCGCTCGAGTTGATCCAGGCCTCGGCCATCGACCATTTTCTGATCAATGACTTCGAGATGTCGGCGGCGCTGCTGGAGATGCTGCTGGATCTCGACCCGGAGGATCATCTCGAGGGGAGCCAGCTGCTGGCGTTCGACTACCTGGCCATGGGCGAGGACGAACTCTTCGACGAGGTGATCAACGATATTTCGGACAAGTCGGCGGCGCGCGAACTGCTGCTGTTGTGGTCGGCCTACCGCCGGGACGGGAAGCTGCCCGAGGGGGAGTTGAAACGTTTCCGGACGCACTTTGCGCCGTGGTTCGAGGAGTTCACGGCAGCGGAGCATCCGGCCGACGAGGCCTATCTGCACGACATCGAGAGCGAACGGCCCTCGGCGGCGGCCCAGGCGCGTGAGCTGTGGCTGCAGACCGAGAATCTGTGGGCCCTGTGGCCGGTCTTTATCGACGCCCTCCGCGCGGCTCGCTGAACCGGGTGGCCGCCTGCGATTGGAGAAACTCCGGACGGTGCGGCAAGTGCAAGGAAGGGAAGGTTGGTGTGAGAGTTTCGGTCCGTCCGATTGAACGAGCAATCATTAAAAACGAATCATATGCAATCGATCCTGAATTCCAAAACCGGCTGCCTGCTGGCGGCCTTGCCCACGGTGACGCTGTTTGCGGGCTGCGGCGACGCGGCACAGACGGCGCCCGACCGCCCGAACGTGATCTTCATCTATGCCGACGATCTGGGCATCGGCGACCTGAGCTGCTACGGCGCGACGAAGATCTCGACGCCGAACATCGACCGCCTGGCCTCGCAGGGCCAGCGCTTCACGAATGCCTATGCCACCTCGGCAACGAGTACGCCGTCGCGCTTCGGGCTGCTGACGGGCATGTACCCCTGGCGGCAGCAGAATACGGGTATCGCCCCGGGCAATTCCGAACTGATCATCGATACGGCCTGCTATACGCTGGCCGATGCGCTCCACGACGCGGGCTATGCGACGGGAGCCGTCGGCAAGTGGCACCTCGGACTGGGCCCGGTCGGCGGTACGGACTTCAATACGGAGATCCGCCCGGGAGCCCGTGACATCGGTTTCGACTACGAGTTTCTGATTCCGGCGACGGTCGACCGCGTGCCGTGCGTTTTCGTCGAGAACGGACACGTGGTGGGGCTGGATCCGTCGGATCCCATCACGGTGAGCTACGACCACAAGGTGGGCGACTGGCCGACGGGCGAGGAGAATCCCGAACTGGTGACGCTCCGCCCGAGCCAGGGGCATAACAATACGATCATCAACGGCATTCCGCGCATCGGCTGGATGACGGGCGGCCGCTCGGCGCTGTGGGTCGACGAAAATATCGCCGATACGATCACCGCGAAGGCCACGCGTTTCATCGCACAGCATCGCGACCGGCCCTTCTTCCTCTACATGGGGACGCAGGACGTGCATGTGCCGCGCGTTCCGCATCCGCGTTTTGCGGGTAAGAGCGGGCTGGGCAGCCGCGGCGACGTGATTCTGCAGCTCGACTGGACGATCGGCGAGGTGATGCGTACGCTGGACAGCCTCGGGCTGGCCGACAATACGCTCTTCATCTTCACGTCGGACAACGGCGCGGTGATCGACGACGGTTATCAGGATCAGGCCCTCGAACTGCTCAACGGCCATACGCCAATGGGGATCTACCGGGGCGGGAAGTACAGCCTCTACGAGGCCGGCACGCGGGTTCCGTTCATCGTGCGGTGGCCTGAGCGCGTGAAGCCGGGCGAACAGCCGGCGCTCTTCTCGCAGATCGACGTCTACCGGTCGCTGGCTTCGCTGACCGGTACGGAGCTTCCCGCAACGGCGGCACCCGACAGCCGCGACCGCCTGCCCGAACTGCTGGGCGAGGCGCAGACCGACCGCGAGTATGTCGTGCAGCAGAACCTGAACAATACGCTGGCCCTCATTTCGGGCCCGTGGAAGTATCTGGAGCCGAGCGACGGACCGGCGCTGGAGTTCTGGACCCGAACCGAACTGGGCAATTCGCCCGAGCCGCAGCTGTACGACCTGAAGACGGATCCGCGCGAACGTCATGACGTGGCGGCGGAGCATCCCGACGTGGTGGCCGAACTTTCGGCCCGTCTTGCGGAGGTCCGTGGAGCCGTTGCGCCGACGGTAAAGTGACCCCTCTCTGCAAACCGAAAAATCCCGACACCATGAGGTGCCGGGATTTTTATATATATGTAATGTAGCGGTTCGGCTTCTGCGGCCGGTCAAGCCTCCGTCTCTGAAGCGGTTTGCTTTTTTTGCTCCTCGGCCCTGCGCTCTTCGGCGAGCCGCAGTTCTCGGAAACAGTGGCGGCAGATCGGTTCGTAGCTGTCCTGCGCGCCGAGCATCACCTGTTTGTCGTCGCTGGTGAGACGGTGGGAGTGGTGGGCGAGGTTTCCGCAGCGGACGCAGATGGCGTGCACCTTGGTGACGTATTCGGCCGTGGCCATCAGGGCGGGCATTGGACCGAAGGGCTTCCCGGTGTAATCCATGTCGAGTCCGGCGACGATCACGCGCACGCCGCTGTCGGCCAGCTGCCGGCAGACCTCGACGATGCTTTCGTCGAAGAACTGGGCCTCGTCAATCCCCACAACATCGACGTCGGAGGTCATCAGCAGGATATTCTGGGGCGATTCGACGGGGGTCGAACGGATGGCGTTGGCGTCGTGCGAGACGACCTCCTCCTCCGAGTATCGGACGTCGATCCGGGGTTTGAAGATTTCGACACGCTGGTGGGCGAACTGGGCCCGTTTGAGACGTCGGATGAGCTCTTCGGTCTTGCCCGAGAACATCGATCCGCAGACGACTTCGATCCAGCCCTTGCGGCTGGCATTTTCGAGAAACATGGTTTGTTGAGGGTTTGAAACGTTTTTTGCACACCGTCTTCTGCTCCGCAGGGTTGCCTTCGGAAGCGGAACGGCCGGTGGACGGATGAAATCAGAGGCATTCCCCGGGTCGGACCGGGTGGCCGGCTATCTTCTCAGTTCGCACTCGTCGATGCGGGTGATGTGGGCGCCGAGGGCGTTCAGACGTCCGTCGATGTCCTTGTAACCGCGGTCGATCTGTTCGATGTTCTGGATTGTCGAGACGCCGTCGGCCGACATGGCGGCGATGAGCAGCGCCACGCCGGCACGGATGTCGGGCGAGGTCATGCGCGTGGCGCGCAGACAGATGCGGTGGTCGTGTCCGATGACCGTGGCGCGGTGTGGGTCGCAGAGGATGATCTGGGCACCCATGTCGATCAGTTTGTCGACGAAGAACAGACGGCTTTCGAACATCTTCTGATGGATCAGCACGGCGCCCTTGGCCTGGGTGGCGACTACCAGAAAGATCGATAGCAGGTCGGGGGTCAGACCGGGCCACGGGGCATCGGCGATGGTCATGATCGAGCCGTCGAGGAAGGTCTCGATGCTGTAATGATCCTGCTGGGGGATGTAGATGTCGTCGCCGCGCTGTTCGAAGTGGATGCCCATGCGGGCGAACTGGGCGGGGATGATGCCGAGGTTTTCGTAGGAGACGTTTCGGATGGTCAGCTCCGAGCGGTTCATGGCGGCCATTCCGATGAAGCTGCCCACCTCGATCATGTCGGGCAGCAGCATGTGTTCCGTGCCGCCGAGGGCGTCGACGCCCTCGATGGTCAGCAGATTCGAGGCGATGCCGGAGATGCGGGCTCCCATGCGGTTGAGCATGCGGCAGAGCTGCTGCACGTAGGGTTCGCAGGCGGCGTTGTAGATGGTGGTGATGCCGCGGGCCATGACGGCGGCCATGATGATGTTGGCCGTACCGGTGACCGAGGCTTCGTCGAGGAGCATGTAGGTTCCCTTCAGATCGCGGCCTTCGACCATAAAGAATTCGTCGGCCACGTCGAAGTTGAAACGGGCTCCGAGTTTCTGGAATCCGATGAAGTGGGTGTCCAGCCGGCGCCGGCCGATCTTGTCGCCGCCGGGTTTGGGGATGTAGCCGACGCCGAAACGCGCGAGCATCGGGCCGATGAGCATGACCGATCCGCGCAGACGGGTGCAGCGCTGACGGTAGTCGTCCGACTGGAGGTATTCGAAATCGATGTCACGGGCCTGGAAGGCGTAGGTGTCGTCGGCGAGCTGTTCGACGATGACGCCCATGCGGCGCAGGAGTTCGATGAGCTGCATCACGTCGAGGATGCGCGGGATGTTTCGCACGACGACGCGCTCGGGGGTGAGCAGCGTGGCGCAGAGGATCTCGAGGGCTTCGTTTTTGGCGCCCTGCGGGGTTATCGAACCGTGGAGGCGATGCCCTCCTTCGACCTTGAAGATAGCCATTACGGAAGAGAGTTAACGGGTTTCTGCACGGCTTCGCCCGGGATGCTGCGACCGCGGGACCGCAGGTTTCTGAGCGAGCTGTCTTTCTACAAA
The DNA here is from genome assembly GCA_944321185.1 of uncultured Alistipes sp. Lineage (GTDB taxonomy): Bacteria > Bacteroidota > Bacteroidia > Bacteroidales > Rikenellaceae > Alistipes. Next base: position 38,168 of record CALUKH010000002.1, on the reverse strand, counting down.
GATAAGCGAAAAACGGGTTTTTCCCCGAAGAATGGAAATATTTTCCCGAAAAATTTTTGCGGATCGTTTTTTTGTTGTACTTTTGCAATCCGTAAAAATGTCAGAAACAATAAAAACCAGATAGCTATGGCAATGAAGAGAACTTACCAGCCTTCGCGTCGCAAGCGTATCAACAAGCACGGTTTCCGCGCTCGTATGGCTACGGCAAATGGCCGCAAGGTGCTGGCTGCGCGTCGCGCAAAGGGTCGTAAGAAACTGACCGTATCGGACGAGTCGACGTTCAAGTACGCTTAGTTTTTGCGGGAAAGATTCAGGGCCGGCTTTTTCAAGTCGGCCTTCTTTCGTTGGGGCCTGTTGAAATCCGAACAACCATGATCGAAACCTTGACAACACGACGGTTGGAACTTCGTCCGTGGCGGGCGGAGGATGCGCCCGATCTGTACGCCGTAGCGCGAGATCCGCAGGTGGGGCCTGCGGCGGGATGGCAACCTCACCGCAGTGTCGAAGAGAGTGCCGAGGTGATCCGTACGGTCTTTGCCTCCCCTGAAACTTATGCCGTGGTGCTGCGGGAGAGCGGGCGGCCCGTCGGATGCGTTGGACTGCTCTTCCCGTCGTCGAGCCATTTCCGGATCGGAGCGACCGAAGCCGAGGTCGGTTATTGGATCGGTACGTCGTGGCGTGGTCGTGGACTGATGTCGGAGGCCTTGGGGGCATTGGTCCGCCGTGCGTTCGAGGAGCTGGAACTGACGGCGCTTTGGGGTTGTTGTTTTGTCGGGAACGGAGCTTCACGACGCGTGATGGAGAAGTGCGGTTTTCGTTACCTTCGGACCGAATCCGGATTGCAGGGGCTCGCCGACGGTTCGTCGCAAACGGGTGAGATTCTGAGCCTGACGCGAGACGCGTGGTAGGCCTTGCAGCACGTCTATTTGCGTCGGGCTTCGGAGGCCGATATTCCGTTGATCCGGCAGGTTGCCGAGGTGGCCTTCCCGGCCACCTACCGGGAGATCCTCACCCCGTCGCAGCTCGACTACATGATGGAGTGGATGTACTCCGAGGTGAATCTTCGTGCACAGTTCCGCGACGGGCATTGCTTCTATCTGGCCTTTCTCGACGGGGTGCCGTGCGGGTACGTCTCCGTCGAGCGTCAGGGAGAGGCTCTTTTCCACCTGCAGAAGATCTACGTGCTGCCTCAGGCACAGGGCCATGGTATCGGGGCTCGTCTTTTCCGTGAGGCCGTGGCACACGTGCGGCGCCTCTGCCCGACGCCGTGCCGCATGGAGCTGAATGTCAACCGCCACAATCGGGCGCTGCATTTCTACGAACACATGGGGATGCGGCGTCTGCGTGAGGGGGACTTCCCGATCGGCGGCGGCTTCTACATGAACGATTACATCATGGGGCTGGATCTCGAATAGTTCCGGCACCGACCTCTTCCAGACAGCAAAACGGATCGACCCGGCAGGGCTGATCCGTTTTTGTCTGTATACCCCCCCCCTTTGTTTTGGGTGCTGCTTGCGGGTTTTGGCGGCCCCCCCTTTGTTTCGGGAACTATTTCCGGGGGGCCTCCGGGGCGTTTTTGTAGAGGTCGATTTCGCCGCGTTCGACCTTCCCGTAGATGTCGGCCAGTTCGGCAATCACCGGCGAGATGAACTCCAGCGTATCGGTCACGGCCGATTTGTTACCTTCGCCCTTGATTCGGTAGAGCATGGCCGCGTAGAGGGCCCGGAAGCAGAGTTCGGTATCGCTCATGCCGGGGTTGCCGATCACGGCGCGCAGTCGCGGCAGTTCGGGTTCGAGACGGGCATAGGTCGTGCGGTAGTGTTCGCCGACGGGGAGTTTCAACAGTTGCAGATGCAGGTCGTGAAGATCCTGAATCAGGTGCAGCGTATGTTCGAGATGTCCCTTCTCCTCCTTGCCCTCCTGCTGGAGCAGGGTTGCCAGATCGAGATACCACATCAGGAAGATGTGTTTCTGCTCCTCGGCGATATCCTTTCTCGGGGCGATCAGCGTCGAGTAGATGGCCTCGGGACTGAACTGCAGGGCCCGCAGCAGATCCTCCAGCTGCCAGAGGTAGAGAATATATTCGGCGATGTTTTCGCGCCGTTTGGCTTTTGCAATATCCATTTTGTTTTTCGTTTTTGAGACTCCTCTTTGGAGGTCCCTTCATCTGCCCCTCCCTTTCGCTCCTTTTTTACGGCACGGTCCGTTACCGTTCCGCCCGGGTTATTTGATCCACGTCTTGGCGGCGGGGCCGGAGAGATGCTTGAGGAAGTACTGCTGCGATTTGAGCAGGTTGCGCGACTGGAGCACCATGTTCTTGGTCTCGGTCAGGATCGTCAGATAGAGCATCGAGGCCTTGGTGTTGGACTTGGCTTCGTTGATGCGGGTCAGCTCGGACTTGATGGCGTCGGCGATCGACTCGAAGAGCTGGTCGCGCATCGTCAGGACGGTCTCGATCTCCGAGAAGTCGCCCTCGCGCAGCATCTGGTTGATGCGGCGGTAGATCGACTCGACGTCGTCGTTGATCGACATCAGATCGCGGGTCTGATCCATCGACATGCCCTCGTGGTTGTTGTCGATGTGTTCGAAAGCCGGGCGGGTGATGTGCATCAGGGCCTTGGTCATCTCGTTGAGGTAGTCGACGACCTGAACGTAGTAGTGGGCCGTGTTGACATCCTCGCCCTGGAGTTTTTTCAGTGTGGGGAGCAGCGCGTATTTCCGTTCGCGCGAGTGGTAGAAGAGGTCGTTCGACTCCTTGACCATGTCGCGCAGGACCTTTCGGTTCTCCTTGAAGACGGCGATCAGTGTACGGTCGTAGATCTTCGTGGCGGACTCCATCGTTGCGCAGACCTCGTCGCGCAGATCGGCGATGATGTCTTCGTTGGTCTTGATCTGCTGGCGTTCAGTGGCGTTGGTCTTGTCCTTCTTGAGGAAGTTGCTGTGGATGAGCATCCATCCGCAGAGGATCGTGATGACGATGAAGGCGGGGGTTCCGCCGTAGATCAGGGCCAGGCCGACAACCAGGGCGATGAAGAATCCGCCCAGCGCGGTGATGAACCATCCGGCGACGACGGTCATGACGCCCGAGATGCGGTAAACGGCGCTTTCGCGGCCCCAGGCGCGGTCGGCGAGTGACGAACCCATGGCCACCATGAAGCAGACGTAGGTGGTCGACAGCGGGAGTTTGAGCGACGTGGCCATGGCGATCAGCAGGGCCGAGGTCGTGAGGTTGACCGTAGCGCGGATCATGTCGTAGGGGGCGCCGCTGTGTTCGACGTCTTCGTATTCGAAGCGGCGGGAGATGGCCTTTCGCACGCGGGGCGGGATGACGCGTTCGACGCCGGCATTGATGTTGATGGCGGCGCGGACGATCGTGCGCGAGAAGAGCGACGAGCCGTATTGTTCCTGACCGTCGTCGCCCTGTGCCGAGAGCGAGAGTTCGGTTTCGGTGACGTGCATGGCCTTTTTCGAGGTCCAGAGCGTGAGGATCATGATGGCGCCGGCGGCCAGCAGGATGAGGAAGTTGGCCGGGACGTTTTCGTTGAGGGCCTCCATGAGCATGCCGGCATCCCCGGTATGGTGGGCGATCGAGTAGGCGTCGAAGCCGGCCACGGGGACGCCGATGAAGTTGACCAGGTCGTTTCCGGCGAAGGCCAGCGCCAGGGCGAACGTTCCGGAGAGGATGGTGATCCGCAGGATGTTGATCTTCAGCCGCTGGATGAAGAAGAGGACCAGCGAGCAGAAGGCCCAGCAGATGAAGATGGCCAGCAGCAGATGGGCGTCGACCCACTGGATGAACTCGTGCCCGGCGAGGATCGACTTGAGGCCCTTGAAGACGGCGAAGTAGACGATTGCCGTGAGCGAGGCGCCGCACCAGAGCGAACCGTATCGATGGAAGAGGGCCGTATATCGGAACGAGAAGATCAGTCGGGAGATGTACATGATGATGGTTCCGCAGGTGAATGCGATGACCACCGAGAGGAGGATGGCCGAGACGATACCCATGGCGCGCGAGGTATTGATGTACTGGCCGAGGGCGGTGATGCCCTGCGAGGGGTCGTTGGCGATCTTGTAGATCGACACGGCGATGGCTGAACCCAGCAGGCAGAAGATCAGCGACACGGTGGTCGACGTTGGGAGGCCCCACGAGTTGTAGAGGTCGAGCAGGATGACGTTGGCGAACATGACGCCCAGATAGAGCATCATCACCTCGTGGAAGGTGAAGAGTCCGGGGTTGAACATGCCGCTGCGGGCGACCTCCATCATGCCGCTCGAGGTGACGACGCCGACGATGATGCCGAGCGAGGCGACGGCCAGGATGATGCGCATGGGGGCGGCCTTGGAGCCGATGGCTGAGTTGAGGAAGTTGACGGCGTCGTTCGTCACGCCGACGAAAAGACCAGAAACAGCGAGAATTCCCAGAATACCGACGATGAAGGTGTAGATTTCGCTCATGTTTGGTTTCAGTGCAATTGGTCAACAAATTTACTGGATTTTTCCCGATGAAACGGATTCGAAACGGATTGTTAACATTTATTTAACGTGATCCTGCACCGAACGGCTCGCAAATCCGGGTTTGCCGTCGGTGGACGAGGCTCCGGGGCGCTTTAGACGATCGGCGGCTTTTCGTTGTCTGCGGCCTTTTCTGGCTGGTGGTCGGTCGTCTTTCTTCCAGTCCTCGGTTTTCTCCCAGTCCCCGGTTCCGAGGTCTACCCCTTCCTCCAGCTTTCCCGGTTCTCTCCTGTCTTTCAGTCCTTCCTGGACTTCCGCCCAGCCCTTCTCCGGCCCAGCCCTTCTCCGGCCCAGCCTTCTCCGGCCCAGCCTTCTTCGCCTTGCCTTCTTCCGCGCCTTCTTCGCCTTGCCTTCTTCCGTCCTTCTTCCGACCCTCCCCTCTCTGCCCCCTCCCTTAAAAACCGAGCGACGGACAGCCGTAGCTGCCCGCCGCTTGTGGAGGGGATTCCGTCGGGGAGGGTTAATCCTCGTCGGTATCGGTGTAGGCCTTGAGCAGTTTGTCCTGCACGTCGGAGGGCACCTGCTCGTAGGAGGAGAACTTCATGGTGTAGGTGGCCGATCCGGAGGTCAGCGACGAGAGGGTCGTCGAGTATCGGTAGAGCTCGGCCAGCGGTACGAGGGCATTCAGGCGGTCGAAGCCCTTGTCGGATTCCATGCCGGCGATCATGGCGCGACGGTTCTGCAGATCCGACATCACGGCGCCCATGTATTCGCTCGGCACGAGGACCTCGACGCTGTAGATCGGCTCCATGATCTTGGGTCCGGCGTTTCGGAAAGCCTCCTTGAAGGCGTTTCGGGCGGCGAGTTTGAACGAGATTTCATTCGAATCCACCGGGTGCATCTTGCCATCGTAGATAATGACGCGGATGTCGCGGGCGTAGGAGCCCGTCAGCGGGCCTTCGTCCATCTTCTCCATGATACCCTTCAGGATGGCGGGCATGAAGCGGGCGTCGATTGCGCCGCCGACGATGGCCGAATAGAACTGCAGTTTACCGCCCCACGGCAGATCGTACTCCTCCTTGCTCTTGATGTTGACCGTCATGTCGCCCTTTCCGGGGACCTTGTAGTTTTTGGGTTCGGGAATCCCCTCGTAGTAGGGTTCGATGATCATGTGCACCTCGCCGAACTGACCGGCGCCGCCCGACTGTTTCTTGTGGCGGTAGTCGGCCTGGGCGACCTTGGTGATCGTCTCGCGATAGGGGATCTTCGGGGCGATGTATTCGTAGGGGATCTTGTTTTCCTTTTCGATGCGCGAGCGGAGAATGTTCAGATGGTGCTCGCCCTGACCCTGGATGATGGTCTGCTTGAGCTCCTTGGAGTATTCGACCAGGATGGTCGGATCTTCGTATTTGGCATCGTTGAGCAGTTTGCCGAGCTTCTCCTCGTCGCTCTGCTCCTTGCACTTGATGGCGGCGCGGTAGCGGGGTTCGGGGAAGACGATGGGTTCGATCGTCACGAGATCGGCAGCCGACGAGAGGGTGTCGTTCGTACGCGTGCCCTTGAGTTTGACGGTGCATCCGATGTCGCCGGCCGAGAGTTCGGTGACCTTGATGCGGTTTTTGCCGGCCACGGCGAAGAGCTGCGAGAGTTTCTCCTTGTTGCCCGTGCGGGTATTGATGAGCTCCGTACCCTCGGTGAGTTTGCCGCGGATGACGCGGAAGTAGGAGATTTCACCGATATGCTGTTCGAGTTGGCTCTTGAAGACGAAGGCCACGGCCGGCGCCGATTCGTCGGCAAGAATCTCCTGCCCGTCGGTCGAGAGGAATGCGGGGGCCTTGAGCGGACCGGGGGCGACGTTGATGATGAACTCCATCAGACGTTTCGTACCGATGTCGCGTTTACCGCTGGCGCAGAAGATGGGCATGACCTCGCGTTTCGAGACGCCGATCTTCAATCCGGCGCGGATGTCGTCCTGCGTGAGGGTTCCCTTGTCGAAGTAGAGTTCCATGAGGGCCTCGTCGTGTTCGGCGGCCATTTCGACCAGTTCCTTGTTGAGCTCCAGGGCCTTTTCCATCTCTTCGGTGGGGATTTCGAGCTCTTCGCGGTGGCCGTCGTTGTCCTTGAAGCGGTACATCTTCATGAGCAGCACGTCGATGAAGGCGTTGAATGAGGCGCCCTGGTTGACGGGATACTGGACGATGACGGGTTTGACTCTCGAAGCGGCCTTGATCGAATCGAACGTGGCCTCGAACGACGCCTTGTCGGCATCGAGCTGGTTGATGACGCCGATGACGGGTTTCTTGAGCAGACGGGCGTAACGGGCCTGGATTTCGCTGCCGACCTCCCATCCGTTCTGGGCATTGAAGAGGAATACGCCGACGTCACCGACCTTGAAGGCCGAGAAGAGGTTTCCGCAGAAATCGTCCGACCCGGGGCAGTCGATGATGTTGAGTTTTCGGTCCATGAATTCGGTGAAGAGGATCGTGGAATAGATCGAGCGTTTGTATTCATGCTCGATATCCGTGTTGTCCGAGAGCGTGTTGTTGGTCTCGATACTACCCCTGCGATCGATGACTTTCCCTTCATAAGCCATCGCTTCGGCAAGGGTAGTTTTTCCCGTGCCGGGGGCACCGATGAGTACGATGTTCTTGATCTCCTTGGCTGAATAGTTTTTCATATTCCGAAAAGTTTTAGGTTTTTGGTTTCGTTTCGGTTGGTGCGGCGTCCTGACGGGGTGTTACAATGAGCGGGTTTGGCCTGCGGGGATGCTCCAGTCGGCCGGCCCGTTTTGGCGCGCGACTATAAATATACGAAATAATCGGGAAAAACAACCGCTTGAAACGAAAAAATCGCCCTTGCGGGGCGATTTTCGGGGGCATTGCCTGATGCCGGGACTACTTGGCGGCGTCGAGTACCGGGACGAGGATCTGCTCCATGACGTCGTAACCCTGACGGGTCGGATGAACTCCGTCGCGGGTCAGTTCGCTGCGCATCGAGCCGTCGCCGGCATCCATGACGGCATGGTAGTCGACCCAGCAGACGTCGTTTGCATCGGCCCAGGCCTTGACCTGCGCGTTGAGCGTGCGGATCTTTCCGGCGACATCCTCGACTTCGGGCCTCCAGGGGTACTTCCCGGCGGGGAGCACCGAGCAGAGGATGGGTTTGATTCCGGCGGCGCGGGCCAGTTCGGCCATCGAGACGATGTTCTCGACGATGTGTTCCATGGCGATCGGTCCGTTGTTGAGGGCCAGGTCGTTGGTTCCGGCCAGGATCACCACCGCTTTGGGGTGGAGGTTGATCACGTCGGCGCGGAAGCGGCAAAGCATCTGCGAGGTGACCTGTCCGCTGATACCGCGGCAGGCGTAGTTGTTGTCGGAGAAGAATTCCGGATGGGCGTCATCCCAGCCGTCGGTGATCGAGTTGCCCATGAAGACGACTTCGGGGGCTTTTTCGAGCCGGGCATTGGCCTCGGCATAACGGCCGTAATTGGCCCAGTCGGCGGGTTGCTGGGCCGCGGCAAACAGCGGCAGAGCCGCCAGCAGGAGAAACAGTTGCTTTTTCATGATTGCGTATGGGTTTATTTTCCGACGACGGCCTCCAGCTCCTCGACCGTTGCGGGGATCTTGCGGTCGCCGATGATACGGCTTCCGGTTTCGGTGACCAGGATGTCATCCTCGATGCGGATACCGCCGAAGTTGCGGTAGGCCTCCAGGGCGTCGTAGTCGACGATTCCCTTGTAGAGTCCTTCGGCGCGGCACTTGTCGATCAGCGCGGGGATGAAGTAGAGACCGGGTTCGTCGGTCATGATCGTTCCGGGTTCGATCCGCCAGGCCGAGCGGTAGACGCAGGTTCCGGACTGGGCGGCGCGCTTGGCGATCGACGAGAAGTCGAACGAGCGTTCGCCCATGGCCTCGCAGTCGTGCACGTCCATTCCCAGACCGTGTCCCAGACCGTGGGGCATGAGCATCGTCATGGCGCCGGCGGCCACGGCATCGGCCGGCGAACCCTTCAGCAGACCCAGTCCGACCAGTCCTTCGGCCAGCACCATGTAGGCGGCGTTGTGGATCTCCGTGTACATCATGTGGGGTTTGACGATGCGTGCGACATGGTCGTGGGCCGCCAGGACGATGTTGTAGATATCCTTCTGCTGCTGGGTGAAGCGACCGCTGACGGGATAGGTTCGCGTATGGTCCGAGCAGTATCCCTCGACGCTTTCGCCGCCGGCGTCGCACAGCAGCAGACGGCCCTCTTCGAGGACGCCGTCGGCGTTGAGGTTGTGGAGCGTTTCGCCGTGCTGCGAGACGATCGAGGGGAACGAGACGCCCTGTCCCATCGACTTGGCAACCCCTTCGATGGCGCCGGCGATTTCACGCTCGACAACCCCCGGGCGGCACATCTTCATGGCCAGCGTGTGCATTTCGTAACCGATGTGGAAGGCGCGTTCCATTTCGGCGATCTCCTCGGCGCTCTTTTTTTCGCGCATTTCGGCCACGGCGAACATCAGCTCCACCGACTTGTAGTCGTGCAGGGCGGCGGGTTTGATGCCGAGCAGTTCGGACAACAGGAGTTTGGTTTCGCCGCGATAGGGGGGCAGGTAGTGGATTTTCCGGCCCAGGGCGATGGCCTTGCGCAGGCGTGCGGCCAGTTCGGCCATCGGGAAGGTCTGCGTCACGCCGACCTCGGCACCCATGTCGTGGAGCGTGGGCTGGGGGCCGGTCCAGATGATGTCCTCGACGGTGAAGTCATCGCCGTAGAGGGCCTCTTCGCCCGAATCGGCGTCGATCAGCCCGACCACCGACGGGACGTTCAGCCCGAAGTAGTATCGGAACGTGGAGTCCTGGCGGAAGTAGTAGGCGTTGTTGGGATAATTGTTCGGGGCGAGACCGTTTCCGGGCAGCAGGACGATGCCCTGTCCGATGCGGGTACGGAGTTCGCGACGGCGTGCGGTATAGGTTTTTGCGGAAAACATAGTGCTTTGGTGTTTTCCACAAAGATAGCGAAAAATCGGAAAAACGTCACTCGGCGGGGCAGAAATCGATACAGGCTCGCTGTTCGTCGACCTGCAGCCGGACGTCGCGACCCAGGTAGAGGGCCAGATTGGGATCGTCGTGGCCGGCCGGAAGTCCGTAGACGACCGGAATGCCCAGCCGGCGGGTGTAGCGGTCGAGCAGCGCCTCGGGACTTTCGACTCCGAAGCGGTCGCAGCCGAGCGTGCGGGTGAAGTGCCCCACGACGATGCCGCGCAGGTTGTGCAGCACGCCGCATCGCGCGAGGCTCTGCATCATGCGGTCGATGCGGTAGGCGAATTCGCCGATCTCCTCGATGAAGAGGATCGTGGGCGTATCGGTCTGCAGGGCTTCGGGGGTTCCGTTGGCGGCGCAGATCACGGTGAGGTTGCCGCCGGCCAGCCGGCCCCGGGCCCGCCCCGGACGGTTGAACGGATGCACCTCGAGTTCGATGCGTTGGGTCTGGCCGAAGAGGGCCTTGCGCAGCGATTCGGCCGAGAGGTCGCGTTCGTCGGGCTCATCGCACTCATCGAGGCGGAATCCGGCGGGCATCGGACCGTGGATGCTCTCGATGCGCAGCCGCCTCAGGGCGAGGTGTAGCGTGGTGATGTCGCTGAAACCGACGATCCATTTCGGGTGTTCGCGCAGCGCCTCGAGCCGCACGAGGGGCAGCAGCCGCACCGATCCGTAGCCGCCGCGGCAGGCGATGACGGCCTTCACCGACGGATCGTCGATGGCGGCCTGCAGTTCGGCGGCGCGCGTACTGTCCGGAGCGGCGAAGTAGGCCTCCTTGTCCGGGTTCTGGCAGGTGCCGAACCGCACGTGGAGCCCCCACTCCTCGAATCGTTGGCGGATCTTTGCCGTATCGATCTTTTCGGGGAGTTTCCCGGCCGGGGCGACGATCGCCACCGTGTCGCCTTCGCGGAGATAGGGCGGGCGGATGAAGCGGAGCGAATCCGCCTGTCGGGCCGTTGCGCCGAGCGGCGCGAGCAGAATCAGCAACGGCAGCAGCGCTCTCATGCCTTGGATTTGCGTTTGCGGGTCAGTCCTTCGGGCAGCGGCAGCGAGAGGCGCGAGAAGCTGATCAGGGCGGCGGCGATGGCGAAGCATCCGGCCAGAATCAGAGCGGCATGGGTGCTGTTCTGGGGCAGCAGGTGGAAGAGCAGGGCCATCAGGGCGGCGCCGGTGGTCTGACCGACCAGGCGGGCCGAGGCGAGCATGCCGCTGGCCGAGCCGCTGCGCGAGGGGGGAGCCGAGGCGATCAGGATGCTGTTGTTCGGGGACTGGAAGAATCCGAAACCGGCACCGCAGAGCATCAGCCGCCAGACGATGTCGCCCTGCGAGGGGTTGTCGGGCAGCAGGGCCAGCAGGAAGAGTCCTGCGGCCATGGCCGTGAGCCCCACGCCGCCGAGCAGTCCGGCATGGACGCGCTCGACGAGCAGTCCGGCCACCGGCGCCACGATCATGATGATGGCGGGCCAGGCCGTGAGCAGCAGACCGGTCTGCACGTCGTTGTAGCCGCACGTGTGCTGCAGATAGAAGGGCAGGGCCACCATGGCGAGCATCTGCCCGAGGAACGAGCAGATCGACGTGAGCACCGAGACCGAGAAGATCGGGATGCGCAGCAGGTCGAACGGCAGGATCGGATAGGTTTCACGCAGTTGCGAGCGGATGAACAGGAATCCGATGATGAGCAGGGCGGCGATGCCGAGCGAGAGAAGCCGCGGGTCGAGGCCGTGCGAGAAACCCTCGATCGAGGCCATCATTAGGCCGAACGTCAGGGCGTTCATCACGGCGTCGCGCCAGCTGAAGTGGTGGGCGGCATCCTTGACGGGGTTCGAGGGAAGGAATCGGTGGCTGAGCGACAGGGCGGCCAGTCCGACGGGGATGTTGACGGCGAAGAGCCAGGGCCATTCGGCGACGGAGAGGATTCCGGCGGCGATTGTCGGGCCGGCGACCGACGACACGGCGACGACCGTGGCATTGATTCCGAGCCCCCGGCCGAGGCGGTCGCGCGGGTAGATGAAGCGGACCAGCGTGGTGTTGACCGACGTGACGGCCGCGGCGCCGAATCCCTGCATGACGCGGGCCAGCACGAGGCTCTGGAACGAATGCGAGAGGGCGCACCCCACCGAAGCCACCGTGAAGAGGGCCAGCCCTCCGATGTAGATCTTGCGGTATCCGACCACGTCTCCCAGGGCCGAGAACGAGAGCAGCGAGACCATGATGGCCAGTTGATAGGCGTTGACGATCCAGATCGAATCGGCGGCCGAAATGCCGAGCTGGGTGCTGATGGTCGGCAGGGCGACATTGGCGATCGAACCGTCGATGACCGAGAGCGATACGCCGAACGAGACGGCGAGAATGGCCCCCAGGCGGCGGGGCATTGGAATTCCGTCCGCGGGGGTGGATATGTTTGAAGGGTGAAGCATCGGCCGCAAAGATACGAAAAGAGGATCGCCGACGGATCGATTTTCCCGAATTTTTGTCATCCTGTGCCGATTCCGGCTGACGTGGACCTATAAACAAAAAGTCCCGGTTCGGGCCGGGACTGTGGCGATTGGGGCCGAGGCGCGGGGCGAGTTGTTTGGCTTGCGCTCACACCTTGAGATAGACCTTCTGCCGGTCGAAGAACCAGAGCATCAGCCAGCAGCAGGCGATGTATCCGATGCCGAGGATGATGTCGCCCAGTTCGGGAGGCAGCTTGTCGGCGATTCCTCCGAAGAGGAACTTCGAGGTGTAGCTGAAGTTGATGATTCGCTGACCGAGGTAGATCGTGATCGAGTTGACGCCGATGACCTTGAAGAAGAAGGTCCAGCGGCGCCACTGGCGGACGTCGATCAGGTAGTAGAACAGGGCGAACATGCCGAGCGAGTAGGCGCCGGCGGCGCAGACGAATGCCCCGTTCCAGAGGCTCTTGTTGATGGGCTGCCACTGGTTCCAGATCAGCGCGGCGACGAGCAGTGCGATGGCGCCGGCGGCCATGTAGAGGGCTTTGCGCGAGCCGGTCAGACGCGGCTCCTCCCGGCGGACGAATGCTCCGGTGAACATGCCCAGCAGGGCGGTGACGATAGCCGGGAGGGTGCTCAGAATGCCTTCCGGGTCGAATTTCCCGGGATGGAGAATGTGCGACGGGATGAGCGTGCGGTCGACGTATCCGACGATATTGCCGGCGTAGGTCAGCGGCCCGGCGTCGGGGGCATCGGGAGCCGGGACGAACTGCAGGACGAGCGTGTAGGCGGTCAGCAGCACGACGGCCACCGCGATACGGGTCCTGACGCGGCAGTGCATGTAGATCAGCGCCGCGAACATCCACGCCAGACCGATTCGTCCCAGCACGCTCGGAATGCGGATCGAATCGAGATTGAATTTGAGCAGACCGTTGTAGACCATTCCCAGGAGGACGAGCGTCAGACCGCGGCGGATGATTTTGGCGCGGATATGGCCGTCGCTGAACCCTTTCGAGCGCTGTTTGGCCAGCGAGAAGGGGAACGAGATGCCCGCGATGAAGAGGAAGAGCGGGAAGATCGTGTCGTGATGGAAGAATCCGTCCCAGCGGGCGTGTCCCATCTGGGCAATGAGCCAGTCGGAGAATGTTCCGGGCCACAGCTGGCAGATGGATACGACCAGGCCGGCGAAGCCCATGATGAAGAGCATGTCGAATCCCCGGAGCGTGTCGAGCGAGAGCAGCCGCAGCGGGGCGGCCGGCGGCGTGTCGGGTGCGGAAGAGGTCTTGTTCATCGGTTATTGTTTTTGGGTTTGCGGATTGGCATCGATGAACTTGTAGAGCTGGTCGCCGCGGCGGATCAGCCCCGGGGTGCGGATGGCGCAGAGCTCACCCTGGGAGACTTGCTGACAGGGCTGTCCGTCGGGACCGTGGAGTTCTGAGAGTGTCTGTTCGGCCACGCCGGTGGTGGCACCGAGGAAGAAGATCGCATCCCCGACACGGACGGGCGCCGCCTCGACGGCCACCTCGGCCACCGAGAGCTTCTTGTAGAAATTCACGACCTTGCCGACATAGACCTTGCGTTTCGAGGCCGAGGAACCGTAGGCTGTGCTGTGTTCGGCGACGGGGCGTCCGGCGTAGTATCCCTCCCAGAATCCGCGGTTGAAGACCTCGCCGAGGCGTTCCTTGAGCGAGGCGGTCAGTTCGGGGGTGTAGCAGCCTGCCTCGAGGGCCTTCAGTGCCTGGTCGTAGCACTCCACCACGCGCTTGACGTACTCCGCACCGCGGGCGCGGCCCTCGATCTTCAGGACGCGCACTCCTGCGGCGATCATCCGGTCGAGGAAGTCGATCGTACAGAGATCCTTGGGCGAGAGGACGTAGCGGCCGTCGATGTCGAGCTGGGCACCGGTCTCCTTGTCGGTGACGGTGTATTTGCGGCGGCACAGCTGACGGCAGGCGCCGCGGTTGGCCGAGCATCCGGTTTCGTAGAGCGAGAGGTAGCAGCGTCCCGAGACGGACATGCACAGGGCGCCGTGGGCAAACATCTCGATCTGAACCCGTTCACCGCGCGGGCCGCGGATGTCGTCCTGCTCGATGCGGCGGTGAATCTCGGCCACCTGTTCGAGGGTCAGCTCGCGGGCCAGCACCACCGTGTCGGCCCACTGGGCGTAGAAGCGCACGGCCTCGGAGTTCGAGATGTTGCACTGCGTGGAGATGTGAACCTCCTGCCCGATCTGCCGGGCATAGAGGATGGCGGCCAGATCCGAGGCGATGATGGCGTCGATGCCGGCCTGTTTGGCGCGGTCGATGACGGCGTGCAGATCGTCGATTTCGTCTTCGTAGACGACCGTATTGACCGTGAGATAGCTCTTGACGCCGGCTTTTCGGGCCTTTTCGGCGATGCGCTCCAGGTCGTCGAGCGTGAAGTTGGCGGCCGAGGCCGAGCGCATGTTGAGCTTCCCGACGCCGAAGTAGACGGCATCGGCACCGGCCTGGATGGCGGCGGCCAGCGATTCGTAGGAGCCCACGGGGGCCATGATCTCGATGTCGGAACGTTTCATGGGCGGCCGGGTCAGTGTTTGCGGTCGATCAGACTGGCGGCGTAGTCGCGCATCTGGCGCGTGCGTTCCGCGCCGACCGAGAGGGTGTCGAGGATCGACAGTGCGCGTTCGAAACGCAGCGAGATCTGCTGTTCGGTCAGGCGCGGGATGTCGAGCCGGTCGTAGACGGCCTTGACCGTGGCGATCTTCTCCTGGTCCGAGAGTGCCGGATTGCGGTAGGTCGAGCGCAGCACTTCGCGCGTGGGCTCGTCGGCGTGGCTCATGGCCGTGATCATCAGATAGGTCTGCTTGCCTTCGAGGATGTCGCCGCCGATGGCCTTTCCGAGACGTTCGTCGCCGTAGCTGTCGAGCAGATCGTCCTGCAGCTGGAAGGCCAGTCCGAGTTCGATGGCGAAGCGTCGCAGCTTGCGGCAGTCGGCCTCGGAGGCGCCGCCGAGCGTGGCGCCGATGACGACCGCACCGGCGAGCAGCACCGAAGTCTTCAGTTCGATCATGTGCATGTATTCGACGACCGAGACCTTGGCCTTGTGTTCGAAATCCATGTCGTACTGCTGTCCTTCGCAGACCTCGAGGGCCATGGTGTTGAAGGTGGCCAGCACCTGGGGCAGCAGGGCGGGTTGGATGGCGCCCAGCAGGCGGTATGCGCAGATGAGCATGGCGTCACCCGAGAGGATGGCGACATTCTGTCCCCATTTGGCGAAGACCGAGGGTTTTCCGCGCCGCATGGCGGCATTGTCCATGATGTCGTCGTGCAGGAGCGTGAAGTTGTGGAACACCTCGACGGCTGCGGCGGCGGGGAGTGCCTGCTGGATGTCGTCGGAGAAGATTCCGCAGGCCAGCGTCAGGAGCATCGGGCGGAGCCGTTTGCCGCCTCCGGCCAGCGAATATCCAATGGGGGCGTAGAGGAGTTCGGGCTCGGCCGGGAAATCGGTCTGGGCCAGATAATTTTCAATGGACTGGAGCAGTTGCTCGTTGGTTTGCATGGCTCGGGGAGTTTTTTTTCGGATCAAAACTGTCCCAAAAATACGAAAAAACTTTGGATTGGCCGAATTTTCGTATAACTTTGAATGGATGAATCGAACTTAAACCTGAAATACCATTATGAAAAAACTGGCTATCGGTGTCGATATCGGAGGTATCAACACTGCATTCGGTCTGGTGGACGAGAACGGCGACCTGTATGCCGAATCGGTCATTTCGACCAAGAAATACCCCTATGTGGATGATTATCCGGCCTATGTCGAGGAGCTTTGCGATTCGCTGCAGGCGCTGGCCAACAGCCTCTCGTTCGACTACGAGCTGGCGGGTATCGGCATCGGCGCGCCCAATGCCAACTTCCACCAGGGGACGATCGAGAATCCGGCCAACCTGTGGAAATTCCGCGACGGGGATCCCAATCCCGACGAATCGCGGCGGGTTTTCCACCTGGCCGAGGATATTGCACGGCGTTTCAACGGGCGGAAGGTCCTCGTGACGAACGATGCCAATGCGGCGACCATCGGCGAGATGATCTACGGCAATGCCAAGGGCATGAAGGATTTCGTGATGATCACGCTCGGAACGGGCCTTGGCTCGGGCTTCGTGGCCAACGGCGAGATGATCTACGGCCACGACGGTTTTGCGGGCGAGTTCGGCCACGTCATCGTCGAGCGCAACGGCCGTGAGTGCGGCTGCGGACGCCGGGGCTGCCTGGAGACCTACGTTTCGGCCACGGGCATCAAGCGTACGGCCTTTGAGCTGATGGCCAAGATGAATGCGCCCAGCCGGCTGCGCAGCATTGCCTTCGACGATTTCGATGCCTCGATGATTTCGGCCGCGGCCGAGCAGGGTGATCCCATTGCCAAGGAGGCCTTCCGCTTCACGGGCGAGATGCTGGGTCGGGCACTGGCCGACATCGTGACGATCACCTCTCCGGAGGCGATCTTCCTCTTCGGCGGCTTGTCGAAGGCCGGCAAACTGCTCTTCGAACCCACGCAGTGGTACATGGAGGAGAACATGCTGTTTGTCTTCAAGAACAAGGTCAAGCTGCTTCCGAGCGGCATCCAGGGCAAGAATGCGGCTATTCTCGGAGCTTCGGCGCTGATCTGGCAGCAGGAGCAAGCAAAATAGCGGTTTGCTGGTGAACGGCTGCGGGCGGGGTCTTCGGACTCCGCCCTTTTTTATTCCCGGGGGCCGGCGTGTTATCCGTCCGGTCTTCGGCAACGGGGGTGCCGGTCTCTTTTCCCGCTTGTCGCAGGACTGACCGGGCCTGCTGTCAGGGGGATCTTCCGTTCCGTTTTCCGATGCTTCTTTCCGCCGTCGGCCTCTCTGAGGAGCGCTCTGCCATGAAAACGAACGGCCGACCTTTTCGGGTCAGCCGTTCATGGGATGTCCGCATCGACATGCGGGGCGATTGGTTGGTTCGTCTGGCCGGGCGGAACTGCTCCGTCTGTGACGGCGGTTTGCGGCCCAGTCTGCCGGGCGGTTACTTCATGACCACCTGGTTCTGACCGATCAGCCGGCCGTCGCAATAGAGCTCGATGGTGTAGGTTCCGGCGGCGAATCCGGTCGAATTGAAGTAGATGCCCACTTCGAGATCCTGATTCTGGTAGTCGACCTCACGCATGGCCGAGTAGCTGATGCGTTCGCCCTCGAATACGAAGGTCGGCATCTGTTCGGTGGTCAGCACATAACCGTCGGGCGAGGTGATGCGCACGTAGACGGCCTTGTTACCGGGCGTAGCCAGTTCGTTGGCCGAGAGGACGAAGTCCACCCGCAGCCGCGAGGCATTCTTGATTCGCGAGACGGGGTTGCTGCGGTTGTTGAGGGCCGTCAGACGGATGTCGCGGGCGCGGAGTACGGCGCCGACCTTGACTTTGTTGTCGAGTTCGGCGGCCTTTTCCTCGGCCATTTCGGCACGCAGCCGGGCCGTGGAGATCTCCTTGCGGTAGCCGACGTTCTCCTTGATGAGCTGTTTGTTGAGCGTATTGAGCGAGTCGATCTGCCGGACATATCCCTTCATGATGGTGCGCAGCGTACCGACCTCCTTTTCGTACTGTTTGATCTTGGCGAGGTTCCACGACCGCTCCTTCTTCAGACGGGTCATGAGCGAATCGGCGCGTTCGCGTTCGATGTCCAGGCCGCGGGAGATCGAATCGTTCGAGATCTGGAGGTTGTCGAAGTCGGTCATCAGCCGGCCCAGGTCGCTCTGGATCGAGTCCCGGTCGGCGCGCAGGAGTTCGTTGTCGCGCATCTGCTGGCGGTGGATGCCGAAGTAGAGGGCCGAGAGGGCCACCAGAATGACCGAAAGGATGATGATGACGATGCGGTATCCGCGGATCGACTTGCCGGCATCGGGCTGCGGAGCGTAGTCGTCGTCTTCGAATTCCGAAGGATCGTAACCCTGTTTGTTTTCCATAGGAGGCATGAGGTTTTAGTGGGGTGCGGCGTCGGGGTTTGCGGCCCGGTTCCGAAGCGGGGAAGACCGGGATGCGGGGCCCTCGGGCCTTGTCAAGGGCAAAGATAGGAAAAAAACCGGAATCTGAAAGCCGTCGGGGGTGATACTTTCACCAACGGGCCGGATGGTCTACCGGATTTTGCTTTCGAGCGGATATTTGAGACCCTTGTATGCGGAGAGGTAGGCCTGGATGCTGCCGATCTTGACGGGCGATTCGATGTAGAGCGGGATCTTGTTGTCGTCGTCCGAGATCCAGATGGTGAAGATCGTGCCGTCGGTGAACGAATATCCTTCGGTGGTTCCGAGCTGGCATTCGAACTTCAGCGTGCGGAAGCGGCCCATGTTTCGGATCTTCTTGTTTTCGCGGCCGAGGTAGCGGTAGTGGATGGCCTTGATGGTATCCTGGAGGACCATCTGCAGGGTTCCGGGCTCGTCGACACGGAAGTCTTCGGCCTCGGCCGAGCGGAGGTTGAAGAAGAGCGAGATGGGATCCATGCTTTCGGCCGTCAGCGTCATCTGCTTCTGCTGGAAGGGGCGTTGGCGGCTGCGCCAGCGGGTGTGGATCGTCGAGTCGGGCCACAGATAGGTGTAGTAGCTCTGGAAGGTGTATTCGCCCTCGTGCAGATCGCTCACGAAGCGTTCCGGACGGTAGCTTTCGGGGTTGATCCAGACCGTGTATATGTCCTCGAGGTTGTAGAACCAGCGGTAGGTGGGCAGCGTGCGTCCGATGCCCTCGACCTTGTAGAATTCGCGGCCGTCGATCTGGTCCTCGGAGGTGCGGATTTCGACGGCTCCGACCTCCGTATTGGGGAACATCTTGGCCTTGTAGCTCACGCGGTAGGAGAGCTCCTCGCCCGGATGATAGAACTGGGCGGCGAGCGGCGGGGCCGCCATCAGAAACAGTATGCTGAAGAAGAGAAGTCGTTTCATCGGTCCGAAAGCTGTTTTTGGTTGAATAACGTTTTTACGGGGTTTTATATTACGAAATGCGGGAGAAATCGAACTCTTCGCGCCCGGAGTATTGGCGGCGCAGGGCCTCGAGACCGCGGTTTTCGGGGCGGGAGAGTGTCGGGTCGTCGGCAAGTGTTGCGGCGGCGGCTTCGCGCGAGAGGGTGAGGATCTGCACGTCGGCCGTCGGGCTTGCGATCTTCAGATCGAAGGCCATGCCGCTTTGCAGCGTGCCGTTGATGTCACCGGCGCCGCGCAGCTTGAGGTCGAGCTCCGCCAGGCGGAATCCGTCGTTCGTCTCGCACATGGCGTCGAGCCGGGCCCGGGATTCGCGCGAGAGCTTCTCGCCCGACATGAGGATGCAGTAGGACTGTTCGCCGCCGCGGCCCACGCGGCCGCGCAGCTGGTGCAGCTGTGAGAGGCCGAAGCGCTCGGCCGATTCGATGACCATGACCGTGGCGTTCGGCACGTCGACCCCCACCTCGATGACCGACGTGGCGACCAGAATCTGCGCCTCGCCCTCCTTGAACTGCCGCATCGACTCCTCCTTGTCGGCGGGTTTCATCTTTCCGTGGCAGATGGCCGTGACGTACTGCGGCAGGGGGAAGTCGCGCGAGATGGCCTCGTAGCCGTCCGTGAGATCCTTGTAGTCCATCGCCTCGGACTCCTTGATGAGCGGGTAGACGACATAGACCTGACGTCCCTTGGCGATCTCCTGGCGCATGAATCCGAAGAGTTTCAGCCGGGCGGCATCCGTATAGTGATAGGTCTTGATCGGGCGGCGTCCGGGCGGGAGTTCGTCGATCACCGAGACGTCGAGATCACCGTATAGAGTCATGGCCAGCGTGCGGGGGATCGGCGTGGCGGTCATCACGAGGATGTGGGGCGGCTGTGCGTTTTTGGTCCAGAGGCGGGCGCGCTGTTCGACGCCGAAACGGTGCTGTTCGTCGATGACCACGAATCCGAGGTTTGCGAACTGCACGCGGTCCTCGATCAGCGCATGGGTGCCGATCAGGATGTCGACCTCGCCCGAGGCGATCCCTTCGAGGGCCTGGCGGCGCTCGCGGGTTTTGGAGGCGCCGGTGAGGATGGCCACCCGCACGGGCAGCCCGTCGAGCATCTTGCTGATGGTGGCGAAGTGCTGCCGGGCGAGGATCTCCGTGGGGGCCATCATGCAGGCCTGGAATCCGTTGTCGACGGCCAGCAGCATCGACATCAGTGCCACGAGGGTCTTGCCGCTGCCGACGTCGCCCTGCAGCAGGCGGTTCATCTGGAATCCCGAGACGGTGTCGCGGCGTATTTCGCGGATAACGCGCTTCTGGGCGCCGGTGAGCGGGAAGGGGAGCTTCTCGTTGTAGAAGGTGTTGAAGACGCCGCCGACCTTCGGGAAGAGGAATCCGTCGCTCTTCGCCAGGCGGGCCGTGCGGCGCTGCTGGATGTTGAGCTGTACGCCGAGCAGTTCGTCGAACTTCAGCCGGTACTGGGCCTGTCGGAGGAGCTCCTGCGACTGCGGGAAGTGGATGTTGTAGAGTGCCTCGCGCAGCGGGATGAGCCCGTAACGGGTGCGGAGCGCCTCGGGCAGCGGATCGGTGATGCGGTCGCGGACGATCGCCCAGGCGTTGCAGACGATCTGATACATGCCCTTCGTGCCGAGGACGCTGGCGAGTTTTTCGGTCGAGGGGTAGATGCCCTGCATGCCGCTTTCTGCTTTGCGCGAAAGGGCCTGTTCGATGGTTTCCAGTTCGGGGTGGGCGATCGAGAGTTCGCCGCGGAAGAAGTTCGGGCGTCCGAAGACGAGATACTCGCGTCCGACCTCGACGCGCTTTTCGATCCATTTGATACCCTGGAACCAGATCAGTTCGGCGCGTCCCGAGGCATCCTGCACCTGGACCGTGAAGCGGCGTTTGCGTCCCGTGCCGGCATAGGCGACCCCCATGACGCGGGCGCGGAACTGCACGTAGGAGAGTGAGGCCGCCTCGGTGATCTCCGCGATGCGGTAGATGCGCGTGCGGTCGATGTATCGGAACGGGTAGTGCGCGAGCAGGTCGCCCACCGTCCGGATTCCCAGCTCGCGGTCGAGGAGCCTGGCGCGTGCCTCGCCGACGCCCGGGACGAACTTGATATCGTTGTCGAGTATCTCCACGGAGACAAAGATAGAAAAATTTGTACTATCTTTGTCTTCGGATCGCGTGCGGCCGGGCAAATAAGGGTGCCGAAGCCTGTTTTGCGGCTGTTTTGTGGCTGTTTTGCGGTCCGTAATCCTGTTGAAAACCGCGTAGAAATGGATCTGACGAAATTCAGACGGCGTCCGACGTGCGAGGTGCGGATCGGACGGGTGACCATCGGCGGCCGTTATCCGGTGGCCGTGCAGTCGATGACCAATACGGATACGAACGACACGGCGGCCAGCGTCGCCCAGATCGAGCGCATCGACCGGGCCGGAGGCAAGATCGTGCGTCTGACGGCCCAGGGACGGCGCGAGGGCGAGAATCTGGCCAACATCGTCCGGCAGCTGCGTGCCGACGGTTACGACACGGCCACGGTGGCCGACATCCACTTCGTGCCCGAGGTGGCCGCCATCGCGGCGCAGTACGTCGACAAGGTGCGCATCAACCCCGGCAACTACCGCAACGAACACGGCGAATTCGAGGCGCTGATCGAGCAGTGCCGGCGTCGGGGTGTGGCGCTGCGCATCGGCGTCAACCACGGCTCGCTGGCCAAACGGGTCTTCGACCGTTGGGGCGATACCCCTCAGGGGATGGTCGTTTCGGCGATGGAGTTCCTGCGCATCTGCCGCGAGCGGGATTTCGACCAGGTGGTCGTCTCGATGAAGTCGAGCAATACGCGGGTGATGGTGGCCGCCTACCGGCTGCTGGTCGAGGCGATGGATGCCGAGGGGATGCACTATCCGATCCACCTCGGGGTCACCGAGGCCGGAAACGGTCTCGAAGGCCGTGTGAAGAGTGCCGTGGGGATCGGTGCGCTGCTGGCCGACGGTATCGGCGACACGATCCGTGTTTCGCTGACCGAGGCGCCCGAGAACGAGATTCCCGTGGCCCGGATGCTGGTCGAACACTTCGCCTCGCGTCCCGGCGAGTTCGAGGTGCTCCACCCCGAACGCTACTCGCCGACGGCCTACCGCCGCCGTTCGCACGTCACCGTGCCCGTGGTCCACAGCGAGCCGCTCGACGGATTCCGCATCCTGGAGGCCCGCTCGGGCAACCCGACGGCCGAACTGCGTGCAGCGATCCTGAACCTCGACGTGGCCGACGAACCGGTGGTCGTCCGGCGCCGCTACGAGGAGCCGACGCTGGAGGCCGTGGCCGTGAAGGCGGCGGCCGACCTGGGACCGCTGCTGCTCGACGGACTGGCCGACGGCATCTGGATCGATGCTCCGGGCTTCGACGAGGCGCAGATCCGCGACGTGGAGCTGATGATCCTCCAGGCGGCGCGCGTGCGCTTCTCCCATACGGAGTACATCGCCTGCCCCTCGTGCGGGCGGACGCTCTACGACATCGAGAAGACGCTGGCCGACATCAAGGCGCGTACGTCACATCTGAAGAATCTCCGCATTGGCGTCATGGGCTGCATCGTCAACGGCCCGGGCGAGATGGCCGATGCCGATTACGGATACGTGGGGGCCGGCCCGGGACGCATCACCCTCTACAAGGGCCGCGAGGTGATCGTGCGCAACATCCCGCAGGAGGAGGCGCTCGACCGCTTGATCGAGCTGATCCGCGAGAACGGCGACTGGACCGACGCTCCTGCCGGGAAGTCCGGGAAGTGATCATCCGCCGCCGTTCCGATTCCGAAGATCCGCAGCCTATGACCATTCTGCCACTTGCCTACCTGCCGTCGGTGTCGTATTTCGCACACCTGCTCCGCGGCGACTGCGTCGTGGACCTCGGCGAACACTTCGTCAAACGCTCCGAACGCAACCGTACGCGCATCCTGGCCACCGACGGCGTGATGGAGCTGACGGCCCACGTCTGTCACGCCAACCGTCCGCGTCAACCCATGCGCGACGTGCGGCTCGACTACTCGAAACGCTGGCAGCATCAGCATTGGGGGGCGCTGGTGGCCTCCTATCGTTCGTCACCCTATTTCGATCACTATGCCGCGCATTTCGAACCCTTCTATACGCGCGAGTACGAATTTCTGGCCGATTATGATCTTCGGCTGCTCGAGACGCTCTGCCGGCTGGCGAAAATCCCCTTTCCGACCCTTTCCGAGGCCTATGTCGAGGCGCAAGCGGGTGATCTCGACCTGCGGCCCCGAAACAGTGAGGGCCCGGCTTTCGTGGCCGAGCCCTATTTCCAGGTCTTTTCCGATCGGATGCCCTTTGCGGCTAATTTGTCGTTTGCCGACCTGCTGTTCGCCGAAGGCCCGGCGTGCGTTTCGGTTTTAGAACGTTGCCGATTCGGATCGTGACGCTGTCGCGCAGATCGCCGGCTGCGGCCTTCACCTCGACGACTCCCTTCAGCGCAACGGAGTCCGTACGGTACTGACACGGCGCGTATTCGCTCATGACGAGCGTGTCGGCGCCGACCGTCAGCACGGGCAGACCCGCCGACGAATAGACGCGGAAAAGCTGCTTGTCACCGTCGCGCATACGCTGCCGCTTGTCGACGATGTGCAACGTCGGGTCGTTGCGGTTCCACATCGCCCGGTAGAGGTAGAAGGCATCCTTTTTCTCGCGGCGGTTGAGGGTGATCAGACCCGATCCGTTGACGCCGTAGGGACGGCGGGCCGAGCCGTAATCGAACAGATTTTCGATCCACACGCCCCAGAAGAGCGAATCGTTCTGCAGGTTGCGGGCATACTCCTCGTGGAAACGGGTCTGCCGATCCTCGGGCAGCCAGTTCGAGCGGGGTTCGTCCTGGGCCGTGTAGCTCTTGTGGCCGAGAAATCCCGGCTCGCCGTATTGTACGCCCGAACGTAGGTAGGACCAGTTCTTCTGCAACTGGTCGCGCCAGACGGTCACGTCGTCGGTCGAGCCGCGCTGCCAACCCACGTCCTGTTTCCAGACGATCAGATCGGTGACGAAATTCACGGCGCCGTCCTGATCGCTGCAGGCGACCGTCGGGCGCGAGGCATCCATCGTGTGGGCCGTGTCGTTCAGCCGGCGCAGATAGGGCGTCACGTCGTCGCCGCGCATCCACAACTGGGAGAAGATTCCCCACATGATGACCGACGGATGGTTGATGTTCTGGGCGATGATCTCCTGCAGCTGCTGCAGGCCGTTCTGCTCGAAGGCCGGCGTGGCGAAGTAGGCCATGTCGCTCAGGAACGAGGAGCGGTGCAGCGGCGAGTCGATCCAGACGAGCAGTCCCTGTTCGTCGCAGCGGTCGTAGAGGTACTGCGCGTGGGGCATGACGGCCGAACGGAGGGCATTGGCGCCGATGTCGTGGATCTCCCGCAGATCGTCGTCGTAGTCTTTCGGACCGAGCGTTCCGCCCGAAAGGGCGTTGTCGTGATGCAGCACCACACCGTGCAGCGGGGTGCGCAGGCCGTTGATCTCCAGCCCTTTTTCGGGGCTGGCGGCGATCGACCGGAATCCGGTCCGCACGACGACGCGGTCCGTGATGCTGTCTTCACCGATGGCGGCCGTCACGGTGTAGAGGGCCGGGTAGTCGGGGCTCCACAGCTCGGGCGCTTCGACCGAGAAGGGGATCATCAGCGGTTTGTCTTCGATTTTGGTTTTCTGGCGTTTCTCGAAGACCTGCCGGCCGTCGGGCGCCGTGATGGAGATATCGAGCGAGCAGGAGCTTTCGGTCTTCGAGGTGAGATGGACCTCGATTTCACCGTCGACACGTTCGAAGGAGACGTTGCGCGGATGGACCAGTACGCCCTCCGACCCGAGATAGAGGGGCGAGATGGCGGTGGATTCGGTGACGATGAGTTCGGCTTCGCGGTAGATTCCGCCGTAGAGATTCATGTCGGTGGAGGTGGGGAGCACGTCGTCACGCCAGCTGTTGTTGACCATCACGAGCAGGCTGTTGTCGGTTCCGAAACGGATCTTGTCGGTGATTTCGAAGACGAAGGCGGTTCCGCCGCCGCGGTGGGTCCCGACGAGGCTTCCGTTGACGAAGACGTCGGCGACGCTCTGAACGCCGTAGAACTTCACGAAGAGGCGTTTCGAAGCCCATTCGGCGGGGATGTACATGCCGTTCTGGTAGTTGCCCGTGGTTTCGAGCCAGTATCCCTGCGCCAGGGGATCGGTGTTCCAGCTGTGGGGGAGCGTGACGTGACGGGCGTTGTCGGAGGTACGCTCCGACTTGAAGAAGAATCTCCAACCCTCGTTGATGGGGAAGACTTCGCGCGCCCGGGCCGACGAGACGACCCCGGCGAGCAGTAACAGGAGTAGGGTGATGGATCGTTTCATGTCGTGTTCACATCGATTTGTGCAAAGATAGTGAATTTCGGAATACCACATGTTTCCAATTTTCGAGTGGATGTATTATTTTTGATCGGAGAAACCAAATTCCGGAAGTATGGACTACGAGGAGGAGATCAGACAGGTCTGCGGGCGCATCCGGGAGTTGCGTCGCGAGAGGCATCTGACCGTGCAGGAGCTGGCCTACCGATGCGACATGGAGCGGTCGAATCTGAGCCGCATCGAGGCCGGGCGGACGAATCTGACGCTGAAGACCCTGTGCGTCATCTGCAATGCGCTGGGGGTCAGGCTCCGGGACGTGATCCGTTGAGGGCGTCCGGGCCGTCCGTCCGACGGTCTGCGGAGGAGGCGTCGCCGCGGCTTTTTGCCGGTTCGCGTAATTTTCGTATCTTTCGGGGCTTAAATTGAATGGACAAAACATGAACGTGATCGATCTGATCGTCTGCCTGGTTCTGGTGCTGGCTCTCTGGAACGGATGGCGCCAGGGATTCATCGTGCAGATCTGTTCGCTGGCGGGTATTGCTCTGGGCATCTGGCTGGCCTCGCGTTTCGGCGGGGAGGTGGGCCGGTGGCTGGGGCTCGAGGAGCAGGTGGCTGCGGCCGGGGGGTTCATCACGGTGCTGGTGGCCGTGGCGCTGGTGGTTGCCATCGCCGCGCGTGTGGTGCGCCGGGTCTTCCATTTTGCGGGGCTCGGGGTGGCCGACATCTTTCTGGGCATCGTTGTCTCGGTGGTGAAGTACCTGCTGGTGCTGAGCCTGCTCTTCTCGGCCTTCGACCGGCTGAATGCCGACAGCGCGCTGGTGAAGCCCCAGACGATCGAACATTCACGGAGTTACAAACCGATACTGCGGATTTCCGAGTTGCTTTTCCCGTTCCTGGAGTGGGTGGGCGACCGGGTTCCGCTGACGGACGAAACCAGCGAAGAGCATGTCTGAACGATTCACGGCCACCGTCGTACGGGCGACGGGCAGTTGGTATGACGTTGTGACGGAGCAGGGCGCGACGATGCGCTGCCGCATCCGCGGGCGCCTGCGCCTGAAGGGGGTGCGTTCGACCAATCCGGTGGTCGTGGGCGACGTCGTGGAGTGCGAACGGGAGGCGTCGGGCGGCGAAGGTGCGGCCGACGAGGGGGTGATCGTGGAGATCCGCCCGCGCCGCAACTATGTGATCCGCCGCGCCTCGAACCTCTCGAAGGAGTCGCACATCATCGCCTCGAACATCGACCGGGCGCTGTTGATGGTGACGCTGCGCTCGCCCGAGACACCGCCGGAGTTCGTCGACCGTTTTCTGGTGACGTGCGAGGCCTACAAGGTCCCGGTGACGATCCTGCTGTCGAAGATCGACCTGCAGGATGCGGAGGCCGTGGCGGCATTCCGCGCCGTGTACGAGGGGGCGGACTACGAGGTGCTCGAGGTTTCGGCCGCCGAGGGACGGGGCGTGGAGGAGGTTCGGCGGCTGCTGAGCGGTCAGACGACCCTCGTGTCGGGGAATTCGGGGGTCGGGAAGTCGACCCTCATCCGCACGATCGACCCCTCGCTCGATATCCGTACGGGCGAGATCTCCGAGAGCCACCACAAGGGACGTCATACGACGACCTTCTCGACGATGTATCCGCTGCAGGGGGGCGGTGCGGTGATCGATACGCCGGGGATCAAGGGCTTCGGACTGATCGACATCGACGATGCCGAGCTGTGGCACTATTTCCCGGAGATGATGCGCGTGGCTCCTGGCTGCCGCTTCTACAACTGCACGCACACCCACGAACCGGGCTGTGCGGTGACGGAGGCGGTCAAGAGGGGCGAGATCGCCTGGCAGCGCTACGAAAGTTATCTGAAAATCCTCGACGAAGATGAGAAGTACCGCAAGTAACGATACGACACCGCGCAGCGATGCGCTGTTCGGGCCCGAGGCGGGACCTGCGGCCGAACGGATCGCCTGCCTGGCGGAGTTCATGACGGCGGAACGCTACGGCGTGCTGCGGGGCAGTGTGGCCATGCGCACGCGCTACATGACGGTCCTGGCCGAGAACATGTACCACGGACAGAATGCCGCGGCGCTGATCCGCCATTGCGATGCCTTCGGGGTGCAGCAGATGCACACCGTTGAGACGATGTGCCGTTTCCAGCCCAATCCCGTCATTGCGCGGGGGTCGGAACGCTGGGTCGATGTCGAGCGCCATGCCTCGACGCCGGAGGCCATCTCGGCGCTGCGTGCGGCCGGCTACCGGATCGTGGCCACGACGCCCCACCGCGAGGATGTGACGCCCGAGACGTTCGACGTTGCGAAGGGGCCCTTTGCGCTGATCTTCGGCACGGAGCATGCCGGCATCTCGGACGAGGCGATTGCGGCGGCCGACGAGTTCCTGCGCATCCCGATGTGCGGGCTGGTCGAGAGCCTGAACGTCTCGGCCTCGGCGGCGATCCTGATCTACGAACTCTCGACGCGCGTGCGGCAGACGGTCGACGGATGGCAGCTGCCGATCGGCGAGCAGGCCGCCTTGATGGAGCGCTGGATGCGGCGCAGTGTGAAGGATGCCGATGCGATCCTGCAACGCCGCCTCGGCTCCGCGGAGTGAATTTTCGAACAACCAGATATAAAAATCATGAATACGATTCTGCGGAAGCAATTCCTGGCCCATGTGGCCCAGACGTCGCCGTCGCCCATGCTGGTGGAGGTGGCCCGGGGCGAGGGCACGTTCTTCTATACGCCCGAGGGGAAACGCTATTACGACCTGGTGGCGGGTGTTTCGGTGAGCAACGTCGGACATGCCAATCCGGCCGTCGTGCGGGCCGTGCAGGAGCAGGCGGCGCGCTACATGCACGTGATGGTCTACGGCGAGCTGGTCGAGACGCCGCAGGTGGGCTATGCGACGAAGATCGCCTCGCTGCTGCCCGATCCGTTGGAGAGCGTCTATTTCGTCAATTCGGGGGCCGAGGCGGTCGAAGGGGCGCTGAAGCTGGCCAAACGCTTCACCGGCCGTACGGAGATGATCTCCATGCGGCGGGCCTACCACGGTTCGACCCACGGTGCGATGAGCATGATGGGGGCACCGGAGGGCGAGGAGTGGAAGGCGGCCTTCCGGCCGCTGCTGCCCGACGTGCAGGCGATCGAGTTCAACGACTTCGCGCAGCTGGAGCGCATCACGCGGCGCACGGCCTGCGTGCTGACCGAACCGGTACAGGGCGAGGCGGGCGTTCGGCCTCCGAAACCGGGTTACCTCGAGGCGTTGCGACGGCGTTGCGACGAGGTGGGGGCGCTGCTGATTTTCGATGAGATCCAGACCGGTCTGGGGCGTACGGGCGAACTGTTTGCCATGCAGAAGTACGGCGTGGTGCCCGACATCGTCTGCCTGGCCAAGGCCTTCGGCGGGGGAATGCCCCTCGGGGCCTTCATTTCGCGCCACGAGGTGATGGATACGCTGCAGAGCGACCCCGTGCTGGGGCACATCACGACCTTCGGCGGCCATCCGGTCTGCTGCGCGGCGGGTCTGGCGGCGCTCGACTACCTGCTGGAGAACCATGTTGTCGAGACGGTCGAGGCCAAGGGCGCCCTGTACGAGGAGTTGCTGCGCGACCATCCGGCGGTGCGGGAGATCCGCCGCAGCGGCCTGCTGCTGGCCGTCGAGCTGGGTTCGTCGGAGCGGCTCTACCGGATCATGGAGATCTTCAAGGAGGTGGGAATCCTGAGCGACTGGTTCCTCTTCTGCGACACGGCGTTCCGCATTTCGCCGCCGCTGACCATCTCCGAGGAGGAGGTGCGCGACAGTGCGGCGCTGATCCGTGAGTGCCTCGACCGGCTGTAGCCTCACGAACGGCCCGTACGGCACCGGCCCGTACATGAAAAAAAGAGACCTCCTCGACGGGGATCTCTTTCTGTTTGGCGTGCGATGTCTCGCTCGGCCCCGATTTCAGGCCTCCTCGGCGAAGGCCTTCAGGCGGGCAATCTCCTCGGGCCAGCGGCTCTCGTCGGGCGTCTCGAGGATCAGCGGAATGGCATCGAACCGCGGATCGCGGGCGATGTAGCGGAAGCAGGTCTCGCCGATCATCCCCTCGCCGAGCGGCGAATGGCGGTCGACTCGGCTGCCGAGGATCTTCATTGCATCGTTCAGGTGCATGCCCTTCAGATAGCGGAACCCGATGACGCGCTCCAGTTCGGCAAAGGTGGCCTCACAGGCCTCCTCGGTGCGCAGATCGTAACCCGCCGCGAAGGCGTGGCAGGTGTCGATGCAGACCCCGACGCGCGACTTGTCCTCGACGCGGTCGATCAGATAGGCGAGGTGCTCGAAGCGGAATCCGAGGTTGGAACCCTGACCGGCCGTATTCTCGATGACGGCCGTCACGCCGTGGGTCTGTTCGAGGGCCCGATTGATCGATGCGGCGATGCGGTCGAGGCTCTCCTCCTCGGAGATCTGTTTCAGATGGCTCCCGGGGTGGAAGTTCAGCCGGTCGAGCCCGAGCAGTTCGCAGCGTTTCATCTCGTCGATGAACGCCTCGCGCGATTTCGCCAGAGCGGCCTCTTCCGGGTGCCCGAGGTTGATCAGATAGGAGTCGTGGGGCAGGATCTGCGCCGCAGTGTATCCGCATTCGTCGCAGGCGCGGCGGAAGGTGTCGATCTCGGCCTCCGTCAGGGGCTTGGCCATCCACTGACGCTGGTTCTTGGTGAAGAGTGCGAAGCCCGTGGCTCCGATGGCGCGGGCGTTGCGGGGGGCATTCTCCAGCCCGCCCGATGCACTGACGTGTGCTCCGAAAT
Organism: uncultured Alistipes sp.; assembly: GCA_944321185.1. Lineage (GTDB taxonomy): Bacteria > Bacteroidota > Bacteroidia > Bacteroidales > Rikenellaceae > Alistipes. Next base: position 8,173 of record CALUKH010000002.1, on the reverse strand, counting down.
ATTTCATGGCGTGTGTTGTTTCGTGTTGTTCGGACAAAGTTAAGGATTTTGTAAATAAATTCATAACTTTGCATTTCGGAAAACCAAAGCCTTGAACCCGTTATGAGAAGCTTTCGCGCTCTTCTTGCAGGCACCTTTTTCCTGCTGGCTTCGACCCTTCCCGCCGCGGCCCAGATCTCGATTGACGAGGTCAAGGCCGAGCCGCAGGACGTGAAGTTTCACGACGAACTGAAATCGACGTCGGTGGATGTCGACTACTTCAGCCTGGCCCGCTACCGGGCCGAACGGGCCGCCATCCGCAAGGAACGCAACGATCTGGAGGTCAGTGCCGGCCTGCAGGGTACGCTGACGTCGTACAACGATCCGTGGATCTCGGTGTCGGGCGGTGACAACTCCGTGGCACTGGTCGCCTCGTTCAATCTGCGGCATCTGTTCAAGAAGAATCTCTTCTCCATCGAGACGAAGCTCTCGGCCAAACTGGGCTACAACCGCATGAAGGTCGAAACGACCAACGAAAACAACGAATCGGTGAGCAACGGCGTCTGGTTCAAGAATCAGGACGAGTTTGTCTTCTGGGTCAATCCGGCCTTCAAGCTGGCCAAGAACTGGTCCTACGGTTCGACGTTCCAGTTCCGCAGCCAGTTCGTCAATGGCTACAAGTCGCGTACCGAGCAGGAGCGCGAACACCTGAAAAGCTCCTTCCTTTCGCCGGGTTATCTCGACATCTCGCTGGGTTTGACCTACAAGAGTCCGCAGCCGAAGTTCCCGATTGCGGTCAACATCTCGCCGGTGGCCATGAGTGCCGTGTTTGTCGAGAGTTCGCGCATCCGCAGCAACAGCTGGGACAGCAACAAGCCGGGCTGGGAATCGTATGGTCTGGCGTCGGAGAGCAAGACCTCGAAGTATGAGGGCGGTTCGTCGGTGGAGATCAACTTCGACCGCACGTTCGGCAAGACGGGCTACCTGCGCTACCGGACGACGATCTACTCCTTCTACGGCTGGATCAGCGACATCGGCCAGCCGAACAAGTACAACGACTACAACCGCTATCTGGATGCCGTGCGGACGTGGGAGCAGAACGGGTCGGATCCCGAGCTCAAACCGCGGCTGGCACTCCATCCGACGGTCCGCTGGACCAATACGCTCGACATCAAGGCGACGAAATTCCTGACCACGACGTTGAGCTTCCAGCTCTACTACAACCGGGCCCAGAATATCTGCGTGCAGACCGAAACCCTGTTGAGCGTGGGTCTGACCTATACTTTCAAGAACAAGTAATGTATCGCAATTCGAAACACACGATCCTCTTCCCGTTGCTGTTGGCGGCGGGAGTGGTGCTGGGGCTGCTGCTCGGACAGTATCTCGGGCGCAACACGACGGCCTCGCAGCTCAAGGGGGTGCTGGACCGCATGACACTCCCTTCGAACAAACTGACCTACACGCTCTCGCTCATCGAGAATGAATATGTCGATTCGATATCGATGGATTCGCTCTCCGAGCACGTCATTCCGTTGCTGGTGCGCGAACTTGACCCGCATTCGGTCTACATTCCGGCCTCGGAGATGGCCGAACTGAACGAACCGCTCGAGGGGGAGTTCGACGGGATCGGCGTGGTCTTCAACATGGCCACCGACACGGTGATCGTGCTGAACGTCATCCCGCAGGGTCCGAGCGATAAGGCCGGCATCAAGGCCGGTGACCGAATCATCGAGATCAACGATTCGCTGGTGGCCGGGCGGAAGATCCCCCAGAATCAAATCGTCAAGATGCTGCGCGGCCCGCGCGGTTCGAAGGTTCATCTGGGGCTCGGGCGCCAGGGAATCTCCGATCTGGTGCGGGTCGAGGTCGAACGGGGCGTCATTCCGATCAAGAGCGTCGAATCGGCCTTCCGTATTGCTGACAGCATCGGTTATATCAAACTGGGACAGTTTGCCCGCACGACCCACGACGAGGTACGCAAGGCTCTGACCAAGCTGCGGGCCGAGGGGGTTACGAAGCTGATCTTTGATCTGCGGGGCAACTCGGGCGGATTCCTCGACCAGGCGATCGGTGTGGCCGACGAGTTCCTGCACGAGGGTCAGCTGATCGTCTACACGGAGGATCGCCACCACCGTCAGCTGCGCGAGTATGCCGACGGCGAGGGAATGGCCCAGGATATGGAGGTGGCCGTGCTGATCGACGAAGGAAGTGCCTCGTCGAGCGAAATTCTGGCCGGAGCGCTTCAGGACAACGACCGCGGTACGATCATCGGGCGCCGGTCGTTCGGCAAGGGGCTCGTGCAGCGCCAGATCCCCTACAGCGACGGTTCGGCTCTGCGCCTGACCACGGCCCGCTACTATACGCCGACCGGTCGTTCGATCCAGAAACCCTATACGATCGGCGACGACGAAAGCTACGAGGAGGATCTCTACAACCGCTATCGCAACAACGAATTCTTCTCGGCCGACAGCATCCATTTTGCCGATTCGCTCAAGCGGGTGACGCCGGGTGGCAAGGTGGTCTATGGCGGGGGCGGCATCATGCCCGATGTCTTCGTACCGGCCGATACGACCGATGTGACGAAGTATTTCGTCGAGGTGGCCGGCCGCAACATCCTCTATCGCTACACGATCGAGTATGCCGACCGTCATCGCGAGGCGCTCAATGCCGTGCAGACGGTCGACGAACTGAAGGCGCTGCTCGACAGTGACAAGACGCTTGTCGACGATTTTGTCCGCTATGCCGCCCGCAAGGGTGTTGCACCGCGTTACGGGGATATTGCCCGTTCGCGCCGGCTGATCGAGGCTCAGTTGCGGGCCTACATCGGCCGAAATACGCAGCTCGAGGACAACGGCTTCTATGCCAACATCTATCCCGTGGACAACGTGACGATGCGGGCCATCGCCATCCTGAAAGGAGAGGAGGCCGACCATGATTAAGCGTGTGATCGGGACGTTGGTCTCGCTGGCCGTCCTGGCCACGGTGGTCTTTACGGTGCTTCACCGCGAGCGTTTTCACTCGCTGGTTTTCGATCGGGAAGCGGTCGATACCGCAGCCGGGGAGCCATCGACGCAGTCCGAGGGTCCCTCGGCGGCTTCGGTCGATGCTCCTTTTGCCGACGAGCAGCAACCTCTCTCCGGACAGCAATCCTCGGATTCGGTTCAGTCGTCGACGGCCGTTCAGCCGGCCCCTGCCGCCGATTCCGTCTCCGGAGGTGCGGCTGCCGAGACCTCTGAAAGCGATTCGCTTCAGATCGATTCGACGGCTGCTGCGAATGCGGCTGAAGCTCGTTGACAAGGCTCCTCTTTGCGGGGACACTTTGGCAACCGGCTTTCGGACTTTCCCATTCCCGCCTCGTTCAAGCTCGGTCCCTGAATTCTGCATGGGGCCTTTCAAAACAATAACGGCAACCTTTCGAGGCTGCCGTTATTGGTATTGAGGGTTGGATACCGGTCGTTCTAATAGTATTTGACCGTTTTTCCTTCGATGGCCGAGAGGATGTTGTTTGCGGCAGACGAGGCGCCGATGCGGAAGAGATCCGTCGTAAGCCACTCCTTGCCGAGAATCTCTTCGACGATCGTATAGTAGAGCGCTGCCTCCTCGGGGGTCCGGACGCCGCCTGCGGCCTTGAAACCGACCTTGTGGCCTGTTTTCTCGTAGTAGTCGCGGATGGCCTGACACATGACGACGGCTGCTTCGGGCGTTGCCGCCACATCGATCTTGCCCGTCGAGGTCTTGACGAAGTCCGCACCGGCGAACATCGAAAGCAGCGAAGCCTTGCGGATCAGCTCGGGCGTCTTCAGGGCTCCGGATTCGATGATGACCTTCAGCACGATGTCACTGTCCAACTCCGAGCGGATGACCTCCACTTCGTTGGCCGCCTCGTCGTAGGCTCCGGTGAGCATCTTGCCGACATTCAGCACGATATCGATCTCATCGGCTCCGTTTTCCGCAGCCATGGCCACCTCCAGCGCCTTCACTTCGAGGAAGGTCTGCGATGCCGGGAAGCCGCCTGCCACGCTCGTGATGCGCATCGGCGTGCCGTCGACGGCAATGCCCACCGTATCGACGAAGGCCGGATAGACGCAGATCGAGGCCACGTTGGGGATCTCGGGGTATTTTTCGTAGAATTCGGCCGCCTTGCGAGCGAACTCCGTGACGGAAGCAATCGAGTCGTTGCACGAGAGGGTCGTGAGATCGATGGCCGAATAGCAGAACTTGTACACCTCGGTGTTGTGGTTCCGAGCCTCGGCGATCTTGCGGATTCGGGCGACCTCTTCGTCTACCTGTGCGGGGCTCATGGCCGGCGCATACTCTTTGAGATGGTTGGCGTATTCCATACTTGCTTAACGGTTTTGCACAAAAATAAGCAAATTATTCGTACCCGCAAAAAAAAGCCCGGATCAATCGATCCGGGCCGTTTTCATACCTTGCGGTGGGATTATTTCAGAGCCTTGAGGTTTACGTCCTTGGCAGCCTTTGCAGCGAGCTCGGGGTTCTTCGAGGTAGCGCTCTTCAGCTGAGCCTCAGCAGTCTTCAGGTCGCCTTCCTTGGCGGCGATCACGGCACGCAGGTAGTCAGCCTCGGCGGAGTTGTCCTTGGCGATGGCCTTCTTGGCACCGGCCAGGTCGTTCGACTGGATCAGGGCGATGGCCTCGTTGAAGCCCTTCAGACCCTTGGCAGCGGTCTTGTAGTCGCCTTCGGCAGCAGCCATGGCAGCCTTCGACTCGGCGTCGGCGGCAGCGGCATACTTCTTGGCCTCAGCCGTGTTGCCGTTGGCCAGGTTGGCCAGCAGCAGGTTTTTGTTGAGCTCCTTCGAGGAGTCGAGCTTGGCAGCCTTCTTGAACGACTCGAGAGCGGCAGCCTTGTCACCTACCATGGTCTGGGCAACACCGAGGTTGTTCCAGATGCGGGCGTCGTTGTACTTCTTCGAAGCGGCGGTGAGAATCTCAACCTGCTCGGCGGGATCCTCGGTCAGGACCTGAGCCGCATAGAGGTAGTGCTCGGGGGTCAGTTCGCCGCCATTGCGGTATGCAGCCATGATCTCGGCGTCGGTCAGACCCTGCAGATCGGTGCTGTTGACGATCTGCGAACGACGCAGCTCGGGCAGAATGTCCTTCTTCAGCTCCTCGAATACGGTCGACATGTTCTTGATCTCGGCCTCACGCTCGGCGGGCGAGTTGTAGAGGCTCAGCACCTGGAGAATGAGGTTCTTGTCCTGAATGTCGGATTTCTCGACCAGCTCCTTGAAGCCGTCCCAGTCCTCACCGTAGGCTGCGGCGTCGATCTCCAGACCGGCATCCTTGAGCAGCTTGGCAACGACCTTCTGACCCGACTCGCTACGAGCCTTCGACAGCTTGTCGTTGAACTTCACCGGACCATCGGGCGAAGCGTAGCCCTTGACGGCGATGTTCTGCGTGGCGCGGTCGTTCTCGAGGTTCTTGTCGACGTTGGCCTTGAAGGCGTCGAGGTTGGCATTCTTCTCGTTCTTCTTCGTTACGACGGACGAGTTGATGGCATAGAGCAGGTCGGTCTTGTCAACGACGGTGGTTACCTTCTTGTAGTCGTTGTCCATCTGCTCCATCAGATCGCCGTACTTGAGGTCCTTCTGCAGGGTGTTCAGACCGTAAGCGACCGTCAGACCGAACTCCTTGGCCAGAGCGGCCTTGGCAGCCGCGTCGTTGCCGGCCAGAACGGCAGCCTGCTCCTTGGTGGGAACGGCGCCGGTGTTGAGGTTCACGAGCGTGAACTCCTTGCACTTGCCCTTCGGGCACTTGATCTCGGCGCGGAGCTGCAGTTCGCACTGGTCCATGCGGGGATCGTAGGGGAATTCGACGTGCTGGGTGAAGTTACCGCCGTTCTTCATGTCAACGACTGCATAGTTCTCGTCGACTTTCGAACCCTGATAATATTTGGTCGTGCCGGCAACCTCGCCGCCCTCGAATACGATGACGGGCGTAACCTTGATCACGGCCTTCTTGTTGAAATACTCTTGGGGGAACGAGACGTTGATGTCAGCGGCTACGATGCCGTTGTTCAGCGTCAGAATCTCGGGGGTCACCGTCAATTGGATGTCGTCCCGATTTTGGGCCATCTTCTTGAAGCAGTTACAACTCGAGAATGCCAGAGTGGCAGCTACGAGCACAACGCTCAATTTCATGATGTTTTTCATAATAGATAAAGTTAGTGTGTTTATTTGTTGTTTGCCAAATTCTTTCATCGGGCAGGGATCGGCATGTCAAGCCGGCTTCCTGTTTTTCGGAGTTTTTCGTACCTCTCAATACTTCACGTTCTGCTTTTCTGCACAAGTCTGTCCCTCTCCACAACTCATTGCCTGTCTGCATGTCTGAGGCTCCTCTCTCCGGGAGTTGCCCTGAAAGGCAACCGTGGCATTGGAACAACGCAAATATAGAAAAGTCTGGCAAATTATGCAAAAAAACGGGCGGAAAATGCAAATAAAAATTCCGCCCGAAATTGCACAGTGACAAAGGCTTTTTTACTCCTCCTTGTGGTCGTGGCGTTCGGGACGCGGACGACGCTCGCCACGTTCGGGGCGCGGGCGACGTTCACGCTCGACATAGCCCTCGGGTTTGGGGAGCAGCGCCTTGCGCGAAAGCTTGAGTTTGTTGGTCTTGGGATCCACGCCGATGAGCTTGACGTCGATCTCGTCACCCTCCTTCAGGCCGGTCTCCTCCATGTTCTCGAAACGCTTGTAGTCGATCTCGGAGATGTGGAGCAGGGCGTCCTTTCCGGGCAGAATCTCGACGAAGGCGCCGAATGCGACGATCGAACGGATCTTGCCGTGATAGGTTTCGCCCACCTCGGGGATGGCAACGATGGCCTTGATGCGGGCCAGTGCGGCGTCGAGCGCTGCCTTGTCCACACCGAAGATGTCGACGATACCCTTGTTGTCGACCTCGGTGATGGTGATGGTGGTGTTGGTGGTCTTCTGGATGTCCTGGATGACCTTTCCGCCGGGGCCGATCACCGGACCGATCATATCCTGCGGGATGGTGATCTGGACGATGCGCGGCACGAAGGGTTTGTAGTCGGCACGCGGCTCGGGGATGCACTCGGTGATCTTGTCAAGGATGTGCATGCGGCCCTTGCGAGCCTGCTCGAGGGCGGCGGCGAGCACGTCGTACGACAGACCGTCGACCTTGATATCCATCTGCGTGGCGGTGATGCCGTCGCGCGTACCGGTGACCTTGAAGTCCATGTCGCCGAGGTGGTCCTCATCGCCGAGGATGTCCGAAAGGACGGCCCACTTGCCGGTTGCCGAGTCGGTGATCAGACCCATGGCGATACCCGAAACGGGCTTCTTGATCTTGACGCCGGCATCCATCAGGGCGAGCGTACCGGCGCAGACGGTAGCCATCGACGAGGAGCCGTTCGACTCGAGGATATCCGAAACCACGCGCACGGCGTAGGGATTCTCCTCGCCCAGCGGGATCATGGGCTTCAGGGCGCGCCATGCGAGGTGTCCGTGGCCGATCTCACGACGCGACAGACCGCGGGCGGCCTTTGCCTCGCCGGTCGAGAAGGGCGGGAAGTTGTAGTGGAGCACGAACTGCTCGGTACCCTGCACGAGGACTTCGTCCTTGACCTTTTCGTCGAGTTTCGTACCGAGGGTGACCGTTGCCAGGGCCTGGGTTTCGCCGCGGGTGAAGATGGCCGAACCGTGGGCGGCGGGCAGGTAGCCCACTTCGCACCAGATGGGGCGGATTTCGTCCGTGCGGCGGCCGTCGAGACGCTTGCCCTCGTCGAGGATCATGTTGCGCATGGCCTTCTTGAGCACGTCGTCATGGAAGTATTTGTGGATCAGCGGGGCCTTCTCGACGAGCTCCTCTTCGGTGTAACGCGAGGCGAATTCGGCCTCCAGGGCGTTGAAGAGGTCTTCGCGCTCGTGCTTCATCGTGCCGCTGGTAGCGATGGCATAGGCCTTGTCGTAGAGCTCCTTGATGATCGTCTGGCGGAGTTCCTCGTCGTTGACTTCGTGGCAGTAGGTGCGTTTTACGTCCTTGCCGAGCTCCTTCGAGAGTTCGATCTGGACGGCGCACTGCTTCTTGATCTCCTCGTGGGCGAACTTGATGGCGCCGAGCATGACCTCCTCCGAGACCTCCTTCATCTCACCCTCGACCATGAGGATGTTGTCGATCGTACCGCCGACCATGATGTCGAGGTCGCACTCGGG
>CALUKH010000001.1 GCA_944321185.1 uncultured Alistipes sp. | reverse complement strand
CAGGCCCAGGCGCTGGGATTCGCCGAAAGCGACCCGTCGTTCGACATCGAGGGCTACGACTCGCTCTTCAAGCTGGTCATCATCACGGTCCACGCCCTGGGTACGTACGTCGCTCCGGAGCGGATCTTCACCTACGGCATCTCGACGATCCACGATTCGGACATCCGCTACGCCCGAGAGAAGAACGTGAAGATCAAACTGGTGGCACAGGTCGTCAAGGTCAGTGACGAACACTTCACGATGTTCGTCATGCCGGAGTTCGTCACCCCCTCGAAGTACATCTACAGCGTCGACGACGAGTACAACGGCGTGGTGATCCGCGGCGAATGCTACGACCGGCAGTTCATGTTCGGAAAGGGGGCCGGCAGCCTCCCGACAGCCTCGTCGATCCTGAGCGACATCATGGCCCGCCTGAACAACTACCGATACGAGTACAAGAAGATGAACTACATCGAAAAGCCCGACTACACGACCGACATCCAGCTGAAGATCTACGCCCGTTACCGCGAAACCGACGTGCGGCAGATCCTCCGCTTCACGAAGATCCACGAGCAGTTCATCAGCGAGGAGAGCAACTACGTCATCGGCGATATCCTGCTGAGCGAACTGATCGAAAAACGGCCGCAGCTCTCGGGCAAGGATGTCTTCCTGGCCAATATTCCGATCTTCTTCCTCGACCGCGACTGACGCCGGGGCGGGGGGGGGAAACGCCAAAAGAGATTTTCGTCCAGGAATTGCGGTGACCGTCCCCGAACGCATCGGCTCCCGATCGACAAAAGGCCGGACGAAGCATCGGGCTTCGTCCGGCCTTCTTCGGCTTGCGGGCTGTTGGCTGCAAACGCGCCTACTCCTTGTAATAGGCTTCGTCGAGGCCGAGGGTGAAGTTCCGGCGCCAGCGCCAGGTGATGACGGCCACGACGAGCACCAGCACGGCATTGAACAGGAAGGGGAAATGTTCGCCGTGGATGTGGAGGAGCTTCCGGAAGAGATCCACCACAAACGGGCAGACCATCACCGCCAGATAGTTCATCGCCATGACGCACGAAAGGGCCAGTGTAGCCGACTGCGGCGGAGCGATCGTCGCGGCCTTGTCGTAAATCACCGGCTGCATGATACCGTAGCCATAACCGGTCAGCAGCGCCCCGACAACGAGCATCGCCTCGCTGCGGAAGATCCCCAGGCAGACCAGGCCCGCCGCCACCGAAAGCAGCGATACGAAGTTAACCCACGACTTGAGCCGTCGGATGATGCGGTCGATGTAGAGCCCCGGGAGCATGATGGCCAGGAAAAAGAGTGCAATCAGCACCCCGGAGAAGGAGCTGCGGATGTGGTAGTCATCGACAAGAAACGATGCATAGTAGACGATGGCCAGCACGGCATAGGTGACAAAGAAGTAGAAGAGCATCAGTCCGGCGAGTTTGCGTGTATCGATGCGCCGGTGCCGCAGCTGGATGCTCTGGGCGGGTTCGGGCGCCGGACGCCGTCGCCGCAGAAAGAACGACAGCATGAGCGCTACGCCCGGAAGCGTATAGACCAGAAAGGGGAGGTGCCAGTCGACATCGGCCAGATAACCCGTCAGGATCGTGGCCAGCACGAGGGTCAGGTTGTTGATCGCCGAGCTGTAACCCAGTTGCCGGACCCGCCAGTCACCCGTAAAATACTCGACGACCAGCCCCGTCGAAAGGGGAATAACCATGCCGGCCCCGATGCCGAGGATACAGCTGGCGACGATCAACCCCACGATGCTGCGCAGAAAGAGACACGCCACACCGCTCAAAAAGAAGATCGACAGACCGACGGCCAGAATCCGCGACTGGTCACGCCCTTCGGAGAGCTTGCCCGAGAGCAGCACGAAGGGGATAATCAGCAGCGACGGCAGCGAGGTGAGCATCTGGATCTCGAGATCCGTCACCTTGGGGAATACCTTGTTCAGATCGCCCAGAATCGGCGAGATAGCCAGTCCGGGCAGCGAAGCTATGGCCGATACGGACCAGATGGCCAGCAGAACCACCAACGGGATAGTTCCTTTTCCTGTATGAATTTGCATGTTCGAAGATTTTCTCCGAATTCTGCAAGTGTCATACCGAAAAACGCATCCGTATGTGGAATTTCGTCCGTTTATTGCTCACACAGAGTCGCATTGGCATGCTTTCCGGCACCGCGAGCCAACCCCAACCGCCAGGAATCTGTTTCTGTACCCCCTCTGTTTCTGTACCCCGGGCACCCTGAACGCGTTTTTCTTTTTCGCTCCCCCTCACGGCCCCGGCTTCGGGCTATTCGGCCTTCACACAGCGGACCGGTAGTCCGTTGGCACGCCGCATCGCATAGGACGACTCGACGGCTCCGGCATCTCCATAGTGGAAATAGAGCGCCGTGGAGAGATTCCCGTTGGCCGCAGCCTCGGAGGTCCAGTAAAGACCGACCCACGGCTGTGCCTCATCGGCCCGTGTGCTCAGCGGTTGAGCGTCGCTGAAGTAGAGATTCTGCAACTTGCCGTCGCGATAGGTGCGCTGTCCGGCTCCCATGAAGAGCGACGAAACGCCCTCCTTCTCGAGCATGACTCCATATTTCGTATTGGCCCACTCGAGACTTTCGGCCGTGGGGGTCAGCCCCTCGAATGCAGCAGCCGGAGCCACCCGCCAACCTTCCGGGCAGGGATCGTTGAGACTCTTGGCCGTTCCGGGAGCGGTCCACAGCGTGGCATCGTGATTCCACAGCCAGTCGTAAGCCGAATCCGACACGCCCGTGATGAAGATCTGCGGATTGAGCCGTGCGTAGTCCTGCGTTCCGTTCGAGGCATTCGATGCCACCGGCGTCACCGTCATACTCGAATTATAGCCGCTGTAGATCGTGGCGGCCGTACCGCTCGTAAAGCGATACGTGCTGGGCCCGACGAAAGGATCCTTGCGTCCCCACTGATAATAGAGACCGTAGGAGGCCAGCATATCGTCCGTCGTATCATTGCCCGAAGCCAGGGCTCCGAGGTTGCGGTCCATCATCGTATAGCCGTTGAACGTCCGCTGGGCGGCCGTCTGCGAGGGATCGTAATCCGTCGCCCATATGTGCCAGCTCCACAGCAGCGTCCCCGCAGCGTCGTAGGCTCCGATTACGGCATTGCCCGACTTGATCGGATCCTCGCCTTCAGTCTCGGCCCCCACATAGAACGACGCCTTTCCGTTCGCAAGCGTCAGATACTGAATCAGATTCGTACAACTTTGCCAGATGACTCCCACCGAAGCCGTTGCCAGCGAGGCATTGTCGCTGCGGTGTTCGACATCGATCAGATAGTTCGTCTCCTTTTGGTTGACGATATAGCTGTTGGCCCGCTGAGCGGATAGATCCGTCTGTTCGACCACGCCGACGAAAAGCGTGGCGGAACCCGTGGCACCACCACCTCCCGTACCGCTCAGAACGACCGAACCGGTCTTGGCCTCCCCGTTGTCGAACGACGTGGGAGGTGTCACCCGCACGGTCTGCGATGCGGCATCCAGCACGACATCGTCCCATCCGGTCGGTTTGCTCGAAATGGAGAAGGTATTGAGGTTCGAGGCCGTGAAGTGGACCGTCACCGGTGCCGTTTCGCCCTTGGCGAAGAAGACGGCGGGCGAATCGAACGAAAGCGATCCGGTCACGTCATCGTCACCGCACGAAATGAAGAGGGCGGCGGCCAAGGCCCAGCACCACCCAGCGAATCTTTTGCTGTTCATCGTGTATTTACTGAATTTCAATTCCAAAAACCGTTGCAAAGATACCAAAAACCGGGACAAATCCTATATGGCGGCGGCGAATTTTGCTTCCGGGAACAATTATTGCCACCAACCAATTAACGAATCTTAAACGCATATAGTATGTCGACACGGAAAATTGAAACGGGCAGTCGTCAGGCTGACGAACGATTCTCGATTACGGTCAGCGAAAAGGGCCCGTATCTGGTTTACGGCCGGCCGCCGCTGGCCACGCAGTTCATCATGCTCAACACCGAGTACGAAAGCTGGTATTTCCAGTCCGGGCGACGTTTCCCGACCGAATCCGAACCGACGGCCCTGTGCCGCTGCGGGGCCTCGAAACGCAAGCCCTATTGCGACGGGAGCCACCTCTCGGCCCGATGGGACCCGACACTCACGGCCCCGGACGAAGCGTTGCTCGACCATTCGGACCGGACGCACGGTCAGACTCTCGCCCTGAGCGACAATCCGCAATACTGCGTCTTTGCCCGGTTCTGCCATGCGACCGGCGATGCGTGGCATCTCACCGCGCGATCCGACGATCCGACCTCACGCCGCCTGGCCATCCGCGAAGCATCGATGTGTCCCGGCGGACGGTTGATGGCCTGGGACCGTGCGACGGGACGTCCTTACGAATTCCGTTTCGAACCCAGCCTGGGGCTGATCGAGGATCCGACCATCGAAAGCAGCGGCGGGTTGTGGGTGCGCGGCGGTATCCCGCTGCGCCGCGAAACGGGACAGACGTATGAAATCCGCAATCGCATGGTGCTCTGTCGCTGCGGACAATCGGCCAACAAGCCCTATTGCGACGGCACGCATGCCTCCATTCATTGGCAGGATCATCTGGACAGTCTGCCCGAAGCGGAGGCCCGTTCCGTCGAGCAGGAGGACTCCTTTGCCCCGAAAGAGGCCTTTGCCGTCCCGGAAAAGGTTTAAATAACGGGGAAGGGCCGCCCGGGAGGGTAGATTCAGCTGAATCCGGGCCGATTCAGGCAGCAATACCGACAAAAACGAGGGGGAGATTCCGCGGAATCTCCCCCTCGCATGGTATCTCCCGGGCTTGACCCGACCGTGCGCCGACTATTTCTTTTCGGGCTTGGCGATGGTCTCCCGCATCTGCGTATCGGCCATGATGTTCTTCATCCGGTAGTAATCCATGATTCCGAGATTGCCGTTGCGGAACGCCTCGGCCATGGCAAGCGGCACCTCGGCCTCGGCCAGAATCACCTTCGCACGCGCATCCTGCGCCTTGGCACGGTTCTCCTGCTCCAGAGCCACGGCCATGGCACGCCGCTCCTCGGCCTTGGCCTGCGCAATGTTCTTGTCGGCCTGAGCCTGGTCCATCTGCAGCTGGGCACCGATATTCTTGCCCACGTCGATATCGGCAATATCGATCGACAGAATCTCGAAGGCTGTTCCGGCATCGAGTCCCTTTTCGAGAACCACCCGCGAGATCGAATCGGGATTTTCGAGGACTATCTTGTGCGTGGCGGCCGAACCGATCGACGAAACGATACCCTCGCCGACACGCGCCAGTACGGTCTCCTCACCGGCACCGCCGACCAGTTGCTTGATATTGGCACGCACCGTCACACGGGCCTTGGCGATGAGCTGAATACCGTCCTTGGCAACGGCGGCCACCGGCGGCGTGTTGATGACCTTCGGATTGACCGACATCTGGACCGCCTCGAAGACGTCACGTCCCGCCAGATCGATCGCCGTAGCCATCTTGAAGTCGAGCATGATGTTGGCCTTCTGGGCCGAAACCAGCGCGTGGACCACATTCGTGACATTGCCGCCGGCCAGATAGTGGGCCTCCAGCTCGTTGGGGTTGAGCGCAAGACCAGCCTTCGTGCTCTCGATCATCGACGAAACGATGATCGAAGGCGGAACCTTGCGCCACCGCATCAGCACCAGTTGCAGCAGACTGATCCGCACGCCCGAAACCAGCGCCGAAAACCACAGCCCGACGGGTATGAAATAGAAGATGAGCCAAATGGCAAAGAGGCTCACGAAGACGATCAGAACGATCATTCCTACCTGAAGATCCATACGTTATAGGTTTTATTCGATTGTTTTCACGATGACGCTGAAGTTCTCGAAGCCCACGACCTCGACTTCGCGTTGCGGATCGACATAGGCGCCCGTCGATTTGGCTTCGTAGATACGGCCGTCGATTTCGACCTTGCCCATCGGCGAGAGGCGCGAAAGGGTCTTGCCGCGATCGCCCACATGCAGTTCATCGGAGGGCATCGTAGCGAGGTTCGACGAGCGGATCTCCTGCCGCAGCGAGAAGCGCTGCCAAGTCTTGGCCCGCAGCGACACGACGATCGCCACGAGCGACAGAACCAGAATGACGACAATGACCACAACGCCGCCCAACGTTCCGAAGTCCCGGAATGCCAGATAGATCGAACTTCCGTAGCAGACCATGGCAAGAATGGCGCCGACCGATACGCCGGGCAGCAGCACCAGTTCGGCCACCAGAAAGAGCAGGCCGAAAAAGACTAACAGGACGATATAGAAGAGCTCCATGAAACGATCCGGTTTTCAGACAGCGGGTTGTTGTGGATAAAGATAGGAAAAATTTTTCAAGGATTCGCCACTTCGACGACTTTTATTTCGAGTTCAGGATCCAACTGCCGGATGGAATCGGCCAGGCGGTCGGCCTCAGCCCGGTCGTTGAATCCGCCGACGATGAACAGTTGTTGTCCGACGCGTGAGAGTTCATGTCCGGCAGCCGTCTGGGCAATCTCACGCTTCACCTCCTCGGAAAGGGCCTCCCGACCCGTGATCTCCATTCGGAAGGAGAGCTGCTGCGCCTCGGGATCACGCGAAAGGTTCCGCATCGCACCGTCGGTCCAGACGACAATCTCCGGACGGATGAATCCATGCTCCTTCAGGCGTGTCTGCGCCTCCTGAGCCTCTTCGAGCGTAGCAAATCCGCCCGTATAATAGCACCACTTGTTCTCGTCGTTGATCAGGTAGAACAGCGGGTAGGCTCCGCGGAAGGTCGAAACGGCCCGCTTCGTATTGAACGTCCCGAGCAAAATCCGGTAGATCGTCCCGTTGGCGTAGACCTTGCACTCGGGGATCGGGTTCTGGTACGAATATTTGGGCGTCGACGAGAAGGCCACGCTGTCGTAGTCGAGGAAATAGCGCTCGGCCACATCGATGCGCGGCATCCGGAAGTCACTCTCCGCCAACCGGGCCGCCACGCCCTTGAGCGAATCCCGCGCCGCATCGAGCGACAACACTCCGGCCACAGCCTCTTCGTAGTCGACCAGCACGCGTTTACGCAGGAAGTAGTCCGTGACGGCATCCGAAGCCGTCGTGCCGCGCAGTTCGGAGAGCCGGCGCGAGGCCTGTGAGAGGGCATCCTCCTCGCGCGTGAGGATCTCCTCCTGGCCGAGTTCGTCGAGAATGTATCCGTAGGCGTAGTTCTTGTTGTCGAAGATGTAGTTCCACGTCTCGGAGAGCGAATCGGCCAGCACGCGGTTCACACCCTGCAGCGCATTCAGCCGCTCGTAGATCTCCATCGCCTCGGCCTCGGTCGTAACCGCCGCATAGGCCTCGGCCAGCTGGGTGAGCGTATCGTAGTTGGCCCGGAAGCGGTTCACATACCCTTCGGCCCGGGGCTCCAGACTTTGGGCCCGTTGCAGGGCGGCATAGTCCGCCTCGGCCAGATGGTCGCGAAAGTAGCGGTTGTCGACCAGATTGCGCACCTTCAGCGAATCGGGGATCGTCACGACCGCCTCCGTCTGCGCGGAACCCGTCGCCGGCGTGCCCGCATCAAGGTTGGCCAGCACCCACGCCTGTTCGATCGTGTTGATCCGGTCGATCAGCCGTCCCTTGGCATTGCGGATCTCGAAGATCCGGCTCTCGAGTTGCAGAATCTCCTGCGAATAGCGCTGACGCTGCGACGGATCCTCGCGCAACTGCTGGCGCAGCTGTGCCACGGCATGCACGATCGAATCCTCGCGTATCTGCAATTGCGCATCCTCACCGAGCAGCGACATGTACTCGGCATTGTTCTCCAAACCGGCAATACGGGGCTCCACGACGGGTTGTTGAGCCAGCAAAACACCCGTTGTCAGAAGCAGCAGCGCCCCGAGCGTATATGTGAAAGTCCTGCGAATCATACTTCGGATTATCTCCACCATTTAATCAAAAAGATCTGAATCAGACCGAAAATCTCCAGACGCCCCAGCAGCATCAGCAGCGTATTGGCCACCTTGAAGCCCGACGGAAGCGCCGAAAAGTTGTCCATCGAACCGACTTCGCCGAATCCCGGACCGACGTTGCCCATCGAAGCGACCGATCCCGTGAAACTCGTCGTCAGATCGACTCCCAGCATCGTCCCGAAAATCGTCCCCATGAGGATGAACATCAGATAGGCAACGATATAGATCATCACGGCATGCAGCACCTCGTTGTCCTGGATGACCCCGTCCAGACGGATGCGGATGACGGCATTGGGATGCTGCTGCAGCTTGAGTTTCGTGCGCATCATCTTCCCGGCCAGCACCAGCCGGTTGACCTTGATGCCTCCGGCCGTGGAGCCCGCACAGGCACAGATGATCGACCCGAAGATGAGCAGAATGACCGCAAACGGCGTCCAGGTATTGGAATCGGCCGTGGCGAATCCCGTCGTGGTGACCAACGACACGAACTGGAACATGCCGTGGCGGAATGCGGCCCAGAACGTAGGGTAGAGGTCTGCGGCATAGATGCTCACGGCGATGAGCAGTCCGCCCGCGAGCAGCGAGCCCAGATACCAGCGCGTCACCTCCGAACGGAAGAGGTTGTTGCGTTTACCGGTGACCGTGGCATAAATCACGCCGAAATGGATACCGGCCGTCACCATCGTCAGAATCAGGATCGTATCGATGGCCGGGCTGTTGAAGTAGGCCACGCTGGCATTCTTGGTCGAGAAGCCGCTCGTGGCGCAGGCCGACATGGCATGGCACAGCGCATCGAACCAGTTCATGCCCGCCATCTTCAGCAGCAGGGTCGACACGACGGTCAGTCCGACGTAGACCACCAGCAGGATCTGGACAATGATCTGCGAACGGTAGCGGTAGTTGTCGCGGGCCATCGACGAGAGTTCGACGTTCGAGAGCATCATCTTGCTGCGACCCATCGAGGGGAGGATCACCAGCGCGAACATCACCACACCCATACCGCCGATCCACGTGGTGGCAAAACGCCAGAACTGCAGACCGCGGGGCAACCCTTCGACGTCGTTCAGGATGGTCGAACCGGTGGTCGTGAGGCCCGAGACGCTTTCGAACCAGGCATTGACCAGCGTAAACTCGCCGCCCCAGATCAGATAGGGGAACATCGACACCACGCAGGCCACAAGCCACGCCCCGACGACGATGCAGAACCCCTCCTTGTTGGTAATCTGCTCGCAGGGCCCGACGAAAATCAACGGAAAAGCTCCCAGCAGAGCCGTCAGCAGCGACGAGAGCAGCAGGGGATAGAACGCCGAATCCACGCCGCTCACATAGGAGATCCCTGCCGAGAGCAGCATGAACATCGCGATGAACAGCATCACGACACCGACATATCGCAAAACCACTTCGACGCGCATCGCTTCAGGCTTTGGGTTGTTTCGACTGGTTGATGACCGCCTCGATGCGCTCCTTGAGTTCGAGGACCTCGTCCTTCAGATCACCCTTCACCGTAAAGGGGATGCGGAAGGCGAGCCAATCGCCGAGACTTTTGTTCATGCGTTCGATGGGCGTGATGCAGTAGAGCGACATGAAGTAGAAGAGCATCAGCACGATGGCGATCATCACCGCCACGGAGATCAGCACCGGGGTTACGGCCCGGTAGGCATTTTTCTTCATCTGCTCGGCGCGCGGAGCCAGCGAGCTCTGTGTCGAGGTCATGTAGTTCTTGATGGCGGCGGTCAGACGTCCGTACAGGGCTTCGTACTCGTCGTTGTACCACTTGATACCCAGCGAGTCGGGCATCCCGGCGGGACGGTTCTTGCTGACAGCCAGCGAATCGCCGCTGCGCAGATCGCCGTAGGCCAGGTAATTGTCCGTCACGATGCGGAGTTCGGTCGTGGCGAAGGCCAGCGAATCGAGGAACGATTTGTCGACAGCCTCGTTCTGCGCCACGAGCAGCGTGTTTTCGAGACGGTCCATGCAGGCGCGGCAGACGCTGTCGCGCGACCGGTCGCCGAAGACCGACAGTCGGATCAGGGCCATGTTCTGTTCGTGAGCGGCGTCGAGCATCTCCTTGGCCAGCTCGATGTTACGCGCATTGGCCTTGAGGATTTCGCCCGTATCACGGCTCAAATGACTCAATTCGAGCAGCGAGACCATTCCGGAAAAAAACAGCAGGCAGACGATGCTTAAGAATCCGACCGTCACCCGTTTACGCAAACCCGTCATAAACTTCTCGATTTACTTATTCGGCAAATATACGAAAATCGGGCGCAAAAGCCAAACTCTCGTCCGGTTTTTGCCCGCAGGGCCGGCACCTCACTCCGCATCGGGGAGGATCCGTCCCGTCAGATCGTGTGCCGCATCCATCTCACCGAGGGCCACGCGGCAGATCGTATTGACCTTCGCCGGGTCGTAGGGGGCCTTCACACGGCGGTAGTTACCCGTGAATCCGAACATCATGCCGCCGCGGCGCGTGCTCTCAAAGAGGACCGTATCTTCGGTACCGACAGCCCGGGCGCAGAATTCGCCGTGAAGCCGTTCGCAGAGCGCTTCGAGTTCAGCCACACGCTGCGTGGCCACCGACGACTGCACCTTTCCGGGCAGATCGACGGCCGGCGTGCCGGGACGCTCCGAGAAGGGAAAGACGTGCAGGAAGGCGGGCTTCAAATCGGCCAGGAAATCGTACGTCGCCCGGAAATCGGTCTCCGTTTCGCCGGGGAATCCGACGATGACGTCAATGCCGATAAAGGCATCGGGCATCAGACGTCGCACCGAGGCGATGCGGTCGGCATAGCGGGCCGTGGTATAGCGGCGACGCATCAGTCCCAGGATGCGGTCCGAACCGCTCTGGAGCGGGACATGGAAGTGATGCATCATTTTAGGTGACGAGGCGCAAAACTCTATGATTTCATCCGTTAGCAGATTGGGCTCGATCGACGAAATGCGGAATCGATCGATTCCATCGACCTCGACCAGCGCCCGCAGCAGATCGATGAAACGCTCGCCCGTCGAACGGCCGAAATCACCCGTATTGACCCCCGTGAGGACGATCTCGCGCTGGCCGCCCGTGGCAATCTCACGCGCTTCGGCCACCAGATCGGCGATGGGCATATTGCGGCTCGAACCGCGTGCATAGTGAATCGTACAATAGGAGCAGCAGTAGTCGCAACCGTCCTGCACCTTGAGAAAAGCCCGCGTACGATCGCCGCTCGAGAAGGCCGCAAAGAACGACGTCAGCGAATCGGTATCGCAGCTGTAGACCTGTGCATGACCCTTGCCCAAAAGCTCAACCACCCGTTTATATAAATCACCCTTATCATTGTTGCTCAGCACAATATCAACACCGTCTATTGCGGCTATTTCATCGGGTTTGAGCTGCGCGTAACATCCCGTCACGGCGATGATCGCCTCGGGGTTGCGACGGTGGAGTTTGCGGATCAGATTGCGGCACTTCTTGTCGGCATGCTCCGTCACCGAACAGCTGTTGATGACACAGATGTCCGCCTCGGCATCCGGCGATACCCGCACGAATCCCCCCCGCTCGAATTCGCGGGCCAGCGTCGACGTCTCCGAAAAGTTGAGCTTGCAGCCCAACGTATGAAAATTGACTCTTCGAGGTTGCATGAATTCCGAAATTTTACGGCACGAAATTACGAAATCTGTCCGAAACAAGGAGGCTTTTCCGATAAAAAAGCGTAAATTTGCACGCTTATACCAATAAAGCATGGAGTTTTTCAGCGACGTCTTTCAATACGGCTACCTCTCGAACGCACTCACAGCCTGCATTCTGTCGGGCATAACATGCGGATTGATAGGAACATACGTCGTTTGTCGCCGCATGGTATTCCTCGCCGGAGGCATCACTCACGCCTCGTTCGGAGGTCTCGGAATCGCCTTCTGGGCCGGCGCAAACCCCATCGTCGGCGCCCTGATCTTCGCCATCCTCTCATCGCTGGGCATCGAATGGGCCGGCAGCCGCGGCCGAATCCGCGAAGACTCCGCCATCGGAATCATCTGGTCCATCGGCATGGCCGTCGGCGCCCTGTTCATGAGTCTCCGCTCGGGGTACACGTCGGGCGATCTGGCCGCCTATCTCTTCGGCAGCATCATCACCGTGACGGACGGCGACGTCGCTGCCCTGACCCTGCTGACCGCCGTGACCCTCATCGGAGCCCTGCTCTGGCTCCGCCCCGTCATGTACGTCGCCTTCGACCGCGAATTCGCCCGCTCACGCAACATCCCCACACGCGTGATCTCCTACGTCATGGCCGCGCTGGTGGCCACGACCATCGTCCTCTCGATCCGCATCATGGGTATCGTGCTGCTCATCTCGCTGCTGACGATGCCCGTCGTGATCGTCAACACGCTGGCCCGGTCCTACCGCACCATCGCCCTCACGGCCCCGATCGTCGCCGTCCTCGGAAACATCACCGGACTGATCATCAGCTACCACCTCGAAGTCCCGCCCGGCGCCGCCATAATATTTACGCTCACCCTTGCGCTCGTATTGGTAAAACTCGTATCTTTGTCCTCGAAAAAACCGCTTCACGCGCATGAAGACCATTCATAAACTCGTCCTGAAAGCCTATCTGGGCCCCATGGTCCTCACGTTCTTCATCGTCATGTTCGTGCTGATGATGAACTTCGTATGGCGTTACATCGACGAGCTGGTCGGCAAGGGCCTCAGCGCCGGAATCATCATCGAACTGATGTCCTACGCCATGGCCAACATGATCCCCATGGGGCTGCCCCTCTCGATGCTGCTGGCCGCCATCATGACCATGGGCAACCTGGGCGAAAACTACGAACTGCTGGCCATGAAGTCCGCCGGCATGTCACTGGTCCAGATCACCAAACCGCTGATCATCGTGGTGAGCATCGTCGCCGTGGGCAGCTTCTTCATCTCGAACAACCTGGTGCCGTACTCCAACAAGAAGATGTTCAGCATCATCTACGACATCCGCCAGCAGAAACAAACCCTCGAATTCCAGGACGGACTCTTCTTCAACGGCATCGACAACATGTCGATCCGCGTGAGCCACCAGGATCCCGAAACCCATCTGCTGACCGACGTGCTGATCTACGACAACCGCGCCGCCAACGGCAACATGAACACCATCGTCGCCGATTCGGGCTACATCCGCCTCTCGGACGACAAGAAATACCTGCTCGTCACGCTCTATCACGGTCAGACCTACGAGCAGACCCGAAACAGTCAGTGGTTCACCAAGAGCGCCCTGCGCCACCATACGTTCGACCTCCAGAAACAGGTCATCCCCATGGACGGTTTCGCCATGGGACGCTCCGATGCCGACATGTTCTCCAACGCCCAGACCAAGAACATCCACGAATTGCAGCACGATATCGATTCGCTCGAAATCCGCGTCAACAACGCCACGACAACCTCCTACGAACCACTGCTGAAGGAGCAGATCTTCGTGCGCGACAACACGGTGCTGCCCGTGCCCGACAGCCTCAAGGTCGACAAGACGCATTACCGCGATCTGCTCGCCACGGACTCCATTCCGGGGCTCTCGACCCGCGACAAGGAGAAGATCTGGGACCTGGCCCGCACGCTGGCCAAAAACTCCCGCAACATGTTCGCCTTCGACGAATCGACGGCCAAGGAGGCCCTCAACCAGCTATACCGGTCGAAGATCGAGTGGCATCGCAAGATCTCGCTGCCGGTGTCGATCCTGATCTTCTTCCTGATCGGCGCCCCGCTCGGCGCCATCATCCGCCGCGGCGGTCTGGGTCTTCCGGTGGTCGTGTCGGTGATCTTCTTCGTGATCTACTATGTCATCAGCCTCACGGGCGAAAAGATGGCCAAGGAGGGCACGTGGGATGCCATCTACGGCATGTGGATCTCCACGTTCATCCTGACGCCCATCGCCATCTACCTCACCTACAAGGCCACCAACGACTCCGCTCTGCTCGACACCGACTGGTATGCCGGTAAGTTCAAGGCCCTGAAGGAGAAGTTGGAGAGCTGGCTGGGACCCTGGACCGGAAAATTCATGAACATGATAAAATTCAAAAAACGCAATAAACGAAATGGCTAAAGAGACGATACTGAACAGTGTGGAGGAGGTCATCGATGACTTCCGCAACGGAAAAATCGTCATCGTCGTCGATGACGAAGACCGCGAAAACGAAGGCGATTTCATCATCGCTGCGGAGAAAATCACCCCCGAAATCGTCAACTTCATGCTCAAGGAGGGACGCGGCGTGCTCTGCGCACCGCTCTCGGAAAAACGCTGCGAGGAGCTGGGCCTCAACATGATGGAGGAGAACAACACCTCGCTGCTGGGTACGCCCTTCACCGTGACGGTCGACCTGCTGGGCCACGACTGCACGACGGGCGTCTCGATTCACGACCGCGCCGCCACGATCCGTGCGCTGGCCGCCCCCGCCACCAAACCCACCGATCTGGGCCGTCCGGGACACATCAACCCACTGCGCGCCCGCGAGAAGGGCGTCCTGCGCCGTCCGGGACACACCGAAGCGGCGGTCGATCTGGCCCGTCTGGCCGGGCTGCAGCCCGCCGGCGCCCTGATCGAGATCATGAACGAGGACGGCACGATGGCCCGCATGCCCCAACTGCAGGAGAAAGCCAAAAAGTTCGGGCTGAAGATCATCTCCATCGCCTCGCTGATCGCCTACCGGCTCAAGCAGGAGTCGATCATCGAACGCGGCGTCACCGTACCGCTGCCCACGGCCTGGGGCGACTTCAAGATCACGCCCTTCCGCCAGAAATCCAACGGCGTGGAGCATGTCGCACTGACCAAGGGCGAATGGACCGAGGATGAACCCGTGCTGGTGCGCGTACACTCGTCGTGCGCTACGGGCGACATCTTCGGGTCGTACCGCTGCGACTGCGGCGAACAGCTTCACCGCGCCATGCAGATGATCGAAAAGGAGGGCAAGGGCGCCATCATCTACCTCAACCAGGAGGGGCGCGGCATCGGTCTGTGCAACAAGATCCACGCTTACAAACTCCAGGACGAGGGCTTCGATACGGTCGACGCCAACCTCAAGCTGGGATTCAAGGCCGATGAACGCGACTACGGCGTCGGCGCCAGCATCATCCGCGAACTGGGAATCCGCCACATGCGGCTGATGACCAACAACCCGCTCAAACGGGCCGGTCTGGAGGGCTACGGTCTCTGCATCGACGAGATCGTTCCGATCGTCATTGCCCCGAACCCCTACAACGAACACTATCTGGAGACCAAGCAGGAGCGCATGCACCACACGCTGGGTCTGAAAACCAAGTAGAGTATGAGCGGCAAGGAGTTGCGCATTGTCTTCATGGGTACGCCCGAGTTTGCCGTACCTTCGCTGCGGGCACTGGTCGCCGGCGGCTACAACGTCGTGGGGGTCGTCACCACGCCCGACAAACCCGCCGGACGCGGGCAGCGGCTGCACGAAAGCGACGTGAAGATCGCTGCGCGTGAACTGGGGTTGCCCATCTTGCAGCCCGTCAAGTTGCGTGATCCGGAGTTCGTCGAGGCCATGCGGGCCTTGCAGCCCGATCTGGGGATTGTCATCGCCTTCCGCATGCTGCCCGAGGTCGTCTGGGCCATGCCCCGTCTGGGAACCTTCAACCTCCACGCCTCGCTGCTGCCCCAATACCGGGGCGCCGCGCCGATCAACTGGGCCATCATCAACGGCGAGACCGAAACCGGTGTCACGACCTTCCTGCTGAACCACGAAATCGACAAGGGGGCCATTATCGGACAGATCCGCGAACCGATTCATCCGGAGGATACGATCGGCACGATGTACGACCGGCTGATGAAGATCGGAACCGGACTGGTGCTGGAGACCGTCGAACGGATCGCCGCCGGAGAGATTCAACCGATCGAACAGCAGGGGATTGACGAGACGACGTTGCACCCGGCACCGAAGATCTTCAAGGAGGATTGCCGCATCGACTGGTCGAAGCCAGGCAAACGCATCATCGATTTCATCCGCGGATTGTCGCCCTATCCGGCCGCCTGGACCGCGATGTACCGCGAGGATTCGGACGAAGAGGCTCTGACGGCCAAGATCTTCGCGGCCAGATTCGAGGCTGCGGACCATCCGGGGATCACCTGCGGAACAATCGAAAGCGACGGACGAAATTTTATCCGCGTGGCGTGTGCCGACGGCTGGATCCGCCTCGAAGAGTTGCAGATTGCCGGCAAAAAGCGTCTCCCGGTGCATGATCTTCTTCTCGGCTGGCGCGACGTATTGCAGTTCCGATTCGAAAAATAGGCCCGGCCGCAAGAGAGAGGGGGGGGGTAAGCCCGCCGCGAAAAAGGGAAAGGCAGGGGAGCCTGCCGCAAAAAAGAGAATGACAGGGAAGGACTGCCACGAACGAGAGAGGCAGGAAGCCTGCTGCAAAAATCGGGAAAGGAGGAATCCCGCGGCGAAGAGGGTGAGAGCATGTAAGCCCGCTGCAAAGACCCGAATCCGAAGTCTTGAAACAAAACCCACAAAAAAAAGAGATTCTCCTACAGGAGAATCTCTTTTTCGTAGGAGGAGATGACGGCCCCCCCCTTCCCCGTGGGGCATTATCGAATCTTGCGGATGATCTCGCCGCCGTGACGGATGGCCTCCTCGTTCTGCGGAAGCATCTTCCACGCTCGCTCCGGAAGCGATTTCTTCAGGCCGACCATCACGTTATCCATCTCGACCACCGGGCAAACTTTCAGATATCCACCCAGAATCATCGTATTGAACAACTTGGCCTGGCCCATCTTCGCACATTCGGCCGTGGCATCGATCGCATAGACCGAAATATCCGTGCGAACCGGATGACGCGAAATGCCGTTCGTATCGTAGATCAGCACGCCGCCCTTCTTGACCAGCGGTTCGAACTTCTCCATCGACTGCTGGTTCAGAATAATTGCCGTATCATATTCGTGTGCAATGGGCGAGGAGATCTTCTTGTCGGAAAGAATCACCGTCACGTTGGCCGTACCGCCACGCATCTCCGGGCCGTAGGAGGGCATCCACGTGACCTCGAAGCCTTGCATCACGCCCGAATAGGCCAGAATCTTGCCCATCGAAAGGACACCCTGTCCTCCGAATCCTGCTATGATCAATGTCTCTTTCATCGTCTACTCCTCCTTTTTTACATCCTTGATATCGCCCAGCGGATAGTAGGGCAACATGTTCTCCTCCAGCCAGCGGTTCGAGGCCACCGGCGAGAGTTTCCAACCGCTGTTGCAGGTCGCAACGACCTCCACCAGCGAGAAGCCGTTCCCGGCCATCGCATTCTCGAACGCCTTGCGGATTGCACGCTTGCACTTGCGCACGTTGGCCGCCGTATGGACGCTCTGACGCGTGATGTAGGTCGCACCGTCCAGGTGGGCCATCATCTCGGCGATCTTGTACGGATAGCCGTTCAGCCGCGGATCACGCCCATAGGGAGTCGTTGCCGTCTTCATGCCGAGCAGCGTCGTCGGGGCCATCTGTCCGCCCGTCATGCCGTAGATGGCGTTGTTGATATAGATCGCCACCACATTCTCACCGCGCGCAGCTGCGTGGATCGACTCCGCCGTACCGATGGCCGACAGGTCGCCGTCGCCCTGGTAGGTGAAGACCATGTTGTTGGGCCAGAGCCGTTTCACGGCCGAAGCGATGGCCAGCGCACGTCCGTGAGCCGCCTCGATCCAGTCGATGTCGATGTAATTGTAGGCGAAGACCGAGCAGCCGACGGGCGAAATGCCCACCGTACGGTCCGCGAGGCCCATCTCGTCGATCACTTCGGCGACGAGCTTATGCACCGTACCGTGGCTGCAGCCCGGGCAATAGTGCATGACATTATCGGTGATGAGTTTCGGTTTGGTGTAAACCAGATTCTCCTGTTTGATTTCAACCTCTGCCATCGTTTCTACTTTTTAATCAGTTTTTCCTTCAGGGCATCCAGCACCTCGTCCGGGGTGAACATCATGCCGCCCTGACGTCCGTAGTGCTCCACGGGAGCCTTGCCGTTGACGGCCAGACGCACGTCTTCGACCATCTGTCCGGCGTTGAGCTCCGCCGACAGGAAGCCCTTCACGCCGCGTGCGGCCAGTTCGGCCAGCTGTTTGGTGGGGAACGGGTAGAGCGTGATCGGGCGCAGCAGGCCGACCTTCAGACCCTGGGCACGAGCCATCTCGACCGTCGCCGAGCAGATGCGCGCCGACGAACCGAAGGCTACGATCACGTACTCCGCGTCGTCGCATTCGATCGCCTCGTAACGGACCTCGTTCTCCTCCAGCGCCTTGTATTTGTCCTGCAGCCGTTTGTTGATGACCTCCATCTTTTCGGACTGCAGTTCGAGCGACGTGACAATATTGCGCTTGCGGTCGGCCGGTTTGCCGTAAGCGGCCCACGAGCGGCACTCGGCCTTGATCTGCTCGTCGGTACGGCGCGGACGCTGCGGAGCCAGGACGACCTTCTCCATCATCTGACCGATGGCACCGTCGGCCAGAATCATGGCCGGATTGCGGTACTTGAAGGCCAGGTCGAAAGCCTCGGCCACGTGGTCGTGCATCTCCTGCACGGAGTTCGGTGCGAAGACGATCAGGTGATAGTCACCGTGGCCGCCGCCCTTCACGGCCTGGAAATAGTCGCCCTGCGAAGGCTGGATCGTACCCAGACCCGGGCCGCCGCGCTGGCAGTTGATCACCAGGCAGGGGAGCTCCGCACCTGCCAGATAGCTCAGCCCCTCGGACATGAGGCTGATACCGGGGCTCGACGACGAGGTCATAACCCGTTTGCCGGTCGCGGCGCCTCCGTAGACCATGTTGATCGACGAAACCTCCGATTCGGCCTGCAGGACCACCATGCCGGTCGTCTCCCAGGGTTTGAGTTCCATGAGCGTCTCCATCACCTCCGACTGCGGGGTGATCGGGTAGCCGAAATATCCGTCGCAACCGTAGCGAATCGCCGCATGAGCGATCACTTCGTTGCCTTTCATCAGTTTTACTTCCTTCTCTGCCATCGCTTATTCGAATTTTTGACGATAAACCGTGATGACGCTGTCGGGGCAAATCACCGCACACGATGCACAGCCCGTGCAGGCATCGGGATTTGCCATCTTCATCACCGGATAGCCTTTACTGTTCACCTCCGCCGACAGGGCCAGGACATTGCACGGGCACACCGAGGCACACACGCCACATCCCTTACAGCGTTCTCTGTCAACGACGATTGTTCCTTTGATTTTAGCCATACGCCAATTGTATTGTTAAGTTGCTTACAAATATACAAATTTTTCTGTGTACGGTTTTATTTTCGTTATAAAATATCGCCTGAACGTGATAAAATTTTTGGCTTTGCGGGGGTTAATTCCGTCAAAGACAAAAAAATCGGAGCTAAAATTTTTTGCTCCGATTGTCGTTAAAATTCTTCATTTTGTTTGGGATCGGGGCCATACTGGTTTTCGCCCACGGTTCCCGCCGTGCAGAACCAGACCAGGAAGAAGATGCCCCAGACCAGAAAGGCCACCGATCCGGCGATGAGCAGCACCAGGAAACCCGTCGATGCGGCCGCTCCGCCCATAACGGTAGCCAGCCCTGAGATCACCAACGCGATTGTCCAAACCAGCCCCAGCACATAATACCAAATGAGAACCTTGGCACTACGCCCCGTGTCGTGCAGACGGCGGGCCATGACAGCCAGGTTGGGCAGAAAGAGGAACAATCCCGACAATCCGTAGAAGAAACCGTAGTACTGACCGAAGCAGATCCAATCGAGAATAAATGCCACGATCATAAGCAGGGCCGAAAAGAGGACAAAATTCCAATACTCCCTGCGGCGGGCGCGTCCCGAAAAATTCACGTAGTTACGGATGCATTTGAGAAACCATTTCATAAGCCCGAAGTTTTAAAGTTTATTGAGTTCATTCAAAGATACGTTTTTATTCCGGGAAATTCATCTTTTCGGGCGAAAAAAGCTCGGCCCCGCACAAAAACAGGGACGATCCGGCCCGCAGGTCGGATCGTCCGTCAATCGGCCGGGTTGCACATCGGACGCGGCTATTTCTTTTCCTCGGCAAACGAGTGGATCACCACGCCCGAACGCAGCTTCGGCTCGAACCACGTGGTCTTCGGCGGCATGATGTTGCCCGTGTCGGCGATGTTGATCAGCTGCTGCATCGAGACGGGGTAGAGCGCAAAGGCCACCTTCATCTCGCCGCTGTCGACGCGACGCTTCAGTTCGCCCAGACCGCGGATTCCGCCCACGAAATCGATCCGTTTCGACGTCCGCAGATCCTTGATTCCCAAAATCTTGTCCAAAACCAGATTTGACAGCACCGTCACGTCCAGCACACCGATCGGATCATTGTCGTCATAGGTACCCGGTTTGGCCGTCAGGCTCCACCAGTGGCCCTCGAGGTACATCGAGAAGTTGTGCAGTCCCGTCGGACGGTACTCCTCCGTTCCCTTGTCCTCGACCTCGAACGACTCCTTGAGTTTCTCGACGAGCTGTTCAGGCGTCAGGCCGTTCAGATCCTTCACCACGCGGTTGTAATCGATGATCCGCAGCTGGCTGGCCGGGAACGTCACCGCCAGGAAGTAGCAGTACTCCTCATTGCCCGTATGGTTGGGGTTCTTGGCCCGGCACTCGGCGCCCACACGTGCCGCAGCCGCCGTACGGTGATGACCGTCAGCCACGTAGAGAGCCGGAATCCCGGCAAAGATCTCCGTGATGCGGTCGTTGGTCTTGCGGTCGCGGATCACCCACAGTTTGTGGCCGAATCCGTCGGCCGCCGTGAAGTCATACTCCGGCGCGTTGTGCGTGACCACGTCCGAAACGATGGCATCGATCTCCGCATTGTCGGGGTAGGCGAAGAAGACCGGCTCGATATTGGCCTGCTGATTGCGCACGTGGATCATGCGGTCCTCCTCCTTGTCAGGGCGCGTCAGCTCATGCTTCTTGATTGCCCCCGAGAGGTAATCCTCGAAGTGGCAGCACATGGCCAGTCCGTATTGCGTGCGGCCCTCCATCGTCTGGGCATAGATATAGTAATACTCCTCGGGGTCCTGCTGCAGCCAGCCCTTCTTCTGCCACTCGCGGAAATTCTCCACGGCCTTGTCGTAGACCTCCTGCGAATGTTCGTCGGCAATGGGTTCGAAGTCGATTTCGGGTTTAATGATGTGAAGCAGCGAGCGTTCCGTGGCTTCGGACTTCGCCTCGGCCGAGTTCAGCACGTCGTACGGACGCGATGCCACCTCGGCCGCATGCTCCTTGGGCGGACGCACCGCCCGGAACGGTTTGATTCGTACCATAAATTCTTGATTGTTCGGTTATTGTTTCAGGTTGTCGGTTGTTTTGAGGTAAAAAAGGCGGGTCCGTTCATGTCGCACCCGCCTCTTTCACGCTTCGGTTTTTCTATTTGTTGACCTGGAACTTCCGATTGCCGTTCTTCAGGAAATCGACAATCTGGTTCGCAGCGGCCAGTCCGGCATTGATGTTGGCCTCGGCCGTCTCGGCACCCATCTTCTTGGCCGTGGCGAAGACCCGTTTGCCGAATTTCTCGTCCAGTTCGGCCTGGTTGCCGGCGGCAATGTCGGTGATGTACTTCAGGTCTTCACGTTCGGTGAGCGCCTGCATCAGCCCGGCCTCGTCGATCACCTCCTTGCGGGCGGTATTGACCAGCGTGGCACCCTTGGGCATCGACATCAGCAACTTGTAGCCGATCGAGCCGCGCGTCTCGTTCGTGGCCGGAATGTGCAGCGAAAGGTAGTCGGCGCGTTTGTAGAGCTCCTCAACCGACGCAACCTGCTCGACCCCGTCGGCAGCAAAGACCTCCGGATCGCTGATGAACGGATCGTAGGCCACGACGTTCATACCCAGCGCCTTGCCCTTGCGACCGACCAGACGGCCGACGTGTCCGTAGGCATGGATGCCGAGCGTCTTGCCCTGGATTTCGGAGCCCGTACCCGGCGTGAAGCGGTTGCGGGCCATGTAGATCATCATGGCGATGGCCAGTTCGGCCACGGCGTTGGAGTTCTGGCCCGGGGTGTTCATCACCACGATGCCACGCTCCGTAGCGGCTGCCAGGTCGACATTGTCGTAGCCGGCACCGGCACGTACGACGATACGCAGATTCGGGGCGGCGGCGATCACCTCGGCAGTCACCTTGTCGCTGCGCACGATCAGCGCATCGGCCGTGGCCACGGCCTCCAGCAGCTGACCCTTGTCGGTATATTTTTCGAGGAGCGCCAGTTCATAACCGGCCTTTTCGACGATCTCGCGGATGCCGTCGACCGCCTTCTTGGCAAAAGGTTTCTCCGTTGCTACCAGTATTTTCATGGGTTTCAAAATTTCTTCGTTCATTAATTCCTTATAGTCCCAGGCCTTCACTTCGCCCGTGAGGGTGTCGTATCCGGCCGGGACGCGCGTTACGAGAGGCATCTCAGGCGATCATTTGGCGTGTTTGGCCGCAAACTCCTGCATGCACTCCACCAGTACGCGCACGCTCTCGATCGGCAGGGCATTGTAGCACGATGCGCGGAAACCGCCCACCAGACGATGGCCCTTGATGCCGACGATGCCGCGGCTCTTGGTGAACTCCATGAACTCGGGAGCCAGCTCCTCGTAGCCCTCCTGCATGACGAAGCAGATGTTCATCAGCGAGCGGTCCTCCTTCTCGACCGTACCGCGGAACAGCGGGTTGCGATCGATCTCGTCGTAAAGCAGGGCAGCCTTCTCCTGGTTGCGGCGGTAGATCTCCGGAACGCCGCCGATCGATTTCAGCCAGCGCAGCGTCTCCATCAGCACGTAGATCGGGAAGACGGGAGGCGTATTGAACATCGAGTTGTTCTCGACGTGCGTACGGTAGTTCATCATCGTCGGCAGGTCACGCACGATGCGGTCGAGCATGTCCTCGCGGATAATGCCGAAGGCCACGCCGGCCGGAGCCAGATTCTTCTGCGCACCGCCGTAGATCATGGCATATTTCGACACGTCGACCGGACGCGACAGAATGTCGGACGACATGTCGGCGATCAGGGGCACGGGCGAGGTCAGATCCTCGTGATACTCCGT
The DNA here is from genome assembly GCA_944321185.1 of uncultured Alistipes sp. GTDB lineage: Bacteria > Bacteroidota > Bacteroidia > Bacteroidales > Rikenellaceae > Alistipes. Next base: position 222,751 of record CALUKH010000001.1, on the reverse strand, counting down.
ACCGTAGATCGTATTGTTGGAGGTAATGTGCAGGTAGTCCAGATCCTCGGGGATGGTGAAACCCTTGGGTATGTAGGTGAAGTTGCGATCCTCGGACGAGGCCACAACCTCCACTTCGCCATAGCGTTTGGCCTCCTTGATGGCCTTCTTCGACCAGACGCCCGTATTGACGTAACCGGCCTTCTTGCCCAGGAAGTTGGCGGGAATCTCATAAAAATAGGTACTTGCGCCACCGCCCAGGTAGATGATCTTGTAGTTGTCCGGAATGTGGAGCAGTTCACGGAAAAGCGCGTCGGCCTCTGCCATCACGGCGTCGAAATCCTTCGTACGGTGCGAAATCGAAAGAATCGAAAGTCCCGATCCGTTGAAATCGAGTACGGCCTTGGCTGCTTTTTCGATCACTTCGTCCGCAAGAATGGACGGTCCCGCATTGAAATTGTGCTTTTTCATAATGATTTGTTATGAGATTTGGAAGATTTGATTTCGGTCTGTTAATTTTCTAACACAAATATAAAAAAAATATTCTCGGAATCTGCAAGGTTTTCCAAATAAATTTTACACTCCGGACGGTTTCCCGCTCCTTTTTGATTTGTTTTTACTACTTTTGTTTCCGAAATTAAGCGATGCTGACCTATGATTAAATCCATGACCGGCTTCGGAAAAGGCGAAGCCGTAATCCGGAACAAGAAGATCACCGTCGAGATCCGATCCCTGAATTCCAAACAGTTGGATCTCGCATTGAAACTCCCGGCCGTCTACCGACAGTCGGAATACGAAATCCGAAACCTCGTCGCCCGGCTGCTCCAGCGCGGAAAGGTCGACCTCTTCGTCTCGGTCGAGAGCCAGGTCGTCGAGACCTCGGCCCACATCAACCGCGAAGTCTTCGCCGCCTACGCCGCCCAGCTGCGCGAAGCGGCCCGCACGGCCGGTCTCGAAGGCTCCGGTGAGGCATGGAATGCCGCCGCCCTGCAGACGCTCATGCGCCTGCCCGACGTGGTCTCGACCGAAACGGAAACCATCTCCGACGAGGAGCATGCGGCACTGCTCTCGGCCGTCGAGGCCGCAGCCCGGCAGCTCGACGCCTTCCGCTCGCAGGAGGGTGCCACGCTCATCGCCGACCTGCTGCGCCGCGTCGACCTGATCGAGCAATACAAGAACGAGGTCGTGCCCTTCGAGAAGGCCCGCACCGAGACCATCAAGGCCCGCATCCTGGACAACCTCTCGAAACTCGCCGTCGAGGTCGACCACAACCGCCTCGAACAGGAGATGATCTTCTACCTCGAGAAACTCGACATCACCGAAGAGAAGGTCCGCCTGCAGAACCATTGCCGCTACTTCCGCGAAGTGGCCGCCTCGGAGGAGGGCGTGGGCCGCAAACTGGGATTCATCGCCCAGGAGATGGGCCGCGAAATCAATACGATGGGTTCGAAGGCCAACGAAACGAACATCCAGATCCTCGTCGTGAAGATGAAGGACGAACTGGAGAAGATCAAGGAGCAGGTCCTCAACATCCTGTAAAACAACGCCGTCGGGGCGATCCTCAGATTCCGCTGCCGGGCGGGTGCAACGCAGACAACGCGGCCCGCTTCCGCAAGTTCGCAGACCGAAAACGGTCCACCGGTCCGGATCAACCGACGGACATACCTATATTATATAGAATGGGAAAAGTCATCATATTTTCCGCGCCGAGCGGCTCGGGCAAGACCACGATCGTCAAGGAGCTGCTCGCACGCTATCCACAGTTGGAGTTTTCGATCTCGGCCACCAGCCGCGCCCCGCGCGGTCAGGAGCAGAACGGCGTGGACTACTACTTCCTCTCGCAGGAGGAGTTCGCACGGGCCGTCGCCGAGGAGCGTTTCGTCGAGTGGGAGGAGGTCTACAAGGGTACCTGCTACGGTACGCTGCGCAGCGAAGTGGAACGCATCTGGGCCAAGGGACACGTCATCGTCTTCGACGTCGACGTGATGGGCGGCATCAACCTCAAGGGAATCTTCGGTGAGGCGGCCTGCTCGATCTTCATCATGCCGCCGTCGGTCGAGGAGCTGCGCCGACGCCTCGTCATGCGCGGCACGGATGCCCCCGAAGCCATCGAACGCCGCGTGGCCAAGGCTCGGTTCGAACTGACGAAGGCGCCCCAGTTCGACCACGTGGTGGTCAACGACCGTCTGGACGAAGCCGTGGCCGAAGCCTGCCGGATTCTCGACGAATTTTTTGCCCGTTAGCCCCATGAAACGCGAAATGCTCTATTTCGGGTCGTTCAACCCGATCCATAAAGGCCACACGGCGCTGGCCGAATATGTTCTGGATGCCGGGCTCTGCGACGAGGTGGCGCTGATCGTCTCGCCCCAAAGCCCCTACAAGCAGCAGGAGGAGCTGGCCCCCGAACTCGACCGATTCGAGATGGCCGAGATCGCCTGCCAGGGGTCGAAATACCCCGAACGGATCAAGCCCTCGGTGGTGGAGTTCCTGCTCCCGAAACCCTCCTACACGATCGATACGCTGCGCTATCTGCAAGAGAACTTCGGCTCGCAGATGGAACTCTCGGTGCTGATGGGCAGCGACCAGATCGCCCGCCTCGACGGGTGGAAGGAGTACGACAGGATCCTCGAATATCCGGTCTACGTCTACCCGCGACGCGGCGGAGAGTCGGTCTCGGGATTCGAGGGGCGCATCACGCTGCTCGACGGCGCGCCGCTGCTCGATATCGCCTCGACCGAGATCCGCGACCGCATCGCCCGCGGCGAGGATGTCTCAACGATGCTCGACCCGAAGGTCATCGAATATATCCGCAAAAAGGGGCTCTGGAGCCCCGCAACCCGAATCGCGGCCCTCACCGGACAGCTCGCCGAACATCCAGATGATATCGATCTGCTGCTCGAACGCGGTAAACTTCACTACCGTCTCAGCGAATGGGGGCCGGCTCTGAACGACTTCAACGCCGTGCTGCGCATCGATGCCGAACACGTCGAGGCCCGGCAGTTCGCACAGATGGTGCAGGAAATTTTCGAATTCCGATACAAAGACATATACAATCCCTGAAAATGACACGCTTGAAGATCGCCCTCCTGGCGGGCGGCGACTCCCCGGAACGGGAGATCGCCCTGCAAAGTGCCGCACAGATCGAAGCGGCGCTCGATCACTCGAAATACGACATCACGGTCATCGACCTCCATCACCGCGACTGGCATCATACCTCGCCCGACGGCCGGCAATGGCAGGTCGACAAGAACGACTTCTCGATCACGATCGACGGCGAACACAAGATTTTCGACTACGCCCTGATCCTCATCCACGGCACGCCGGGCGAAGACGGTCGGCTGCAGGGCTATCTCGACATGATGGGCATTCCCTATTCGTCGTGCTCGATGGTCTCGTCGGTGGTGACGTTCGACAAGATCACCACCAAGCGTACGCTGGCCGGACATGTCAACCTGGCCCGCGAACGCTTCCTGCGCCGCGGCGAAAGCTATGATGCAGCCGCCATGGTCGCCGAACTGGGCCTGCCGCTCTTCGTGAAGCCCAATGCCAACGGTTCGTCGTTCGGCGTGACGAAGGTTCACACGGCCGAAGAGCTGCCCGCAGCCATCGACGCGGCCTTCGCCCAGGGCGACGAAATCCTCGTCGAGGAGTGCATCACGGGGCGCGAAATGGGATGCGGAATCCTCGTTACGCGCGAGCACGAGTACATCTTCCCCATCACGGAGATCGTCCCCAAGAACGACTTCTTCGACTACGAGGCCAAATACACGGCCGGACGTTCGGAGGAGATCACCCCGGCCCCGATCCCGGACGAGGTGCGCGCCGAACTGAACCGCATGACGCGCGATGCCTACCGGCTGTGCCGCTGCTCGGGCGTCGTGCGGGTCGACTTCATCGTCACCCCCGAGGGAAAGCCCTACTTCATCGAACTGAACTCGATCCCGGGCATGAGTGCCGGAAGCATCGTCCCGAAACAGGCCCGTCAGATGGGCATGTCGCTCGGAGAACTGTATGACCTGATTATCGCCGATACCTGCCGCAAATGATCGAAATCGATGACAAGATCGTAAGTGTCGATCTGCTGCGCGAATGCTTCGCGTGCGACCTGGCTCAGTGCAAGGGCATCTGCTGCGTCGAAGGCAATGCCGGGGCGCCGCTCGAGGCCGACGAAGTGGAGATCCTCCGCCGCGAATACCCGAACTACCGCCGCTACATGACCGGCGAAGGCGTCGATGCCGTCGAACGCCAGGGATTCATGGTCCTCGACGAAGAGGGCGATCTGACCACGCCGCTGGTCAACGATGCCCAGTGCGCCTACGCCTATCAGGAGAACGGCGTGACGTTATGCGCCATTGAAAAGGCCTGGCAGGAGGGTAGGACAACCTTCCGCAAACCGATCTCGTGCCACCTCTATCCGATCCGGCTGATGCGCTTCTCGAACGGAACCATCGGGCTGAACTACCACCGCTGGTCGGTATGCGAACCGGCCCGGCGATGCGGTGCCAAGCTCGGAATTCCGGTCTACAAGGCCCTGCGCGAACCGATCATCCGCCGTTTCGGCGAGAATTTCTACCAGGCTCTCGAAGCCGCCGAGGAGCTGCTGAAGAAGCAATAGCCCCAAGGCCCGAACCGGCTGCTGTCGGAACGAATCCGACGGTGGCCTCCCATACAATACAGGTGTCCCGCACCAGGCGACACCCCCTAAAAACGAAACACGAAAGATGAAAAAATACCTGCTGCCTCTTGCGGTCGTTGCATTGACCGCCTCGGCCGAAGCCCGTTCGCCCCGTCCCACACGGGCCCAACTCCAGGAACAGACCGTCGAAGCGATGGCCGAAGCCGATTCGCTGCGCCGTCTCTCCGACGTGCAGAGCATCGCCATCGATTCGTTGCAGACCCTGCTCGACAACATGCAGGCCCGCCTCGAAGCCCGCTCCGGACGCACGACCGATGCCACCGCTGCGGTGGATCCCAAACAGGCCGCCGAAGATTCGGTGGCCAACCTGCAGCTCCGCCTGCGCCGTAAGGAGATCGAATCGACGTTCGATACCGCCGGCCTGACGGTCATCGACACGCTCAACTCCGGAAACGATGCCCTCTACGTCATTCTCTACGGCAATAACACCTGGAAATACGTCCGCAACCGCGCCGTGGCCAAGGACAGCACGATCTTCGAAAAATACTGGGATACGACTACGCTTTTCCCCTATAAGGATGTCAGCATCGCCAACATGCCCCAGTCGGTGGTCATCGACCTGATCGATTCGACGAAAAGCTACCACTATCCCTATCGCGGAGCGGTGAATCCCCGCGGCAAGTACGGCCCCCGCCGCGGACGCCGCCATCAGGGCGTCGACCTGCCGCTGAAGATGGGCGAACCGGTCTATGCAACCTTCTGCGGACGGGTGCGCATCTCGCAGTATGTCCGCGGATACGGCAATCTGGTCATCATCCGCCACGACAACGGGCTGGAAACCTACTACGGCCACCTCTCGGAACGACTCGTGAAACCCGGCGACTGGGTCGAGGCCGGACACATCATCGGAAAGGGTGGTTCGACGGGCCGCTCGACGGGTCCGCACCTCCATTTCGAAACCCGCTACTACGGTCAGGCCTTCGACCCCGAACGGCTGATCGACTTCAAGAACGGCATGCTCTGCCGCGAAACCTTCCTGCTGAAGAAATCCTTCTTCAGCATCTACTCCAATGCCGGACAGGACTTCGAGGATGAGATCGCCAACGAGGAGCAGGACAAGAAGGAGGCCGCCGAAAAGGCCGCCATGCGCTACCACAAGATCCGTTCGGGCGATACATTGGGCGCCATCGCCCGCCGCTACGGAACCACCGTATCGAACATCTGCCGTCTGAACGGCATCAAGTCGACGACCATTCTGCGCATCGGCCGCTCACTGCGCGTCAGATAATCCCCCGTCAGCCGGCGGGGGCCGGGTGGTGAGGAGACGAGAGGACAAGAAAGGAGAGGAGAGAGCAAGAGGGCAAGACCGGATTGGAAGGAGGCAGGAAGTTTCGCAGCAATTCAAGTCCCTGACTCAACAGCCCGACATCGTGACGGATCCACGGATTCCGGGATTCGGTTGCATCGTCACGGTGAAAACAGCCAATGCGGTTCAACCACAATTAGCCGGCTCGCAGCCTGCGCGAAGACCGATATGCGAAGAGACCGAAAAAGAGACCGCCTTCCATGGAAGGCGGTCTCTTTTTTCAGCAGGAGAGAGCTGGTTTTAAACGAGTTGTGCGGTCAATAACGCATCAAAGGCCAAAACGCGGGATCCTCCCGCCTCCGTGACCCGAGTTTCTTGCGCCCGTCCTATAGATGAATGGCTGCGCCGAGAGCCGCCTCGGCCGCCTCCATCACCCCTTCGTTCATCGTCGGATGAGCATGAATCGTGCGGGCGATCTGGTGGGCCGTGGCGCCCAGCCGGCGGGCCAGAGTCGGCTCGGCCAGCATCTCCGTGACGGAGGCGCCGACCAGGTGAGCCCCCAGCAGGCGATCCTCTTCGTCGAAGATCAGTTTCACGAAGCCGTCGCGATCACCGGCAGCAGTGGCCTTGCCCGAAGCCGTGAAGGGGAAACGGCCGATCTTGACCTGCAGACCGCGTTCGACGGCCTGCTGCTCGGTCAGGCCCACGGAGGCTACCTCGGGCTGTGTGAAGACGCACGACGGGATGGTCGAGTAATCAACCGGTTCGGGCGAGAGGCCGCAGATGGCCTCCACGCAGCAGATACCCTCGGCCGAGGCCACGTGAGCCAGAGCCGGTCCCGGCACGATATCACCGATGGCATAGATGCCCGGGACGTTGGTGCGGTAGAAGGCATCGACCTTGATCTTGCCGCGTTCGACCTCGACGCCCAGCTCCTCGAGGCCGATTCCCTCGATGTTGGGCTGAATACCCACGGCCGACAGCACGACATCGGCCGAGAGGGTCTCCGCCCCCTTCTTGCCTTCGATCTCCACGTCGCAACGCCCTTCGGCGTTGATGCTCACGCGTTTGACGGTCGTTCCGACGAGCACCGCGGCACGCATCTTGCGGAAGGCGCGTTCCATGGCCTTCGAGACCTCCTCGTCCTCGAGCGGCATCATGCGCGGGAGGTATTCGATGACGGTGACCTTGACGCCCAGCGCAGCGTAGAACCAGGCCAGTTCGCTGCCGATGGCCCCCGAACCGACGACGATCATCGTCTCGGGCAGTCGAGTCATGGCCAGCGCCTGCCGCGAGGTGATCACGCGTTCGCCATCGACGGGCATGAAGGGCATCTCGCGCGGACGGGCGCCGGTAGCCAGAATGATGTGGTCGGCCTCATACTCGGTACCGTCGACGTCGACCTTGCCGGGGGCGACCAGACGCCCGAAACCGGCGATCAGATCGATCCCGTTCTTCTTGAGCAGGAACTGCACGCCGCGCGACATGGTTTCGGCCACCGTACGCGAACGGGCCACGATCTTTTCGAGATTCGGGCGGACCGCACCGTCAAGTTCCAGCCCGTATTGTTCGGCATGGCTGCAGTAGCCGTAGACCTGGGCGCTTTTCAGCAGGGCCTTGGTGGGGATGCAGCCCCAATTGAGGCAGACGCCGCCTACATCGGCCCGCTCCACGAGGGCCACCTTGCGGCCCAGTTGCGCGGCCCGGATGGCGGCCACATATCCGCCGGGGCCGCTGCCGACGATCAGAATGTCGTATTTCATCTTTGTTCGGATAAGATTCAAGATCGGTTATTTGCGTACGCGCAGCACCTCGCCGTTATCGGCGGCCACGGCGCGTTTCCACTTCTCGTTGTAACCCGGGAACTGGATCTTGTCGGGAATCTGCCGTCCGTTTCCGTTGTCGACGAAGTGAGCCGCCGAGCCGTCGCCGTCGAGGAACGACAACACGTCGCCATGTTCGCTCTTGACGTTGCCGTCCATGTATTTTACGAGCAGATAGCCGTTCAGCCGCTGCCAGCGATCGAACAGCTCCTGAGCCGTCGAGACGCTCACCTCGGTGAGGTAGTTGCGGCGGGCCGCCGGCGACATCCTGCCAATGCGGGCCGGGAGGGTCTCCATCTCGGCCAGACGGGCATTTTCCCACTGGTCGGTGACCTTGCGGATGTCGGCCGAGATCATGTCATAGCGCATGTAGGCGAAATTGGTCGTGCGGTTGAAGAGCCAGAAGGCCGACGTAGGCGAATATTCGAGCATCGAGCCGTTGCCCTCGCGAAAGCACTCGGGAACCTCCTGTGCCGAGCAGAAGATCGGCGTCAGACACGACGTGGCGGCGTCGTCGACCCCGAACCAGAGCACGCCCGTATCGGCCGGACGGTCCGCACGGGCCTGTCCGACGAACCAGAATCCGGTCTGCTGCGTGGCCGTGGCGCGTTCGTTGAGATACTCCACGCCGTCGACCTCGAACGTCATCGGGCGCCAGCGATAGGGGCAGTTGTGGCCGCCGGCACCCAGATCGGTGGTCATGTCCATCGGCGTACCCTCGTAGTGGTCGCGCATGCAGTCGAAGAGCTGCTTGGGCGAGACCTTCGTGCGGGGCTTGACCCACAGCGGCATGCGCTTTTGGAGGTCGTAACCCATGGCATAGTCCTGATATTCGTCCATGCCGTCGGCCACGGTGCGGAAGAAGGCCCACACGCGGGCGTCGCAGCCGCGTACGGTGGCGAAATCGGCCGGGCAGTAGGCGTCGGCGAAGCTGAACTCCTCGTCCGCGCCCTCGAAGTAACCCATCTCGCGGGCGAAATCCACCACGTCGGGGGCATAGAGGCAGTTGTCGGGGTCATCCTTCGGGAAGGTGGTGATGCGGGCCTGGTTGGCGTGGCCCGAGACATAGCCGTCGGGGATGCGGCGGGCGACCCAGACGATGCCCCGGCGGGCATTTCCGCCCTTGCCGTCGTCCTTGTAGCCCTTGCCGATGAGTTCCATGATCCAGGCCTCGTTCGGATCGGCGATCGAGAACGACTCGCCGCTCGAAGCATACCCATAGGTATTGGCCAGATCGGCAATCACGCGGATGGCTTCGCGGGCCGTGCGGGCGCGCTGCAGGGCGATGTAGATCAGCGAACCGTAGTCGATGCGGCCCGTGGTGTCGACCAGCTCCTCGCGGCCGCCATAGGTTGTCTCACCGATGATGAGCGAGTGTTCGTTCATGTTGCCGACGGTGGACCACGTCTGGCGGATCTGCGGGATATCACACAAGTAGCGGCCCGTGTCCCATTCGTAGACGGGAAGCATCTCGCCGGTCTTGTGTTTGCCGCCGGGGGTGTGGTACAGGGCGCCGTAGAGGGCGTGGGAATCGGCCGCGTAGGTCACCATGACCGAGCCGTCGGTCGAGGCCCCCTTCGTGACGATGAAGTTGGTGCAGGCCGACACCGCGCCGTATCCGGCTACGGCGGCGAAGGCTGCGAGCATCAATCGGAGTTTTTTCATGTTTTTCGGGTTTTGCGTCATAAATGCTCGTAAAGTTAGAAAAAAAGCCGGAAAACCGTGCATTTTCCGCCTCAAAACGCTACCTTTGTTCACGGTACACACAAGCGGCGGAATCGCCGCAGTTCCCGTGCCAAGAACAATCCAGAGGATGAACCTGCGCAGAATCACGATACTTTTGCTGTTGAGCACCCTGTTTTGGGGGTGCGGTCTGAAGGTGGAACACCCCGACGAGCCGCTCGTCGCCGGAGTCACGATGCCCGACAAACGGGAGTATGCCCCGGGCGACCAGGTGACGGTCTGCGCCGAAGGCTTCGAATCCGGCGATGAGATCTGGTTCGAGATCGCGTGGAGCGACGGCTCGGAGGAGTTTGCCCCGGAGGGCTGGGCCAAGGGGGTTCGGGGCATCGTAACGGCATGCACGGCCTCGTCGATCACCTTCCTGGCCCCGGGCCACTATCCGCCCGCAACGGTCACCGTACAGCTTCGGCGAAGCGGAATCTTCCAGACGCTGGGTACGATCCGCACCGGCGACGGCCTCCTGCATGAGACGATGCTCCATACGTGGGCCGAAACCCCGGCGGGCGGAACCCTCGTGGAACGCTATCCGATGTACGGATCGGCCGACATGCGCAACGAGGTGCTGATCTCCGCCTTGCCGCTGGAGGGGATTGTCGGGAGTTTCGGGCAGGGGATGGCCTGCGGATGGTCGGGAGACCGGTTCGTCGAGCTGGACCTCATGACGCGCCATACGCAGGAGCTGGGTGACGGGTGTCTGCTCGTGGGGGCGGCTTCCGAAACGGCCGTGGTCGGCCTTTATGGACGCGGCGACAGGCTCTACCTCTCCGGCGGAGGCGCCTCGCCCTATTCGTGGCAGCTGCCCGAAGGGGTGACCCTCGAACAGATTGTCCGCCAACCATTTGCATACGCCTTCGACGCACTGCTGCTCACGGTGCGCAACGACGACGGGACGCTCTCGCCACTCATTCTGCCGTTGCCGGGTGCCACCCGGGCCCTGCTCGGTCCGGCCGTCGAATCCGAGGTGCTGATCCCGTACTGGACATGGCGCCCCTCGGCCGACATCCCCGGACAGATGGAACGCGTGGGCGGCTATGCCTCGCTGCACAACAACTGGACGTGGTTTCAACCGCTCGATCCGGAGACGCTGGAGCTGGCTCCGAAGCTCGAGGATACCGATTTGCTGGTCATGGGACGCGTGTTGTCGATGACCCAGTGCACGGTCGCCGGCGAAGAGGATCCCGAAGTCCGCATCGGTGTGCTGACCGAGACCGACGGCCGGCGCGAAGTGTGGATCTACGATCCGGAGCGGTCGACGGGATCACTCGTTCTGGAGGATGCCGATCTGTTTGCCGTTCGGGGAATCTTCTTCGCACGATAGGAGGACCCCGGCGAATTTCCGGACCGCAACGAACCGGCGAGACGGATTTTTATGTACTTTTACGTCAAATTCGGAATACCATGTCGGAAATCGTATCTCAACTGACACGCGTGCGCGAAAGCCTCCCTTCAGGGGTGACGCTCGTCGCCGTGTCGAAAACCCACCCCGCGGAGATGATCCGCCAGGCCTACGACGCCGGCCAGCGGATCTTCGGTGAAAGCCGTCCGCAGGAGTTGCGCGAGAAGTATGAATCGCTGCCGCGGGATATCGAGTGGCACATGATCGGCCACCTGCAGACCAACAAGATCAAATACATCGCACCGTTCGTGGCGATGATCCAGTCGGTGGACAGCGCCCGGCTGGCCGAGGCCATTCAGAAGGAGGCGGCCAAATACAACCGCGTGATCGACATCCTGCTCGAAATCCACGTGGCGCAGGAGGAGACCAAAACGGGCTGGAATCTCGACGAACTGCGCGACTACCTGGCCGGAGCACCCTTTGCCGGACTGCCCAACCTGCGCGTGCGCGGCGTGATGGGCATTGCCACCAATACGGACGACCAGGCGGTCATCCGTCACGACTTCGAGGCATTGCGCCACTGCTTCGAGACACTGCGCCCGCAGTTCGGCGAGGCGTTCGACACCCTCTCGATGGGCATGTCGCACGACTATCGGCTGGCCGTCGAGTGCGGCTCGACGATGGTGCGCGTCGGCTCGTCGATCTTCGGCGAACGCGACTACGCGAAATAACGGATTGTTCAACCCGGTTGCCGCGGCCGTATCCACGGCGCAGCAACCGACCTGTTTTTTGATACGCTTATGAAAATCGGATTCATCGGATTCGGGAACATGGCCCAGGCTCTGGCCCGCGGACTGGTGCGCGGCAAGGCCGTCGAGGCCGACCGGATCGGGGCCTGCGCCCGCGATCGGGCCAAACTCCAACGCAATACGGAGCCCTATGGCTACCGGGCCTTTGATACGGCGGCCGAGGTCGCCGCGTTTGCCGACGTGATCATCATCGCCGTGAAACCCTATCAGGTCGAAGAGGTCGTTCAGCCGATCAAGGAGTTGCTGAAAACAAAGGAGGTTGTTTCGGTGGCCGCCGGCGTGACGTTCGACGATTACGAACAGATGCTCGCCCCCGGAACGGCCCATCTGAGCACCTGTCCCAATACGCCGGTTGCGGTGTGCGAGGGCATCGTGGTGTTCGAACGCCGCCACTCGCTCTCGGACGAACAGCTGGCCGCCCTGCAGGAGCTCTTCTCACACGTGGGGCTGGTACTGTCGGTCGATACGTCGCTGCTGGGCGTGGCGGGAACCGTCTGCGGATGCAGCCCGGCCTTCGTGGCGATGTTCATCGAGGCACTGGCCGATGCGGCGCTCAAGTACGGCATTCCGCGGGCCGACGCCTACCGGATGGTGAGCCAGATGATCGTCGGCACGGGCAAGCTCCAGCTCGAAACGGGCGAGCATCCCGGGGCGATGAAGGACGCCGTCTGCTCGCCGGGCGGCACGACGATCGTCGGGGTCTCGGAACTCGAACGCGAAGGCTTCCGAGGTTCGGTCATCGCAGCCATCGATGCCATTCTGGGATGACCCCCGGATTTCGACAAAAAAGCGACCGGACCGCACATTGTGCAGTCCGGTCGCTTGTCATCAATCCTTTTCCGACCCTCGGAAGAGGCGCAATCGACGCTATGAATGGTTTTTCAGGCCGGAGGTAAAGATCTCGGCCGGGTAGCGCACGTCGCTCAGGAAGAGCCCCTGCGCCGGTGCCCCGGCACTCGATCGCGACAGGTCGCGGCTCTCAATAATCGCCCGGAAATCCTCGGGCGTATAGCGTCCGCGTCCCACGTCGACCAGCGTCCCGACGATCGATCGCACCATGTTGCGCAGGAAACGGTCCGCACGAATCGTAAAGCACAGCACGCCCCGTTCGTCGACCGTCCATGCCGCATGACGAACGTGGCAGATGTTGGTCCGGTTGTTTGAATTGAGCTTGGCAAACGACGTGAAATCCTCGTACTCGAGCAGCAGGGCCGCCGCACGGTTCATCCGCTCCAGGTCCAGCGGCACGTAATACTGCCACGTCAGATGGCGCGTGAAGGGGTTCTTGTGCGGTTCGATGTAGTAGCGGTACTCGCGTTCGCGGGCGTGGAAGCGCGTATGGGCATCGTCGGCCACGGGCGTCAGGCTCCAGACCGAAATGTCGCCCGGAAGCAGAAAGTTCAGTTTGTAGACGATCTGCGCCGGATCGGCAACCGGCTTCATGCAGTCGAAATGGGCCACGTAGTACGAGGCGTTGACCCCCGTATCGGTACGACCCGCCCCGGTCACCTCGATCTTTTCGCGCAGTAGCGTCGTCAGCCCCCGCTCGAGGGTCTGCTGAACCGACGGCTGGTCGGGCTGCCGCTGCCAGCCGCAATAGGCGGCTCCCAGATAACGGAGTTCAAGGAAATAACGCATCGCTGGATCTTTTTGGCTACAAAGATACGCATTCCCCGCATACGATAAACACCGGCGGCGACGTTCAGTTTACAAATTTATTCGTATCTTTGTCGGAACCGAATTTTTCGAACGTGAACACTATGAAGGCTGCAATCATCGGATACGGCAAGATGGGCCGCGAAATAGAACGCATCCTCCGCGAACGGGGGCATGAAATCGGCCTGATCGTCGATCAGGCCAATGCCGGCGAACTGGATGCCGCACACCTGGAGGGGATCGACGTGGCGCTGGAATTCACCACCCCGGCCACGGCCTATGACAACATCCGCACCTGTCTGGAGTGCGGCGTGGCCGTGGTGAGCGGCACGACGGGCTGGACCGACCGGCTGGAAGAACTGCAGGAGCTGTGCCGTCAACGCGGCGGAGCGATGTTCTACGCCTCGAACTACTGTCTGGGCGTCAACCTCATGTTCCGCCTCAACCGCCAGCTGGCCGCACTCGTCGGTCACGTCGGCGGCGGCTACGACGTACGTATCGAGGAGGTGCACCACACCCAGAAAAAGGATGCCCCGAGCGGCACGGCCATCACGCTGGCCGAGGGGATCATCGAAAACCTCCCCTCGAAACGGGGATGGGTGAATTTCGCCCCCGGAATCGCCCACGCCACCAACCGCGTGGAACACAGCGAGGATACCCCCGCCGACCGGATCGAAATCCGCTCGGTACGCGAGGGGATGGTGCCGGGCATCCACACCGTCACCTACGAGTCGGAGGACGACATCCTCGAACTGCGCCACGAAATCAAAAACCGCCGTACGCTGGCCCAGGGTGCGGTCGTCGCCGCCGAATTCCTCTGCGGAAAACGGGGCGTATACGGAATGGATGACCTGTTGAAATAGTTGAAACAACCGCTACAAGATGCAAAAAATCAAGGCTTTCTTCGGCAACAAATGGGTCGGCTTCACACTGGCCGCCCTGCTTTATACCCTCTGGTTCGTCGTCTGGACCGGCAACCTCTGGCTGCTCATCGGTCTGCCGATCATCTACGACCTCTACATCTCGAAACTCTTCTACCGCTACGTCTGGCGCCACAACGCCGAGCTGTGCCGCAAAAACAAACTCTACAAGACCGTCTACGAGTGGGTCAATGCCATCATCTTCGCTACGGTGGTCGCCTCGCTCGTGCACATCTTCATCTTCCAGATGTACGTGATCCCCACCTCGTCGATGGAAAAGTCGCTGCTGGTGGGTGACTACCTCTACGTGAGCAAGGTCTCCTACGGACCCCAGATGCCCAACACGCCGCTCTCGTTCCCGTTCGTCCACCACACGATGCCCTTCTCGCAGACCAAAAAGTCCTTCTCCGAAGCGATCAAGTGGCCCTATCACCGCCTCAAGGGCCTCAAGCCCATCCGACGCAACGACGTGGTGGTCTTCAATTTCCCGGCCGGCGACACCGTGCTGCTCGAAAACCAGTCGGTGACCTACTACGACGTGCTGCGCGGCTTCGAGGAGTCGTTCGGCAAGGAGGAGGGCCGCAAACGCCTCAACGAAAAGTACACGGTCATCAGCCGCCCGGTCGACAAACGCGAAAACTACATCAAACGCTGTGTGGCGCTGCCCGGCGATTCGCTCGTGATCCGCGACGGACAGGTCTATGTCAACGGCTCGGCCCAGGAGCCCATCCCCGGCCTGCAGACCTCCTACATCGTACAGACCAACGCCCCCTTCACGCAGTATGCGCTGGACAACCTCGGCATCACGGAGTACAGCGGAAACGGCGCAGCCTATTACATGTCGCTTACCGACGAAGCCGCCCGCAAGATCGAAGCCTCGAGCAACGTCATCTCCATGCGCCGGTACATCTACACCCCCTCGACCGATGTCTTCCCGCAGTGGGAGGATGCCCGCTGGAGCCAGGACAACTACGGCCCGATCTGGATCCCGAAGAAGGGGGCCACGGTGGAGCTCACGACGGAGAATCTGCCCCTGTACCGCCGCATCATCGAGGCCTACGAGGGGCATGATCTCGAGGTGCGCGACAGCGTGATCCGCATCGACGGCGCCCCCGCCTCGGAGTACACCTTCGCCATGGACTACTACTGGATGATGGGCGACAACCGCCACAATTCGGCCGACTCGCGATTCTGGGGATTCGTGCCGGAGGACCACATCGTCGGAAAGGCCTCGTTCGTCTGGCTGTCGCTCGACGCCAACAAAAAGTTCCCGTCGAACATCCGCTGGGAGAGGCTCTTCCGCAAAGTCCGGTAGGCGATGCAGGCCGACGATCTCTACCGGACCGTGGCCGAGGAGGCCGAGGCCGCCTGCCGCGAGAGGAGCAGCAAATTCCTCGCGTGGATCTATCCCGTCCGCACGGAGGAGGAGATCCGCGAACGCCTCGACGCCCTGCGCAAGCGATTCTTCGACGCCACACACCATTGTTACGCCTGGCGCCTCGGTCCCCGCGGCGAGGCATTCCGCGCCAATGACGACGGCGAACCCTCCGGAACGGCCGGAAAACCGATTCTCGGACAGTTGCTGTCGAACGACCTGACGGATTGTCTGGTGGTGGTGGTCCGCTACTTCGGCGGCACGAAGCTCGGCGTGCCGGGACTGATCGCCGCCTACAAGGAGTCGGCCGCTGCAGCCATCGAGGCGGCCCGGATCGTCGAACGGACGGTCGACCGCACGGTGACGGTCGATTTCCCCTATGTGGCGATGAACGACATCATGCGCGTGGTCAAGGAGTTGCAGCCCCGCATCGAAGCTCAGGAGTTCGACAACCTCTGTACGATGCGGCTCTCGATCCGCGAAAGTCTCGCCGACCGGCTCGAGGAGCGGCTCCGCAAGGCCGGCGGTTCGCTCCGGGAATAACCGGGGGGGGGCAGAGAGGAGGCAGAGAGCGTAGAGAGAGCACAGAGAGAGGGCAGAGAGAGGGCAGAGAGAGAAGGAAGGAGAGACGCCGACGCCGAGGAGAGTAAAGTGCGGAGGAAGAAAAGGCGCCTTCACTGCCGCAACGACAAAAAAAGCAGACATAAACGGGCCCAAACAGTGGACCGTAGCAATATGGAAAAACACGAAAACTGCATATATATCAAGGGTGCGCGGGTCCATAACCTGCGCAACATCTCGCTGGAAATCCCGCACGAGAAACTGATCGTCATCACCGGACTGTCGGGCTCCGGCAAATCGACGCTGGCCTTCGACACGATCTTCGCCGAAGGGCAGCGACGCTATGTCGAGAGCCTCTCGGCCTATGCCCGGCAGTTCCTCGGCAAGATCAACAAACCGGATGTCGACCTCATCGAGGGCATCGCTCCGGCCATCGCCATCGAACAGAAGGTCAATACGCGCAACCCGCGTTCGACCGTCGGCACGACGACCGAAATCTACGACTACCTCAAATTGCTCTTCGCCCGCGTGGGACACACCTTCTCGCCCGTATCGGGTCAGGAGGTGCGCTGCTACTCGACGGACGACGTGGCCGAATACCTCCTCGCCCATGAGGATCAGCGCGTCATCATTGCCGCACCGCTCGTCCTGACCCAGGGGCAGGGCATCATCGAGAAGCTCACGCTGCTGCTCTCCGACGGATTCATGCGCGTCTACATGAACGGCGAGACAAAGCTCATCGAAGAGGTGCTGCCCGGCATCGGCCCCGAAACCCGTGCCGACGAAATGCTGCTGGTCGTCGACCGGCTCCGCGTGCGCAACGACGAGGAGATCCCGACCCGGCTGCGCGACTCCGTGGCCCGGGCCTTCTCCTACGGCAACGGGGTCTGCATGACGGTCACCGACGACGGTGTGCGGGAGTTCTCGTCGCGCTTCGAGGCCGACGGCATCGAGTTCGAACCTCCGACCGAACACCTCTTCAGCTTCAACAACCCGCTCGGAGCGTGCCCCCGCTGCGAGGGGTACGGCAAGGTGATCGGCATCGACGAGGATCTGGTCATCCCCGACAAGAGCAAGACCATCTACGAGGATGCCATCGCCTGCTGGCGCGGCGAAACCATGCGCCGCTGGAAACAGCAGCTCATCGACAACGCCTCGAAGTTCGACTTCCCGATCCACACCCCCTTTCACGAACTTACCGCTGCCCAGAAGCAGTTGCTCTGGCGCGGCAACCAATACTTCCACGGACTGGACGAATTCTTCCAGTATATCGATTCCGAACGCCGGAAGATCCAGTTCCGCGTGATGAAGGCCCGCTACACGGGTAAGACCGTCTGCCCCGAATGCGGCGGCTCGCGTCTGCGCAAGGAGGCCCTCTACGTGAGGGTCGGAGGACGCACGATCGCCGATCTGGTGCGCATGCCCGTCGACGAGCTGATCGAATTCTTCGCCACGCTGCAGCTCGACGAGCACGACTCGAAAACCGCCGCCCGGATTCTGGTCGAAATCCGCAACCGGCTGCAGTATCTGGCCGACGTGGGGCTGGGTTACCTGACCCTCGACCGGTTGTCGTCGACCCTCTCGGGCGGCGAAAGCCAGCGCATCAACCTCTCGACGTCGCTCGGCAGCAACCTCACCGGCTCGATGTACATCCTCGACGAACCCTCGATCGGTCTGCATCCGCGCGATACGAACCGGCTGATCGGCGTGCTGAAGCAACTGCGTGATCTGGGCAACACGGTGATCGTCGTCGAACACGAGGAGGAGGTGATCCGCGCCGCCGACTGGATCGTCGACATCGGCCCCGGAGCCGGGTACAACGGCGGTGAAGTGGTCTTCAACGGCACGCTGCCCGATCTGCTGAAGTGCGAACGCAGCCTGACGGCCGACTACCTCACGGGGCGTCGCAGGATCCCCATACCGACGAGCGTCCGCGGCTGGAGCCGCTCGATCCTGATCCGCGGCGCCCGCGAAAACAACCTCAAGAATATCGACGTGCGCATCCCGCTCGGCGTGATGACCTGCATCACGGGCGTCAGCGGATCGGGCAAGTCGTCGCTCGCCAAGGGGATTCTCTATCCCGCACTGCGACGCATGCTCTACGACACGGGGCTCAAACCCGGAGACTTCGACGGTCTGGAGGGGGACGTACAGCTGCTCAAGTCGATCGAGATGGTCGACCAGAACCCCATCGGCAAATCCTCGCGCTCGAATCCCGTCACCTACATCAAGGCCTACGACGAAATCCGCAAGCTGTTCGCCGACCAGCCCTATGCCCAGCACAACGGACTCGGCCCGGCGGCCTTCTCGTTCAACGTCGCCGGAGGCCGCTGCGAAGAGTGTCAGGGCGAGGGCGTCATCAAAGTCTCGATGCAGTTCATGGCCGACGTCGAACTGGTCTGCGAGGCCTGCGGCGGAAAGCGTTTCCGCGACGAGATCCTCGAGGTCAAATACCGCGAAAAGTCGATCTACGACGTGCTGGAGATGACCGTCGACGAGGCCATCACATTCTTCGGCGAGGATCTGCGCAACGCCACCTGCCGGCGGATCGTCGAACGCCTGCAACCGCTGCAGGATGTCGGCCTGGGATACATCAAGCTCGGACAGTCGTCGTCGACCCTCTCGGGCGGCGAGAGCCAGCGCGTCAAGCTGGCCTCGTTCCTGACGAAGGATGCGGCGCAGGGCGGCGTGATGTTCATCTTCGACGAACCCACCACGGGCCTCCATTTCCACGACATCTCGAAGCTGCTGGCGGCGTTCAACGCCCTGATCGAACGCGGACATACGATCGTCATCGTCGAACACAACATGGACATCATCAAGTGTGCCGACTGGGTCGTCGATCTGGGTCCCGAGGCCGGCGAGGCGGGCGGGCACATCGTCTTCGAAGGCACGCCACGCGATCTGGAACACTGTGCGGAGAGCCACACCGGCGAGTTCCTCCGCCGTCACAACGGACACTGATCTCAGAACGATCGGAACAGGGTGGGGCAGTGCCGGATGAGGCGGCCGGACAACGGCTCTCCACGACCCCGAAACCCGCCCCGCACCCCGAAACACGAAAAACACGATGGAATTCTATACCTACACGCTGCCCAACGGAATCCGCGGCATCCACCGTCAGGTGCGCGGCTCGGTAGCCCACTGCGCGCTGGTCATCGGCGCCGGAAGCCGCGACGAACTCCCCTCGGAGTACGGTCTGGCCCACTTCACCGAACACGCCTTCTTCAAGGGTACGGAGCGCCGCCGGGCCTGGCAGGTCAACTGCCGCCTCGAAAACCTCGGAGGCGAACTGAACGCCTTCACCACCAAGGAGGATACGACGATCCATGCCACGACGCTGAAAGGCGACTTCGCCCGGGCCGCCGAACTGATCGCCGACATCGCCTTCCACTCGACCTTCCCCGATCGCGAACTGGAACGCGAAAAGGAGGTGATCGTCGACGAAATCAATACCTACAAGGATTCGCCCGCCGACCTGATCTACGACACGTTCGAGGATCTGCTGTTCGAAGGTTCGCAGCTGGGCCACAACATCCTGGGACGCAAGGTCGCCCTGGCCCGCTACGACGGCGATGCGATCCGGGCCTTCACCCGCAGGATGCACACCACCGACCGCATGGTCTTCTCGTCGATCGGCAACTTCTCGCCCCGTGTGGCCGAAACCGTGGCGACGCGTTATTTCGGCGGCGAAACAGCCACGACGTGCCGCTGCGAAAGGGTAGCGCCAGTCCCCTGTGCGGCGTTCGAGAAGAGCGTCTCAAAGCACACCCACCAGACCCACTGCATCATCGGCAGCCGGGCCTATGGGATCGCCGACGACCGGCGTCTGCCCCTGGCGCTGGTGGTCAACATCCTCGGCGGCCCCAGCGCCAATTCGCTGCTAAACATGGTCATCCGCGAACGTAACGGACTATCGTACAACATCGAAGCCTCCTACACCCCCTACGGCGACACGGGAATCGTGGCCATCTACTTCAGTTCGGAACACGCCAATGCCGGGCAGTGCATCGAGCTGATCGAGGAGCAGCTGCACAAGCTGCGCACCACGCCGCTCTCAAGCCGCCAGCTCTCGATGGCCAAGAAGCAGTTCATCGCCCAACTGGCCATCTCGAGCGAAAGCAACGAAAGCTACATGCTCAGCGCCGGCAAAAGCCTGCTCACCCACGACGAGGTCGATACCATGGAGCAGGTCTACGCCAAGGTGCGCGAACTGACGGCCGCACAGCTGACCGAAGTGGCCGAGGAGGTCTTTTCGGGGATGTCGCGGTTGATTTACAAATAGATACTTATGGACGCTCTCGAACGTTACGTACACGAACATTCGGCCCCCGAGGAGGAGTTGCTGCACGAACTGGATCGTGCGACGAATCTGCGCGCCGTGGCACCCCGCATGCTCTCGGGCCACATTCAGGGACGTCTGCTGGAGATGATCGTACGGATGGTTCGTCCGCGGAGGGTGCTGGAAATCGGCACCTTCACGGGCTATTCGGCCCTCTCGATGGCCGCCGGACTCGACGACCAGGCCCGGCTCGATACCATCGAGGTCGACGACGAACTGGAGGAGTTCACCCAGTCGTGGTTCGACCGCTCGCCACACGGCCGAAAGATCCGTCTCCACATCGGGTCGGCTCTCGACGTGGCTCCCCGGCTGGGCGAGGTCTACGATCTGGTCTTCATCGACGGCGACAAGCGCGAATACCCGGACTACTACCGCATGCTGATGGGCGACAACGGCTCGCGGGCGCTGGTTCACAGCGGTTCGGTGCTGATTGCCGACAACATCCTCTGGTCGGGAAAGGTCGTCGAACCCGTCGCCCACGGCGACCGTCACACGCAGGCGCTGTTGGAGTTCAACCGCATGGTTGTCGAGGATCCGCGCGTGGAGAACGTCATCGTCCCGCTGCGCGACGGGCTGAATCTCATCCGGGTAAAATGACCCTCAGGCCGGCAGCCCGGATCCGACAAAGATTTACAGAAAAAATCGATTATTATGGAAATCAAGGAATTGCAGGAGAAGGTCGACGCCTGGATCAAACAATACGGCGTGCGATACTTTTCGGAGCTGACGAACATGGCCTGTCTGACGGAAGAGGTGGGGGAGTTGGCCCGCGTCATGGCCCGCACCTACGGCGACCAGTCGTTCAAGGCGGGCGAAAAGGCCAATCTGGCCGACGAAATGGCCGACGTGCTGTGGGTGCTGGTCTGTCTGGCCAATCAGACGGGCGTGGATCTCACGGCCGCCGTCGAAGCCAACTTCGCCAAGAAAACCTCCCGCGACAAGGAGCGTCATCTCCACAACGAAAAGCTCCGCGGCTGATCCTGCCTGTATCGGATATCTATCACACGATATCAACGCAGATGGCCCCGTAGATACCCCGTTCCCCAAAGAGTTGCACGGCCTCGACCGGCAGCATGTCATAATAGCCCATCTCTACCTCAGCCGACTCCTGAAAAGCCCCCGAAAGACCCATCGCAAGCCAGGCCTGGATGCTTGACGGCGCGCCGCAGAAGAAAACCAGCGGCTCCCGGTCGGGATAGGTCGTTCCGCGTACGGTCGGGACCTTCGGCAACATCGTGTCGGGGACTGGCCGGGACGAGGAGGCTGCGAAAGTCGGTGTGGATGGGGATACGGAGGCTGCCGATGCGGAGTACGTCGGGTCATCGATGCAGAGCGTGCGCAGAATCAGTCCGTCGATGAAGCGAAACGTCATCGGATCAACAACCTGTCCGTTAAGCATATAGATTGCACGAGGCGATAATTCGTGCCACATCGCCGACGGCTTGCTAAACATCGAAAGATCACCTCCCGCCCGGCGAACCGAATCGTAATCGCGTTGCAACGTACAGGTCACGATATGCGGGCGCGATATGTCGTCGCCGCTCGAACTTTGCCAACTATATCCGGCAACGTTACCCTCCAGGTGCGGACGCCGTCCCTTGCGGCGGTCTCGTTCGATAAAGAATTTCAGCAATTTGACCTCCTCACGCCGCGTCGTATCGGTCAGCCGCCTGCTTCGCGGGCGAACCTTCACCCGCCTCACGTTCCACAATGTCACGGCAATCGTAGGCCTCAAGAAACGACATCCGCCGGCGGTTCACGTTGCAAACCACCCGGCGGCATCGACCCCTTCGGGCAGGTCCGTTACCGCAGATTCGGAAATCTCCTCGCGCTGCGCCTCGTCGAAACGCAGCACAAGTGCCGTATCGGCCGCAGCCCGGCAAATGCGGCCGGGATACGGCCGAGGTGCACCAAAAAGCCGGAACCCGACGAATCGGATTCCGGCCCAAATGCTTCGGCAGGGGAGGCTCTACACGAGCTTCAGCTCCTGCTTGATCCCTTCGATCTTGCCGTCCAGCTCGGCCAGCACCTTGTCGTAGTCCGCAACCGAAGCCAGCGGAGCCTTCACCCCGAAGTAGAACTTGATCTTCGGCTCCGTGCCCGACGGACGAACCGACACCTTCGTGCCATCCTCTGTGAACCACTGCAGCACGTTGCTGCGATCCTGATCGATCGCCGTCTTTGCGCCGGTCTTCACGTCGGTCGCCTCGAGCGTCTGGAAGTCGTTGATCTTCACCACGGGCGAGCCCAGGATCGTCTTCGGCGGATTTGCGCGGAAGTTCACCATCATCTGCTGGATCTCTTCGGCGCCCTCCTTGCCCTTGCGGACCACCGAAACAAGCCCCTCGCGGTAGAAGCCATACTTCACGTAGAGCTCCTGCAACCACTCATAGAGCGTCAGACCCATCGTATCCATTGCCCAGGCAGCAGCCTCCGCGGCCAGCGAGCAGGCCGAGACGGCATCCTTGTCACGCACGTAGTCGCCGCCCAGGTAACCGAACGACTCCTCGCCGCCACCGATGTACTGGGCCTTGCCCTCGTTCTCGCGGATGATCTTGGCAATGTACTTGAAGCCCGTCAGGCAGTCGTAGCACTTCACGCCGAAGTGTTCGGCCACGGCGTTGGCCATCTGCGACGTCACGATCGTCTTCACCACATACTGGTTCCCGTTCAACTCGCCCCGCTCGGCCCAGCGCGTCAACTGGTAGCTCATCAGCAGAACCAGCGTCTGGTTACCGTTCAGAAGCACATATTCGCCCTTCTTGTTGCGCAGCGCCACGCCGATACGGTCCGAATCGGGGTCCGTGGCCAGCACCAGATCGGCCCCCTCGCGGGCTGCCAGGTCGATGGCCATCGACATCGTCTTGCGCTCCTCGGGATTCGGCGACTCGACGGTCGGGAAATTGCCGTCGATGACAGCCTGCTCCTTGACCATGATCACGTTCGTGAAGCCGAACTTCTTCAGCGACGCCGGTACCAGCCGAACGCCCGCTCCGTGCATCGGCGAGTAGACGATCTTCATGTCGTGGTACTTCTTGACGCTCTCGGGCGAAAGCGACAGTTCGTGGATGCGGTTCAGGTAGATCTCGTCGAACTTCTCATCCAGGATGTGGATGTTCTCGGGATTCTTGCCCGTGAGGACCATGTCATTGCTGGTGATCTTCTCCACCTCGGCGATGATGTTCTTGTCATGCGGCGGGGTGACCTGCGCTCCGTCGGTCCAGTAGGCCTTGTAGCCGTTGTACTCCTTGGGGTTGTGCGAGGCGGTCACCACCACGCCCGAGTGGCATTTCAACTCGCGGATCGCGAAGCTCAGCTCGGGGGTCGGACGCAGCGAATCGAACAGGTAAACCGTAAAGCCGTTCGAGGCGAAAATGTCGGCCACCCGTTCGGCGAACATCCGCGAATTGTTGCGGCTGTCGTGAGCCACGGCCACACGCACCTGCTCGCCCGCGAAGTTCTTCTTCAGGTAGTTCGAAAGGCCCTGCGTCGCCGTGCCCACCGTATAGATATTCATGCGGTTCGTACCCACGCCCATGATGCCGCGCAGACCGCCCGTGCCGAATTCAAGATCCTTGTAGAAGCTCTCGACGAGTTCCTTCATGTCATGATCCATCAGATACTTGACCTGTTTTTTCGTCGCTTCATCATAGTCTCCGTCGAGCCACGACTGAGCTTTTTTCAGAACCATCTGTTCCAGTTCGTTTGCCATAATTTTATTGGTTTTATTTATAAGATTGATCGCGGTTGTCCTAAAAAATTTATATGCAAATATAGGAAATAAAATTCGATTATTCAATATCAACAAGTTAAAATTGCCCCTGCGGAAACCCTTGTTTTTCTATATATAAAAAAAGGAGATTTGCAACCCGATTTCGAAAATCTTTTTACAAATTTATTCACAACTTTGCCATGTCAAAACAGTGCAACCCTTGGACATGTTTAACAATTCGCAGACATACAGCGATACGTGGCAACACTGCCTGGACCGCATCAAGGCCCAGACCTCCGAAGAGGAGTTCCGCAAGTGGTTCCAGCCCATCGTGCCACTCGAATTCGACGGCACGACGCTCCGTCTGAGGGTCCCCAACGAGAGCTACGTCCGCCAGATCGAGAACAACTACATCCCGTTCCTCAAACCCATCATCTCGCAACTCTACGGACAGCAGACCCGGCTCCACTACGCCGTGCCGCGAACCACCGCTCCGACCGTCCCCGTGACGGCCGATGCCGACACCACGGCCATCAAGCGCTACATCACGCAGACCGACACGGCAAATATAAAAAATCCGTTTGCAATTCCGGGCATCAAGCGCATCAGCATTGATCCCCAGTTGAACCCCAACCTCACGTTCGCTACCTTTATCGAGGGCGAATGCAACCGGTTGGCCCGTTCGGCCGGCATGTCCGTCGCCGTCAACCCCGGAAACAACCCCTTCAATCCCCTTTATATATATGGTGATTCGGGGCTCGGAAAGACCCACATCGTTCAGTCGATCGGCCACGAGGTACGCGAACGTCACCCCGAACTGCAGGTCCTCTACGTCTCGATGAACAAGTTCCAGGCCCAGTTCCAGACCGCCTACAAGAATGGT
This sequence comes from uncultured Alistipes sp., assembly GCA_944321185.1. GTDB lineage: Bacteria > Bacteroidota > Bacteroidia > Bacteroidales > Rikenellaceae > Alistipes. The sequence goes on along the minus strand of CALUKH010000001.1, from coordinate 197,670 downwards.
GAAATCCCCGATTTCATCCACTTCTACCAGATGATCGACGTGCTGATTATCGACGATATTCAGGAGTTGACCGGAAAGACCGGTACGCAGAACGCCTTCTTCAACATCTTCAACCACCTGCAGCTCTCCGGCAAGCAGCTGATCCTCACCTCGGACAAGCCGCCCGTCGAACTGAAGGACATCGAGCAGCGCCTGTTGACCCGTTTCAAGTGGGGCCTCTCCGCCCAGCTCAACTCGCCGGACTACGACACCAAACTCAAGATCATCCGCGCCAAGGCCCAGAAACTCGGCGCCCAGATCTCGGACGATGTCGTGACCTACTTGGCCGACAATATCTCGGCCAACGTGCGTGAGATCGAAGGCGCGCTGTCGTCGCTGGTGGCCAACGCCTCGTTCCTCGGCCGGAAGATCACCACGTCGCTGGCCAAGGAGATCCTGAAGGTCTACGTGAAGATTAACCAGAAGGAGATCACCATCGACCATATCATCGATGTGGTCTGCAAGTACCTCAATCTGGATTTCGAACGCTTCAACTCGACCTCCCGCACCCGCGAAATCGCCCAGGCCCGCCAGATCGCCATGTACCTGGCCAAGCAACATACGAAGGCTCCGCTCACGACCATCGGTGCCGCCATCGGAGGCCGCAACCACGCCACGGTATTGCACTCGTGCAAGGCCGTCACAAACCTCATGGAGACTGACAAGGCCTTCCGCCGTCAGGTCGAGGAGATCGAAAAGCGCGTATTGGCCCAATAGCCCGAGGGGGGGGACGGAGCGAGGATAATGAAAAAGCGCCCGAACCCGGAAACCCAGAATGCCGGACGAACGTCTATGAAATGAATCCGTGTCAAACACGGATTTTTTCGTATCTTTGCCTGCCACAGGATCCTTTATCACGCCCGATCGCAACATGAGAAAAATTTCGCTGGCCGCCATATTGGCATCCGCCGCATGGATCGTCGGATGCACAACCCACACCGCCGTATCCTATACCATCCGGGGCGAGGATCCGTCGTTTGTCGACGGGCGGTGGATGTATGTCCTCTCCTATGCCGGGGGCCGCGAAACGGTCATCGACTCGGCCCGGATCGAACATCACACCTTCACGATGAAGGGCCGCTACGCCTATCCGGTCAGCGCCTTCCTCTATATGGGCCGCGGTGCCGACGGCGTGCAGATCAGCGCCTCGGACTTCATCCTCGAATCCGGAGAACTGGTCGTCGAGAAGCCGGCCGAAGGGATCTTCATGCTGGCCGGAACCCCTCAAAACGACCTCTACAACGACCTGCCGCGCCGGATGGCCGAAATCGAGGCCAGCGGCCGACCGGCTCTCCAATGCGTCGAGGCTCGCGACAGTCTGGTGCGCGCCATTGTGCTCGAAAACCGCAACGTGCTGGCCCTCTCGCTGCTCGACGCCTCGCTCCTCTGGCTGCCGGGCGAGGAGGTCTCGGCTCTGCTCGACTCCCTGCCCGGGACCATGCAGCAGCATCCCGCCACGAAAGACCTGCGTGAGCGCATCGACCGCATGCGTACCGATGTCGGACGACCGTATGTCGACATCTCCGGCCTGACACCCGAGGGCGACACCCTCTCGCTCGGCGAGGTGATCCGCCGCCCGGGGTGTCGATACCTGCTGCTCGACTTCGGAGCCCTGTGGTGCAGCCCCTGCCGGGAGGAGTTCCCCAATCTCGCGGCGCTCCACGAAAAATACGCCGCAAGGGGATTTCAAATCTTCGGGGTCTCGTTCGACGTCTCGCCCGAACGCTGGCGCGAGTGTATCGAGACCTACGGCATGAAGTGGCCCCAGGTCCATCCGGGATTCGGACGGGCCCCGCGCCAAACCAAGGCCTGGAACGACTATGCGCTCGACGGGATTCCGGCCTGTTTTCTGATCGATGCCCGCGACGGGCGGATCCTCGCCAAGAACCTCCGCGGCGAGGCCCTCGCCCAACAAGTCGCACAACTCATGGACTAAAACCGCTGCGCTGCCCATGGATCAACCCAAACTCGAACGACTGCTGCGGCTCATGAAGCTGCTCACGGCAAACACCACCTACAACGTCGACCAACTGGCCGATCGCCTCGGCATGTCGCGACGCACCGTCTACCGATACATCGATACCTTCCGCGAAGCTGGATTCGTCATCAAGAAGTCGGGCGACTGCATCCGTCTGGACAAGGAGTCGCCCCATTTCCGCGACATCTCCCAGCTGGTCCACTTCACGGAGGAGGAGGCCGTCATCCTGAAGAGCGCCATCGAAAACATCGACGACACGAATCTGCTGAAACAGAACCTCAAACGAAAACTCTACTCGGTCTACGACAACCGTACGCTGGCCGATACGGTCGTACGCGGCAAGAACGCCCCGAATATTCACCGTCTGATCGAGGCCATCGAGGAGCATCGCCAGGTCGTGCTGCACGGCTATCAGTCGGGTCACGGCGGCGAGGTCCGCGACCGGCGGGTCGAACCCTTTGCCTTCACGACCAACTACGTGCAGGTGTGGTGCTTTGACCTCGAAAGCAACTCGAACAAGCTCTTCAAGACGGCCCGCATCGGCGAGGTCGAACTCACCGGCACGTCCTGGCAGCACGAAGAGCAGCACGAAGAGGGATTCATCGACGTCTTCCGCATCCACGGCCAACAGCGTCACCGGATCCGCCTCGAACTCGGACTGCTGGCCTACAACCTGCTCTGCGAGGAGTATCCGCTGGCCGAACGCGACGTCCACGCCCTCGGAAAGGGGCGCTGGATGCTCGACACCGAAGTGGCCGGAATGGCCGGCGTCGGACGGTTCGTCGTCGGGCTGCTCGACGACATCCGAATCGTCGATTCGCCCGAACTGACCGACTATATCAAAAAGTATATCGCTGATAATCTGAAATAAACATGATTGACGAAATTCTCGCATACAACCGTCGCTTCGTCGCCGAAAAGGGCTACGAACGCTTCATCACGGACAAATACCCCAACAAACGCATCGCCATCGTCACCTGCATGGACACGCGGCTCGTCGAACTGCTGCCCGCCGCCCTCGGCCTGAAAAACGGCGACGTGAAGATCATCAAGAACGCCGGCGGAACGATCACCAATCCGTTCGACAGCACGGTGCGCAGCCTGCTCGTGGCGATCTACGAACTGGGCGTCACCGAGGTGATGATCATCGGCCACACCCATTGCGGCGTACAGGGAATGGACAGCGCCGAGATGCAGCATCTGATGAAGCAGCGCGGCATCCCAGAACACCATATCACACTGATGAAGCACTGCGGAATCGACCTCGACGCCTGGCTCCACGGATTCGACGACACCGAGGCCGCCGTGCTCGAAACGGTCGATCTGGTGCGCAACCATACGCTCGTCCCCGACGACATCGTCGTGAAAGGGTACATCATGGACTCCACAACGGGCGAACTGACCCCCATTCCGGAACCGACAAACGACTGATACAACCCAGGTCCGAACCTCAAACAGGCGAGGACAGGGTAGCAGGAAAACTTTTTTACAGCTTTTCCGCGAAGTGTCACAAGTTGTCACTCGCAGGTCGTTCCTTTGCATCGTGAACCAATAAAACCTTACGATCATGGGAACAGCTTACAAAATCCGCTGCAAGCACTGCGGCGCGCACTTCGACCACTACATGCAACCCGGTTACGGCGTACTGCCGGTGTGTGTCGGCTGCGGCGAGCATGTCGAAACCGAAACCTCGATCCGCTGCCCGGCCTGTCACCGACGAATCAACTCCACTCAGGAGGAGTTCTACGAACAGATCGAAGTCACCTATCAGTGGGATTGAGGCAAAAATTCGGTCCGAAATCGCGGAAATACGCAGAAATTTTCCTACCTTTGAACAACTGATTTTTTCTCGGTAAGACCTATGACAACCTTGCAGCCGGGGGATATGGCCCCCGATTTCCGATCCACCACACAAGATGGTGAAACGCTGACACTTGCCGATCTGCGCGGACAGCGTACGATCCTCTATTTTTATCCCAAGGACAACACGTCGGGCTGCACGCTCGAGGCCAAAAGCCTTCGCGATGGAAAGGAGGAGCTGGCCCGGATGGGTTTCCGCATCATCGGCGTAAGCCCCGACAGTGAACGCTCGCACCAGAATTTCTGCGCGAAGCACGAACTGAATTTCACCCTTCTGGCCGATACCGACCACTCGGTGTGCGAGGCATACGGCGTGTGGGCCGAAAAGTCGATGTACGGTCGCAAGTACATGGGAGTTCTGCGTACGACCTTCGTCATTGATGCCGAGGGTCGCATCGAGAAGGTCTTCACCAAGGTCGATACCAAGAATCACTATCAGCAGATCGTTGACGCCTACAAATAACCGGCGAGATGCCTCCTGCACGACATTTCGCCCTGGCAGCCCTGCTGTTTGCCGTTCCGATCGTCGGAGCCGGGCAGGAATTGCGGCCGGGTGAAAGTGGGAGTGTGAGGAGAGATGAGATCCAGAGAGTGGGTGCCAGAAGAGAGGGGCCCCAGAGCAAGGGGGCCGGGAGAGAGGAAGTCCAGGGCGAGAAAGCCGGGAGAGTGGGTGCCGGGAGAGTGGGTGCCGGGAGAGATGGGGTCCAGGGCGAGGAAGTCGGGAGAGGTCTTCCCGAAGTCGGGATTCCGGCCGAAGCCGTCAATTTTGCGGTCGAACCCCTCGACGGAGATGTCGAATGGCTGCGCGATGAGGTCGACCCGATTCAGCAGGCCCGCCGGCGCATCCGGATGTTGATGCATAAACGCGCTGAACAGCACGCCCGGGAACTCGACAAGGGTGCGGACCGCAGCGCATCGCCTCAGGATCCAGCCGTCGAGTGGGGCGACTGGCGGTTCAGCATCGGAAACAACGGGAACTGGAGCCCTTTCCCCGATCGGGCTCTCGATGCACGGATCATCCGCTTTCCCCTGCGGATGAAATCCGACAACCGCCCGGGCGCCGAAAAGGCCCTCGAACAGATGCGGAAAACCGGGGGTGGAAAGGGAGGAAATTGAAGGGAGAAGGGGAGGAATTTGAATAACAACAAAGTAACACCTATACACGAAAATGGCAGAAAAAGTACCTGTTAACGCGGACAAACTCAAGGTTCTGGACGCGGTGATGCAAAAAATAGAAAAAGACTTCGGCAAAGGCTCGATCATGCGCATGAACAGCACCGAGGTGAATGACATTCCGGTCATCCCCACGGGCTCCATCACGCTCGATATGGCACTCGGCGTCGGCGGATATCCCAAAGGCCGCGTCATCGAGATCTACGGTCCCGAATCGTCGGGTAAAACCACGCTGGCCATTCACGCCATCGCCGAGGCCCAGAAGGCCGGCGGTATTGCCGCCTTCATCGATGCCGAACACGCCTTCGACAGCTATTATGCCCAGAAACTCGGCGTCGATGTCGACAACCTGCTCATCTCGCAGCCCGACAACGGCGAACAGGCCCTCGAAATCGCCGATTCGCTGATCCGTTCGAGCGCCATCGACATCATCGTCATCGACTCGGTGGCCGCTCTGACCCCCAAGGCCGAAATCGAAGGCGAAATGGGCGATTCGAAGATGGGTCTGCAGGCCCGGCTCATGTCCCAGGCCCTGCGAAAACTCACCGCCAGCATCTCGAAAACCAAGACCGTCTGCATCTTCATCAACCAGCTGCGTGACAAAATCGGCGTCGTATACGGAAACCCCGAGACCACCACGGGCGGTAATGCCCTGAAATTCTACGCCTCGGTGCGTATCGATATCCGCCGCATGTCGGTCATCAAGGACGGCGAAGAGCAGTTGGGTACCCGAACGAAGGTCAAGGTCGTCAAGAACAAGGTGGCCCCCCCGTTCAAACGCGCCGAGTTCGACATCATGTTCGGCGAGGGTATCTCCAAGATCGGCGAAATCATCGATCTGGGCGTCGATTACGGAATCATCAAAAAGGCCGGATCGTGGTTCTCGTACGGCGACCGCAAGATCGGTCAGGGACGTGACGCCGTCAAGGAGCTGCTCAAGAACGACAAGGCCCTGGCCGACGAAATCGAGCAGAAGGTCCGCGAAGCCCTGAAAAACCCTAAAAAAGAGTAGAGTAGCCTATGGGATATACTGCCGAGGATGAAGCCCTGATCAAGGAAAAATGGGACGATCTGCTGCTTTCCTGCACCCGAATCTGCAAGAACGACGAGGACTGGAATCTGATTAAACGTGCGTTTTTCCTCGCCAAAGAGGCCCACGAGGGGGTACGGCGCCGCTCCGGCGAGCCATACCTCCTGCATCCTATTGCAGTAGCCAAGATCGTCATCGAGGAGATCGGTCTGGGCGTCAAGTCGGTCGTCGCCGCGCTGCTGCACGACGTCGTCGAAGACACCGAGTACACGGTCGAGGACATGGAGCGCATCTTCGGCCCCAAAATCGCCTCGATGGTCGACGGCCTGACCAAAATGTCCGGCGTCTTCAATGCCGATACCTCCGAACAGGCCGAATACTTCCGAAAGGTGCTGCTTACGCTCTCGGACGATGTGCGCGTCATCCTGATCAAGATCGCCGACCGCCTGCACAACATGCGCACCCTCGGCTCGATGCCCCTCAACAAGCAGATCAAGATCACCGGCGAAACCATCTACCTCTTCGCTCCGCTGGCTTATCGGCTCGGCCTGTACTCGATCAAGAGCGAACTGGAGGACCTCTGCATGAAGTACCGCTTCCCGCAGCAGTATGCCGAGATCACCCGCAAGCTTCAGGAGAGCGAAGCCTCCCGCAAGGAGTTTATCGACAAGTTCAACGCCCCGATCATCGCCGCCCTGAACCGCGACAACATCAATTACGAAATCTCGGGCCGCGTCAAGAGCGTCTACTCGATCTGGAGCAAAATGCAGCGCAAACAGATCCCCTTTGAGGAGATTTACGACCTGTTTGCCATCCGCATCGTCTTCAAACCGCTGCCGTTCCCCTCGGAAAAGACCCAGTGCTGGCAGATCTACTCGACCATCACGGACATCTACACCCCGAAGCCCGACCGGCTCCGGGACTGGATCTCGATGCCCAAGGCCAACGGCTACGAGGCTCTGCACTCGACGGTCATGGGGCCCGACGGCGTCTGGGTCGAGGTGCAGATCCGCACGCAGCGCATGGAGGATATCGCCGAGCGCGGTTTCGCCGCCCACTGGAAGTACAAGCATGCCACCATCTCGCAGGACGAGGACGAATTCGACAAGTGGCTCAAGCAGATCCGCGCCGCACTGAACAGCCCGACGGAGAATGCCGTCGACTTCCTGGACAACTTCAAGTTGTCTCTCTATACATCGGAGATTGTGGTGTTTACACCGAAAGGAGAGGCCCGTAAAATGCCCTATGGCGCCACGGCTCTCGACTTCGCCTACGACATCCACTCGAAGATCGGAAACAACGCCATCAGCGCCAAGATCAACCACAAGCTCGAACCGATCACCACGCAGATCAACAGCGGCGATCAGATCGAGATCATTACGGCCGACAATGCACGCCCCAAGCCCGAATGGCTCGAGGTGGTCACCACGGCCAAGGCCAAACAGGCCATCAAAAGCTTCCTCAAACGCGAACGCCAGAACAACATCGAACGCGGCATGCAAATGCTCGATGAACGGATGAAAGAGCTCAATGTCAAGTTGAGCGGTCGCGTGCTGCGCAAGATCATCCCCATTTACGACTGCTCGAACAAGGAGGAGCTGTACAGCAAAATCGGCGCCGGTATCGTCTCTCTCGAAAACCTCGACAAGGCCCTGAAGGTCAATGCCAAAAGCAAAATCCTCAAGTTCTGGACCCTCTTCATTCCCCAAAAAGAGGAGGAGGAAAACGATGATACCACCTCCGCCGAGGGCGATATCGCTCCGGCTACTACCGATGCCGCGATCGAGCCCCGGTTCGAAATCGCCGAGTGCTGCAAACCCATCCCGGGGGACAAGGTGGTCGGATACAGAGACCCCGCATCGGGCAAAATCATCGTACACAAGGCCACGTGCGACGAATTGAACCGTCTGGCAGCCCAGTACGGCAAGAATATCGTCAAGGAGGAGATCAAATGGTCGCAGCACAAGGCCATGTCCTACCTGGTGACCATCGAGTTGCGAGGGATCGACCGCCAGGGGCTGCTGCTCGATCTGGCTACGGTCGTGACCAACGACTTCAACATCAACATCCGCCAGGTCAATATTCACAGCCATGACGGAATTTTCGAAGGCAATGTCAGCCTCTATGTGAAGGATGCCGAAAGTCTGAACGCCGTCATGGACAAGCTGCGCCAGATCAAGGGTATCGAAACCGTCAAACGGGACATGAACTGACACGCTCATGGAGGATTTCGCTACGATATTTTGGATAGTGGTCGTCGTCGGAGTGATGATCTACAATACACTGGAGAAGGCTCGCAAGGCCCGCGGAAAGGGTAGTAACCCCCCAACCGGACATGGCGAGGCCTGGCCATCCATCCCCGAAGAGAAGGAAAAATCCACAACATCCGCCAATCGGGAGATGCCGTCACCGGTTTCGGAACGCGACATTGCACACTCGGCATCAGCCCCAAGATCCGCCCGTGAACAGCAAGACCCGGCACGACAGCCCGAAAGGGCAACCGGCAACAACGGTCCGATTTTAGATCGGACCGCCAAACCGTATACCCGGGGCAAAGAGAGCGACAGGGTATTGTCTGCTGGAAACGAGCGGAAATCTCAACCCAACGTTCCAGAGACGTTGCAAAAGGGCTCTTCGGAACCGACTGGTATGTTCACACAAAACCAGCAGCCTGTTTTTTCGACCTTTCCGGACGAATGCCAGAGCTTGGAAGAGATTCCCGACGATGAGTATACCTCCGAATTCGAGACGCCGGAAACGGCCGATTTCACAGATTCCGGGCTTGGCGCACTGCGGAATCTCCCATCCAATCTCTCCATGCGAAACCCTGAGGAGGATCAGAACAACCTTTCGGGATCGAATCATACAAAAGAGGAGAATCTGACCAAGATAATCGAGGAGTTTGATCTGCGCCGTGCGGTGATCTATTCCGAGATTCTGAAGCCTAAATTCGAGGAATAAACAGCCCACCCGGGGCGAGTGATCGAAACATTCAACCCGCAGCAACAAGCTACATACGCAAACCATAAAAATACATACGCATATGGCAACGATTTTTTCACGCATCATCGCAGGAGAAATTCCTTCGTACAAAGTGGCCGAAGACGACCGCTACTATGCTTTTCTTGATATCAATCCACTCGTAAAGGGACATACGCTGGTTGTTCCGAAAAAGGAGGTTGACTATCTGTTCGACCTGGATGACGAGACCCTCGCCGGAATGATGATCTTCGCCAAAAAGGTAGCCGCCAAAATTCGCCGCGAAATAGCATGTAAAAAGGTAGCCGTCGTCGTTTTGGGCCTCGAAGTTCCCCATGCACACATCCATTTGATCCCCATTCAGAGCGAAAGTGACGTCGATTTCCACCGTGAAAAGCTCAAATTAACACCAGAAGAGTTTCAGGAAATTGCAGACAAGCTCGCCAAATAGGCGATTGTTAACAACCTTATAAATCACTGTTAAAGAGCAGGATATCGAGTTATTAACTCGATCCTGCTCTTTTATTTTAACATAATGTAACGCAAATCAAGAGTTGTTAACACAACGAGATTAACAGCCAATCAGAATATCGAAAAATTTACCTTTTCCACGAAAAATAGGGTAGTGAATTTACATCTGTAACACACAAAAGGAGGGTGTTTTTCCATTTGTAATTACATTTGGAAAATAATAACTGTTGATCTCACTGTTGATTATTACATACGTAAAATAAACTTCATGGAAAGGAAATGTCAAAATACAGACGAAACGCATCAGGTTAAATGATTAAATACGAGATCAACATATAGGTAAAAACCAGTGTTTTATACAAATTAATTCAAGTTATTATAAGATACGAACGACTATTAAACCGATAGATATACAAGACAGCCATTAACAGGGATAATTACCAATATAAATTACTATATATCATAGTATTATTCGTATTTATATTGTGTAAAGCATGAAATAACTACCAGGGAGCTCTTTTAACCATATCCAGTATTTTACTTTTGTAAACAGAGTCAACAGTTATTAACATTTTACAAATGTAGTATTTTTTGCTTTACAAAAGAAAAAAGTTTATATTTGTAAAAAAATTACGCCGATGAAGGAGAAATTGCTCGAATTGTTGACTCGCGAGGGTTTGAGACCAAGCCAACTCGCCGAGATGTTGGAAATCAATCCAGCCGGAATCTCCCATATTCTCGCCGGACGAAACAAGCCGAGCTTTGAACTGCTCCAAAAGATTCTCCGCAGATTTCCCCGGATCAATCCCGATTGGTTACTGCTTGACTCCGATCAGATGTACCGGACTGATGTCCCGTTAGCATCCATCCGGACTGACAGCACTTCGGCTCCAGGGCATGCTCCCGGCTTTGCCGAAAAAGAACAACAACTGTTTTCGGATCTCGATAAAGATACGGCCGCGCCATCTTCTTCAGGTCAGATAAACGGATCTTCAACCATGGCCCTAAACACCGAACTCCACAAAGCCCGTGTGCAACGAATCGTCATCTTTTATGACGACCAAACATTCGATACCTATACACCCACCTCGAAGTAGGCAGGTCGGAACTGGGAATCGAATCCAATGTGAAGAAGAGTTCGCGAAAATTGCATGAACAAATCTCATTCGGGATATCAGCGCAGATATAAAGCGTCGAGAATGTTGTAATCCCGACCACCGGTCAGTGCATTCTCAAATATCGCACTCTCCGGAGATCAAAACTGGCCGGATAACTTGGTTTTTGTCTCCGTAAAGAACTGATTGCAAAATAAAAAAGTTTATTGGCCAGGTACAATTGATTCGATTCTCCAGAGCAAGCGGAAAAACAGAAGAACAAACTGTCCGGCATGGCAACATGTGGTAATATCTTGTCCGGGGTTTCAAGTTGGGCAGAATGAAATAATATTTATATTATGTTAAATTATATGAGTGATAAAAACCCATTCAGAGATCTGGCAGGTACAAATCGGTTACTCCTCCCGGGAAATGCACAAATCCACCTTATATTTATTACCTTTGCATGAAATTTGGCGAAGTGTGCTCAGTTGCGCCTCCCACAATGATGCCGTCGAACAAGCCTATGAAAAAAATAGCCATTCTCTGGATTGCCACCATCATCTGCGCTTCATGCGGAACGAAACCGAAATCCGACAATCAGACCCTCTACGTATCGATTCTGCCCTTGAAAAGCATCGTCGAAGGGATTGTCGGACAAGGACTCCATATCAAAGTTCTTGTCCCGGCCGGTGCGAGCGCCGAAACCTTCGAACCAACCCCCAAACAGGTCGTGGAACTTAATAAGGCCCGCATGATCCTCAACGTCGGTCTGATCGATTTCGAAACCTCGCTGCTCTCCCGGATTGAGGATCGCTCGAAAGTCGTTGACCTGAGCCGGGGTGTGGAACTGATCAAAGGTTCCTGCACCCACGCCACGACCACCGGCAAAACAGCCAGCAATGCCTCTGAACCCGGTCATAACCATGCCCATGGAGTGGATCCGCACATCTGGACCTCGCCCCGGGCGCTGCAGATCATGGCCACGAATGCCTACGAAGCCATCCAACGTGCCTATCCCGATTCGGTCCAATACAGGGCAAATTTCGAGCTTCTGATGCAGCAACTCCGCGAGCTGGATACCCGCACCCGAGAAAAGATCGAACACAGCGGAATCCGCTACTTCATCGTCTACCACCCTGCCCTCACCTACTACGCCCGTGACTACGGCATCGAACAGGTTGCCATCGAATCCGAAGGCAAGGAGCCTTCGGCCCGGCGTCTGACCGGAATCATCCGCAACGCCCGTAGGGACGGGGTACGCAAAATCTTCTATCAGAATCAGTTTCCGGCATCCGTCGTCGAGGTCATCGCCCGCGACATCCAGGCCCGCTACATCGAGATCGATCCCCTCGAGGAGCAGGTCATCCCGAACATCGACCGGATCACCGACTTAATCACCGAACCATGAATCTGGTCACACTCCACGACGTAAGCGTCTCCTATGACGGTTACGAAGCCCTTCAGCACGTCGATCTGGCGATCGGCGAGCACGACTTCCTCGGGGTCATCGGCCCCAATGGAGGCGGCAAAACGACCCTCGTCAAGGCCATTCTCGGCGCAGTCCCCCACTCCGGGTCGATCACCTTCGCCCCGGAACTCTTCCGTGGACACGAACGCCTGATCGGATACATGCCCCAGATCTCGAATTTCGACCGCGCATTCCCAATCTCCGTCTTCGAGGTCGTCCTCTCCGGATTGCAGGGCAGGCGCGGTTTCCGGTCACGCTATTCGCGTGAGGACAAGCGTCTGGCCATGGAGTTGATCGAGCATTCGGGCCTCGGAGCCGTAGCCAAACACCCGATCGGTGAGATCTCCGGCGGGCAGATGCAACGTGCCCTGCTGGCTCGCGCCATCATCTCCGATCCGCGGCTGCTGATCCTGGACGAACCGGCCAATTTCGTGGACAATCAATTCGAGAAGGAACTCTATCACACGCTGCGCGATCTGAACCGGCGTATGGCCATCGTCATGGTCTCGCACGACATCGGGACCATCACCAGTGTCGTCAAGGAGATTGTCTGTGTCAACCGCCACGTGCATCGCCACCACTCGAACATCCTCACTCAGGAGCAGTTGCGCAACTACGACTGCCCGATTCAGATCATCACCCACGGCACCGTTCCGCATACCGTCCTGGAGCATCACCCGGGCGACTGTTGTCCCGATCACGAATAGCGGACAAACGGACTGAAACAACAAAAAGGGAGGGGAATCTCACGATTCTCCTCCCTTTGTTTGATCGACGAGAGCGGTCGACACCCCCACTCTCCGGACCGACAAGTCCGGATGGCTCGGAGGATTCCCGCCCTGACGGGTAACCTGCTACTTAGCCTCGTTGATCTTGCTCAGCTTCTCGAACAGCTTGCCGAACGAATCCTCGATCTCGGCGCGAAGTGCGGCGTAATGTTTGCGGACCAACGAGCGGTTATGCGGCTCGGCCGGGTTCATTGCCTTGACGAACAGATCGTTGCGGACAGCCACAGCCTCCTGCATCACTTCGAAGATCTCCTTCTCCTTCGAGGGCTGGAAGCAGATTGCCATGTCGCAGTCGAATACAACCTCCTCGAGGCGGTAGTCGATCTCCTTCTTCAGGGTACGTAAATTTGCCATTGTATCTTGTGTTTTAGATTTTTGCTTCGACAAAGGTAGCAATTCCTTTCGGATTAACAAACGGTTTCCCGCTTCAGGAGCCTTTTTTTGAAATCCCGAACCCGATCCGCACCGCAGCGCCTCCCAACGCTCCACACCGTCCGCATCCCGGAATCTGCCTGGTTTCCCAGCGTTCCCACGCCTCGATATGCTCCCCGATGCACCTCAGAACGCTCCAGGTTCCCGACGATCATCCCGCAAGTCACAAACAAGCCCGGCCTTGTAGAGGTCGGGCTTGTCGGCCGCGTTTCGGACCGTTACATCCGTTCGAGCTCCTTGTAGCTCTTCTTCGTGGCACGGGCGGCCTTCTTGGCTGCCTTGGCCTCCTTCTTGGCAATCTTTTTGGCAGCCTTCTCCTGGGCTCGGGCAATCTTTGCCGCCTTGCGCGCATCGCGTTTGGCAAGCCGGTCGACAGCCTTCGCGTCCTTCTTGACGGTCTGAGAGGTCTCACGCATCTCCTTGCGGGCCTCGCCCTTGTCCGGCATCTCGACGATCACCCCGTTGACGTTCTCCTCGACCACCACGTAATCCGGAGCCGGAGCAGGCTGCGGAGCCGGCGTCGGTTTGCGAACCAGCGTACGCTGCTCAACCATGCGGTCCGTCGCATAGCCGATCATCACCTCGACCCGCCGCATCGGTGGCAGAATCTGCTCGGCCAGGTAGTTCCACACGGCAGGATTGCGCTTCAAGGCCTGCTCCTTGGCCATCGGAGCCTGCGAACCGTCGACGATCTGCAGCACCATCGCCCGATCGGGAATCGACGAGGCCGCAATTGCCGCGTGGGTCGCCTTCCAATCCTCGGCCACGGATTTCACCGTCACGTTGAAATGCTTCGAGAAATCGTACTTCGCATCGACGTACGCCTTGAAATCATTCGCACGCTGCGCCGCCAGCTTCTCGTTGAAGGCCACACTGCCGTCCGGCGAAGCATAACCCGTGATGATCACCTCGCAGACCCGGCGCGTGGTATCCTGCATCAGCCCCTCGACAAACGAGTTCATCTCACTCAGAGCCTGCGTGTTGCCCTTCAATGCCGCATTGAGCTTCGCCACACTGATCCGGTAATGGATCGAATAATCCACGTCGTCCATGCTTCGGATCACGTAGCGGCGAACCAGATAGTCGCCCTCCATCTTCTCCGACATCATCACGGTATCGGCGGCAGGACCTGCTGTCTTGACCGCCATCTGCGCCGTCGCTCCGGCAGCGCCCATCATCGCAACCGAAAGTGCGATGGTTGATACGATTGTTTTCACGATTGTTGAATGTTGGTTTACAACCCTCTCCGTTCGCAAGTTTCGTACCACAAAGGCGCCACCGGCCCGAATGCCGCAGCCTGCGGCCCGGACGCAGAAGGCGGGAATCCCGAATTCCGGGATTCCCGCCTTCTTTCTCGCAAGGATGAGGGGCTGTCGAACTCCCCCATCCGATTTTGGGCCCGCAACGCTACATGCGCTCCGGCACGTCGATGCCCATCAGTGCCATGCCCTTGCGGATGACGCGTGCCACCTGCCGGGCCAGGGCCAGACGCATGCCGCGAACCGCCGCATCCTCCTCCTTGAGGATCGAATGGTCGTGGTAATAACCGTTGAACTGTTTGGCCAGATCGTAGACGTAGGTGCCGATGATCGACGGTGCGAAGTTCTCGCCCGCCGACTTCACCGTAGCCGGATACTCGGTCAGCATCTTCACCAGATCGATCTCCTCGGGCAGCAGCTGCACCTCGGCACCGATCTTCTGCGGGACCTCTACCCCGCTCTCGGCCGCCTTGCGCAGCAGCGAGCAAATCCGCGCATGCGTATATTGGATAAAGGGGCCCGTATTGCCGTTGAAATCGATCGATTCGCGCGGATTGAACAGCATCGTCTTCTTCGGGTCGACCTTCAGGATGAAGTACTTCAGCGCGCCGAGGCCCACCATCGTCGAGACGGCATTGGCCTCCTCTTCCGAGCAGCCGTCCAGCTTGCCCAGTTCGGCCGACATCTCGCGGGCCGTCTTCACCATGTCGGCAATCAGATCGTCGGCATCGACAACCGTACCCTCACGCGACTTCATCTTGCCCTCGGGAAGCTCCACCATACCGTACGAAAGGTGCGTGATGTGGTCGCTCCACTCGGCATAGCCCAGCTTCTTCAGCACCAGTTTCAGCACCTGGAAGTGGTAGTTCTGCTCGTTGCCCACCACGTAGATCATGTCGTCAAGCTTGTTGTCCTCGAAACGGCGGTAGGCCGTGCCCAGATCCTGCGTCATGTAGACCGACGTACCGTCGCCGCGCAGCAGCAGCTTCTCGTCCAGACCGTCGTTGCGCAGGTCGATCCACACCGAGTTGTCCTCCCGGCGGTAGAAGACGCCCTTCTTCAGCCCCTCCTCGACGAGCGACTTGCCCAGCAGGTAGGTCTGCGACTCGTAGTAGACCTTGTCGAAATCGACGCCCAGCGCCTTGTACGTCACGTCGAAGCCCGCATAGACCCAGCTGTTCATCATCTCCCAGAGCGAGTAGACCTCGGGATCCTTCGCCTCCCACTTGCGCAGCATCTCCTGAGCCTGGCGCATGATCGGGGCATTCTTCTTGGCCTCCTCCTCGCTCTGACCCTGAGCCATCAGCTCCTTGATCTGAGCCTTGTAGTGCTTGTCGAACTCGACGTAGTACTTGCCCACCAGATGGTCGCCCTTCATGCCCGACGATTCGGGGGTCTCACCCCCGCCGTAGAGCTTCCACGCCAGCATCGACTTGCAGATATGGATACCGCGGTCGTTGACCAGATTGGCCTTGATGACCGTATGGCCGTTGGCCTTGAGGATCTGCGCCACGGAGTAGCCCAGCAGGTTGTTGCGGATATGCCCCAGGTGAAGCGGCTTGTTGGTATTGGGCGACGAGTATTCGATCATGATCGTGCGGCCCGTCGCCGGAGCCTCGCCGAAGTGTTCGTCGGCGGCCAGCTCCATGAAGCGGCCCGTCCAGAACGAGGCGTCCAGCACCAGATTGAGGAATCCCTTGATCACGTTGAAGGAGCGGATCTCCGGCACGTTGTCCACCATGTACTGGCCGATCTCCTGTGCCGTGGCTTCGGGCGATTTGCGGCTGCGGCGCAACAGCGGGAAGGTCACCAGCGTATAGTCGCTTTCGAATTCCCGGCGCGTCTTCTGAATCTGCAGCGCCTCGTCGCCCAGCGGTCCGTAAAGCGCTTCGACCGACCGCCGAACCGCCTCCGTAAGATAGCTTTCGATATTCATGTCCGTTTGATTTTGACCGCAAATTTAACGCTTTTCGCCGAATAACCAATTCCTTCCGCCCCTTTCTTTTTGCAATTGCCCGCCGATGCATTATCTTTGTGCGCAGAATCACCCCTGAACCTATTCCATGGAAATTCTGATTATCGTCCTCCTGATTCTGCTCAACGGGCTCTTCGCCATGTCGGAAATGGCACTCGTATCGGCCCGCAAGTCGAATCTCGAGATGCAGGCCCGCCAAGGCAGCCGGGGCGCCCGCAAGGCCCTGCGGCTGGCCAAGGATCCCGACCGATTCCTCTCCACCGTGCAGATCGGCATCACGCTGATCGGCATCCTCACGGGTATCTACTCCGGCGACACGCTCGCCGCACGCTTCGGCGAAGAGCTCGCCCGGCTGGGAATCCCGCTGCGCACGGCCACGGCCATCGCACAGGTCGTCATCGTGATCGTCGTCACCTACCTGACGATCATCTTCGGCGAGCTGGTCCCCAAACGCATCGGCATGAATGCCGCCGAAAAGGCCGCCTCGATCGTCGCCCGGCCCATGAGCCTGCTCTCGATCATCGCCTCGCCGTTCGTCTGGCTGCTGGCCAAAAGCACCTCCGGCATAACCCGTCTGCTGGGGCTCCAGAAGGCCGAAAGCAAGGTCACCGAGGCCGAAATCCGCTCGATCATCCAGGAGGGCGCCGAGGACGGCGAAGTCCAGCAGGTCGAACAGCAGATCGTCGGCCGCGTCTTCTCGCTCGGCGACCGAACCGTCGAGTCGATCATGACCCACCGCAGCGAAATCGCCTGGATCGACGTCTCGATGTCGGTCGACGAAATCAACCAAATCGTCGCCCGGTCGCCCCACAACCGCTATCCGGTCGGCGACGGAAGCCTCGACAAACTCCTCGGCGTGGTCTATCTGAAGGACCTCTTCCTGCACCTCAACCAGCCCGGATTCGACATCCGCACGATCCTCACCCCCGGGAAGTTCTTCCACGAGGAGTTCGAGGTCTACAACGCCCTCGAACAGCTGCGCACCGAACAACTCGGCTACGGCATCATCTGCGACGAATTCGGCGTTACGCGCGGCATCATCACCCTGAAGGACATCTTCGAGGCGCTGGTCGGCGAACTGCCCGATCCGCGCGAGGAGCCCGACATCGTCCGCCGTGACGACGGCAGTTCGCTCATCGACGGACAGTGCCCCTTCTACGACTTCCTGGCCGCTTACGGCATCGAGGACGACATTCCCTCCAATGCCTACAATACGGTCAGCGGACTGATTCTCGACCTGCTGGGCCACATCCCCACGACGGGCGAAAAGATCGAATGGCGCGGCTTCACGTTCGAGGTCGTCGACATGGACGGCGCCCGCATCGACAAGCTGCTGGTCGTCTACCACAAAACCAAGAACGAAGAGGAGGAAGCATGAAAATCGCCGATATTGATCTCGGAGAACGGCCGCTGCTGCTGGCTCCGATGGAGGACGTCACCGATCCGTCGTTCCGCTACATGTGCAAACGCTTCGGCGCCGATGTCGTCTACACGGAGTTCATCTCCTCGGACGGTCTGATCCGCGACGCCGCCAAGTCGCTCAAGAAACTCGAAATCGACGATGCCGAACGCCCCGTCGGCATCCAGATCTACGGCCATCTGATCGAACCCATGGTCGAGGCCGCCCGTATGGCCGAAGCCGCCCGGCCCGACATCATCGACATCAACTTCGGATGCCCGGTGAAGAAGATCGCCGGACGCGGCGCCGGTTCGGGCATGATGCGCACGCCGGATCTGATGGTCGAAATGACGCGCCAGATCGTCCGCGCCGTCCATACCCCCGTGACGGTCAAGACCCGCCTGGGATGGGACGACAACTCGAAAAACATCGAGGAGATCGCCCTCCGGCTGCAGGATGTCGGTATCGCCGCCCTGACGATTCACGGCCGCACCCGTGCCCAGATGTATCGCGGCGAGGCCGACTGGACACTGATCGGCGCCGTGAAGAACAATCCCCGGATCCATATCCCGATCATCGGGAACGGCGACGTCGATTCGGGTCCGAAGGCCCGCGAAATGTTCGACCGCTACGGCGTCGACGGCGTGATGATCGGCCGCGCCACCTATGGCCGTCCCTGGATCTTCCGCGAAGTGAAGCACTATCTCGCCACGGGCGAGGTACTGCCCCAGCCGTCGGTCGTGGAGCGGGTCGCCATCGCCAAGGAACATCTGCGCAAATCACTCGAGATCAAGGGTGATCACGTCGGGATTCTCGAAATGCGGCGCCACCTGACCAACTACTTCAAGGGGCTGCCCGACTTCAAGCAGACACGGTTGAAACTGGTCACGTCGCTCGACATTGACGAACTCTTCGCAACGCTCGACTACATTGCCGAACGTTGGGGCGGATACGACCTTTCGGGAGTCGTTCCGGCACCGCTTTCGCACGATCTCTGACGGCGGCGGAACGTAACGCGGGCACCCGAAGGTTGCACCACCACCCGATGTCAGATTCTCCGAGGTTCCACCGCCGTTCTCCGGGATCCCATCGCCAAGAAAAATCCTCCCGAGTTCATTCCGGAATTCCGTCTCCGAGGAAGAGTTCCATCGCCCTGGGAATTCCATCCCCATACCCCCCGCACACCCATAAAAAAAGCGGATCCTCCCGCACCGGCAGGAAGAATCCGCTTGTCAATTCGGCCGAGACGACTTACAGCAGCACGCGCTCGATATAGGCCTTGTAGTCCTTGACCACCGGTTTGTAGTTCTCGTCCTCGAAGAGCGGCGACGAGATCAGGAAGTCGGCCGACGAACGGTTGATTGCCGTCGGAACATTGTACAACGTCGCCACACGCAGCAGCGCCTTCACGTCGACATCATGCGGCTGGGCCGACATCGGATCCCAGAAGAAGATCAGGGCATGGATCTTTCCGTCGGCAATCAGCGATCCCAGCTGCTGGTCGCCTCCCAGCGGGCCCGATTTCAGAAGCGTAATTTCCAACTCGGGAGCCGGACTTTCGGACGTTTCGCGCTCCGCATGATGGGCCCGGAGCGTACGCTCCACCATCTTGCCCGTCGTTCCCGTACACACCAGGTGATGACGGCTCAGTTTCTCGCTGTTCCAGTCCACCCATTCCGCCAGGTCGCGCTTCATGTTGTCGTGCGCAACCAGGGCCAACACTTTCGGATGTTTTTCCATAATCCCCTCTGTTTTTTATGTGATGATTGAACCGATGCCGG
The DNA here is from genome assembly GCA_944321185.1 of uncultured Alistipes sp. Classification (GTDB taxonomy): domain Bacteria; phylum Bacteroidota; class Bacteroidia; order Bacteroidales; family Rikenellaceae; genus Alistipes. The sequence goes on along the minus strand of CALUKH010000001.1, from coordinate 177,941 downwards.
TTCGGTCTGTTCGTGTGGTTGCTATTTGGTTTCCGGCTCCTCAGCGGCAGCGGCGGTCTCCTCGCTCGGCAGTTTGAACTCCGTGAAGCCGGCTCCGACGAGGATGTTGTACCACGAGAAGCACTTCTTGATGTCCGACACGTGAACCCGGTCACGGTCATACTCGGGCAGTACCTCGGCAAAGGCCGCCTTGAGCTGTTCGGGCGTCGACTTGGGGCTGATGGCCTCCTTGCCGCCCGTATGCTCGTAGATGCGCGTGAAGACGTCGGCAAGGGGAATGTCATCCCCCTCGGTGAACATCGATATGTCGGACAGGGCACTCACCCGCGCATTGGCCGAGGCATTCATCCGGTGACCGTCCAGCAGCGACTCCACGATCACGCCGCGCGTCGACTGTGCCACATACTTATACAGTCCGGGTTGGCCCGTAATGGCCAGAATCTCTTTCAGTTCCATAGTTTCTTCTTGATGTTGATTAGGTTCGAAAATCCGGTTTGACTATTCATTCTTCACATGAACGTCCATCTGCGGGAAGGGGAAGCTGATCCCCGCCCGGGGAAGTTCCTTGTAGAAACGCTCGTTATATTCGTAAAAGACGTCCCAGTAGTTTGCCGTGGCGGTCCAGGCCCGGATGGTCAGATTCACCGAACTGTCGGCCAGTGCCGCAACCAGCACCACCGGGGCCGGATCCCGATGAATCCGCGCATCGGCCGTCAGCATGGCCAGAATCGTCTGCCGAGCCACATCCACGTCGTCGCCGTAGGAGATGCCCACCGTCCAGTCCACACGCCGGTCGTCGGCCGTCGTGTAGTTGTCGATGATGGCCGTGGCGATCGAGTTGTTCGGGATATAGATCGTCTGGTTGTCATTGGTGGTGATGACCGTCGAGAAGAGCTTGATCTCGCGCACCGTACCCGACTGCCCCTGGGCCGAGATGTAGTCGCCCACGCGGTAGGGTTTCATCACGAGGATCATCACGCCGCCGGCGAAATTCTGTGCCGTGCCGCTCAATGCCATACCGATGGCCAGCGTGGCGGCCGAGGCCACGGCGATGAGCGAGGTGACATTCACGCCGAGCGTCGAGACGACGATCAGCACCAGCAGCAGCGTGAAGACCGCCCGCACGGAGCTGCGCATGAAGGCCCGCAGCGAGAGATCCACCTTGCGATGCTCCATCGCCACGTCGATCAGCCGCACCAGACGCCGCATCAGCCAGCGTCCGACGTAGTAGATGACCAGCGCGATGACGATCTTGATGACCACCCACAGCGCCTCCGACAGCAGATTCTGCGCCACCTGGCTGAAATCCAGATTCACCAGCCGGTTGACCGCCTGGGCGAAATTCGCCTTCTGAATGCTGTCCGGCACGATCAGCGGGCCGGCCGGTTCTTCGGCCGCAAGAGCCACAAGGAATCTCCACATAACGTCTCGTTGTTTTACGCCTCAACCCGCAAAAATGCCACCAGAAGCCCATTTTGCCTGCGGGAATCACCATTTTACCTGCAAAAATAACCAAAAAAAGCAGAACTTTATTAACTTTGTCTACGCTTTTTGCCCAAACCCCAAAATCCCTTCCGCAGAACCATGCAGAACAACGTCGAAATCATTCAGATAAACATCTCCGGCGAAGACAAGCCCGGAATGACCTCATCGCTCACCGAGATCCTCGCCCGCTACGACGCCTTCATCCTCGACATCGGCCAGGCCAACATTCACCAGTCGCTCACGCTCGGCATCCTGATCAAGACCACGGCCGACAAGTCGGGATTCATCATGAAGGATCTTCTGTTCAAGGCTTCGGAGCTGGGCGTGATGATCCGCTTCACCCCCATCTCCGAGGAGAAGTACAACGACTGGGTGAGCCGCCAGGGCAAAAACCGATACATCATCACGCTGCTCGGACGAACGGTCACCGCCCGCCACATCGCCGAAGTGACGAAGGTCGTCGCCGAACACGGCCTGAACATCGACGCCATCAAGCGTCTGACGGGCCGCATGCCCCTCAAGGAGGACAACCGCGCCGCCAAATCCTGCATCGAACTCTCCGTGCGCGGTTCGCTCACCGATCAGGAGCGCAGCACCATGCACGAAGGATTCATGAACCTCTCGGAGATCGGGCTCGACGTCTCGTTCCAGAAGGACGACATCTACCGCCGCAGCCGGCGTCTGATCTGCTTCGACATGGATTCGACGCTCATCGAAACCGAAGTGATCGACGAACTGGCCGAACGCGCCGGTGTCGGAGAGCAGGTCCGCGAAATTACGGCCAGCGCCATGCGCGGCGAAATCGACTTCCGCGAAAGCTTCACGCGCCGCGTCGCCCTGCTCAAGGGGTTGGACGTCTCGGTCATGGAGGAGATCGCCCGCAACCTTCCCATCACCGAGGGGCTCGAACGCATGATGACCATCCTCAAACGCGTCGGCTACAAGACCGCCATTCTCTCGGGCGGATTCACCTACTTCGGCAACTACCTCCGTCAGAAGTACGGCTTCGACTACGTCTATGCCAACGAACTCGAAATCGAAAACGGACACCTCACGGGCCGATACGTCGGCGAGGTGGTCGACGGACGCCGCAAAGCCGAACTGCTGCGGCTGCTCTGCCAGTTCGAATCGATCAACATCGCCCAGTCGGTGGCCGTCGGCGACGGAGCCAACGACCTGCCGATGCTCAACCTGGCCGGTCTGGGCATCGCCTTCCACGCCAAACCCAAGGTCAAGGCTACGGCCCGGCAGTCGATCTCGACCATCGGTCTGGACGGAATTCTCTACTTCCTCGGTCTGAAGGATTCGCGCATCGAGGCCTGACGACCCGCCGCATCGAAAATCCGCACACGGTTCATGATCTCGAACGACAGCCTCCAGCATCTTTGCCGACGAATCGCCAGGGTCCTGCTCCTGGCGATCCTCATTCCGGGGACGGGCGGATGCTACGACTCGGGATTCGGGACGCCCGACCCCGAACAGAACGACGAGGCCGTGACGGAATTCCTGGCCGATCTGCGGAAGAATTTCGCCGGTTCGCCCACCGTGCTTCCCGACAACGTCACGGTCGAAGGGGTGGTCACCACGTCGGACCGCGCCGGAAACTTCTACCGTACGTTCTGCGTCGAACAGGATGGCGCCGCTCTGGAGGTAATGGCCGGAATCGACCAGCTGCACAACGATTTCCCGGTCGGATGCCGGGTGACGCTCCACCTCGGAGGACTCACACTGAGCGAAAGTTACGGGGTGTTGCAGGTCGGAAACCGACCTGAGGCGGGAAGCGGCTATGAGGTGGATTATCTGGGTTCGCAGGCCGCACTGGAACGGGTGGTCGTACGGCGTTCGGAACACCTCGTCGACCCCGAGCCCGCCACTCTGACCATCCCCCAACTGACTCCGGAGCGCTGCGGCACGCTCGTCCGCATCGAAGGGCTCCGGCATCAACCCGAAGTCTCCTTCGACACGCATTGGAGCGGATATCGCCGGTTCGTCGATGCGGACGGCTACGGCATCTACACCTATGTCCGGAGCTATGCCGATTTTGCCGGCGGGGAGATTCCCTCGCAGAGCGTTACGCTGACCGGCATTCTCCAGTACGATGCCGCCGGAGAGGGCCGATACCTGCTTAAATTGCGCGATGAGGAGGATTGTTCTCTATATTAGCCTGCTCCTGAGCGTGAGCTGCAACCACGCTTCGCAAGCCCTCTACGACGAAACACCCGAACGGCTGCTATCGATTGCCGGACTCAAAACGCTGTGTGACGGCCAGAGCAGCGTCGTTATCACCCGCGACGTGGTCATCCGCGGTCAGGTCGTGGCAAACGATCTCTACGGCGAATTCGACCGCCGGATCGTCCTCCAGGATTCGAGCGGCGGAATCTCCCTGGCACTCGACGGAAACCGTCTGTCCGAACGATTCCCGTTCGGAATCCAGATCGAAGTCCGCTGCAACGGCCTCTCACTCTGCGACTATGGCGGCAAGATCGAACTCGGACTGACGCCCGGCCAATATGGATGCTCACCGATACCGACCGACGAAATCGATCTTCATCTCCGCATTTCGAGCCGGAACGAGGCGTTGCCGCGCGCCCGCGACCTCACATTCGCCGAGGTCGGAAGTCAACACATCGACACGCGGGTTCGCTTCCGCGACGTACGGTTCGCCACCCCGGGCCAGCATTGGTGCGATACGGACCCCGAAACCGGTCAAACCCTCACCACCCAACGGGAGATCATCGACCCGCAGGGCAATCGCTTTCCGGTGAGGACCGTACGCAGTTGCGACTACGCACTCGAGACTTTGCCGACCGGAAGCGGATCACTCATCGGTGTGATCGACTATTTCGGCGGCAAATACACGCTGCGTGTCACCTTTCATGAAATGGAATTCCCGATCGACGACCTGCCGACATCGGGTTGCGCGGCTGCTGACAAGGGGCCCTTGCAGCCGCGTGAATGAGCCGGCGCTATCGCTGGAGCGCCTCCCAGAGCATGTCTTTCAGCTGCTGGATATTCAGCCCCGAAACCGACGAAATGAAGATCGACGGAATGCCCTCAGGCAGATGAGCCCGCATCTGTTCGATCAGTTCGTCGTCGAGCATGTCGCACTTCGTCACGGCCAGCAGACGCTGTTTGTCGAGCAGTTCGGGGTTGTACTGCGTCAGTTCGCCCAGCAGGATCTCGTAATCGCGGCAGATGTCGTCGCTGTCGGCCGGGATCATGAACAGCAGCACCGAATTGCGTTCGATGTGGCGCAGGAAGCGCGTACCGAGGCCGCGACCTTCGTGCGCACCCTCGATGATGCCCGGAATGTCGGCCATGACGAACGACTTGTGGTCGCGCACCTCAACGATTCCCAGATTCGGCTCCAGCGTCGTGAAGGCGTAGTTGGCGATCTTGGGCTTGGCGGCCGAAACGACCGACAGCAGCGTTGATTTCCCGGCATTGGGGAAGCCCACCAGTCCGACGTCGGCCAGCACCTTCAGCTCCAGCACGAAGGCCCCTTCATCGCCCTCTTCGCCCGGCTGGGCATAACGCGGCGTCTGGTTGGTGGCACTCTTGAAGTGCCAGTTGCCGAGGCCTCCGCGGCCGCCCTTGAGCAGCACGAGGCGTTCGCCGTCGGCGGTCACCTCCCCTACGGTTTCGAGGCTCGTCGTACCGTCCTCGTGCTCCACCACGCGGCGGGCCACCGTGCCCAGCGGCACCGGGATGACGATGTCCCGGGCATCCTTGCCCGACGAACGGGCTCCCGAACCGTTTTCGCCGTCCTCGGCAAACTGGTGGCGCTGGTATTTGAGGTGGATCAGCGTCCAATACTGGCGGTCACCGACCAGCACGATGCTGCCGCCCTTGCCGCCGTCGCCGCCGTCGGGTCCTCCGAAAGCCACAAACTTCTCGCGCCGGAAATGGGCCGAACCGGCTCCTCCGTGGCCCGAACGGGCGAATATCTTGACGTAATCCACAAAATTCGATCCTGCCATACGCTGCGTGTTTAAAGGGTTTCACAACTCCCGGAGCCCCGGATGTCGGTTCCGGATGTGAATTCGCCTGCAAAGATAGTACAAAAAATGCAGACCGCGAAAACGGTCTGCACAAGGGGTCGATTTTCAAATGGTATGCAAAGGTCTCACCCGCGTGGACGGAGCCCGGATACGAAGCACCCAGATGTGTGCTTCCCGAGCCCACTCCCCTCAGAAATGGGGCCGCCAGATGCGAAGCTCCTGGCCCTTCAGACGTGGGGCCGCCAGATACGAAGCTCCCCGGCCTCTTCAGACGTGGGGCCGCCCGATGCGGGGCCGCCCGATGCGAGGCTTCCGGCCCCTTCAGACGTGGGCCGCGACGTAGTCGCCCACCTCCGAGGTCGAATAGCTGCGCCCGCCCTCGCGAACCAGATCCTCGGTCACGACGCCCGCCGCAAGGGCCGTATTGACCGCCTCGCGAACGGCTCGTCCTTCGGCCTCAAGCCCCAGATGTTCGAGCAGCATGGCCGCCGAAAGGATCGTCGCCATCGGGTTGGCGATGTTCCGCCCGGCAGCCTGCGGATAGGAGCCGTGGATCGGTTCGAACAACGCCACCTCGGCCCCGACGCTGGCCGAGGAGAGCATGCCCAGCGATCCGCTGATGACACTGGCCTCGTCGGTCAGGATGTCGCCGAACATGTTTTCGGTGACGATGACGTCGAAGTGCGTAGGCTGGCGGATGATCTGCATCGCCGCATTGTCGACGAACATGTACTCGACCGTCACCTCGGGGTATTGCGCCGCCATGAGCTGGGCCCGTTCACGCCACAACCGCGAGGTCTCCAGCACGTTGGCCTTGTCGACGACCGTCAGATGCCGGCGCCGCGTCATCGCCAGCCGGAAGGCCACCTGCAGCACGCGGTCGATCTCTCCGACGGTGTAGGTACAGGTATCGAAGGCCCGGCTTCCACCCTCGTCACGCCCCTGCGGACGCCCGAAGTAGATGCCACCCGTCAATTCGCGCACACAGATGAAGTCCGTACCCCGCACCACCTCGGGCCGCAGCGGCGAACGGTCCGTCAGCGCCTCGAACAGCGACACCGGACGCAGATTGGCAAACAGCCCCAGCGACTTGCGCATGCGCAGCAACCCCTGTTCGGGACGGACCTTCGACGTGGGATCGTTGTCGTACTTCGGGTCGCCGATGGCGCCGAACAGAACGGCATCCGACGACTGGCAGATGCGGTGGGTCTCCTCCGGGTAGGGATCCCCCGTGGCATCGATCGCCGCGGCACCCACCAGCGCCCGCGTATAGATGATCCGGTGGCCGAAGCGCGTCGCCACGCGATCGAGCACCTTCACGGCTTCCGTAATGATTTCAGGCCCGATACCGTCACCGGGCAGCAGTGCTATCCTGATTTCCATGATTCGTAGGATTGGTTTCTATGATGTTCAACATTTTGATCGTCGCCTTGATGGCCGCTTCGGTCTGGTCGGCATCCAGGCCGTGGGTCCGGAACGTGCGTCCGTCGGCCTCCCACGTGATGATCGTCTGCACGAAGGCATCCGTCCGCCCGCCCGGCGGGATCGAGACCGCATAATCGACAAGCATCGGAAAGCGCCGTCCCAGCTGTTCGCGGTAGATCTGCCGCAACGCCCGCATGAAGGCGTCGTACTGTCCGTCGCCGGCCGACGTCTGTTCGTACTGCTCGCCGTGGATCTCGATGCGCAGCGTTGCTACGGGTCGCAAACCCTGTGCCAGCGAGAGGCTGTAGTTCAGAATCCGCACCGGGGCATCCGCCTGGTCGTAGCGCAACACGTCGGCAATGATGTACGGCAGGTCGTCCAGCGTCACCAGCTCCTTCTTGTCGCTCAGTTCCACCACCCGCTCGGTCACCTTGCGCATGGCCGTCTCGTCCAGATCGATGCCCAGCCGCTCGAGGTTCTTCAGGATGTTGGCCTTGCCGGAGGTCTTGCCCAGGGCATATTCGCGCACCCGGCCGAAGCGTTCGGGCAGCAGATCATTGAAATACAGGCCGTTCTTGTTGTCTCCGTCGGCGTGTACCCCCGCACACTGCGTGAAGACGCTCGCCCCGACAATCGGACGGTTCGCCGGAATACGCACACCGGTGTAGGATTCGACCGTACGGCTCACACGATAGATCTTCGATTCGTCGATCGCCGTGCGGCAGCCCAGCCGGTCGTGCAACACCGCCACGGTACTCGACAGCGGCGCATTGCCGGCCCGTTCGCCCAGCCCGTTGATCGTCACGTGGACGCCGCCGAAGCCCGCCCGTACCGCAGCCGCCGTATTGGCCACGGCCAGATCGTAATCGTTGTGGGCGTGGAAGTCGAAACGCCGCGTCGGATAACGCGTCACCATCTCCCGGCAGAAGCGCTCCGTAGCCCAGGGATCCAGAATCCCCAGCGTATCGGGGCACAGAAATCGCTCGACGGGAAGCCCCTCCAGGCCGTCGAGCATCGCCCAAACGTAGTCCGGCGAGTGCTGCATGCCGTTCGACCAGTCCTCCAGGTAGAGATTCACGCGCATGCCCCGTTCGGCGGCCCGCAGGATCTCGGCCCGTACATCGTCCAGATGTTGGGCGGGCGTACGGCGCAGCTGCTCCTCGCAATGACGCCGCGACCCCTTGGCCAGCAGGTTCACCACCCGGCAGCCCGCCCGCCACAGCCAATCGACCGAAACGCCTCCGTCGATGAATCCCAGCGCCTCGATGCGGTCCAGATGGCCCCGTTCGCGAGCCCATTGCGTAATGGCCCGCACGGCCTCCTCTTCGCCGTGCGAGACGCGCGCCGAGGCGATTTCGATCCGGTTGACGTGGAGCTCCTCGAGCAACAGACGCGCAATGGAGAGCTTCTCCCGGGCGTTGAACGACACGCCCGAGGTCTGTTCGCCGTCACGGAGCGTCGTATCGAGAATCTCCACCCCACTGTACGTCGCGCCCGTCATTCAGCCGCCCGTTTTTCGAAGGCCTCGATCTCCGCCGCAAGGCTTCGCAGGTAATCCTCATCATCGTAACCGTTCTGCAGGCAGCGTTTCTTGTAGGCGTCGATCTCGAACGGAGAGCTCTCGCCGCTCGCCTCGATCGTGAAGCGCTGATGGTCGAGGTCGACCGTAAACTGAGCCTGCGGATCGCGACGAATCGCGGCAAAGATCCGCTGCAGTAAATCCTCCTCGACGCGCACCGGCAGCAGGCCGTTGTTCAGCGCATTGTTGCGGAAGATGTCCGCGAAGAAGCTCGACACCACCACCCGGAAGCCGTAGTCGGCCAGGGCCCAGGCGGCATGTTCGCGCGAACTTCCGCAGCCGAAGTTGCGTCCCGCCACGAGGATCTGTCCGCCGTAGCGCGGATCGTTGAGCGGGAACGCGGCCACGGGCTTCCCCGAAGCGTCGTAACGCCAGTCGCGGAAGAGGTTCTCGCCGAATCCCTTGCGCTCGGTGGCCTTCAGGAAGCGCGCCGGAATGATCTGGTCGGTATCTATGTTCTCCACCTCGACGGGCACCGCCCCCGAGGTGAATGTTTCGAATTTGGGTATGGACATGACGATAGTTTTTTCGATTTTCAATCCTTGATTCCGAAGACTTCGCGCGGGTCGGCGATGCGTCCCGTGACGGCGGCGGCAGCCGCTACGGCCACCCCGGCCAGCATCGTCCGCGCACCGGGACCCTGACGCCCCTCGAAGTTGCGGTTCGAGGTCGAAACGCTGTATTTCCCGGCCGGAATCTTGTCGGCATTCATCGCCAGGCAGGCCGAGCAGCCCGGCTGACGCAGTTCGAAGCCCGCCGCCGAGAGGATGCGGTCCAGCCCCTCGGCACGCGCCGCCGCTTCGACCCCCTTCGATCCGGGGACGATCCAGGCCGTAACGCCGTCGACCTTGTGCCGTCCCTCGACCAGCCGGGCGAAGCGGCGCAGATCCTCGATCCGTCCGTTCGTGCAGCTCCCGACGAAGACATAGTCGACCGGATGGCCCAGCAGCCGTTCGCCCGGCCGGAAGCCCATGTACTCCAGCGCTTTCGGATCGGCATCCGTCGGGATCGAGGCGTCGATGGCCATGCCCATGCCGGGATTCGTGCCGTAGGTGATCATCGGGGCGATGTCCGCCGCATCGAAGTGATACTCCTTGTCAAACACGGCATCGGGATCGCTGTACAGCTCGCGCCACCGCGCCACGGCTTCGTCGAAGGCTGCCCCCTGCGGCACCCGTTCGCGTCCGCGCAGATATTCGAACGTCTTCTCGTCGGGGGCGATCATGCCGCCCCGAGCCCCGCATTCGATGCTCATGTTGCAGACCGTCATGCGCCCCTCCATCGAGAGCGAACGGATCGTCGAGCCGGCAAATTCGATGAAATGGCCCGTACCGCCCGAGGCGCTGATCTTCGAAATGATGTAGAGAATCACATCCTTGGCCTCGACGCCCGGCCGAAGCGCTCCGTCGACCGTAATACGCATCGTGCGGGGCTTGGTCTGCAGGATGCACTGGCTCGCGAAGACCATCTCCACCTCTGAGGTTCCCACTCCGAAGGCCACGGCACCCAGAGCCCCGTGGGTCGAGGTGTGGCTGTCGCCGCAGACGATCGTCATGCCCGGCTGCGTGAAGCCCAGCTCCGGGCCGATGATATGGACGATACCCTGGCGCGGATTCCCCACGCCGAAGTGTTCGATGCCATACCGGGCGCAGTTCTCGGCCAGGGCGGCCACCTGACGCCGCGATTCGGGCTCCTCGATCGGCAGGTGCTGGTTGACGGTCGGGATGTTGTGGTCGGCCGTTGCCGTGATCTGCGACGGCCGCGCCACGCCGATTCCGCGGCGCGCCAGCCCCGCAAAGGCCACCGGCGAGGTCACCTCGTGGATATACTGCCGATCGATGTAGAGGACGCAGCGTCCCCCCTCCTCGACACGCACCGTGTGCGCATCCCAGATCTTGTCCAAAAGTGTCTTTCCCATGTTACTCCTCCTCTTTGCGTTCCGTAACGTTCAGGGCGCGCAGCGCGTCGAGGAACGCCTCGACCGATGCCCGCGTCGTATCGGTGTGAGCGGCGAAGCCGTGGACCGTGCGCGAACCGCACTCCACCTGCACGTGGACGCGTCCCACGTCGTTCGAACCCCGCGTGATGGCCTGCATCAGGAACTCCGACAGCACGACCTTCTCGTTGATGAGCTTCTTGATCGCCGAGACGGCTGCATCCACAGGTCCGTTGCCCGTGGCAAGGGCCATCCGCTCGTGGTCGCCGAACTTCAGCACCACGGTAGCCGTCGGAACCAGCGTGCCGGTGGTCACCTGCAGGAACTTCAGCGCGATGGACTGCTGCTTCATCCGGTCGATGTCGCCCACCAGGTACAACAGGTCGTAGTCGTGGATCTCCTTCTTCTTGTCGGCCAGCGCCAGGAACTTCTCGTAGGTGGCATCCAGCTCCTGTTGCGTGAGGTCGTAACCGAGCAGTTCGAGGCGATGAACCAGTGCCGCACGGCCGCTGCGGGCCGTCAGCGCAATGACCGATTCGTTCAGTCCGATGTCGTGCGGGTCGATAATCTCGTAGGTCTGGCGATCCTTCAGCACGCCGTCCTGGTGGATACCCGACGAGTGAGCAAAGGCATTCCGCCCGACGATCGCCTTGTTCGGCTGCACGGGCATGTTCATCAGGCTCGAAACCAGGTGCGAAGCCTTCGTGATGAGCTGCGTGCGGATCCCCGTGTCGATGGCCACGTCCTTGTGGCAGCGGAGCGTCATGACCACCTCCTCGAGCGACGTGTTGCCGGCCCGTTCGCCGATGCCGTTGATCGTCACCTCGGCCTGTCGCGCACCGTTCAGGATGCCGCTCAGCGTATTGGCCGTCGCCATGCCCAGATCGTTGTGGCAGTGGGTCGAGAGAATCGCCCGGTCGATATTCGGCACGTGGTCCATCAGGTATTTGATCTTGGCGCCGTATTCGTTCGGGAGGCAGTAGCCCGTCGTATCGGGGATGTTGACCACGGTGGCCCCGGCGGCGATCACCGCCTCAACGACCCGCGCCAGGTACTCCGTATCGGCCCGACCGGCGTCCTCGGCGTAGAACTCCACATCCTCGACATAGCGTTTGGCATACTTCACCGCCGCAATGGCCCGTTCGAGGATCCGCTCGGGTGTCGAACGCAGCTTGTCGTAGATGTGCTGCGGCGAAACGCCGATGCCCGTATGGATGCGCTTGCGGCGGGCCAGCCGCAGAGCGTCGGCCGCCACGTCAATATCCTTCTCGACGGCACGCGTCAGGGCGCAGATCGTCGGCTCGGATACCGCCTTCGAAATTTCAAGCACCGAGTTGAAGTCGCCGGGGCTCGAAATCGGAAACCCCGCCTCGATGATGTCCACGCCAAGTGCTTCCAATAGCTTGGCAACCTCGATTTTCTCCGTGGTGTTCAACTGGCAACCGGGAACCTGTTCCCCGTCGCGAAGAGTCGTGTCGAAAATGTACAGTCTCTCACTCATACTCGAAACTTCGTTTATTAAAGGGTAAAAATTTCAGTGACGCAGCCCCACGAACCCGTGCGGCGAACGCCACCGTTCAACTATTTTCCGGTCCTTTGCTTACGGATTGTAAGCAAAAACGGACTATTTATCGTATCTCATCTCCCAAACAGGCCGTCAGTCCTATCACATCGAAATTCTCGACATCTCATAACCTGCTCGCTCTTTGGCAAATATAATCATTTTTTAAGATTTTCAAAAACAAAACGGCAAAATATCGATTTATTGTCCTGCGCAAACGGCCGGTCAGCCGCACCCCGAAAAAAACGGGCGACCCGTTCAAGGATCGCCCGGCATCTGTTTTCCGGATCTGCGTCCGGATCCGACACACCAGCCCCGGCTTGCGGATCGGATGCAGATCGGTCAAAAGGTCTGCCCACTCACAGAGTCAGCGGCTCACAGGGAAGCCCCCAGGCCTCGGCCACGGGGCCGTAGACCACCTTTCCCGCCACGACATTCAGGCCCAGCGCCAGCTCCGCATTCTCACGTGCCGCTCGCTGCCACCCCTTGTCGGCCAGTTGCAGCACATAGGGAAGCGTTGCGTTGGTCAGTGCCAGGGTCGACGTACGCGGAACAGCTCCCGGAATGTTGGCCACGCAATAGTGCAGAATGCCGTCGACGTAGTAGACCGGATCCTCGTGCGTGGTCGGATGTGACGTCTCGAAGCAGCCGCCCTGATCGATGGCCACGTCGACCATCACCGTGCCCGGCTCCATGAGTTTCAGCATCTCGCGCGTGACGAGCTTCGGAGCCTTGGCCCCCGGGATCAGCACCGATCCGATCACCAGATCGGCCTGCTTCAACTCCTCTCGGATGTTGTACTCCGACGACATGAGCGTCTTGACATTCTTCGGCATCACGTCGGCCAGGTAGGTCAGACGCGGCAGCGAAATGTCGCAGATCGTCACGTCGGCACCCGTTCCGGCCGCCGTGCGTGCCGCCGCCGTACCGACCACGCCTCCGCCGATAACGAAGACCTTCGCCGGCTTCACGCCCGGCACACCGCCCAGCAGGATACCCTTGCCACCACGCGGTCGTTCCAGAAAATAGAGTCCCTCCTGAGTGGCCATGCGCCCGGCAACCTCCGACATGGGGATCAGCAGCGGCAGCGAACGATCGGCCCGTTCGACCGTCTCGTAGGCGCAGCAAACGGCTCCGCTGTCGATCATGGCGTGGGTCAGCGCCTCGCTGCTCGCAAAATGGAAATAGGTGAAGACCAACTGGTCGCGACGAACGAGCTTATACTCCGGTGCGATCGGCTCCTTGACCTTGACGATCATCTCCGCCACAGCGTAGATCTCCTCGATCGTGGACAGAATTTCGGCTCCGACGGCCGTATAGGCCGCATCCGAAAATCCGCTGTTCACGCCGGCCGAGGCCTGCACATACACCTTGTGTCCCCGTTTGACGAGCTCCTGGGCGCCCGCGGGGGTCAGAGCAACGCGGTTCTCGTTGTTCTTGATCTCTTTTGGAATACCGACAATCATGGTGGGTTGAAGTTTTAAGGTTTTCGCCTTTCAAAATACGAAATCGTCAGCAAATCCCAAAATTTTCCGCCCGATTTTTCACGATCTCTCAGAAACGATACGAAACCGTAAGGTAGAACGATCGCGGGAGCAGATAGCTGTAACGCGTGGCCTGCGGCACGTAGGCGGTCGCATCACCAGCCTGGAGCCGCCGTACCCGCAACGATTCGTAACCGTTGTAGGGCGTATCGGCGCTGCCCGTCAGATTCTTGAGCAGCACGCCCAGCGTCAGGCGCGAGTCTTCGAACCAGAAGCTCTTGAACAACGAAGCATCAATCGTGAAGGCATCCGGCAGGCGCTCCTGACGGGTGAAGGCCTCGAAGGCCTCGGCCGTGATGCCGGCCTGCCCGGCCAGCCGGTCCGTGCGCCGCAGCGGCATCGGCTCGACGAAACGACGTCCGGCACAGCCCGCCGAAGCATGCAGGCTCCACCCGTTGCGCCCGAACCACGAGGCTTCGGCCGAGGCGGTCCATTGCGGGGCGCCACCCACCTCGCAACCACCCATGCGGCTCACCGAACTACGGTCGATTGCCGCATTGTCCACGTCGGAGAGCACCGTCACCCGCGGATCCCGCACGTAACGATAGCGCCCCGCCGAGGCCGCAAGCGTCAGCCTCCAGCGATCCGACAGGCGCACGCCGGCCGCCGCCTCCACCCCGCAGGAACCGATACCGATCCCCGTAACGGCCATGTCGCAATAGACGTACGACAGGTCGTCGTAATAGCGGCGCGTCTCCACGCCGTCGAGCGTGAGGGCCGCAAAGAGCGTCGCCTCGAGATTCAGCGCCGGTCCCGTCAGGCGCCAGACCACCTCGGCGGCATAGCTCCGTTCGAGGGTCGGATCATCGACCGTGCGGTTGTTGTAGAGCGGCTGGTAGAAGAGGTCCTCGGCCCGGGGCGTGCGTGCCGCGGCCAGGAGCGACACCTCGACGTAGTTGCGCGGTGTGAAGGACCATCCGGCCGTAGCCTTCAGACGGTAAGGTGCAAAACGCATCACCCGCGACCGTCCCCAGGACTCTGCGCCGGGAAAGAGCTCCTTTTCGTAATGTCCGCGGCGGCTCACGGCCGAACTCCCCGCCACCAGCGTCAGATCGCCCCGAAAACGGTCCGCACGGTAGTCGGCCTGGAAAAACAGCAGCGCATGACGCGTCGTGAGCGAATAGTCGTAGCCAAAGCGGTCGCCCTGGCGGATCGTCCGGTCGGGATGGCGCAGATCGTTCTGCAACAGCGTGCCATAGGTATCGTCGTCGACCAGGAACTGATCGATGTCGACGATATATCCGGCGCCCAGCAGGTCGCGCATCTGCTTGTAGTTGCGGTTGTCGTCGCGCTGCAGATCCACGCCGTAGCGCAGTATCAGCCGTGCGTCGAGATCCGTCTCGAAGAGGGCGTGCAGCGTCAGATCCCAGATCCGCTCGACGCGGTCCTCCAACGCATAGACCGCATGACCGTCGGCCATGCGGTTCTGACGGATCAGTTCGTCCCAGTCGATCTGCGTATAGCGGGGATCGCCGGCACGCCAGGCCTCTTCAGTCGCCCGGTCGTGGGTATAGCTCGGCAGGTAGCGGTAGTTGTCGGGCATCGGCGTGCGGGCGTCGTACCACCCCAGCATGCTGTAACGGCTCCGCCCGGCCTCCACACCGAAGGCCGCATCGATCGACGTGGCCGCGGTAAGGCGACGCTTCCAGGCAACGATGCCCAACGGAAGCGTCTCGCGCCGGACCCGCGAATTGCGCACCCGACCGTCCTGAAAGCCCCACGCCGGATTGTAGAGGCGGTCGCCCGTCAGCGCGAAGGCCTCCTCCGAGGTCGACAGGCGTGTGCCGCGTATCGAAACCGGTACGATGCCCAGCAGCGACCACTCCCCCTCTTCGCCCGAGGGGCGTGCCAGTCGGAAGCCGGCCGTCACGGCATTCGTGAAGACCCCTTCGACATGCATGTCACGCCCCGTACGCACGTCCGCACCGACCGAAAGGATCCATCGTCGGCCCAAGCGGCGTGATCCGGCAGCCCGCACTCCGAAACGATAGTTGCGATCGGTGAAGCGGGCCGACGCCAGATCGGACTGTGCCGGTTCAAGTGTCGGGAAGTAAAACGAGGTATGGGAAACCAGCCCGGCAAGCGGATCCGTCGCAGACTGAAGTCCGGCGCTGCGCAGCTCCTCGGCCCCAAGCAGGCGCAGAACACTCAAATAGCGATATGGGAGATCGATCCCCGAGAGGGTCGTGCGTTCGGCGGTGTAGTCCAAGCCGCGACGCCGCATGGCCACTCCCGGAAGCGTGAAGTCGACGGCCCGTCCGTAAAGGTCCGACGGGGTTTGCACGGCCCGGTAGAAGAGCGTCGTATCGGTCCGAAGCACGACCGAAGACTCCTCCTCGCGTTCAGCATAGGGGTAGTATTCGTCGTCGGGAGGACGCTGGGCCGCACTCCGCTGGCTCGGCAGCAGAAGGATCCATACAAAAACAAGCAGCGCAAAACGGCCGTGCGACATACTCCGGATGGTTTTTCAGAGACAAAACAGGCAGCAAACGGCACATCCCGAAGTCCGGTTTTGCCCGTCACCACGCGATTGCCGTCTCTACCCTATCCAAAGATAGCGAAAATATGTCCATTCGGAGAATGATTCCGGCTTTTTTTGCTCTCGGGATCAGAAGCGCACCATGAATTCCGCCACAAACTTGTCCTGTTCAGAGAGGGCCGGAGTAGCCGTGGCACGGTAGAAATAGGCCTCGTAGTTGACCCGGATATCGGCCCGGAAGGGAAGCCCCAGACTGAAGGTGACGCCGCCGGTCACGCGGTGACGCTCCGGATCGTCGGTCACCAGGGTTCCCGTGGCGGGATCGGCCACACCCGTACTGTGGTCCGACATGTAGTCGTAACGCGCCAGGATCGACAGTTGCTTCAGCGCCCGGCTCTTCAATGGCACGTTGCGGCACACGAAGGCATCCACCACGTTCACCCCCGAGAAGGCATCCCGTGCGTAGTTCTTGCGCAGATACTCCGCCTCGATGTGCCAGAGCGGGTTTTCGTAGTAGGCCCCCACGTCGTACATGTGGATGTCGACGATATCCGGATGGGTCTTCTGGATGCTCAGCGAGAGATTCACCCGCTCGGCAAACCGGAAACGCGCCTTGGCCGAGTAGTTGAACGAACGCGTCCAGTAGTCCTTCTGGCCCGTGAGGCCCGAACCGTTGAACAGACCGCCCTCGAGCGTAACGGGTACCGTCTGTCCGAAACTCCACCCCAGCGTGGCCCCCACGTCGCGGACATTGCCGGCCTGTTTGGCAATGAACGAACGGTTGGCGAAATACTGCTCGTGGGGCGAACGGTGGGCGTCGATGGTGAACGGTACGCGCATCTGGCCGATCGTCAGGCGCAGCTTGCGGTGCAACATGTTCAATCGGGCATAGGCGTCGAGCATCTTGATCGATCCCTCGTCCGAGAGGTCGATCTCCGCCTTGTAGCTGACCAGCGGCGTGACGTTGCCCGAAAGGCTGAAGCGGGCGTTGCGGACCTCGAAGCGGCTCTTGCCCAGATCGGGCTGATATTCGAACTTGGCCCGGACCGTTCCGTGAAGCTGCACCGTGAAGGTCGGCTCCTTCGTCGCGGGTTGTTCGGCCGGAAGGGCCCCGGCGATCGCAGATTGCCCGGCCGGAAGGGTTCCCTCGGTCACAGATTGCCCGCCCGGAAGAGTTCCCTCGGTCACCGGTTGTTCGGCCGGAAGGGTCACGGTAGCCGCAGACTGCCCGGCCGGAAGGGTCCCGACGGTTGTGAACAGGGTGGCAGAGCCGGGTGTTGCGGCCAAGATGGGAGATGTGGCTGAAACCAGCAGAACAAGGAGCGGAATGAGTCTCTTCATAACCGGATAGTTGTACGTTGCGTCGGCAAAGGTCTGAAACAGATGTTGCAACGCCGTAACACGGGTGTTACATTTCCATGAAGAGCCCCCCTCCGGAGCCCCCCGGAAACACATCGGGGCCCCGGCCCGAAGGTCAGGGTCCCGATGAAGATTCATGCGGCAGGCATCAGAGCGTGCGCAGCGTCTCGCACAGCAGCGACCAGAATTTCGGCACCGTAGCGATTTCGAGCCGCTCGTCGGGCGAGTGTACGCCGCGAAGCGTCGGTCCGAACGACACCATCTCCAGATCGGGGTACTTCTCCAGGAACAGACCGCACTCCAGACCCGCATGGATCGCCCGCACCTTGGGTTCCGTCGCGAAAAGCCGCCGGTAGGCCTCTTCGGTCACCTTCAGCAGGTGCGACGAGGGGTTGGGCGCCCAGCCCGGGTAGCCGTCCGAATGGGCCACGTCGGCGCCGGCCAGCGCGAAGACCGATTCGACCATCTGCATCACGTAGGTCTTGGCACTCTCGACCGACGAACGCTGCGACGAGGTCACCACGATGCGGTCGCGACCCTGGAACTTGACCGATGCCAGGTTCGTCGAGGTCTCGACCAGTCCCGGAACCGCAAACGACATGGCCACCACGCCGTTGGGCACGCCCACCAGCGAATAGACCAGCCCGAACTGCGTCCGTGCATCGAGCACCTCCTCGACCTCGGGCATCTCGTTGAGCGTGATCTTGAAGTTCGGCTCCCGGAAGCGGAATTCGGCCTCCAGATCGGCCGCAAACAGCCGGTAGCGTTTCACGAAATCCTCCTTCAGGCGCGTCGGAACACCGAAGATCGCATAGGCCTCGCGCGGAATGGCATTGCGCAGGTTGCCGCCGTTGAAGTAGCTCAGCTTCAGTTCGCACGACTGCATCCCCTCCCACAGCAGGCGGGCTACGGTCTTGTTCGAATTGACGCGCCCCTTGTCGATGTCATCGCCCGAGTGGCCGCCGAGCAGATCCGACACGTCGACGCGGAAGAACGTGTAGTTCTTCGGAGCGGGTTCCATCGTGCAGTGGAACGTGGCGATGGTATCAATGCCGCCGGCGCAGCCGATGAAGAGTTCGCCCTCGTCCTCCGAATCGAGGTTGATGAGGTATTTGCCCGTGAGCATTCCCTCGCCCAGTTCGAAGGCGCCGGTGAGACCCGTCTCCTCATCGACGGTGAAGAGAGCCTCAAGAGGTCCGTGCTGCACGTCGGGATCGATCAGCGCGGCCAGCGCCGCCGCCATGCCGATGCCGCAGTCGGCACCAAGCGTCGTCCCTTCGGCCCGGACCCATTCGCCGTCGATACGCGTCCGGATCGGGTCGTTCTCGAAGTCGAACTCCACGTCCGAATTCTTCTCGCAGACCATGTCCATGTGCGACTGCAGGATCACTGCCGGGCGATCCTCATAGCCCGGCGTGGCGGGTTTGCGCATCACCACGTTGCCGATGGCGTCCTTCTGATATTCGATATGGTGTTTCTCGGCGAAATCGACCAGGAAATTGATGATCTTGCCCTCCTTCTTCGAGGGGCGCGGGACCTGTGTAATGGCGTCGAACTGCTCCCATACCAGGCGCGGTTCCAGGGTAGATATTGCTGACATAGGCTTCATGTATTTTTGCAAAGTTACACTTTTTTCCCTATTTTGGCAATCAAAATCGAACGTTATGACGGATTTCAGAATCGGACACGGATATGATGTCCACCGGCTGGCCGACGGACTGCGGCTGGTGCTGGGGGGTGTGGAGATCCCCCACTCGAAGGGTTTCGTCGCCCATTCGGACGGCGACGTGGCGATCCACGCCCTGTGCGATGCGCTGCTGGGGGCCGCGGCCCTCGGCGACATCGGGCTCCATTTTCCCGACACGTCGGACGAATTCAAGGGGATGGATTCGCGCATCCTGCTGCGGCGGGTCACGGCGCTCGTCCGCGCGAAGGGCTACGCCATCGGAAACGTCGACTGCACGATCCGCATGCAGCGTCCCAAACTGCGCCCCTACATCGACCGCATGCGCGAAGCGCTGGCCGCCGACATGGGCATCGACACGGACCGCGTCTCGGTCAAGGCCACAACCACCGAGAAGCTCGGCTTCGAAGGGCGCGAAGAGGGGGTCTCGGTCTCGGCCGTGGCGCTGATCTACCGACTCTGAGGCTCGTCCGGTTCCGGCACACGAAAAGGCCCTGTCCTCGGTTGGACAGGGCCTTTTGCGGTCGCGGAAAGGGCGATCAGTAGAGCTGCGAGATCGTTCCCGAATACTGCACGGGGCTGTACCACGGATTGGTGATTGTCAGATTCGCACCGCCCGTCTGCGAGTAGATCTCGAACGTAAACGTATAGGTCGAGGCCGAGAACAACGACGTCGAGAAGGTTACCATCCACCCCTCGTGGGTCTGTTCGGTCGTGTAGCCCTGCACGTTGGGGACCGTGTAGTTCAGCACCGTCGTGTAGTAGGGCGGCACGTAGCCCTTCACGTACGGAAGGCAGATGTCGACCGTTCCGTCCCATACGCCCACGTTGAACGTCGGGTTCATGATCTGACGCAGCGGCCCGGCCGGCTGACGCTGCATGGTCTGCGGGTTGAATTGGAAGTTCCGCGACAGAACGATCGAATCCATCGTCTTCTGATAGTTGGCCAGGCGTTCGGCCCGGCGCTGCTCGCGCATTTCGCGCTGCTCCTGTTTCGGCGAGAGAACCTTCTTCTGTCCGATCACGGTGACGGCCCCCGCACACAGCAGCAGGCCCACGACAATAATGGCTGTTTTTTTCATGGCACGATAAGGTTTGATATCGGCCATGAACACAAATTCGGTGCCGCAAACGGAACCGGGACTGTCGACGCGAAGTTCCCGACGAATGAAGGGAGGCTGGCTGCGGGAAGCCTTTTCCAAGCCGCCCAGGGCCGGTCTTGACCCGGTTTGGGCCCGGTTTGGGTCCGGACAGCAGCCGTCATCCCGGCAGCCGGGCGCCAAGCAAATCTCAAAAAAAAATCCCGGACGGCCGATCGCTCCGTCCGGGATTCGCACATCAAAGGCCCATTCGCTTCAGGAACTGGCCCGTATAGCTGCGTTCGCACTCGGCCACCTCGTGGGGCGTCCCCTGGGCGATGATCTCGCCGCCGGCCGCTCCCCCTTCGGGGCCGATGTCGATCAGATGGTCAGCCACCTTCACCACGTCGAGGTTGTGCTCGATGACGATCACCGTATTGCCCCGGTCGACCAGCTTGTTCAGCACCTCCAGCAACAGACGGATATCCTCGAAATGGAGGCCCGTCGTCGGTTCGTCCAGAATGTAGAGCGTACGCCCCGTATCGCGCTTCGAAAGTTCGGCGGAGAGCTTGATGCGCTGGCTCTCACCGCCCGACAGCGTCGTGCAGGGCTGGCCCAGCGTCAGATAGCCCAACCCGACGTCCTGAATCGCCTTGAGCTTCTGGTGGATCGACGGAATGTTCTCGAAGAACTCCACGGCCATGTTCACCGTCATGTTCAGCACGTCGTCGATATTTTTGCCCTTGTAACGCACCTCGAGCGTCTCGCGGTTGTAGCGGTGACCGCCGCACGCCTTGCAGCGCACGTAGACGTCCGGCAGAAAGTTCATCTCGATGGTCTGCACGCCGGCTCCGCGGCACTCCTCGCAGCGGCCTCCCTTGACGTTGAACGAGAAGCGCCCCGCCTTGAAGCCCCGGATCTGCGCGTCGGGCGTCATCTCGAACAGCTTGCGGATGTCCGAAAAGACGTTCGAATAGGTCGCCGGATTCGAACGCGGCGTGCGCCCGATAGGCGACTGGTCGACGACCACCAGCTTGTCGATGTGTTCGATGCCCTCGATCGAATCGTACTCCAGCGGCTGGTCCAGCGACCGGTAAAGCTCCCGGGCAAGGATCGGCCGCAGCGTCTCGTTGATCAGGGTCGACTTGCCCGAACCGCTCACTCCCGTCACGCAGATGAACTTGCCCAGCGGGAAGCTCACCGTGATGTTCTTGAGGTTGTTGCCCCGGGCGCCGTGCAGGGTGATCGACTCGCCCGTACCGGGACGCAGCGTCGCGGGGATCTCGATCCGCCGGCGGCCCGTCAGGTAGTCGGCCGTGATGGTATTGGCGTGCAGGATGTCGTCGAACGTCCCGGCCGCCACGATCTGTCCGCCGCGCCGGCCCGCCTTCGGACCCACGTCGACGATGAAGTCCGCCGCGCGCATCATGTCCTCGTCATGCTCGACGACAATCACCGAGTTGCCCGCATCGCGAAGCTCCTCCAGACTGCGGATCAGCCGCTGGTTGTCGCGCTGATGGAGCCCGATCGAGGGTTCGTCGAGGATGTAGAGGACGTTGACCAGCTTCGAACCGATCTGCGTGGCCAGCCGGATGCGCTGGCTCTCGCCGCCCGACAGCGACCGCGACGACCGTGCCAGCGACAGATAGCCCAGCCCCACGTCCATCAGGAAGCGCAGCCGTTCGGAGATCTCCTTGACGATCTCCTGTGCGATGCGCCACTCCTTGTCGCTCATCGCCCCGCGGATCGTCGGAACCCACTCCGCAAACTCCGATATCGACATGGCCGAGACCTCGGCGATGTTCTTGCCGGCGACGCGGAACTGCAGCGCCTCCTTCTTCAGACGCGTGCCGCCGCAGACCGAACACTTGCGGTAGACCAGAAACTGGTCGCGCCACTTCTGGCCCCGTTTCGAGTCGTCGTCCTCCGTGCGGCCGATGTACTCGGCCACCCCCTCCCACGAGAGGAACTGCCGTCCGCCCGAGGAGCTGAACTCCGAGAGGTCGACCGTCAGCGGCTCCGAATCGCCGTACAGCACGGCGTTGAGCGCCTCCTCGGAGAAGCTCTCGATCGGATCGTCGAGCGTGAAGTCGTAGCGGCGCCCCAGCATCTCGAGCGTCGCGAAGAGCATGTTGTTGCGGTATTTGCCCAGCGGTTCGACCGCCCCCTCGCGCAGCGACAGCCGCCGGTCGGGGATGATCTTCGCCACGTCGAAAACCGCCTCCTCGCCCAGGCCGTTGCAGTGGGGACAAGCCCCCTTGGGCGAATTGAACGAGAAGGTGTGCGGTGCCGGATCCTCGAAGGCGATGCCCGTCGTCGGACACATCAGATGGCGCGAATAGAAGCGCTGCTGCTCCGTTCCGTAGTCGTAGACGGCCATCGTCCCCTTGCCCTGGCGCATCGACTCCTTGAGCGAGGTCATCAGCCGGTCGCGCGCCTCGTCGCTCACCACCAGCCGGTCGACCACCAGATCGATCGTGTGGATCTTGTAGCGGTCGAGCCGCATGCCGGCCGAGATCTCCCGGATCTCACCGTCGATGCGGGCATAGATGTAGCCCTTCTTGGCCAGTGATTCGAACAGTTCGCGGTAGTGGCCCTTGCGGCCCTTGACCACGGGGGCCATCAGCGCAATGCGGCGTCCGGCAAATCCCCGCAGAATCAGATCGGCAATCTGATCATCCGTATAGTGGACCATCTCCTCACCCGTCACGGGCGAATAGGCCCGCGACGCCCGCGCGTAGAGCAGTCGCAGAAAGTCGTTAATCTCGGTGACGGTGCCCACCGTCGAACGCGGATTCTTGTTCGTGGTCTTCTGTTCGATGGCCACCACGGGGCTCAGTCCCGTGATCTTGTCGACGTCGGGGCGCTCCATCGTCCCCACGAACTGCCGCGCATAGGTCGACAGCGTCTCCATGTAGCGGCGCTGCCCCTCGGCATAGATCGTGTCGAAGGCCAGCGACGACTTGCCCGAGCCCGAAAGGCCCGTGATGACCACCAGTTTGCGGCGCGGAATCTCGAGGTCCACGTTCTTGAGGTTCTGGACCCGGGCGCCGAATATCTTGATCGTATCCTCCATGTTCGTTCCCGTATTGCGGGCACCGCTGTAGAGCGGCACCCTCCCCCACCCTTGCCGAGCGGGGGAATCGTGCAAAGATACGACATTTTCCGCGATTTATTGCTTCAAAACGAAGTCATCCGCATCGCGCCACGTCGGAAAACGTTCGCGGAAGCGATTCTGTTCGTCGAGCTGGAAGTGGACCGTGCGGCAGGCTTCGGCACGCTCGGGCGCCTCGGCCCGGAAGCGTCCGTAGCAGTCGATGATGGCCGACGACCCGGCGTAACGTCCCGTCGCATCCTCGCCGCAGAAGTTTGCCCCGACTACCCACGCCTGATTCTCCAGCGCCCGGGCGCAGAGCAGTGTCCGCCACACGTCGCGCCGCGATTCGGGCCACGCCGCGCTGCACAGGATCACGTCGTAATCCTGCCGGCAGCGGCTCCAGACCGGATAGCGCAGATCGTAGCAGACCAGCAGCAGGAAGCGTATCCCCCGGTACTCGACCACCACGCGGCGTTCGCCCGCCGTAAATGTATCGGTCTCGCCGCCCGGACGGAACAAATGCCGCTTGTCGTACCAGGTGAGTTCGCCCGACGGGGTGGCAAAAAACAGGCGGTTGCAATAGCGGCCGTCGTCGGTCACGGCCACACTGCCCGCCACGGCCTTGCCGCTCTGCGCGGCCCACGTGCGCAGCGCCGTGACGATCTCGCCGTCCATCGGCTGCGCCACCGTGGCGGCATCCGTGCGGAAGCCCGTAGCAAACATCTCGGGCAGAAGCACCAGATCGCCCGGTGCACGGAGAATCTGCTGTCCGATCTCGTCGAGGGTCCGACGTCCGGACAGCGAGGCATCAAGTTGCAAAAAGGTCAAGTCGAAAACAGGTTGGTTTTTCATGGGAGCGGGTGTTTTTCGTTTCGGAACCGTGCGTCGGTCCCACTCTTTAAAGATAGTATTTTCTTCGCAAACCGCCAACCCGCCAAGCCGCTTTTTTCGACGCTTCACACCCCGGACGTTTGGATTCGCGCAAAAATAAACGTACTTTTGCACCCGAACAATCTCGACGACGTTATGCTCAAAGCCGGACGCATCCAACAACTCACCGTAAGCCGTATCTCGGAACACGGCCTCTATCTCGCTGACGAAGAGCAGCAGGAGGTGCTGCTGCCCAACCGCTACACCTCGCTCTCGGACAAGATCGGCGACAAGAAGGAGGTCTTCGTCTATCACGACTCCGAGGACCGGCTCGTGGCCACGACCGAAACCCCTCGGCTCCGGGTCGGCGAGGCGGGCTATCTGCGCGTCGTCGACAAGACACCCCACGGCGCCTTCCTCGACTGGGGCCTCCACGGCAAGGATCTCTTCCTGCCGAACCGAAACCAGCAGGGCGGCGTCCTGGTCGGACACTCCTACGTCGTCTACCTCTACGAGGATGATCTGACGGGCCGCTGCGTCGCTACCGAGAAGTTCAAGGCGTGGATCAACAACGAACTGATCACGGTCAAACCCCGCGAAGAGGTCTCGCTGCTGGTCGCCTCCGAAAGCCCGATCGGATTCCGAGTGATCGTCAACAACCGCCACTGGGGAATGATCTACCGCAACCAGATCTTCCGTCCGGTGGCCGTCGGCGACCGCCTGACGGGATACGTCAGCCGCATCACCGATGACAACCGCATCGATATCTCGCTCCAGCAGACCGGATTCGCCCAGGTGAAGGACTCGGCCGAAGTGTTGCTGCGCATGCTCCACGATAACGGCGGTGAGCTGCCCCTGAACGACGACAGCTCACCCGAAACCGTCAAGCAGATGACCCAGATGAGCAAGAAGGTCTTCAAACGCTCGCTCGGCGTGCTGCTCAAACGCGGCGTCGTCGCCACCGACGAACACGGCATGCACCTCACCGAGGCGGGAAACGCCCGGAAAAATCAATAAAACGGCCGAAGATGGCAACCATTCAAACCGCCGAACGGGTCTCGCGCGAAGCTTCGGACAACTTCGTCTTCCAGCGTTCGCTGCTGGCCTACCACGCCGCCGCCCGGCGCATCGAGGGCGACGTGCTCGAAATCGGAACCGGATCAGGATACGGCATCGAGGTCGTGGCTCCCCACGCCCGCCGCTTCATCACCGTGGACAAGCATGCCCCGGCCCCCGAGTTGCTGGCTCGCCGCGACGTCGAATTCCGGCAGGCCACGGTACCGCCGCTGGAGTTTCCCGACAATGCGTTCGACTGCGTGATCTCGTTCCAGGTCATCGAACACATCCGCGACGACCGACGCTTTGTCGAGGAGATTCACCGCGTACTGCGCCCCGGGGGACGCTTCATCGTCACCACGCCCAACGCCCCGATGTCACTCACACGCAACCCCTGGCACGTACGCGAATATACGGCCGAAGAGTTACGGCAACTGCTCGCCAGCCGCTTCCCGAAGGTCGAATGCCTCGGCGTGAGCGGCAACGACCGCGTCAGGGCCTATTACGAAAAGAACCGCCGCGGCGTGGAACGTATCACGCGTTTCGACGTGCTGGACCTCCAGCACCGGCTGCCGCGCTGGATGCTCCAAATCCCCTACGACCTGCTCAACCGCCTCAACCGTCGCCGTCTGCTCCGCGAAAATACCGATCTGACCACCTCGATCCGCATGGAGGATTACGCGATCGGTCCCGTCACGGCGGATTGCTACGATCTGTTCTTCGTCGCCACGAAATAGCGGTCCAACATCCGGATCCGATCCGATCGGCGTCCTCTCCATCGGGCCAGTCCCCTGGCCTTCATTGTCGTATGCCCCTCCGGAAGATCTTCCCGCTCCGCTCACCGACAAACTCCCGACGCCGGATCGAATCGACCGAAAACGGCGCTCAGCACCACTCCGGAGCGAACAATATACACTTGTTGGAAGAATTTGCAATTTTTCTTTGTTTTTCTCGTTTTTTTTATACTTTTGCAATTCGATCATAGAGGGCCCAACCCCTCATGAGTGACCAAACTGCTGATTAGTAAAAACTTAAAATTTTATAACTATGTATTGGACGCTGGAATTGGCTTCGAAGCTCGAAGACGCTCCCTGGCCGGCAACAAAAGACGAGTTGATTGATTATGCCGTTCGTTCGGGTGCTCCGCTGGAGGTACTTGAGAATCTGCAGGAGATCGAGGACGAGGGTGAGATCTATGAATCGATCGAGGACATCTGGCCCGACTACCCCTCCAAGGATGACTTCTTCTTCAACGAGGAGGAATATTAGATTTGGAGGCAAATACCTCAAAACAAGGATGTTGCAAGAAATTAAAAGAGCGACCTGCGGGTCGCTCTTTTTTGTATGAACCGTCATTGCAGAACAGACTGTTCGGTCCCAAAATACGAAGAAAGACCGCGGAACCCGTGGAATCGTCTTTGGGAGAGTGCCGGAGAAGTACTCAAAAAGATTCAGTCCGCACGCAATCAGGGAATCCAGAGCGCCTCCTCCACGCCGTAGTGAGCCGTGAGCATACGCCCCAGGACGTAGAAATAGTCCGACAGACGGTTCAGCCACACCAATGCCGAGGCATCCGCCCCATACTTGGCATCGGCCCGCAGCGCCGCACGCTCCGCCCGCCGGCAAACCGTCCGGCAGACGTGGCTCAACGATACGGCCGGGTGTCCCCCCGGGATCGTGAACTTGTCGATCGGCGTCAGCCCAGCCTGCATGGCGTCGATCCGCCCCTCGAGCCACGCCACCGCCTCCTCCGGAAGCGGAGAGAGTTTGCGTCGTCCCTGCTCGTCGGCCGCCAGCAGTGCCTCGACCGTCATCAGTCGCGAAAGGATCCGGTTCAGGTCATCGACCGTCCCGGCCAGTGCGTCATCCTCGCGCAGATGGTCGTTCAGCAGCGCCGTAAAGGCCGCCAGTTCATCCACCGTACCGTAGGCTTCGACCCGTTCGTCGCTCTTCGGGACCCTCTGCCCGCCAATGAGCGAGGTCTCGCCCCGATCGCCCGTCTTCGTATATACTTTCATATCCGGAAATGTTGTTTCGGTAAATAATTGTTGAATATCAGCAGGTAGGCCCGGTTGTCGACCGTCGTCGAGCGATGGCCCGCCACGATCTGCGCACACAGCGCCTGCCGTTCGCGTCCGTCGTAGGGCGACATCACCGCCACGGTATGGCCCCCGGCAGCGGCCGCACGCACCAGCGCCAGCGTCTCGGCACGCGGCAGATCACGCGTGGCGATGCACAGATCCGCATCCGCACGATTCATGCCGAAGCTCACATAGCCGCAATGAATCGCCAGATTCTGCAACTGCACGGCCCGCCGGTGCGGAATGCCCGCCGACAACAGCGTCTCGTAGAGCCGCCGGTCACCGTCCAGCAGTTCGCGGCGCATGAACACCTCCCGCACGATGTCGTAGACAAACGGCGAATGAACCCCGTGTCCCCGAAAATAGCGGGCACGCGACAAGCGGTTGCGCAGTTCGGCCATCCGCCGCGGAAGGTGCAACGACAAACGGTGTCCGGTGAGTTTCATCGATCTATCGCTTTTTGAGTTGTCCGGCCAGACGTCCCGTCGAGAAGGCGATCTGGAGGTTGTAGCCGCCCGTATTGGCATCCAGATCCAGCACCTCGCCCGCCAGGTAGAGCCCCGGAACCTTCAGCGACTCCATCGTCTGCGGATTCACCTCGTCGCAGCGCACGCCGCCGGCCGTCGTCACGGCATACTCGAACGGGGCATAGTCCGAAATGGGGAACGTCAACCCCTTGAGCGTGCGGATCAGACGCGTCACCTGTTCGTCGGTGATCTTCGAGACGTAGTCCTTCGTGTGGATGTCTATTTCGTGAGCCAGGGGCTGCACCATCGGTTGCGGAACCAGCTTGCGGAGCAGTTCGCCGAAAAACTCCGTCGGAGCCATCTCGGCCCGTTCACGGGCGATGCGGTCGCGCAGCTGCTCCTCGGTGAGGGCCGGCTTGAGATCGACGACCAGTTTCACACGATGGCCGTCGATCAGTGCATCGACCGCATCGCGGCTCATGCGCAGCGCCACGGCCCCTTCGATGCCGCGCTCCGAGAAGCCCAGTTCGCCGAACTCCTCGCGCACGGGCTGATTGTCGACGTACAGCGTGGCGCGGACGTTGCGCAGCAACAGCTTGTGGAGGTAGCGCACCTGCGGATGCGACGTCACCAGCGGCGTGAGCGACGGACGCAGCGGTTCGATCGTGTGGCCCAGATCGGCGGCAAAGGCATAGCCGTCGCCCGTCGAGCCCGTGGCCGGATACGACACGCCGCCCGTGGCCAGGATCACCTGCGGAGCCTCCTCCTTGCGTTCGAAGCCCCGCTTGTTGATGTATTTCACGCCGAAGACCCGCCCGGCAAGGGTCAGGATCCCCGTCACGCGCGTATCATAAAGGATCTTCACGCCGTTGTCGACGCAATAGTCCAGCAGGGCATTGGCGATGTCCCACGCCTTGCCGCTCTTCGGGAAGACCCGCTCGCCGCGTTCGATCTCGAGTTTCACCCCGCGGCGCTCGAAAAAGCGGATCGTCGCCCGGTTGTTGAACGCCGCAAAGGCCGGTGCGAAGAACTCCGCGTTGGTCCTCACCTGCGAGGCGAACTCCTCGGCCGGCCGCGCATTGGTCACGTTGCAGCGGCCCTTGCCCGTGATGCGGACCTTGCGGCCCGACTTCTCCATCTTCTCGAGCAGCAGCACCCGGTGGCCGTTCTGTGCCGCCGTGCCCGCGGCCATCAGCCCCGCGGCGCCCGCCCCAACGACAATCACGTCGTACGACTGTTTTTCTTCATTCTGTTCCATACGGTGCAAAATTAGGAATTTAATGCGAAATTTTTCATTTTTTGCCCCCTTTTCACTACCTTTGCGCCCGAAAAACATCGTTCTATATATGTTGAGCAGAAGATTACTCCGCATCAAGGTCATCAAGGCCCTCTTCGCACACATCAAGTCGGGTGCCGACAACATGATGGCTTCGGAAAAGACGCTGATGGCCTCCGTGGACAAGGCCTACGACCTCTATTTCCAGATCCTCGTCCTCCCCGTAGAGGTCGCCCGTTACGCCGAACAGCGGATCGAAATCGCCCGGCAGAAGAAACTCCCCACCTTCGAGGACCTCAACCCAAATACCAAATTCGTCGATAACGCCGTCATCCGAATCATCGCCAACAGCGACGCCGTCAATGACCGTATCGCCGCCCGCAAACTCGGCTGGGGACAGTATCCCGAACTGATCCGAACGCTCCACGCGCAGCTCGTCGAGAGCGACTACTACAAGGAGTATATGCAGCACGAAGGCCGCTCGTTCGAGGAGGACAAACATCTGGTCGAGGAGTTCTTCAAGAGCCTCGAAGAGTGCGATGCCCTGGAGGAGGCCCTCGAGGAGATCTCGCTGCTCTGGAGCGATGACCTGCCCTACATCCTGATGATGATCCTGCGCACGCTGGCCGGCCTGCGCGCCTCGCATACCGAAATCCGCGTCCCGCCCAAGTTCAAGAGCGAGGAGGATCCCGAATTCGTCAAGACGCTCTTCGAAAAGGCCCTGGTCAACTACAACGCCTATCAGGACTACATCGAAAAGTTCACCTCGAACTGGGACGTCGACCGCATCGTCTTCATGGACAACCTCATCATCGGCACGGCCATGGCCGAGTTGACCACCTTCCCGTCGATCCCCGTCAAGGTGACCCTCGACGAGTGGATCGAGATCTCGAAGTACTACTCCACGCCCGGCAGCAGCACCTTCATCAACGGCGTGCTGGACAAGATCGTCGCCTCGCTGACCGAAGAGGGCCGCATCAAGAAGGCCGGCCGCGGGCTGATCTGACACCCCTCCTTCAGCCGCCATGCAAGCACTTCGTATCCTGAGGCGGATCCTCATCGCCGGACTGCTCCCGGCCCTTATCTCGGCCTGCGGTCCGAACAACACCCGACGCACCCAGGCGGGAATGGATGCCGCGTCCGAAGCCGTTGGTTCCGCAAACGGGGCCGCTGCTCCCGGCACTGCGGCCCCGTCGTCCTCGAAAACCCCGCACAAGGGCCTGATCATTGCCCTTACGGATTCGATGCTTGTCCACGGCGGAACGGATACCATCCGCTTCGGACGCCTCGGCTCGGGCGAAATCGCCGTCCTGCGCTTCCGCATCGAAAACGCCACCGCCAAACCCGTCGTCCTGCTCTCCACCCAACGCAGCTGCGGATGCATCTCGCTCAGTCATGACGTTCAGCCCATTGCACCCGCCGAAACCCGTACGATGGAGATGACCTTCGACTCCCGCGGCGAATTCGGCTGGCAGCTCAAACGCATGGATCTCTTCTTCGCCGGAGCCGCCCGTCCGCTGCGACTCTTCGTCGAGGCCGACATCGAATAAATCCTTGTTTTTTCGACAATATTTTCTATCTTTGTCGCGTTAAGTTTTCCAAACATCCGAAATTTTCACTTAAAAACCGAATAACCGTTATGATTGAATTCCTTCAAACTCCCCCGATCAACCCCGCCGAGAACCCCACCTTCATGCAGCAGTACAGCTTCATCATCATGATCGTCCTGATGGTGCTGGTCCTCTGGCTCTTCATGTGGCGCCCCGAAGCCAAACGCCGCAAACAGATGCAGGCCTTCCGCGACGGCCTCAAAAAGGGCGACAAGATCATCACCGCCGGCGGTATCTACGGAACCGTCAAGGAGATCAAGGAGAATACCCTGCTGATCGAGGTCGACAGCAACGTCACGCTCCGCATCGACAAGAACATGGTCGTGGCCGACAACTCGGATCTCCAGCGTCAGTAACCCGCGATCCATATCACCAAAAAGAGAGCTGCAGGAAGGTCTGCAGCTCTCTTTTTGTTTCGTGACGCAGGCCCGCGGCAGGCAGCGTCATGCACTCCGGCTCTATCGTGCCGAGAAGCGATAGATACACGTATGGTTGTAGATCTGGTCGGGATCCAGACGCGTCGAGGGGAAGTTCGGATGGTTCGGGCTGTCGGGGAAATGCTGCGTCTCGAGGGCCACCGACTCACGCCACGCCTGCGGACGTCCGTATTTGCCCATGCTCTTGCCGTCGAAGAAGTTGCCGCTGTAGAACTGCAGTCCGGGCTGATCGGTCAGCACCTCCAGCACACGTCCCGTCGTCGGCTCGTAGAGCGAAGCCACCAGTTCGACACCGTCACCCTCGCGGCTCAATACCCAGTTGTGGTCGTAACCGCGGCCATTCTTCAGCTGCTCGTTGTCGACGTCGATGCGTGCACCGATGGCCGTCGGCTTGCGGAAATCGAACGGCGTCCCCTCGACCGGCGTGATCTCGCCCGTCGGAATCAGGTTCGCCTGGACGGGCGTCATCGAATCGGCCTTGATCCAGAGTTCATTGTCGAGGATCGTGCCGTTGCCCTCGCCCTTGAGGTTGAAGAACGAATGGTGCGAAAGATTCACCACCGTCGGAGCATCGGTCAGCGCCTGATAGTCGATGCGGAACTCATCCTGCGGAGTCAGCGTATAGGTCATCACCACGTCGAGGTTGCCCGGGAAGCCCTCCTCGCCGTCCACCGAACGGTAGCGGAAGACGATCGTCGTGTCGTTCGAGAACTCCACGTCCCACACCACGCTGTCGAAGCCCTTCACACCACCGTGCAGCGTACGTCCGTTGTCGTTGAGCGGAAGGGTGTACTCCTTGCCGTCGAGCGTGAAGTGTCCATCGGCAATGCGGTTGGCATAGCGACCCAGCGCAGCCCCCAGGAAGCGTTCGCCCTTGTTGTTCAGATAGCGGTCGAGCGTCTCGTAGCCCAGTACCACATCCTCGGATTTACCCTCGCGGTCGGGGGTCCACAACGAGACGACACGTGCGCCGAAGTTGGTGACCTGCATCGTCAGATCGCCGTTCCGCAGCGTGTAGAGCGTCACCGGTTTCCCGTCGACCGTCTGGGTGAAGGCCCCGGCATCCAGCAGCTGGACCGTCGATTCAGGTTGGCCGCAGCATGCCGTCAAAAGCATCGCCACGGCCCCAATTCCCATCATTTTCATAAGTCAGTTTGTTTTTAAGGTTTTTTCACAGTAACAAAGATAGCCATTTTATCGGTTTGCGGAAACAATTCGCTTTCGTATCTTTGCGCCGCAAACAAAAAACTAGAAGAGACATGATTCAGAAAATCACCCACCGCTGTCAGGGAACCTGCTCGCGGCAGATCGACATCGAGATCGAGGACGGCATCGTCCGCAAGGTGGTCTTCACGGGTGGCTGCGACGGGAATACAAAAGGGGTCGCCTCGCTAGTCCGCGGCATGAAGGTCGAGGAGGTAATCGCCCGTCTGGAGGGCATCGACTGCCACGGCAAGGGAACCTCCTGTCCCGATCAGCTGGCCCGGGCGCTGAAGCTCGGATTCTGATCCGACCCCTGACGGCTGTCCGTGCGACGCCGGACTGCCCGCCGTCCGGTCCGATTACCACGGGCCCATGGCTGTTCGTTCGCTTCGGAACGGATTTTGCATCCCTCGCACAGGAATCAAATCTTGAACAGCCATGTATTTTATCTGGTATCTTCTCATCGGACTGGCGGCCGGATGGATCGCCAACCTCATCGTCAAGGGCAGCGGTTCGGGGCTGCTCGTCAACCTCATCGTCGGACTGATCGGCGGAATGCTCGGCGGATGGGTCCTTTCGCTCATCGGCTGGGTGCCCGTCGGGACACTCGGCAGTCTGGCCACGGCCGTCATCGGCGCCATCCTGTTGCTGTGGATCGCCTCGATCGTCACCCGGAAAAAGAGCAACGCAAAATAGACACTTATATATTATAGAACCGATGAATCGTCCGGCACACGGGTCCGACACCCCGGAACACCCTTCCGACCAACAAACAGCCGCCAATCCCCACTCGGCCGAGGAGGAGAATCTCGAAACGCTCGCCCTCTTCGGTACGCGGATTGACCTCGGATGTCGATGTTCGCGGGAGGCGCCGGCCAGCACACAAAGCGAATCGGCCCCCGATCCTTGCGGACCGGCTTCCGCTGCGGACTCCACCCCTGCCAAATAGGGGAACGGATCGGCACCGTCCACGGCCCCTCCGATACGCAAGAAAAAAGGTGGTCTCCACGAATGGGACCACCTTTTTCAGGTTGAGCTGCCGGGATTCGAACCCAGAACGACAGAACCAAAATCTGCTGTGTTACCATTACACCACAGCTCAATCTCGTGCTCGTAAGCGGGACAAAGATAGTGAAAATTTCACAATTTCAAATCCCGTATCCGCAAAAAAAATCGATCGCTCGATTCGTCGTTTCCGCACCCAACCGCACTCAGCTCCTACCGTCATGACAGCATTCATGCTCCTGCTCTTCGTGGCAGGCTACCTCCTTATCGCACTCGAACACAAAACCCGCATCGACAAGTCGGCCGTCGCTCTGGTCATGGCCGGGTCTGTCTGGACGATCTTCAGCCTGTGGGGCAACGACCCCTCGATCCAGAACGAACTCGTCGAACAACTGGGCGATACGTGCGAAATCCTCGTCTTCCTGATCGGGGCCATGACCATCGTCAATCTGATCGATTCGTACGGCGGATTCTGCGTCATTACCGATCTGATCACCTCCCGCAATCACCGCAAACTGCTCTTCCTGCTGGCCGCCATCACCTTCTTCCTCTCGGCCGCTCTCGACAACATGACCACCACGATCATCCTGGTGATGCTCACCCGGCGGCTCATCGCCGACGAGCGCGAACGCTGGATCTTTGCGGCGGTGATCGTCATCGCGGCCAACAGCGGCGGCGCCTGGTCTCCGATCGGCGACGTGACGACGCTCATGCTCTGGATGCGGGGGCAGGTCACGGCACTGAAACTCGTCACAAACCTCTTCCTGCCGTGTCTGGTCGCGGTCGCCCTGCCTACACTCCTCGCCGCACGCCTCCTCCCGACCTCCATCGCCCCCGCGACCACCCCATCCAACACGGGCGGAAACGGCACTCCGCAAGAGGCCGCATCGGTTTGTCCACCCTATATCGGGCCGCGTCTGCGGCGTCTGATGCTCCTCGTCGGGATCGGCAGCCTGCTGTTCGTTCCCCTGTTCAAAAGCCTCACCGGACTGCCTCCCTACATGGGCATGATGATCTCGCTGGGGGTGATGTGGATCCTCTCCGAACTCATCTGCTACCGCAAACGCGCGCTGCGCAACCTCGAGGCCTCGATCCAACCCCGCGTAGCAAAGGTCCTCAAACACATCGACATGCCGACGATTCTCTTCTTTCTGGGGATCCTGATGGCCGTCGGAGCCCTCCAGACGGCCGGTATCCTCACCGAAATGGCCGACTGGCTCAACCGTCATGTCCATGCTGCCTTTCCCATTGCCGGCGTCATCGGACTGCTCTCGGCGGTGGTTGACAACGTTCCGCTCGTCGCCGCCTGTATGGGGATGTTTCCCGTGGCGGATGCCGCCTCGGTAACGGCGTCGGCCGATCCGGAGTTCACCCGGACGCTGCTCAGCGACGGGTTGTTCTGGCATCTGCTGACCTACTGCGCCGGGGTCGGAGGCAGTCTGCTCATCATCGGATCGGCGGCCGGCGTCGTCGCCATGGGGCTCGAAAAGATCTCGTTCGGATGGTATCTCCGCACGATCTCCCTGCTGGCGCTGGTCGGATATGCGGCCGGAATCGGCGTCATCTGGATCGAGCATCTCCTCGTCGGAATCGGCGGTTGAGAGCTCCTCCGGACAGGATTCTCCGTTCCGAAGTCCGAACCGGCTGGTGGCCGGCCGACCCGGATTCCATCGTCGGAATCCGGATCCGGGTAACGGTCGTGCGATCCAGAGCCGGGCATAAAAAAGCGGGAGACTTTTCCTTGTTGGAAAAGCCTCCCGTTTTCGGGTCGGCACAGCACCCGGGCATCCGCCTAACGGGTCTCGGCCAGTCGTCCGCCTCGCCGGGAGATGACGGCCAATCCGCTCCGCCGGCGGGACGATCCGTCAACCCAGCTTGGCCATGAAGCGCTCGCGGTCAACGATATACCGCACGTGGGTTCCTTCGCCGATCACCCCCTCGTCGTCGCGGGCTCCGACGTTGAACGTCAGCCGGCGTCCCTCGACGGCCGTCAACACCGCCGTAGCCGTGATCTCGGCCCCGAGTTTCGAGGGTTTGAGGTGCGACGTATTCATCTCCGATCCGACGGTCGTCGAACCCTCGGGCAGCGACGCCGCTACGGCCTCCATTGCCGCATGCTCCATCAATGCCACCATTGCCGGCGTGGCAAATACCGGAAGGTCGCCCGATCCCATCGCGGCGGCCGTCTTCTCCGCCGTCACCGTCGTGACGCTGCGGGCTGAAAGTCCTGTCTCAAGCATACTCCGTGCTTTTGTAAATGATTTCACCATCGAACCCGATCCCACGGACCGGGAACACCGGATCCTCCACACACCCTTCGCCCGGGATTTGTTTCTCCCGCGAAGTTATATTATATTTGTGCGCAGGTCCGACGCCGGCAAAGATACGAAAAGTCGTGCGCAAAACCGGCATCCGAAACCCGGTTTTTGCCCGAAAATCGCCCCCGGCCCAGGGACCCAAACCTCAGGGATGATCATGAAAAGGTGGATTCTGCTCACGATGGCGCTCATCTGCACCCTCTCCGGGGTGCAGGCCCAAGGCGGCCGCGGCTTCTGGCATCAGGAGTGGGAGGTGCAGAACGGCGACTCGACACCGCTGGTCCATATCCTTCCGGTCTATGTCTTCAGCCGCCCGGTCGATCTGAGGCGTTACCGCCGGCTGGTCGATGCCGTGCGCAAGGTCTACCCCATCGCCAAAATCGCCCGCGCCAAGATGGCCGACATGGAGGCCGAACTCTGCCGCCTGCCGACCAAAAAGGCCCAGAAAGCCTACATCAAACAGGTCTACGATCAGATCAAGGAGGAGTATACCCCCGTGCTGAAACATATGACCCGCACCCAGGGCCGCGTCCTGCTCAAACTCATCGACCGCGAAACCGAATATACAGCCTATGAGGTGCTCCGGGAGTTCCGCGGCGGCTTCGTGGCGGGATTCTGGCAGGGCGTCTCGAAAGTCTTCGGCCAGGACCTCAAATCGCAGTACGACAAGGAGGGCGAGGACAAAATGATCGAGCAGATCATCATCTACTACGAAGCCGGTCTGATCCGCTGACGGACCGCCGAGGAGTGTCCTTGCCCCAAATTCGACCGTTTGGACAGGATGGGACAACTCCTGCACCAAGGACAGGATGCCTCTGAAAGGCCCATAAAACACAATCAATAAACAAGATACGCCGATATTTGCCCCAAGTGGAATCACTTGGGGCAAGTTCCGTTTATCGGGAATGGAGCGAGCTGCTGCTCCGGACGAAAATGAACGAAATAGTTTCCTGAATCGGACGATCGGAAAGCCCCCTTACAACTTGTAAAAAATTTCGCATCGATAGCGATTTTAGCATTTTTGATTACAATCTGTTACTTTGCCTATACTCCTGTTAAACGATCGACACAAGCCATTCTTTTTTGAACAAAAAACATCGAGTCCCGAAGTTCCCAAAAATTGGTCACCAATCCGAAAATCCCGGTTAAAAGCGTATATAAGGCCATTTTTAGTACATTACGGGACCAACAGCAAATGCCTCATCCGATCGCAGCAAAATCCATTTCAACCCTCCGTTTTTTATAACAAAACCCCTTATTTTGGTCTCTTTTTCGAGTTTTGAAAAAAATTTTTTTATGTTTTTTTGTCTTTTATGTTACAGATTGTTACTTTTTATTAAACCACTGAATTTCAATATATTAAATAATTTCACTAACATCCTGGCAGATACCATTTCGTCCACTCGATTACATTTCGGCCCAAAACAACTCTTGCGTAAATCATATTTAATCCCTTTTTTTGCAGCGACAGAAAGTAATTTCACTATGCAAAAATTAACAAATCTACTACTGAAATTCGCTTTCCTTTTGTGTTCATTACCCGCCCTGGCCCAGGGGGGGGGAACCATCACGGTTAGCGGTGTCGTGACCTCGGCCGAGGACCAAGCTCCTCTGGTCGGTGTACACGTACTCTCCGGTAGCACCAGCGGCGTCAGCACGCTCGCGGACGGCTCCTACTCCATCGCCGTAGCTCCCGGAACGGTTCTCTCCTATCATTACATCGGCTTCAAGATCGCCGAGTTCACCGTCCCCGAAGGAACCGCCAAAGTCACCCACAACGTCGTGCTCGAGCCCGAAGCTCAGGCCCTGGACGACGTAGTGGTCATCGCCTACGGTGTCCGCAAGAAGGGAACCATCACCGGTTCGGTCTCGACTGTCAAGGCCGAAAAGGTCGAATCGACCCCCACGGCCGCCTTCGATCAGGCCCTCCAGGGTCAGGTCCCCGGTCTGTCGGTCATGTCCAGCACCGGTGAACCCAGCGTCGCCGCCACGCTCACTATCCGTGGTACGAACTCGATTAACTCGGGAACCTCGCCCCTCTACATCCTCGACGGTATTCCCATCTCGAGCTCCGACTTCAACGCCATCAACCCCGCCGACATTGAGTCGATCTCCGTCCTCAAGGACGCCTCCTCGACCTCGATCTACGGTTCGCGTGCCTCGAACGGCGTCGTTGTCATCACCACCAAGCGCGGTCGCATGGAGGAAAAACCCACCATCTCCTACCGCATGCAGCTCGGTTTCTCGCAGATCGCCAAGGGAAACTGGGATCTGATGAACACCGAGGAGCGCATCCAGTATGAAAAGGAGATCGGACTGACCGACGGCAAGGACTACAACCTCCTCAGCCAGACCGACGTCAGCTGGATCGACGAGGTTTACAACAACGCCGCCATGCTCCAGAACTACGAGCTCTCCGTCTCGGGTGCCAACGAGAAGACCAATTACTACGTCTCGGGCGGCTACTACAGCCAGGAGGGTATCGCCCTGGGATCGAACTTCGACCGCTACTCGATCCGCGCCAACATCGAACAGCGCGCCGCCAAGTGGCTCAAGATCGGTACGAACACCATGCTCAACTACCAGGCCTTCGAACAGGCCGGCGAAGGCGAATACTCCCTCGTCTCCCCGATCTCGGCCGCCCGCTTCATGCTCCCCTACTGGAACCCCTACAACCCCGACGGTTCGCTCGCTTCGGTCAACGACGGCACCTGGAAGGGTGACGGCCAGAACCCCCTGGAGTGGATCAAGAACAACCAGCGATCCTACAAGAAATACAAGCTCGTGTCGAGCCTCTTCGCCGAGGCTACCATCATCGACGGACTGACCTTCAAGTCGCAGTTCAACGTCGACCTGACGCACCTGGCCGGCGAAAGCACCTCGACCCCGAGCTACGCCCCCAACCTGGGCGAAGGAAGCGCTCAGCGCCTGTCGAGCGACGCACTGACCCTCTCGGTCACCAACACGCTCAACTATCAGTTCCAGAAAGACAAGCACGCGTTCAACTTCCTGCTCGGTCAGGAGGGTGTCAACTACCACTACGAAGGATTTACCCTTCTGTCCGAAGGCCAGAACAACGACAAACTGGTCAACATCACCTCCGGTACGCGCGTCACGTCGTGGAGCGATACGACCGATGACGACTATGCCTATGTCTCGGTATTCGGCCGCGGCGAGTACAACTACGACCAGCGTTACTACGCCGACTTCTCGCTGCGAACGGATGCTTCGTCGCGTTTCGGTACCGGACGCCGCTGGGGCGGTTTCTGGAGCGTGGGCTTCATGTGGAACCTCCGCAACGAAGCCTTCATGGAGAACTCGCGCCGCTGGCTGACCAACGCCCAGATCTCACTCAGCACCGGTACCTCGGGTAACTCCTCGATCCCCAACTACGAGCACCTTGCACTGGTGAGCGGCGGCCTGGACTACTACGGCGATGCCGGCATGGCCCCCAGTCAGCCCGGTAACGAGGATCTCGGCTGGGAGAAGACCTGGACCACCAACCTCGCCTTCCATGTCGGATTCTGGAACCGTCTGAACGTCGACCTCGAACTCTACAACAAGCGTACCTCCGACATGCTCATGCAGGTGCCCCAGTCCTATGCCGACAAGGGCTACGGATACTACTGGGACAACATCGGCGTGATGGTCAACCGCGGTGTCGAACTCAACCTCTCGGGTACGGTCGTCTCCACGAAGGACTTCATCTGGACGCTGAACGCCAACTTCTCCTACAACAAGAACAAGATCGTCGAACTCTACAACGGCGTGCAGGAGTATGAAATGGCCTCCACGTCGATGAAACTCGTCGTCGGCCACGACTGCGGCGAATTCTACGTCAACCGCTTCGCCGGCGTCAACCCCGCAAACGGCGACGCCCTCTGGTACACCAAGGACGGCGAAATCACCACCGAAATGCGCGACGAAGACAAGGTGCTCGTCGGCAAGAGCATGTACGCCCCCTGGGCCGGCGGTTTCGGCACGAACCTCTCGTGGAAGGGAATCTCGCTCTCGGCCCAGTTCTCGTGGGTGGCCGACCGTTGGGTGATGAACAACGACCGCTACTTCGACGAATCGAACGGCCGTTACAGCGCCTACAACCAGTCGCGCAAGCTCCTCAACCGCTGGAAAAAACCCGGTGACATCACCGATATCCCGCGTCACGGCGTCTACACCGAATTCGACGACCGCCTGCTGGAGGATGCTTCGTTCCTGCGTCTGAAGAACCTCATGCTCAGCTACTCGCTCCCGCAGAACCTGCTGCGCAAGACGCGCTTCATCAGCGGTGTGAGAATCTACGCACAGGCCCAGAACCTGCTGACCTTCACCGGCTTCACGGGTCTCGACCCCGAAGGCGTCGGAAACATGTATCAGGCCCAATACCCCATGTCGCGCCAATTTACGTTCGGTCTCGACCTCACGTTCTAATCGATAGACAATGAATATGTTACGAAATATCAAGTCACTCATCGCCGCGATTCTGCTGGTAGCCGGCACCACGTCGTGTCTGGACAAGCTGCCCGAATCGTCCATCCGCCAAGACGAGGCCATGCAGACCTTCGATGATGCCGAACAGCTCCTGACCGGCATCTACACCGGCCTGATGAGCAGCTCGCTCTTCAGCGGCACGCTTACCGTCATGCCCGACATCCAGGCCGACCTGGCTTATGCCGTCGAGAACTTCACGAACGTCTACGGCTCCGCCTGGCTCTGGAACATCCTCTCGACCGATCAGGATGTCGAAGCCGTCTATGCAGCCCTCTACGGCGTCATCAGCCGCTGCAACTTCTTCCTCGAGCGCGTCGACGCCGTCAAACAGCAGGAGACCGACTACGAAAACATCGACATGCTCGATGCCTACACCGGCGAGGTCTACACCATCCGTGCCCTCTGCTACTCGAAACTCATCGAGTGCTTCTGCAAGGCCTACGACCCGGCAACGGCCGAAAACGAACTCGGCGTGGTGCTGCGTTCGAAATACTCGGAGCCCGAAGCCATGAAGCGCGCCTCGCTGAAGGCCTCCTACGAATTCGTCCTCAACGACCTGAAACAGGCCGAAGAGCTCCTGGACAACGACAACGACCAGTACAACACCATCTACGCCACGGCCGCTGCCGCCCAGGCCCTCCATGCCCGCGTGGCCCTCTACATGCAGGACTACCAGACGGCCATCGACTACGCCTCGAAAGTGATCGACAACGACATGTTCCAGCTGGCCGATGCCAACACGCAGTACTCCTCGGAGGATACCTATCTGACCTACATGTGGAACTACGACTCGAGCTTCGAGATCATCTGGAAGATCGGCTTCACGACCACCTCCTACGGCGGCGCCCTCGGCCAGGTGTTCCTCAATGCCAATCGCGACTACACCTATACGTATCCCGACTACGTGCCGGCCCAGTGGGTGCTCGATGCCTATGACGACACCGACCTGCGTTACGACGCCTATTTCGCCGAATACACCACCGGATACTCGAACGGTCTGACGTGGCCCCTGCTGATCAAGTACTTCGGCAACCGGTCGTTCATCTCGGCCGCCAACATCTACATGGTGTCGATGCCGAAGCTGTTCCGTCTCGCAGAACAGTATCTGATCCGCGCCGAGGCCTACTGCAGCCTTCCGTCGCCCAACTACTCGGCCGCCAGCAAGGATCTGACCACCCTGCGTCAGAAACGTTACTCGGGCGGCGCCGGCGCCATCACCGTCAGCGCCAACAACTGGCTCGAAACCATCTCCGAAGAGCGCGTGCGCGAACTCTACATGGAGGGCTTCCGCCTGAACGACCTCAAGCGCTGGCACATGGGCTTCGAACGTACGCCCCAGAGTTGCTCGCTCGCCGAAGGCAGTTCGCTCAAGATCGAAGCCGACGACCCGCGTTTCGTATGGCCCATCCCGCGCCACGAACTCGAATCGCCCGGCGCCGAGATCGAACCCAATGAAAGCAACAACTAACGCATTCACCTTCTTTCACAGACCTATATATAATATAACATGAGACGAATTACTGCAATACTGTGCGCAGCCGGTCTGGCCGGAATCCTCGCCACAGGGTGTAACTCGGATACAAAGACCTATTCGGATGCCGAATACGTCATGTTCGCCGACACGATGTCGACCAACATGGTATTCCCGGACGAGGCCTACTTCCAGGTGCCGGTGACGTCGACCGTGGCGTGCGACTACGACCGTACGTTCGGCGTCGAGGTCATCGACCAGGGCAGCACCGCCATCGAAGGATACCACTATCGGCTCAAATCGAACACCATCACCATCAAGGCCGGTGAACGTACGGCCAACGTCGAGGTGGCCGGCTACTACGACCATATCTCCGACACCGATTCGCTCGGCTTCAAACTCAAGCTGGTGGTCCCCGACCAGATCCTCTGGACGAACCTCTATCCCGACAGCGATCTGACGAAGGTCGTCCTCTACAAGGGTTGCAACTACGATCTGGATGCCTTCAGCGGATGGTGCGTCGTTACGTCGCTGCTGCTCTACGACTACCCCAGCGCCCTGGATACCAACTACCAGCGTCTGATCTTCACGGAAAAACACCCCACGGAACCCAATACGATCATCCTCCACGACTTCCTCTACGACGGATACGACGTGACGATGCGGCTGACCGACGACGATCCGGCCGATCCGACCATCGAGATGGACGAGGATCAGGTCCTGAGCGACGAACAGACCGTCTTCGGGCAGATCAATGCCGATGACCGGATTCTGGGTACCGTCAGCCCCTACTACGACTCCTATTACAATACGTGTCAAAAATATGCATCCCTCTGGCTGTACGTCTATCTGAAGAACGTCGGAACGATGGTGGGAACGGTTGGACATTTCTACAATGTCCTGGAATGGGTATCGCTCGAAGAGGCCGTGCGCCTCAAAACGGAGGAAGGCATGTCGGGTGCCCGCGATCCGCGTCTGGATCCGGACTACCCCGGAAACTCCGCCCAATGAGGGCCTTCGAGAGAGTCAACAAATTCCCATTCTCTTTAATTATAGTACCACTAAACGCAATGTCTTATGAAAAACACGATTTTACACTGGACATCGGTTCTGTTGGCAAGTACGGCCCTGATGCTCTCCGGCTGCACGTCGGATGAGGATACCGAAGACGCTCCGAGCGTCAGCCCCGTATTCCCGGATCTCGCTACGCTGACCATTCCGGCCGGCGAAACCTCGTGCGAAGTGTCGTTCACGCCCAATATGGACTGGACCGCATCGATCCCCACCGACGCCGAAACGGCCCGCTGGTTCAAGATCAGCGACGGTACGATGGAGGACTACTCGATCTC
Source organism: uncultured Alistipes sp. (assembly GCA_944321185.1). Lineage (GTDB taxonomy): Bacteria > Bacteroidota > Bacteroidia > Bacteroidales > Rikenellaceae > Alistipes. Next base: position 135,081 of record CALUKH010000001.1, on the reverse strand, counting down.
GGGCAAGGCCAGCGCTACGCCCGTGACGCTCTATGTGACCACCATCGAGCAGGAGACCTTCGACCAGACGCCCGTCTGCGAAGTGTCGCTCACGATGGGCGGACAGACCGAGGTCATCGCCCGCGTAACCCGCGGCAACACGGCCCGCGAATTCTCGCTCTTCGCCTCCGAGTACAACACGACCGAGGATGACTTCACCATCCCCTACGTCTACTCGCAGAGCGCAATGACCAAGTACACCGGTACGGAGACCACGTTCCCCTATGATGAGGCTCCCGAAGGTACGGTCGAGATGAAGTGGCCGACCCGCGTGGGCGAATTCATGTATGTGTTCAAGGCCCAGGGCAACTTCGAGTGGCTCATCTCCACCCCCGAATGGATCTCCGCCACCTCGACGGCCATCGAAGGTGAGGATGCCCAGCAGATTACCCTCACCGGTCTCTTCACCGAGGAGAACATCGACGGCGCCGTCGGCGTGATCGACTTCTACGACGCCTCGATCGACAAGGACGAGGATCCCGGCAACAACGCCCACAACAAGTACTGCGTCTCGATGCCCGCATTCCGCGACATCGTCCGCTCGCGCGATCAGGGCACGACCTTCACCTTCAACGGCGACGGCAACTACGTGGACACGAACGGCACGGTAATGACCGACCAGGAGTGCACGATGGATGTCTCCAGCACCAAAGGAATTCAGTTCATCGTCATCACGCCCGACGGTTACGGCGGCTACTATGCGAACGGCATCAACTGGGTGAAGATCACCCCGACGACCGAATGGAACGATGCCGATGGCGCCTTCCAGAGCAAGACCTACACCATCGACGTACAGTCCTATGGCGGATCCCGGTCGGCTACCATCCTGGCTCTGCCCCCGACCGTGGCCGCAACGATCGACATGAACGGCGATCTCGAAAGCCAGCTCCTCGATACGAGCGGCAGCTTCGACCTCAAGGAGGAGTTCAAGCCCTATATCTTCGCCTCGATCGAACAGGAGGCCGCTTCCGCCCAGACCGACGGATTCTCGCTCTCCTACACGGAGGACTTCATGTCCAACTACTACATCGAGCAGGGTTACTTCAATCTGGAGGATCTGACCGATGCCGATCCCAACACGGATCCGGATGTGGCCGAGAATGCCGGATACATCGAAATGGGCGCCAAGCTCTACCGTCTGACCTACGGAAACGAAAGCATGAGCCAGGGCTCGCTCTCGCTGCTGATCTCGGGCGAATACTCCACCTACATGAGCAACCCCTACGGAAACGAATGGCTGATGTTCATGGATATGGGCGACGGCACCTGCATGATCTCCATGTCGGGATACGGTGACGCCGGCGCCAAGGGCGACAAGGGCAACCTGATCTTCTACAACGGACAGGATGTCGTGGCGGTAGTCGTCTGCGTACGCAACTACTAGACGTTTTCCCAAAGACTGCAAAACAGGGCCCCGTTGAATGGGGCGGGGCCCCTGTTTTTCAAAATACTATGATTAAAGAGTTTACAAGACACAAGTTTTCTATGAAACTTCCGAATATCAAATCCTTATTCGCCTTCGCTGCGGGTCTGGCGGTCTTCTGCTCAACGGCCTGCTCCGACGACGACGGTATCGACAACCGCGAGTTGGACTACGGATACGTCCAGTTCAAGCTCTACAAGGAGGCTTCGCAGTCCGAGGCTTCGTCGCAGACCCAGTCGCGCGCCATTGTCGATGAACTCGATTACCTGGACGATGCCACCAAACTGCAGGTCAGCCTGCGGTCCGGCAGCACCACCATCACCCAGACCCTCACCCTCTCGGCCGCCGACAAGACCAGCGCCGAATTCGGTCTGCGCAGTGACAAGCTCCAGCTCCTGGCCGGAGACTACCAGATCATCTCCTTCATGCTCTACGATATCAAAGACGAACCGCTCTACAGCGGCACGACCGACAACAACCTGCTCTCGGTCGTCGCCGGAGGTCTGACCGTCCACGATCTGACGGCAAACGTCACCCCTCGCGGTACGGTACGCTTCAACCTGATCAAGGATATTTCGCAGCTTACCGGAAAGTGGGACCAGTCGCGTGCCGTTTCGCGTACCCGCGAGTATACCTTCGACGAGATTGCCTACTTCGATGTCACCGTGCATGAGGTCGACACCGACAAGCCCGACACCACCTTCACCTATCTGAAGTCCACCTTCTCGATCCACTTCGACGAAGACGACACGGAAAGTCCCGAATTCGGATATCAGACCTCGTCGATCACCTGCGATTCGCTGCTCTCGCTGCCCGCCGGTGTCTACGAAATCACGGGCTTCGTCACCTACGACACCGACAAGCTCATGCTCGAAACCCACACCGATGTCGATCTGCCCGACTACCACTTCACCGTCGAGGACAACGAAACCACCGACGCCAAAGTCCCCGTCACGCTCTACGAAGCCGACGAGTACATTCAGGACGGCTACGCCCTGAAGGCCATCTGGGAGGCACTCGACGGCAAGAACTGGTACTACGGCGGTCAGGACTACACCAAGGGCTGCAACTGGGACTTCAACAAGTCGCCCGACCTGTGGACCAATCAGCCCGGCGTCGAGGTGCACTCGAACGGCCGTGTGGCCAAGCTCGTGCTGAGCGAGTTCGGCATCAGCGGCGACATGCCCGCCGCCCTCGGTCAGCTCACCGAGCTGGTCGAACTCTACCTCGGCACGCACAACGACACCAACACCGGCACCTACGACCCGATGCTCGATCAGTCGAAGTCGCTGGCCGACCGCAACCGCAACCGTCTGGAGTACAACCGGCAGTATCTGGCCGCTACGCACATCCAGCCGCAGATGTCCTACCCCTGCGCCCTGGCCCTCAAGGAGCACAACCTCTCCAGCCCGGCCACCTATCTCTATGAGCAGGGCTACACCGAAGCGCAGATCTTCGACCGCAAAACCGGCCGTCAGCTCGAAATCCAGCCCAAGGATGTCATCGCCGGCCGCTTCTGCAACAACCTGACCAGTCTGCCCGACGAGATCGGCAACCTGACCAAACTCGAGTATCTCTACCTGGGCAACAGCCCCATCAAGGCGCTGCCCACGACCATCGGCCAGCTCTCGTCGTGCACGCTGCTCGAGATCTACAACTGCCCCAACCTGCACGGTCTGCCCGACGAGGTCGGCGACATGCCCGCTCTGGTACAAGTCAACATCTCCTGCAACAAGGGTACGAATACCATCCCCGGCTGGACGAGCCAGGAGCTGCTCGATGCCATCAACGCCCTGGCAAACGGCAAGTCGCAGGAGACCATCCAGATGCTCTACGCCCGCGACAACAACCTCGAGGTCTTCCCCGAGAACGTCAAGCTGATGGGTCACCTCGGACTGCTCGACCTGGCCAACAACCAGATCGGCAAGAACGGCGGCGATGAGAGCATCATCCCCTTCCTGGGCAACGACTTCATGCCCTCGGATGTCTACCTGGACAACAACCAGATCACCGGATTCGCCCCCGAGGAGGTCAACGGCCACCGGATCCTCTTCAACATCGACAACCTCGAAACCTTCTCGGCTTCGTACAACAAGCTGACCAAGGTTCCCGACATCTTCTACAGCGACTCGCCCTACTACATCTCGAGCGTCACGTTCGCCTACAACGAGATCGACGGATTCGAGAATCAGGACAACGGCCAGTATCAGGGTATCAACGTCACGACCTTCACCCTCTCGGGCAACCGGATCAAGACCTATCCCGCCTGCATGGCCAAGAGCGAATCGCAGATCAGCTACATCCTGCTGGCCGGCAACGGTCTGGAGAACTTCGAAGAGGATTGCTTCACCAGCCCCCGTCCCGAGACGCAGGCCAACCTGATCTCGATCGACCTGACCTACAACAAGATCAAGGAGCTTCCGGAGGATTTCCACGCCGGCAACATGCCCTATCTCTACGGAGTGGACCTCTCGTACAACTCCTTCTCGAAGTTCCCGTGGGGTCCGACCGACGCCCTGGGTCTGACGGTCTACGCCGTCCGCGGCCAGCGCGACGAAAACGGCAACCGCTGTCTGAAAGAGTGGCCCACGGGCATCTATCAGCACACCGGTATCCGGGGTCTGTTCCTGGGCTCGAACGACCTGCGCAAGATCGACGACACGATCTCCTATCTGATCTACAACCTCGATATCAGCGACAACCCCAACATCACGTTCGATGCCGCGGACATCTGCTACTACTGGCAGGCCGGCGCATTCAACCTGATCTACGACAAAACGCAGAATATCATCAATTGCCCCGAAATGCTCGAATAATATGAAAGCACGCTATTATATCGCATCAACGCTTCTGGCCGTCGCCATGCTGGCCGCCTGCTCCCAGGCCGACAAGCAGGTCTCGTTCGGCATCGACAGCAACTCGATCTCGATCGATGCCGCCGGCGGTACCGAAAAGGTACGGGTCTCGGCCAGCGAAAACTGGACCGCAACGTCGAATGTCCCCTGGATCACCGTCTCGCCCGCCAACGGCCGCGGTACCCGCGAATGCAGCCTGATCATCGACTCGGCCATCACCAATACCGTCCGCAACGGCGTGGTGCGCATCGTCAAGGATGCCAACACCTCCGAATACCAGGAGATCCGCGTCGAACAGAAGGGTTTCGACTACGCCATCACGCTCGACGAACCGACCGTCGAAATCAAAAACTACGCCTCGCTCGACGACCGCTACTTCGATATCCGCGTCAAGACCAACGTCGATTTCGACGTCGTGGTCCCCGACTCGGTATCCAGCTGGGTGAAGATCGGTCAGTATGACGTCAATCTGGACCACGGTCTGCGTCCGCGCGAGGTGACCGTACGCGTCACGTGGGGCATCAACTCGCGTCCCGCGGAGCGTCGCGCCGAGATCCTCTTCACCCCGACCGACGACAGCCAGGTAACCGATGAGATGCTCGCCCAGAACGACCACCTCTTCATCAACCAGGAATCGGCCGAACCCATCGAACGCGGAACCCGTGCCGGTGACTCGGTTGCCCTGCTGGGCATCGCCCGCTCGCTCGAAATCTGGGGTTCGAGCTGGGAAAGCTCCGGCGAAAAGATGGACAACTGGGACGGCGTGACCCTCTGGGAAGAGGGCATGGAGGGCTATGTCGACTCGCTCAAGGGCCGCGTCAAGTATGCCCAGTTCTACATGATGTCGACCAAGGAGGGAATCCCCTTCGAGGTGCAGTACCTGACCGGAGCCCAGGAACTGGAGTTCTACAGCAACGTCAACACCTTCCAGCTCAGCCTGAGCACCGGACCCTACATCTGCCAGCTCAAACAGCTCAAACGCCTGACCATCGGCGCATACGGTCTGACGGAACTCGACGAGAACTTCACCAATCTGAGCAACCTCGAGTACCTCGATCTGGGCAGCAACAACTTCGAGCAGATTCCCGAGGTCATCAACCCGGAGAACTTCCCGAAACTGCACGTGCTGCGCATGGCCAACAACCAGCGCCGGCTGATCTACGACCTGAGCAACAACATCGCCACCAACTTCGGCGGTCTGTACCAGCACACCAAGTACAACTCTTCGACCGAGACGTTCGGCGAATTCCCCACCTGGCTGCTCAAGTGGGAGCCCGGAACCACGACCAACTCCCAAGGCGAAGAGGTCGCTGTCACGGGTCTCGATACGCTGGTACTGTCGGTCAACTACTTCCAGGGTTCGCTGCCCGACTTCAAGGATGACGATTCGGTACCGGTCTACACCGAGGCGCCCGACTCGCTCACCAATGCCGCAGGCGAGTGCGTGCTGGTCACCAGAAAGGTCAAACGCGTGATGCCGCAGCTGAAGATGTTCGCCATCAACCTCAACCGTCTGACCGGCGAACTGCCCGAGTGGGTTCTCTATCACCCGTCGCTCGACTGGTGGGACCCCTACACGCTGTTCTTCACCCAGGAGGGCAAGGACGAAATCGGAAATCTGGCCGGTTTCTCCAACGAACCCGCCAACATGAACTACTATTACGAAGCCTATCCGAAGAAGGATCTGGCCGACAGTTCCAACGACGACGAGGAGGAAGGTACCGACTCCGGATCTCAGACCGGTACCCTGCGCTAATAATTGATCTGACAATATGAAAATGAACAAATATCTCGTATCGGCATTCGGCGCCCTGGCGCTGATCGCCTTCAACGCCTGCTCGACCGACGAAACGGTTGAACCCTCGGCCACGGACTCCGAATCGCAGTCGGAGCCCGCGGAGATGGCCGGCGAGGTCATCGTGAAGTTCGATCCGTCGGTGAGCGATCTGCTCGACGAACGCGGACTGACCCAAACCCGCAGCGGCGCCGCCGCCACGCGAAGCGGTATCTCGTCCGTGGATGAGGTTCTCGACATGCTCGGCGAATGCCAGCTCGAACGCGTCTTCCCGATCGACGAGCTGCACGAGGAGCAGACCCGTCAGGCCGGACTGCACCTGTGGTACGTCGTCCGCTTCAGCGACAAGTACAGCACCGAGGAGGTCGTCGACCGTCTCTCGATGCTGGGCGAAGTGCAGAGCGCCACGCCCAACCGCACCATCAAACGCGCCTACCGTTCCGACCGCAAGCCCATCCCCTTCCCCAAGGAGCTGCTCAACGCCCCCGCAACGCGTGCCGACGGCGCCAACGGATACGTCTACAACGACGCACTGCTCAAATGGGAGTGGCACGTGATCAACCGCGGCTATCAGGATCATTTCGTCATCGACGAAGAGGAGGATGCCGAGGTGGCCAAGGCCAAGTTCAAGGTCGGTGCCGACGTCAACTGCGAGAAGGCCTGGGAGCGTTCGACGGGTGATCCGTCGATCGTGGTGGCCGTGCTCGACGAGGGCATCTACTGGCGCCATCCCGACCTGCAGGCCAACATGTGGGTCAACGAGGGCGAAACCTACGGTTCGCACACCGACAATGACAAGAACGGATACGAAGGCGACTACTACGGCTACGACTTCATCAACAACACGGGCATCATCTCGTGCGACGCCTCGGCCGACACGGGTCACGGCACGCACGTGGCCGGCGTGATCGCCGCCCGCAACAACAACGGAATCGGCATCACCTCGATCGCCGGCGGTACGGCCGAGAATCCCGGCGTGAAGGTCATGTCGTGCCAGATCTTCTCGGGCAACTCGTCGAGCAATACGGTCAGCCTGGCCCGCGCCATCAAGTATGCCGCCGACAACGGCGCCGTCATCCTGCAGTGCAGCTGGGGCTACGGCTCGGGTGCCGCCAACGGGTACGAATACACCGCCGGCTTCGCCACCCAGGAGGAGTGGGAGACCAACTGCCCGCTGGAAAAGGCCTCGCTCGACTACTTCGTCCACAACGCCGGATCGCCCAACGGCCCCATCGAAGGCGGTATCCCCATCTTCGCATCGGGTAACGAGTATGCCCCCGCGGCCGGATTCCCCGGTGCGGCCGACTACTGCGTCTCGGTCAATGCCATCGCCGGCGACTTCACCATCTCGACCTTCTCGAACTACGGTCCGGGGTCGAACATCTCCGCTCCGGGCGGCGACCAGGACTACTACTTCGACTATGTCAATGTGGCCGATGACAACCAGAATCCTGCCTACACGGCAGCCCGTGGCGCCGTAGGCTGCGTCCTCTCGACGCTGCCGCCGCAGGTCAGCGACGGTACCGAATACGGTTACATGGAGGGTACCTCGATGGCCTGCCCCCACGTGTCGGGTGTTGCCGCCCTGGGCCTCTCCTACGCCGCCCAGCTGCGCAAGCACTTCACGGCCGCCGAGTTCCGCAAACTGCTCGTCGAAAGCGTTACGTCGATCGACGAATACCAGACCGGCAACAAGAGCTACTACCACTACGTCACGGATCTGGGCAAGACCTACCGCAAGATCATCCCCCTCACGCAGTATGCGGGCAAGGTCGGCGGACTGACCAATGCCGAGATGCTCCTGGCCGCCATCGCCGACGAGAGCGCCGGTACGTCGGTCACCTTCCCGAACATCTACGTCGGCATCGGCGCGGAGAACGCCGTCAAGGAGGATCCCGCCCGTTACTTCAAGCAGGGCGAGACGCTGACCTATACGCTCAAGATCGACAACACGTCGGTGGCTACGGGCGAGATCAAGGACGGTATGGCCGTATTCACCGGCCTGGCCGAGGGCGCCACGACCGCCTCGATCACGGCCTCCAACGGCGAGGTTCAGAAGTTCAACATCACCGTCCGCAAGTCGGCCAACGGCAGCGGCTGGCTCTAACGGAAAAACGTCAGGCTCATGTTGCGCGAAACGTTCATCCGATATGTACTGATTCCGTTCGGGGTGGCGGCGGCCACGGTCATCGCCACACCCGCCCGGGGCCAGTTCCACATTGTCCCGCGTGAACGGCTCGACAGCCTGGCCAACCCCGCTTTAGCCTCCGGTGCCGAAGCGATGCGATTCACCCGGAAACGAATCAACACAGGCTCGATCGGCGAGGATGACGGTCCGAAAAGCTTCACGTTCGAATGGCAGAACGTCGGCGACAAGCCGCTCGTCGTCACCCGCGTGACCACCACCTGCGGATGCGCCGCCCCGTCGTGGGACCGCCAGCCGGTCAAACCCGGCGAAAAGGCCCGTCTGACGGTGACCTACCACCCGAAAGGACATCCGGGCAGCTTCGTGCGGAAGATCTTCCTCTTCACGCAGCTCGCCTCGAACGCCCCGACGGCCATCCTCGAACTGGCCGGTGAGGTCATCCCGTCGGCCCGTCCGACCTACGCCTATCCCCATGCCCGGGGCAATCTGCTGCTCAAGCAGGAGGAGATCCACTTCGATGAGGGTTCGCTCGGCGTCGAACGCATCGAATGCCTCAACGGCGGCAACGACACGCTGCGTGTAGGCATCGATACGCGGATTCTGCCCCCCTGCGTGAAGGCCGAATTCCGCCCCGCGACGCTTCGGCCGGGTGAGATCGGCGAACTGACCGTCCGCTACGATCCCTCGGCCGGCAGGGCGCCCGCCCGCGTTCCGCTCTTCCTGACGGGACTGGGACTCCCCCCCTCGCAGAGTGCCGTCACCATCCGCATCGCATCGGCGACCAATGACTCAAAAACCTTGAAAAACAATTAACGAAATATGAAAAACTTGCTCAAAATCTCGCTTCTGCTGCTCCTCGCCGTCGGCTTCACAAGCTGCAACGACGACAATAGCTACGAAGATCCCGGTCTCGACGTGACGCTCTACAACCTCTCGGGGACCTGGAAACTCGAGACCTGGAACAACGGCGAATCGCTGGCCGACGGCAGCTACGTCTACATCGAACTCTCGTATCGCGACGGCAACGAGTTCACCATCTACCAGAACCTCGACAGCTTCGGCCCGCGCCGCATCACCGGCGTCTACAACCTCTACACGGACGAATCGCTCGGTTCGATCCTGCGCGGCATGTACGACTACGAAAACGGCGAATGGTCGCATCGCTACATCGTCAGCAAACTTTTCTCGGACCGCATGACCTGGACCGCCACCGACGATGCGCAGAACGTCTCGCTTTACGTCCGCTGTGACGGTATCCCGCAGGAGATTCTCGACCAGTACAAGGACGAAATCGAAGCCGAAGAGAGCGAAGAGGAGTAACCCCGGTCTCCGAAACCTCGGGACGACCTTTCATGCCGGCAAACCGCCGCATGAGATCGATCCCTCCCCCCGACGGGGAGCTGCAGCACACGGTTGGCAGCTCCCCGTCGGTTTTTCATTTTCCGGCGGTTCGGGACATTTTTCGATTCGCGGATTGCGCTTTCTGAATTTCTTGTTAACTTTGCGCATTGAAAACCAAAACACTCGAAATCCTTTTTAAGAAATATGTTCGAAAACCTAACCGATAAACTCGAACGGTCGTTCAAGATCCTCAAGGGCGAGGGCCGCATCACGGAGATCAACGTCGCCGAAACCCTCAAGGAGATCCGCCGCGCGCTGATCGACGCCGACGTCAACTACAAGGTCGCCAAGTCGTTCACCGACGAGGTGAAGCAGAAGGCCCTCGGACAGGATGTCCTCAAGGCCGTCAAGCCCGGACAGATGCTCACGAAGATCGTCCGCGACGAACTGGCGGCCCTGATGGGCGGTACGGCCACCGATATTCGTTTGGAGGGGAATCCGGCCGTCATCCTGATCGCCGGTCTGCAGGGCTCCGGTAAGACGACCTTCTCCGGCAAACTCGCCTCGATGCTCAAGAGCAAGAAGGGCCGTCAGGTGCTGCTGGTGGCCGGTGACGTCTACCGTCCGGCCGCCATCGATCAGCTGAAGGTCCTCGGCAGTCAGATCGGCGTGGAGGTCTACACCGAGGAGGGGAACAAAAATCCCGTCCAGATCGCCGAAAATGCCATCCGTTACGCCCGGCAGAAGAGCTACAACGTGGTGATCATCGATACGGCCGGACGTCTGGCCGTCGACGAGGCCATGATGCAGGAGATCACGGCCATCAAGGCCGCCGTCAAACCCTCCGAGACGCTGTTCGTCGTCGACGCCATGACCGGTCAGGATGCCGTCAACACGGCCAAGGAGTTCAACGACCGGCTGGATTTCGACGGCGTCGTGCTGACCAAGCTGGACGGCGATACGCGCGGCGGTGCCGCCATCTCGATCCGCTCGGTGGTCAACAAACCCCTGAAGTTCATCTCCAGCGGCGAAAAGATGGATGCCCTGCAGGTCTTCCACCCGGAGCGCATGGCCGACCGTATTCTGGGCATGGGCGACGTCGTGTCGCTGGTCGAGCGCGCCCAGGAGCAGTTCGACGAGGAGGAGGCCCGCAAACTCAAGAAAAAACTCGTCAAGGATCAGTTCAACTTCAACGACTTCATCGCCCAGATCCAGCAGATCAAGAAGATGGGCAACCTGAAGGATCTGGCCTCGATGCTGCCGGGCATGGGCAAACTGTTGAAGAATGTCGACATTCCGGACGACGTCTTCAAGCAGACCGAGGCGATCATCTCGTCGATGACCCCCGCCGAGCGCGAACACCCCGAGATCATCAATGCCCGACGCCGCGAACGCATCGCCAAGGGTTCGGGTACGACCGTGGCCAACGTCAACCGCCTGATGAAGCAGTTCGACGACACGCGCAAGATGATGAAGGCCGTGGCTGGCGGCGGCATGAAGATGCCCAAAATGCCCGGAGGCGGCATGTTCCGCCGCCGATAGCCGGGGGGGGGAGCAAGCGGGGCCGAAAGAGGCAGAACGCAGAGGAGAAGCCGAGAACAGAGAGGGGCAAAACGCAGAGAGAGAAGCCGAGAACAGAGAGGGTCCGAAGCCGAGGAAAAGAGAAGAGAAAAAGAGGAAGAGAAGCAGAGGAAGAGAGCTGTTCAACGACAGAGCCGCTTACGCTCAACGGCACCGAACCAACCCGCATAAAAGAGACTTTCGACGAATCGAAGGTCTCTTTTTTCGTGTGACGCTGCGCAACCGGAGGCTTCGAAACCCGCAAACGACAATATCCGCCGGCAAATTCATCCCCGCGCAGTTGCAGGGGAGCCATTTTATCCCTATCTTTGTCGGAAACATCTCCGAAAAAGAGTACAACATGCACAAATCGGGCTTCGTCAATATCATCGGAAATCCCAACGTCGGGAAATCAACCCTCATGAACGCACTGGTCGGCGAACGGCTCTCGATCATCACCTCGAAGGCTCAGACCACCCGTCACCGGATCATGGGCATCGTCTCGGGCGACGACTTCCAGATCGTCTACTCCGATACGCCCGGAATCCTCAAACCCGCCTACAAACTCCAGGAGGCGATGATGAAGTTCGTCAACGGCGCCCTGACGGATGCCGACGTGATCCTCTATGTCACCGACACGGTCGAACAGTCGGACCGCTCGGCCGAGATCCTCGACAACATCCGCCACAGCGGAATCCCGACCATCGTCGTGGTCAACAAGATCGACCTCTCGAACCCCGCGGCTCTCGATGCACTGGTCGAGAAGTGGCACCAGACCCTCCCCGAAGCCCGCATCGTCCCCGTCTCGGCCAAGGAGAAGTTCAACCTCGACGGTCTCTTCAAGACGATCCTCGAACTGCTGCCCGAAGGCCCGGCCTTCTATCCGAAGGATACACTCACGGACAAAACCCTGCGCTTCTTCGCCTCGGAGATCATCCGCGAAAAGATCCTCCGCTTCTACGACAAGGAGATCCCCTACTGCTGCGAAATCGAAATCGAAAGCTACAAGGAAGAGCCCACGATCGACCGTATCTCGGCCACGATCTACGTCTCGCGTGATTCACAGAAGGGAATCCTGATCGGTCACAAGGGCGAAAAACTCAAGAAGGTCGGTCAGGCCGCCCGCGAAGACATGGAGCAGTTCCTCGGCAAGAAGGTCTTCCTGCAGCTCTTCGTGAAGGTCAGCGACGACTGGCGCAACAACGACCGTCAGCTCCGCCGATTCGGCTACGAACAGGAATAACCCCGACAAAAGCCCCCTCTCGAAGACCGCAGATATCGAAAACAGACAATAAACCCCCGAAAAAGGTCGTTACAAGAAAAAACGAAAATGCGCCAGTTCATCATCGGAATCCTCGCGGCTCTCGCCCTGTTCTGCAGCCCCGATGCCCACGCCCAGTACAACCGGGAATACTTTTTCTGGATGGGCCGCACGTGCATGATGAACAACAACTACCAGGAGGCCATCCGCACGCTGAACATCCTGCTGCGATTCGACGAGGATGCCTACGAGGGATACTTCCTGCGCGGAATCGCCAAATACAACCTCGATGACCTGCTCGGCGCCGAGGAGGACTTCTCGACGGCCATCCGCCTCAATCCCGTCTACACGCAGGCCTACACCTATCGCGCCATCACCCGCTCGCGCCTGGGCAACTACGACGACGCCCTGCAGGACTTCCGCGAAGCCATCGAACTGCGCCCCGATCTGCCCGGCCCCTACTACAGCCGCGGTGTCACGCGTCTGCTCAACCAGCAGTTCCGCGAAGCCATCGACGACTTCGACAAGTTCATCCGTCAGGAAAACAAGGTCGCCGACGCCTTCATCTGCCGCGGCCTGAGCTATCTCCACCTCAAGGATACCGTCCGGGCCTATGAGGACTTCAACACCGCCATCCGCACCAACCGCGAAAACCCCAACGGATACAACCGTCGCGGAGGACTCTATCTCGAACAAAAACGATACAAGGAGGCCGAAGCCGACTTCAACAAGGCCATCGAGTGCGATTCGTCGTATCTGCTCTCGTTCTTCAACCGGGCGCTGGTCTATAACGCCACCAACCGTCCGATGCTGGCCCTCAAGGATTTCGACCGCGTCATCCAGCTCGATTCGACCAACTCGCTCACCTACTTCAACCGCGCCATGCTCCGTACCCAGATCGGCGACTACAACCGCGCTCTGGAGGATTACGATCGCGTGGCTCTCTATTCGCCCAACAACGTGCTGGTCTACTACAACCGCGCCGGTGTCCATGCCCAGCTGGGCGAAATCGAAGAGGCCGTCAAGGACTACACCGAAGCCATCAACCTCTATCCCGACTTCGCCAACGCCTACATCTACCGCGGACAGCTGCGCGAACTGCTGCGCGACCCCCAGGGCGCCCGCAGCGACCGCGAAACCGCCCAGCGCAAAATCGCCGAATACCGCTCGCGCCTGAGCGACAGCACCTACTCGATCTTCGCCGATACGACCCAGCGTTTCGACCGGCTGCTGTCGTTCGACAGCAAGCTGGCCGGCAGCGGATTCGACCGCATCACCGGCCACAACGGCGGCCACGAGGAGATGCGCCTGCTGCCGCTGTTCAAGTTCACGTTCATGCGCCCCGACACGCTGCCCGAAGCCCAACCCTATCGTCTGCAACGCATCGAGGACTTCAAGAAACGGATCGGCAACGAGTATCTCACCCTCTCGTGCCGCGAAAGCAACATCGCACCCGATACGCTCGTGATGCTCGACAAGGAGTATGTCCGCCGCCTGAAGAGCGGCGAGACGGACTGGACGCTGCTCTTCGAACGCGGTGTCTCGCAGTCGCTCATCAAACAGTACACCAATTCGGTGAACACCTACTCGACGGCCATCGAACAGAACCCCTCGAATCCGTTCCTCTATCTGAACCGCTCGACCACCCGCGCCGAAATGATCGACTTCATCTCGTCGATCGACAACTCGTATCAGCGCATCTCGATCGATTCGGATCCGGCCAACCGGCTGAACAACAATTCGAAACGAACGTACAGCTACGACGAGGCCGTGGCCGACCTGAACAAGGCCATCAAGCTCTTCCCCTCGTTCGCCGAGGCCTACTACAACCGGGCAAACCTGCTGGCCCTCTCGGGCAGCCTCCCCGAAGCCTACGAAGACTACTCGAAAGCCATCGAACTGAACCCCTCGTTCGCCGAAGCCTACTACAACCGCGGCGTGATCCAGATCTTCATGAAGGATACGCGCAAGGGCTGTCTCGACCTGTCGAAGGCCGGAGAACTCGGCATCACCGAGGCCTACGAACTCCTCAAACGATACGCCCAACTCGACGACTAATTCAAACTCCAATAACCAATGACTGCATCTATCCAACGCAAACTCAACGATTCGCCCGCGGCGCGGTGGACGGCTCTGGTGCTGATCGCACTGATGATGTTCTTCGGCTACATGTTCGTGGACGTGATGTCCCCGCTCAAATCGCTCATCGAGTCGGCCCGCGGCTGGGACAGCGGTACGTTCGGAACCTATGCCGCTTCGGAATACTTCCTCAACGTATTCTTCTTCTTCCTGATCTTCGCCGGCATCATCCTCGACAAGATGGGCATCCGCTTCACGGGTCTGCTCTCGGCCTCGCTGATGGTCATCGGCGCCTCGATCAAGTTCGTCGGCATCTCCGACTGGTTCCAGACCACGGCCTTCAACGAGTGGCTCAACAGCTGGTGGAGCTCCTTCCCCGGCAGCGCCAAGATGGCCTCGTTCGGATTCATGATCTTCGGCTGCGGATGCGAAATGGCCGGCACGACCGTCTCGAAGGCCATCGCCAAGTGGTTTGACGGCAAGGAGATGGCACTGGCCATGGGTCTCGAGATGGCCATCGCACGTCTGGGCGTCTTCGCCGTCATGTGGCTCGCCCCGATGATCTCGAACCACTTCGACCATTCGGTCGTGGCTCCGGTGGCCTTCTGCACCGTGCTGCTGATCATCGGCCTGCTGTGCTACACGGTCTTCGTCTACATGGACCGCAAGCTGGACCGTCAGCTCATCGCCGCCGGTGAGATGAAGGAGCAGAAATCCTCCGACGAGGAGTTCCACGTCAAGGATCTCGGACTGATCTTCCGCAGCAAGATGTTCTGGCTGGTGGCGCTGCTGTGCGTGCTCTACTACTCGGCCATCTTCCCCTTCCAGCGCTACGCCCCCAACTTCCTCGAGGTGACGCTCTCGATCGATGCCGAATCGGCCGCTCGCCTCTTCAGCTGCTTCCCGATCCTGGCCATGGTCCTCACGCCGTTCCTCGGCGCCATGCTCGACTTCCGCGGCAAGGGCGCCACGATGCTCATGGTCGGTGCCGTGATCATGATCGCCTGCCACCTGAGCTTCGCCTTCCTGCTGCCGGCATTCCCGTCGAAATGGTTCGCACTGCTGCTCGTCGTCACGCTCGGCGTCTCGTTCTCGCTCGTGCCAGCCGCCCTCTGGCCCTCGGTGCCGAAGATCATCGACTCGAAGATCCTCGGATCGGCCTACTGTCTGATCTTCTGGATCCAGAACGTCGGCCTGTGCCTCGTGCCGCTGCTCATCGGCGAGGTTCTCGATGCCACGGGCGGCTACACCGTGCCGATGATCATCTTCTCTTCGTTCGGCGTGCTGGCCTTCATCTTCAGCTTCTACCTCAAGATCGAGGACCGCAAGAAGGGTTACGGCCTCGAACTGCCCAATATCAAGAAATAACCCGAACCCCAGACGATAAATGAAGAAGGCCCCCTGACCGGTTTATCCCGGCAGGGGGTTTTCGCGTGAGGAGGGGGGGGCAAGGGAAGGTCCCCCATGAGAGCGCAAGGGATGGGATACCTAAGAGAATGCAAGGAAAGGTCCATCTAAAGGTGCAAGGGAAGGTCCGCCTAAAAAAGGTCCGTCTATGAGGGCGCAGGAAAATGCCGCATGTGAAGAACCCGGAGAAGAGCGCGAACGAACCCAAGCCGCGAACGTGCAGATCGCACAAGGGTCGGAAAAGGCTCCGGAGAATCACCCCCGGGCCACGAGATCGTAGAGCTCCGTGAGACGATTGCACATCTCCTCCCACGAGAAGCGGCGCCGCTCGTCGATGCAGTTCAAACGGAAGCGTTCGAGCGTATCGTCCTCATACATGCGTTCGATGGCCCGGGCCACCCCATCCACCGTCGGCGCACAGACGTATCCCACGCGTCCGTCCGGAACGATTTCGGCCAGTCCGCCGACGTCGGTCACCACCATCGGCACGCAGAACTGATAGGCAATCTGCGTCACACCGCTCTGCGTGGCCGTCTTGTAGGGCTGCACGACGAAATCCGCCGCCGAGAAGTAGTATTTGACCTCCTCGTCGGGAATGAAATGGTCGTGAAGCAGCACCTCGTCCTGCAGCCCGCAGTCGGCAATCTGCCGCAGGTAGGGCTCCTTCGAGGTGTAAAACTCGCCGGCCACGATCAACCGACGGCCCGCAGTTCGGCCCTGACGCCGCAGAAGTGCCCACGCCTCGAGCAGCAGATCGAGCCCCTTGTAGTCGCGGATCAGCCCGAAAAAGAGCACATACCGCAACGCAGGATTCAACCCCAGGCGCACGCACGCCTCCGAACGATCAACGCGTTCGCCGAAGTTCTCGAACAGCGGATGAGGCGAAAACAGGGCCGGAACCGTGGTATAGGCCTCCAGTTCGCGATGGACCTGTTCGGACATATAGATGAATCCGTCGACCGAACGCAGGAAATAGCGGTTGCACGGGCGGTCGATCACATGGTGTTCGTGGGGCTCGACGTTGTCGATCTGACACAGCACCCGGGTATGGCCGTTGCGGCGGGCCAGCCGGGCGATGGTTCCGAAGCAGGGCGCCATGAAGGGCGTCCAGTACTTCATCAGCACGAAATCGGGCCGCTGGCGGCAGATGCGCCGTCCGACCCGCAGCCAGTTGAAGGGATTCACCGTATTGACGCAGCGCGTGATGTGCAGATCCGCCGGAGCGGGCGTCGTGACGGTCTGGCTCTCCCCCGGGAAGAGCAGCGACGGATACTGCAGCGTGAAGGTCAGCAGGTCGACTTCATTCCCCCGGCGCTGGAACGTCCGCGCCAGAATCTCCAGGATGGATGCCAATCCGCCCCGATACGGGTGGGCGGGTCCCACGATCGTAATTTTCATGCCGTAAATATACGAAAATCGGATGAAAACCTCCCGGCCGGACCGCAGTTTTATTCGCAAAGAGGCACAAACGGCCGGCGTGTCGTCATCGGGATTTCGGATCGCGCAAGGTCGGTCGTCGGAGCCCGTCATCAGGTTGACAATATGACAAATCGATGACAAAACGCTCCGTCGGAGGTGTCGAACCGGAGATTTTTGCACATTCAAAAATTTATGGTTAGTTTTGCCGCAACCGAGTTGGTCGTCCGCCGTCTGCACGACGGGGCCGGCCCAAGCCGAAAAGAGGTCACCCCCGGTAACGGGTGTGCACGAAAAATCTGTTTTAACTCCGTTTGTTCCTCCATGATGCTCCCCTCGGACGAAGATTTGTTGCAGGATCTCATCAAAGGTGACAGCAAGGCCTTCGACACCCTCTACATGCGTTACGTGCCGCGCGTGGAGGCCTTCGCCTGCTGCATGCTCAAGGACCGCTCCGAGGCCGAGGATCTCGCCCACGATCTCTTCCTCAAGCTCTGGGAGGGACGCGAATCGCTGCAACACGTCCGCTCGGTACGCAACTACCTCTTCCGGATGACCAAAAACGCCATCTTCGACCGCTTCGCGCACAAGGCCGTCGATGTCCGATACCGGCAAAGCGCCGCAGCGATGGACCTGCGGGAGATCGTCTCGAACGATCTGGTCGAACAGATCGATCTGCACGAACTGATGCTGCTGATCGACATGGCCGTCGAGAAGATGCCGACACAACGCCGCAATGTCTTCCGCATGAGCCGTCTCGAAGGGGTCTCCTACCAGGAGATCGCCCGCCGCCTGGGCATCTCGCAGAAGACCGTCGAGTATCACATCCACGAAGCACTCGCCGAACTGCGAAAACTGATTCTGATTCTGGCCGTCTTCGTCGGAGCAAACAAAATCTTGTAAAACAATAATTTACGTCCAATCTCTCCGGCCGGTCGGAATTTTTTTCGAAAAAATCGACCGAACGGACTGGGGTTCGTTGCGGGTTGCCCGTCTTTAAGATGTAAAAGCACCCGAAAGATGGACATCTCGAAAAAGATCATACACCTGTTCCTGCATCATCCGATGCCCGAGAAGATCCGGGAACGTTTCCGCCGCTGGTGTCTCGACCCGGCCGACGCCCTCCACAAGGAGCAACTCCTCGAGGAGGAGTGGAACCGGCTCGATCCCGCTTCGGTCCTCGATCCTGCAAGTCAGGATTATGCCCGCAAACTCCGCCGCCTGCACAGGGAAATGGGCGTCGGAGAGCCCCGCATGGGGTTGCGGATCCCGCTGCGATGGATGCGTGCGGCAGCGGCCGTCCTCGTCGTGGCCGGCATCGTGACGGCCAACCTGCTCATCATCCGGGACCAGATCGCCCGCCACTCGACCACCACCTTCATCACCGCCGACAACAGCAAGGGCCGTTTCACGCTGCCCGACAACACCGTCGTCTGGCTCAATGCCGGTTCGCGGATCACCTTCGCCGAGAATTTCGACCGCGCGGATCGCCGCTATGTCCGTCTCGACGGCGAAGCCTTCTTCGACGTAAGAAAGGATTCGCTGCGGCCCTTCATCGTCGAACTGGGCGCCATGCAGGTCAAGGTCCTCGGCACGCGGTTCAATGCCTGCAACATCGAGGCCTTCGGCACAAGCGAGGTCACACTGCTCAACGGCAGCGTGGAGATCATCAGCCAACAGCTCAAGAGCCCGCTGCGTCTGGTCCCCAACGAAAGCTGCGTCTACGACCCCCGCTCGCAGCAGTTCACCGTCAAGGCCGTCACCGCCAGCAACTACTGCAACTGGCGCCGCGATTCGATCGTCTTCGAAAACACGCCGCTGGCCGACATCCTCACCAATCTCGAACACCGTTACAACGTCCGTTTCCAGGTCGATTCCAACGTCGACACCTCGATCGGACTCTCCTTCACGCTGCAACCCGAAAAACTCGAAAATACACTCGATCTGACCACTACGCTTGCCAATCTGCGCTACCGACGGATCAACGAACACTTCATCCACATCTATCGATGAGGCCCGGTTCGTCGCCCGCCCCGCCGAACGGCACCCCGCTTACGCTACTAAATCACAAAACTTAAAATTTCAAACATGGAAAAAAACCGACGCCTGAAGTGCTTCGGAAGGTTCACACCCCTTCGGAAGTCCATTATCATGCTTGTGTTGGCTCTGTGTGCGCTGCTCCCGGCGGCCGCCCAGAACAAAACCATCTCGCTCGACATGGAGGGCAAAGGCCACTCCGTCCGCGAATTCATCGAACGGGTCGAACAACTCAGCGGTTACACCTTCGCCTACAACAACGATGAAATCGACCTGCAGCGCGAGGTGAGTGTCAAGGCCTCGAACGAGGAGGTTCTCGCCCTGGTCAACCGCGTGCTGGCTCCGCAACGCCTCTCGGCCACCCTCTCCGGCAAACGCATCGTCCTCAAACCCCAGCCGGCGAGTAACGAACCGGCCGATTCGAAAAAGACCCCGGCTCCGGGATTTGTCTCGGGCGTGGTGAAATCCGCCTCGGGCGAAGCCATCATCGGCGCCAGCGTCATCGTCAAGGGTACGAACCGCGGCGTGGTGACGGGCATCGACGGCGATTTCACGATCGAGGCCCAGCCCGGTCAGACGCTGCAGTTCTCCTTCCTGGGCTACGACCGTCAGGAGGTGCTGCTCGGCTCGCAGACCAATCTGAGCATCGTCCTGCAGAGTGACAACAAACTGATCGAGGATGTGGTCGTGGTCGGTTACGGCGTCCAGAAGAAGGTCAACCTCACGGGTTCGGTCGCCGCCATCTCGAGCGAAGACATCGCCTCGCGCCCGATGGCCACCTTCTCGAGCGGCCTGCAGGGTCTGCTGCCCGGTGTGACGGTGATCAACTCCACGGCCCAGCCCGGTAACTCGTCGACCACGATCCGCGTGCGCGGTATCGGTACGATCGGCAACTCCAACCCGCTGATCCTCGTCGACGGCGTCGAGGGCGACATCTCGGCCATCAACCCCGACGATATCGAAAGCGTCTCGGTCCTCAAGGATGCCGCCTCGGCCTCGATCTACGGCGCCCGCGCCGCCAACGGCGTCATTCTGGTCACCACCCGCAAACTCAACGGAAACACCGATCCGCAGATCACCTTCGATGCCTACATGGGAGTCCAGACCCCGACGCGTCTGCCGGAAATGTGCAACGCCATCGAATTCATGACCCTCGACAACGAGGCCCGTACGAACATCGGCGTCTCGACGGCCTGGAATACGGAACAGTTCGATGCCGTGCTCAACGGCACGATGCCCAACCTCTATGCCGATACGAACTGGATCGATCAGGTCATCAAGGGCCACGCCATGCAGCAGAGCTACGGCGCTTCGGTCGTCGGCGCGTTCGGCGATTCGGGATACCGCCTCAGCTACCGCTACTTCGATCAGGACGGTCTGACCGTCGGGAACTCCACCGGCGAGCAGCGTCACAACATCCGCTACAAGATGGACACGAAGATCGCCAAGATCGTCACCCTCACGTCGAACATCGGCTACACGCTGCGTAAGATCACCTCGCCGCTCTCGTCGCTCTCGAGCGGTGGCGGAGCCATCTACAACGCCATGCGTATCGCCCCCAACGTCCCGGTCTACTACACCGACGGATCGTGGGCCTACGGCGGCGGAAACACCAACCCCGTGGCCGTACTGACCGACGGCGGCCGCACGTCGACCGACGTCGAGGAGGTCTCGCTGCTCGAAACCCTCAAGGTCAACCTCATGAAGGGCTGGAACGTCAGCGCCACCTACAACTACTCCTCCTACAACGCCCTGCAGCAGACTCTCAAGAAGACCATCACCTTCGTCAACCCCGATTCGGGCGCCACGGTGCTCTACAACTCGCCCAACTCGCTCTCGAACAAGGATTACAAACGCACGCAGCAGACCCTGATCCTGCAGTCCGACTTCAACTTCGCGATCAACCGCCATCAGATCAGCGGCGTGGTCGGTATGGAGCAGGAGGTCTTCGTCGAGCGTGACTTCGAAGCCTCGCGCAACAACCTCTCCACCGAGAAGGATCCGACACTCAACCTGGGCGACGCCTCGACGATGAGCAACGACGCCCTGGCCACGCAATGGGCCCTGCGTTCGGGCTTCGGCCGCGTGAGCTACAACTTCGACGAGCGTTACCTGCTGGAGGTCAACCTCCGCTACGACCTCTCGTCGCGCTTCCACAAGAACAACCGCGGCGGCTGGTTCCCGTCGTTCTCGGCCGGATGGCGCCTCTCCGAGGAGTCGTTCATGGCCCCGACCCGCAAGATCGTCGACAACATCAAGATCCGCGCCTCGTACGGCATGCTCGGAAACCAGTACGTCGGTTCGTCGAACTACCCCTATCTCGGCGTGCTGGAGACCTACTCGTCGGGCATCTCGCTCATCGGCGGAAACGCGACGACGGGTTACATCCAGAGCATCCTCGCAAACCCCGGTCTGACGTGGGAGAAGATCAAGATGCTCGACTTCGGTATCGACGTGGCCCTCTTCTCCAACCGTCTGAGCATGACCTTCGACTGGTATGACAAGAACACCGACCGCACGCTGCTCAAACGTACCTATCCCGCCCAGATCGGCTCCGACTGGCCCGAAGAGAACCTCGGTTCGGTGAACAACCGCGGCTGGGAACTCGACGTCAACTGGCAGGACCGCATCGGCGAATTCTCCTACGGCGTGGGCTTCAACCTCTCGGACGTCAAGAACAAGATCACCTCGCTGGGCGATACGACCGCCGATCTGAGCGGCTACCAGATCCGCCGCGAGGGTGACCCGATCGACGCCTTCTACGGCTACATCGCCACGGGTCTGATGACCCCCGAGGATTTCGACCTCTACGACGAGACCACCCGCAAGTACGAACTCCCGAACATCCCCACCGTGCTGGGTTACGACTACGAACCGGGCGACATCAAGTACATGGATATCAGCGGTCCGGACGGTGTGCCCGACGGACGTATCTCGCCCGAGTACGACCGCGTGGTCATCGGCAGCAACATCCCGCGCTACACCTACAGCTTCCGCGGCAACCTCGCCTGGAAGGGCATCGACTTCAGTTTCCTGCTGCAGGGCGTGGGCAAGTGCGACGGCTATCTGACCGGCAGCGCCCGTCACGCCTTCCAGGACATGGCCGGATACCCGCAGAAGGTGCACCTGGGCCGTTACCACATCACCGAAAACCCCGACCCGAATGCCTCCTATCCGCGTCTGACCTACAACACGAGCTTCAACCAGAGCACCTTCTCGACCTTCTGGCTCGAGGATGCCTCCTACCTGCGTCTGAAGAACATCCAGCTCGGATACACGCTCCCCAAGAAGTGGACCTCGAAAGCCCACATCACCAACTGCCGATTCTATGTCTCGATCGACAACCTCTTCACGCGCAGCGATTTCTTCTACGCCTACGACCCCGAAACCCCGGTTTCGAGCGGCGGTTACTACCCGCAGGTCAAGACCTTCGTTTTCGGTCTGAACCTCTCGTTCAAATAGCCCTCGGACGTCGTACGGATTCATCAACCACAATACACTACGAATCATGAAAAAAACAGCATATGCCCTTCTGTTGGCCGCCTCGCTGACGATCTCGTGCAACGACGCCTTCCTCGACCGGTATCCCCTCGACCAGATCTCCGACGAGAACTTCTGGCAGACGGAGGATCACGTCAAGAGCGTCGCCAACACCTTCACCGCCTCGCTGCGCGGCAAATACTGGCTCAACATGACCGAAGCCATGGCCGACAGCGCCCCCTGGGCCGTGACCACCGCCTTCCGAACCATCGGCGGCGGCAACTACGCCACCGACATCAGCCAGATCAACACCATCTGGGAGGAGTCCTACACCTACATCGGCCGTACGAACTACTTCCTGCACAACTACCAGCGCGCCGTCAACGTCAGCGACGAGGTCAAGGAGCGTTTCGCCGCCGAGGCCTACTTCTACCGCGCCTACAACTACTGGATGCTGACCACCTACTTCGGCGACGTGCCCTACATCACCGACGTGCTGAGCGTCGATTCGCCCGACGTCTATCGCGGACGCGACAAGCGCTCCGACATCATCGACGCCATCACCAAGGATCTCGAGGACCACTACCGCGCCCTGCCCGAATACATCGAGGCCGGCAGCGACGAGTTCGGACGCGTCTCGCAGACCGCCGCCCTGGCCCTGCTCTCGCGCATCTACCTCTACAACGAACGCTGGGCCGATGCCGTCGATGCCGCCGAACGCGCCATGGCCTCGACCTACTACACGCTCTACTCGACCGGAAACCCCGATGTCGACTACAAGAACCTGTTCAACTACACGGGCCGCGCCTCGCGCAACGCCAACAACCACGAAACCCTGCTGGCCTTCGTCTACAACTACAGCCTGGGCGAGGATGCCCGCACGTCGCACAACCTCTCGCGCGAAATCTGGGTGCCGAACGACTACTCGCGTTTCGTGCCGACCAAGTCGACCATCGAATCCTATCTGACCGATGAGGGCGAAATCTGGGATCCGTCGTCGGTGTCGACCTACGAGGAGGTCTTCGAACACCGCGATCCGCGCATGACGCAGTCGATCCTCCAGCCCGGCTCGGCGTGGGAGGGCGGTGTCGGCGGCGACATCAACAACGACGACCCCAAGCTGTTCACCTACCCGCTGCTGGTCAACATGCGTTCGGGCTGCATGACCTACTCGGGATACTACCTCACCAAGTATGTCGAGCCGAGCACGGTCAGCAGCGTCAGCCACGACGACAACGACATCATCATTCTCCGCTATGCTGAGGTGCTGCTCAACTACATCGAAGCCAAGGAGCAGCTCGGCAGCGTCACCCAGGACGACCTCGACCGCACGATCAACAAGCTGCGCGACCGCGTCGGCATGGTTCACCTCGACCTGGACAAGCTGCCCCAGGGCTCGGACCTGCGCACCGAAATCCGCCGCGAACGCCGCGTCGAACTCTTCTTCGAGGGTCACCGCTACTTCGACCTCATCCGCTGGAAGGAGGGCGCACGTCTGGGCGAGGATCTGCTCGGCGTCAAACGCAGCTGGCTCGACCAGTCGCGTCTGTCGTCCAGTCTCGACGACCTGACCTGGAAGAACGTCGACGGCGAGGAGTATCTGGTCATCGAGACCGGACGTACGTTCGTCGACCCGAAGCACTACCTGCTCTCGGTCCCCTTCAAGCAGTCGCAGCTCAACCCCAACCTGCTCCCGAACAACCCGGGATGGAACTGATCGATCAATCGTACCGCATATCATGAAACGAATCCTCTGCATCCTTACAGTCATGCTGCTGGGCGCGGCAATTCCCCAGGGAGTTGCCGCCCAGCAGACGCTGTCGCTCCGCGTGCTGTCGCTCAACATGAAGGAGGGCGGATCCTATGCCGCCTACAAGGCTCAGCCCTACGTGGATTTCATCCGGCAGTACAATCCTGACGTGGTGCTGCTCCAGGAGATGGACAACTTCACCTCGCGCAACGGAAACAAGGACCTGCTGACCGAAATCGCCGCCGGAGTGGGGATGTTCCCCTACTACGCCAAATCGTTCACCTACCAGGGCGGCGGCTTCGGGGTGGCCATCCTGAGCAAGTATCCCTATTTCAAGGCCGGACGCGTGATCTCCTCGCCCGAGGGGGCCAACGAACCCCGGGCCTGCGGATGGGTCTGCATCCAGCTGCCCGGCGGCGGGACGGTGCGCGTGGCATCGGTCCATCTGGCCGTCGAGTCGGAGGACCTGCGCGTGAAGAACCTCGCCGACTACAACAAGGAATTGCTCGCCGACACCGAGACTCCGACCATCCTGGCCGGAGACTTCAACGCCACGCCCGACAGCAACACGATCTCCTACGCCCGCATCAACTGGCAGAATCTGGGCGGTACGACCGACTTCACCATCCCCTCGAGCGGCCCCAACCGCCGGCTGGACTACATCATGGGATTCCCCAAACACTGGACCTGCCAGACCTTCAAGATCGATGCCCAGCCCTCGCTCTCGGACCACTGCGCCCTGATCGCCGATTTGACCTATGAAGCCGAATAATGCCATGAAAACGAACCGCTTGCTGCTCTGGTTGTTCGGAACGGCCGCCCTCATGGCCGCCTGCTCCGAGTCGTCGTCCGACGAAGGGGCAACCCCCTCGCCCGACGAATCGCAAAACGAATACGTCGCTCCGGAACCGCCCGAGGCGATCAACTCGGCCAATCTGCTGCGCATCACCTGCTTCACGACGCTGACCGATCAGCCGCTCTTCGCCTCGCAGGAGCCCGCGGCGCTGACCTCCTTCATCAATCAGGCCAGCCCCGTGCAGACACTCTACCTCTTCGAGCGTTCGGACTTCCGCCTGGGCGAACCCCTGCCGCAGGTCGAGATCGGGCTGGCCACGCGCAGCTACTCGCTCTTCGCACAGACCGAACAGACGTCCGATGCGGTGAAGGGCACGGGTATCGTCACGCGGCAGTTGGTCGAGGCCTTCGATGCCGTCTGGGAGGGTTCGCTCCGCACGTCGGGATGCACCTTCTCGGCGCCGCTCGCCCAGCCCACCACAACCACCGTATACACCTCGCGCTTCGAGGATCGGGCAGCCTTCGAAACCCTCGTCGCCCAACGCAGCAGCGTGCTGCAGACCACGGGTATCGTCGTCGGTTCGATCCGCAACGAGGTGAAGGCCGACGTCGAGGAGTGGCTCCGCTGGAACCTCAAGAACTACCGCATCGTCTTTGCCGGCAGTTCGTCGACGACCTACGATCTGTTCGTCCTCACGCCCGTGGGCTTCGTCTGCCGCAGCCTCGAGGCCCGTACGGAAGCCGCTCTGCCCTATTACAGTCTAACGATCGAAAAACTCTAACCCGACTTACGGAATGAAATCAAAACTGATGAAAACCCTCCTTGTGCTGGCCGGCGCGGTGCTGTTCCACGGCGTACTGGCCGCCCAGGAGCGTGACCTGCGCATCATGAGCTACAACCTCCGCTTCGGCGAACTGGCCTCGATGCAGCAGATCGGCGAGTACATCGCCGGGAAGGATCCCGACCTGGTGGCCCTTCAGGAGTGTGACTGGAACACCGTGCGCACCCGCGCCCCGAAACAGCACCACGTCCGATTCGTCAACGAACTGGGACAGATCACCGGCATGTTCACCGCCTACGGAAAGGCCCTCGACTATATGGGCGGATACTACGGAATCGGCATCCTGAGCAAGTATCCGATCATCCGCGTCGAACGCGTGCTGCTGCCCCATGACGGAAAGGCCGAACAGCGCGTGATGCTGGTCGTCGACGTCGAGATGCCCGACCGCGGCACGGTCACCTTCGCCTGCACCCACCTCGAGGTCACCTCGCCGGAGGCCCGCCACGAACAGGCCGGATTCATCAACGCCTACTTCGCCCGCACGCCCTACCCGACCTTCCTGGCCGGCGACATGAACGCCGACCCCGAAAGCGCCGAAATCCGGCGGCTCACCTCCGACGGATGGATGCCCCTGACCAACTCCGAACCGACCTACCCGACACAAAAGCCCACGATCAAGATCGATCACATCTTCTACCGCGGCCCCCGGCCCCTCGAGCTGAAACGGACCGTTACCTGCTCCGATTCCGATCTCTCGGACCACCGGCCCGTGATCTCGGAGGTCTCGCTCGGAGAATGAACAATCAACCTGCTGATGCAACCTGCTACCAACAAAAAAAGTACAAAAAACCCAACTCACCTTAAAAATTAAACAAGATGAAAAAATTTGCAATGTTCGCAGCCTCATTGCTGCTTGCCTTCACCGCCACGTCGTGCAAGGATGACGACAACGAAGGTGAACCTTCGACGTTCGATGCCACCATCACCCTCTCCGATGCGCTGCCCTCGTCGCTCGCCTATGGCGAACCCATCTCCTTCAAGGCCTCGGTCGAGACCCAAAGCACACTGACCAGCTGCGTGATGACCGGTGTCAAGGGCGCCGAAGGTGCCTACACCCCCGCCGGCGACCCGCAGACCTTCCAGCTCGACGGCAACACGATCGACGTCCTCTTCTTCCCCGACTCGAAGGAGATCACCGCCATCGAGGTCAAACTCCTCGCCGGCTCGCAGAGCTACACGACCTACTATCCCATCAGCGACGGCGTGACGGGCGATTCGAAGGGCACGGTCTGGATGAACGAAACGGCCGCCCTCTATGCCGACTACAAGGTCGCCACGCATGACAACGACCCCGAAACCTATCCCGAAGAGGGCACCGGTGCCGGTTCGGACACCAAGTCGTTCTTCTCGATGCACGGCGTGAAGATCAACGGCGAGGTGAAGCACATCCTCTCGCTGTCGGAACTCCGCTCGGTGGATGGTCTGAACGGCAGCATGTGCTTCCTCAACGTGCTCCAGAACACGAAGAACAACGCCTACATCGGCAGCCAGCGCGGTTACATGTTCTCGTCGCTGCGCGCCTCGTCGCTGGGCGGCGGAACGACGGGCCGTCAGTGCGACCTCTACGAGGTGAACGGACACGGTATCAAGGATGCCAACATCGACTATGACTTCCAGTTCTACCGCGTTGCCGGTTCGTGGATCGGCGAAGACTACAATGCCGAACTCTACACCTACATCGACAAACTCTTCATCAGCATCGACTCCAAGGCCTCGACCACGGCCGACAAGATGCGTGCCTTCTGGCAGCTGGGCGCCCTGCAGCGCGACCTGGACAACAGCACCCTCGGTGTGGTTGACGAGCCCACGAGCCTCACACTCCAGACCTATCTGCGCCGCTGGACCAACGCCGGTCATACGGCCACGGCCGCTCTCGAGGAGAATTTCCGCGCCGGTGACTACATCATCTGCCGTTCGAAGCGCGGTACGGAGGAGAATCCCGTCTACTACTACGGTCTGATGCAGATCTCGCAGCTCTACGACGACAAGGATACGTTCGTCGACGGACGCATCGACCAGACGCTGGCCGAGGATCTCTTCGGCAAACCCGTCTATCTGAACATCAAGGTTCAGTGCGAGGAGATCGAGTAAGCACTCGCGGCGACGGACTTCGGTCCGAAAATGAGAAATTGCCGGCTTTATGGTCGGCAATTTCTTCATCCGGACCGTCAGCCGGATCTCCGGAGGCGGCTCCTGCAACATTCACCTATCACCACCCAAACCACCTTTCATGAAATTCAACCTCAAAAAAGGAGTGATCCTGCTCGCCGCAACGGCCCTCGTGAGCCTCGCTGCGGGCTGCACATCCCCGAAAAACAACGCCACGGAGGCCGCCCGAGCCGTCATCGAACGCACCATCGAACGCCCGGCCGAGAAGCTGGATCTACGGCTCGTCACCACGGCCGACTCGCTCGATCGCTACGCCATCCACGCTTCGGAGGGCCGTCTGCGCATCGAGGGCAGCAGCGTCACGGCCCTCTGCTATGCCTTCAACCGCTATCTGAAGGAGGCCTGCCATTCGATGGTCACCTGGAGCGGCAAAAACCTCCCCCTCACCGACCGCTGGCCCGACTACGAAGAGCAGGGCACATCGCCCTACCGGCTGCGCTACTTCCTCAACGTCGTTACGTTCGGATACACGACTCCCTACTGGGACTGGGAGCGCTGGTCCAAAGAGCTGGACTGGATGGCCCTGCACGGCGTCAATCTGCCGCTGGCCACCGTCGCCAGCGAGGCCATCGCCCGCCGCGTCTGGCTCAAACTGGGCCTCACCGAAGAGGAGATCGACTCGTTCTTCACCGGTGCCGCCCATCTCCCCTGGCACCGCATGGGCAACCTCAACGGTTTCGACGGCCCGCTGCCCGAAAGCTGGCACGAGGCACAGCTCGAACTCCAGCACCGCATCCTCGACCGCATGCATGAACTCGGCATGGAGCCCGTGGCACCGGCCTTCGCGGGATTCGTCCCGCCGGCCTTCCTCGCCCGCCATCCCGACGTCACCTACAACCGTCTCGAATGGGGCGGATTCCCCTCCGAATACAACGCCTGCGTGCTGGCCCCCGATTCGCCGTGGTTCGAGAAGATCGGCGCCCTGTTCATCCAGGAGTGGGAGGCCGAATTCGGCAAGGCCCGCTACTTCCTCTCGGACAGCTTCAACGAGATGAAGCTCCCGATCGATCCGGCCGACACGGCCGCCAAACACCGCCTGCTGGCCGACTACGGCCAGGCCATCCACCGTTCGATCAAGGCCGGCGATCCCGACGCCGTGTGGGTCACCCAGGGCTGGACGTTCGGCTATCAGCACGACTTCTGGGACCGCGAAAGCCTTCAGGCCCTGCTGAGCCGCGTCCCCGACCGCGACCTGATCATCATCGACCTCGGTAACGACTACCCCAAATGGATCTGGCACACCGAACAGACGTGGAAAGTCCACGACGGTTTCTACGGCAAACAGTGGATCTACAGCTACGTCCCGAATTTCGGCGGGAAGACCCTCCCGACGGGCGATCTGGCCATGTATGCCTCGGGATCGGTCGAGGCGCTCGAATCGCCGGCCGCCCGCACGCTGGTCGGATTCGGCTCGGCTCCCGAGGGAATCGAAAACAACGAGGTGGTCTACGAACTGCTGGGCGACATGGGCTGGAGCCGTCAGGCCATCGATCTCGACCGCTGGACGGAGAGCTACTGCACGGCCCGTTACGGAGGCTGCGACTCGACGATGCTGGCGGCCTGGCAGCTGCTGCGCCGCAGTGTCTACGCTTCGCTCTACTCCTACCCGCGCTTCACGTGGCAGACGGTCGATCCCGATTCGCGCCGTCCGAACGGCCATGCGTTGAACGATGACTTCGGACAGGCCGTGAAGCCCTTCCTCGACGGCGCCGACCGTTATGCCACATCGCCGCTCTACCGCAACGATGCCCTCGAGTTCGCGGCACTCTGGCTCGGCGAGGTCGCCGACCGTCACTACACCGTGGCCCGTGAGGCCCGCGAGGCGGGCAACCGCACGAAGGCTGCCGAGGAGCTGGACCGCTGTATCGAACTGCTGACGGAGGCCGACCGACTGCTGGATTCGCACCCCGTCTACCGCCTCGACGAATGGGTCGGATATGCCGAAAAGGCGGCCCCGACGGATTCGCTGCGGCAGCGTTACACGGCGAACGCCCTGCGTCTGATCACCACCTGGGGCGGATTCCAGGAGGATTATGCGGCCCGCTTCTGGAGCGGACTGATCCGCGACTACTACATCCCGCGCCTCAAGATCTACTTCTCGGAACACCCCGAACGGCTCGATGCCTGGGAGGAGGAGTGGATCCAATCGCCCCGTCGCACCGCGACGCAACCCTACGACGATCCGATCGAAGCGGCCCGTCAGTTGATCGCCTCGATCGAATAACCCATACAGCCACGCATAAAACCTCGCATGAAACCAAGAACCATCCTTTTCACCCTGCTCCTCGGTATGCTGCTGAGCACCTCGTGCCACCGCACGCCGAAGAGCGTCTACACGGCCGACGAACAGCGTGAAGCCGTCCGCGGGCTCGTCGAACGGGTCGTCGGGGAGGAGTATGCCCCCTACTTCGACATCGAAATCACCGGCCGCCAGAAGCACGACCGCGACTACTTCGCCCTCTACGGCCGCAACGACCGCATCGTCCTCGAAGGCAACAACGGCGTATCGGCCGCCAGCGCCCTGAAGTACTATCTGGGCCACTGCTGCAACTGTCAGATCACGTGGTGCGGCACGAACCTCAACCTGCCCGAGGAGCTCCCCATCCCCACCGAACGCATCGAACGAACGTCGCCCTACAAATACCGTTACTACCTGAACTACTGCACGTTCAACTACACGATGAGCTGGTGGGACGAAACCCGCTGGCAGCGCGAAATCGACTTCATGGCCATGAACGGCATCAACATGCCGCTGGCCGTCACGGGCCAGAACACCGTCTGGCAGCGCGTCTACCGCCGGCTGGGATTCTCGGACGACGAGCTGAAGAGCTTCTTCAGCGGCCCGGCCTACTTCAACTGGTTCTGGATGGGCAACCTCGACGGCTGGGGAGGCCCCCTGCCGCAGTCGTTCATCGACCGCCACGAGCAGTTGCAGCACTTCATCCTCGCCAACGAACGCGCCCTGGGCATGACGCCCGTGCTGCCGGCCTTCACGGGACACGTTCCCCCGACCTTCTCCGAACACTTCCCCGAGGCCCGGGTGCGTCACACCTCGTGGGTCGAATTCCCCGAGGTCAGCATCCTCGACCCCGACGAGGAGCTCTTCACGCAGATCGGCTCGATGTTCATCGACGAACAGACCCGTCTCTACGGCACGAACCACCTCTATTCGGCCGACACGTTCAACGAAAACCTCCCGCCGACCTCCGATTCGACCTATCTGAGCCAGATCAGCCGCAAGGTCTTCGATTCGATGTGCGAGAGCGATCCCGAGGCCACGTGGGTCATGCAGGGCTGGCTCTTCTACCACGACCGGGAGTTCTGGGGCGACAAGCAGATCGAGGCACTGCTCTCGTCCGTGCCCGACGAGCGGATGATCATCCTCGACCTCTGGAGCGAACGCTTCCCCATCTGGAAGCAGACCAACGCCTATGACGGCAAGCCCTGGCTGTGGTGCATGCTCCACAACTTCGGCCAGAACCTCAACTTCTCGGGCAATGCCCGCAGCGTGGCCCACGACCCGGCCGAAGCGCTTCACGACCCCGCCTCGCGCAACCTGCGCGGCATCGGTCTGACGATGGAGGGCATCGAGCAGACGCCGTTCATCTATGCGCTGTTCCTCGAGAACGTCTGGCGCGACGAACCGATCGATCTCGGTGAATTCGTTGCCGAATACACCACGCAGCGTTACGGCCAGCGCTCCGAAACGGCCATCGCCGCCTGGAACGGAATGCTGCCGACGGTCTTCGAGAACGACCTCACCAACGGCGGCAACGAATCGATCCTCACCGGACGTCCGACGCTGCAGCTCAACCCCGGCGGCACGACCAACGTCCGCCCTCACTACCGCAACCGGACACTCGTCGAGGCGTGGGACCGCATGATCGCCTGCGCCGACACGCTGGCCGCCAGCGACGGTTTCCGCTACGATCTGACCGACCTCACGCGGCAGGTGATGGCCAACTACGCGACGATCCTCCAGCAGGAGGTGGCCCACGCCTTCGAACGCCACGATACGACGGCCTTCAACGCGGCCGCCGACCGCATGCTGACGTTCATCGCCGATCTGGACCGCGTGCTGGCCACCCGGAAGGAGTTCCTGCTGGGCCGCTGGCTGCGCGACGCCCGCGCCATGGGCACGACCCCCGAGGAGAGCGACCTCTACGAACACAACGCACGCAACCTGCTGACGACCTGGGGCGACAAGAACTGCCGCATTGCCGACTACGCCTGCCGCCACTGGTCGGGGCTGATGAGCGGGTTCTACGCCCCGCGCTGGAAGCACTTCTTCGAGACGATCCGCCAGGCCGGCTGCACGATGGATGCCGAGGCCTACAAACGCTTCCTCGAGGAGTGCAAGGAGTGGGAGTGGCAGTGGACCTTCGGTCACGAGGAGTATCCCACCGAGCCCTCGGGCGACGAGATCGAGGCCTGCCGTTCGGTCTACGAGCGCTACCGCCGGGAGATGGAGCGGACGGATTTCCTCGACAATGCCGATACGCCGCCGACCGGAAACAAGGAGTTGATCTGACAAACGACTGCTCATGTCCACGTCCCAACGTCTGCTGATGATCGGCGCGGCCACCGTCACCGGAACGGCGGTGGCCGCACGGCCGGTCGCCGGCGAAGCGTCGCCGAAACGTCCCCACATCATCCTGATCATGGCCGATCAGATGCGGGGCGACTGCCTGGGGGTGGTGAATTCCGCCGTCCGGACCCCGAATCTCGACCGTCTGGCCGCCGAAGGCACCCTCTTCACGCGGGCCTACTCGTCGGTGCCGAGCAGCACGCCGGCCCGTGCCGGACTGCTCACCGGACTTTCGCCCTGGCACCACGGCATGGTCGGTTACGGGCGCGTGGCCGAACACTACCGCTACGAAATGCCGCGCATGCTCGCCCGGGCCGGTTACTACACCTTCGGCATCGGCAAGATGCACTGGTTTCCGCAGAAGGCGCTCCACGGATTCCACGGCACGCTGGTCGACGAGAGCGGCCGCATCGAACAGAACGGATTCCTGAGCGACTACCGAAACTGGTTCAAACTCCACGCCCCGGGCATGAATCCCGACTCGCTGCACATCAGCTGGAATTCGCACTACGCGGCCGCCTATCCGCTCGACGAACACCTCCACCCTACGGCCTGGACCGCCCGGACGGTCATCGAACTGATCGAGGCCTGCACGCTCGACCAGCCGCTCTTCCTGAAGATCTCGTTCGCCCGACCGCACAGCCCCTACGATCCGCCCGAACGTTTCGTCCGGCTGTACGACGGCGTGGAGATCCCGCGTCCGATCCGCAGCGCGTGGGGCGAACGCTTCGCCCGGCGCGAGCAGCCCGAAACCTCCGACGCCTGCTACGGCGACTTCGGCGATTCGGTGGCCCTCCGCGCCCGGAAATACTACTACGCCAGCATCTCGTTCATCGACCATGAGATCGGGCGGATCATCGAGGCGCTCAAACACAAGGGAATCTACGACGATGCACTCATTATCTTCCTCTCGGACCACGGCGACATGCTGGGCGACCACAACCACTGGCGCAAGACCTATCCCTACGAAGGGTCGGCCCACATTCCGTTCCTCGTCCGGCTGCCGCGCGCGATGCGGGAGACGGCGGGCGGCGTGAACGAACGCCGGCAACAGGTCGTCGAACTGCGCGACGTGCTGCCGACGATGCTCGACGCCGCGGGATGCCCGACGCCCGACGACATGGACGGACGTTCGGTCCTGCCGCTCATCGCCGATCCCGAGGCTCCGTGGCGCCGGTGGATCGACCTGGAACACGCTCAGATCTACGAACCCGACAACTGCTGGACGGCCCTCACCGACGGCCGCATGAAGTACATCCGCCACAGCACGACGGGTCGCGAACAGCTGTTCGATCTGGAGCGGGATCCCGGCGAACGGCACGATCTGGCCGGCGAACCCGGCTGCGAAGCGGAGCTCGCCCGGTGGCGGCAGCGCATGGTCGACCACCTCTCGGAGCGCGACGAACGCTACGTCAAGGAGGGCCGGATGCAGATCATCACCGAAAAAATCATCTATTCACCCCACTATCCGGGTTCGACCGCCCCGACCTCGCCCGAGGAGAAACGCGAAATCCAACGCTGGCGCCGGGAGGTTTCGACCTGGAGATAACTGCAATACCTATGGAACTGAAAAAAATCATTCTGGCCTTCGATTCATTCAAGGGGTCGCTGAGCTCGGAGCAGGCCGCACGGAGGGCCGAAGCAGCCGTCGGGCGGGTCTTCCCGGCGTGCGAGGTCGTGCGCACGGTGGTGGCCGACGGCGGCGAAGGTACCACCGAAGCCATTCTCCACGCACGGGGCGGCACGTCGCACACGGTACGTGTCCACGATCCGCTGATGCGCCCGATCGAGGCCCGTTACGGAACGATCGACCAGGGCCGCACGGCCGTACTGGAGATGGCCGCAGCAGCCGGGCTGACGCTGCTCGGAACCGCGGAACGGAACCCGCTGCAGACGACCACCTACGGCGTGGGCGAGATGATCGCCGACGCCCTGCAGCACGGCTGCCGGAAGGTCCTGATCGGCATCGGCGGCAGCGCCACCAACGATGCCGGATGCGGCATGCTGCGGGCTCTCGGATTCCGCCTGCTCGACAGAAACGGCCATGAACTCGACGGCACGGGAGCCTCGCTCAAACATCTTGCCGGGATCGATGACCGACAAGCCCTCACCGCACTTCGTGACACGGAATTCATCGTCGCCTGCGATGTCGACAACCCGCTTTACGGTCCACAGGGCGCCGCTCATGTCTTCGCCCCGCAGAAGGGGGCCGATCCGCAGACGGTCGAACGCCTCGATGCCGGACTGCGCAACTTCGCCGCCGTCGTCGAACGGTTCACGGGCTCGGCTTTCGCCCAGACGCCCGGTGCCGGTGCCGCCGGAGGCCTCGGCGGCGCGCTCCTCAGCCTGCTCCACGCACGGCTGCGGCCCGGTATCGAGATGCTGCTCGACGCCGTGGAATTCGACCGTCTGATCGACGGCGCCGACCTGATCCTCACGGGCGAAGGCCGTATCGACCGTCAGACCCTCCACGGGAAGGTTCCCTGCGGTATCCTGGCCGCGGCCCGCAAACGCGGTGTTCCGGTCATCGCCCTCGGAGGCTCGGTCGAGAACCCCCGCGAACTTGCCGAAAACGGGTTTGCGGCCCTCTTCCCGATCGTCCCGGGACCCGTCTCGCTTGACGAGGCCATGCGCGAGGAGAACGCCGGCGCCAACCTCGAAAACACCGTCGAACAGATTCTCCGAACCCTGAAAAACGTCGCCCGATCATGAACAGTGCACTGGCCGCTCTGCTGGGACTGATCGTCGCCATCGTGCTGATCGTCCGCCGTACACCGCCCGTCTACGGGCTCATGCTCGGGGCGCTGGTCGGAGGTCTGGCCGCCGGGTATCCGCTGGTGAAGACCGTCGACCTGATGATCTCCGGTATCGGCGAGATCATCCCCGCCGTTCTGCGCATCCTCTCGGCCGGCGTGCTGTCGGGCGTGCTGATCCGAACCGGCGCCGCCGCATCCATCTCGCGGACCATCGTCCGCCGCCTCGGGGCCCGGCACGTCTATCTGGCGCTGGCACTGGCCACGATGTTCCTCACCGCAACGGGCGTCTTCATCGACGTGGCCGTCATCACCGTGGCCCCCGTCGCCCTGATGCTCGGCCGGCAGCTCGACATCTCGAAATTCCGCCTGCTGCTGGCCATGATCGCCGGCGGAAAGTGCGGTAACATCCTCTCGCCAAACCCCAACACGATCATCGCCGCCGAAAACTTCGGAGCTCCGCTCCCGTCGGTCATGCTCGCCAACCTCATCCCGGCTCTCGTCGGGCTGATCATCGCCGTCTACGTCCTGATGCCCTTCGTCCCGAACCGCGGCGAGCGCCCCGAACTCCCCTCGGAACGGATCGATACGGAGCATCTGCCGTCGTTCGCCGCCAGCATGGCCGGCCCGCTGACGGCCATTCTGCTGCTGATCCTGCGGCCGTTGTGCGGCGTGGTCATCGATCCCTTCATCGCCCTGCCGGCCGGCGGTCTGGTCGGTATCGTCGCCACCCGACGCTGGCGCGAACTGATGCCCGGTCTGGGGTACGGTCTCGAAAAGATGGCCCCGGTCGCCGTGCTGCTCATCGGTACGGGAACCATCGCCGGCATCATCAAGGCCTCGGCCGTCAAGGATGTCGTCCTCGCGCTGCTCGAGCAGTGGAACATCGGCGAAGCCGCCATCGCACCCCTCGCCGGCGCGTTGATGTCCGCCGCCACCGCCTCGACGACCGCCGGTGCCACCATCGCCTCGGCTTCGTTTGCCGACATCGTCCTGGCGGCCGGAATCCCCGCCATCTGGGGTGCCGCCATGGTCAACGCCGGAGCCACCGTGCTGGACCACCTCCCCCACGGATCGTTCTTCCACGCAACGGGCGGATCCGTCGACATGAAGATGAAGGAGCGCATGAAGCTGATCCCCTACGAAACGGTGGTCGGACTGATCCTTACCCTCGCCAGTCTGGGCGGATATCTGATCTGTCGATAGCCGGCTCCCTTCGGATGGGGACAAAATGCCTCCCGGCTCCGGACGAATGGGAACGCAAGACCTCCCGGCTTCGGGCGGATGGAAACGAAATGCCCCCGGCTCGGGCAGTTCGACGCCCCCGCAAGGTCCGGCAAACAAAAATCCCGGAAGAGACCGCACAATCTCTTCCGGGATTTTTTCAAAAGGTTCGACCCCGTCGGGAACCGGATCCGATTCCCGGATCTACCTCGCATGTTCTACTCGTGGCGCCACTCGACCTGCGCCCGCACGGCTGCCGTCGTTCCGTCGCCCGAAATCTCGAACAGGGCCGACTGCCCGCGCTCCTCGCATCCGACGGTCAGCGTCTGACCGAAACGGCACTCCTTCAGAAAGTGGATGTCCAGGCGCACCGGAGCCTCCTGCGTCAGCAGATCCAGCGGCAGCATGTCGAGCATCATCTCGATGTAGCGCATCGTATTGACATGGCGGTTGAAATCGATATCGCTGTAGACCACCCGATGTTCGACACTCCGCGAAGGGGTCACCGTGCGGATCTTGCGCGGCTTCTCCGTCGGAGGCGGAACCGGCACCACCGCATCGTCGTGTTCGCGCCCGACCCACGACAGATCCACCGCCGTGCGCGACGTCAGGTCGATCATCGCCCACTGCGTGACGGCCCGCCCGAACTCATGCCCCGCAGCATCGGTCAGCGTGAAGTTTCGCGTCGACAGAACCCGCCCGTAGTCGCTGATCCACGTCGCAATCGCGTAATCCGTATACTGTTCGGGACGCCGGTCAATCTCGATCGCCATGCGCGACAACACCCACGAATGGTTCTCCGCATTGAGCACGTCCACCCCGAAACCCTTGCCATAGGCATCCTGTCCGGCCGTATTGAGGATCGCCGACCCCAGCGAGGCCAGCGTCGCCCGCAGCGTGAAGTCCACTTCCTGCGGCTCAACCCGGAATTTGTAAAGCGATTTTTCTCCCATATCCGTACTTTATCTCGAACAAAGATAGCGATTTTTCCGCGATTCGACACCCTCCCCAACGACCCGTTCCTCATTCTTCCTCCGGGCATTTGCCGCTATTCCAAAAAATTTTATCGAAAAACGATAAATATTATTTGTTTTTCGGAATTTTCATTATCTTTGCCTCTGCAACAAGCATCCAAGCTAAACATGCAGAACAAAAAATCACTCCTCAAACGACTGCTGGCTATCTACGTCACGTTCTTCATCGTGCTGGTGGCCAGCTTCGCCCACGGCATCATCCCCAGCTTCACGCGCGGAGCGGCCGAAGGAGTCGAAATGGGCAACGACATTGCCGAAAAATGGAACTCCGGTGTTCCCCACATGATCTATCTGCTCAACGACATCCGCATCGTGGCCCAGCCCGACGGCAGCCTGCCGATCG
Source organism: uncultured Alistipes sp. (assembly GCA_944321185.1). Lineage (GTDB taxonomy): Bacteria > Bacteroidota > Bacteroidia > Bacteroidales > Rikenellaceae > Alistipes. The sequence goes on along the minus strand of CALUKH010000001.1, from coordinate 96,744 downwards.
AAACCCCGACCGCCTCGATCAAGGCCCGCGTGCGCAACCTCGAACTGCTCGTCGAGGAGGAGGCGCCCGGTCGCTCGCCCCTGGCACTGGCCCTCAGATCGATCGGCGGCAGCGTCTGGATCTATCTGCTGGTGATGCTGACCCCGCTGCTCATGCTCGCCATCATCGTGCTGATGTTCGTCATCATCCACTCGCTGCGCCGCTCAATCCGCGAAGAACGTCCCCTCGACCGCCGAAACGTCCGCTATCTGCGCATGATCGGATTCCTGACCATCGCCACCGAACTGCTCGAAGATCTGCTCGGCTGGATCATGAACACCCGCGCCGCCGAACTCCTCGCCGGAACAGGCTACTCGGTCGACACGAGCTTCCACGTCTCCTATACCCTCATCATCATGGGAATCCTCATCCTCTTCGCCGCCGAGGTCTTCGCCGTCGGCCAGAACCTCAGCGAAGAGCAGAAACTGACCATCTGACAACCCCGACCCGACATGCCCATTATCATCAATATCGACGTCATGATGGCCAAACGCAAGATCTCGCTCGGAGATCTCGCCGAACGCGTCGACATCACCCCCGCAAACCTCTCGATCCTCAAGAACGGCAAGGCCCGCGCCATCCGATTCTCGACCCTCGAGGCCATTTGCCGCGAACTCGACTGCCAGCCCGGCGACATCATCGAATACCGTCCCGAATCAGGCAACAAACAATAATCCAAGCAAATACAAACTTTTAACCATCCGTTTCACATGAAGAGATTGCTTTTGATGGCCCTGGCGGCATTCGCCGTATGCAGCGCCACCGCGCAGATGAATCAGCCGATTCCTGCCGATCCCGAACTCCGCACGGGTAAACTCGAAAACGGCATGACCTACTACATCCGCCACAACGAAAAACCAAAGGGTCAGGCCGATTTCTACATCATCCACAACGTCGGCGCCATTCAGGAAAACGACGCCCAGCAGGGCCTCGCCCACTTCCTCGAACACATGGCCTTCAATGGTACCAAAAACCTCCCCGGAAAACAACTTACGACGTATCTCGAAACCGTCGGCGTGAAGTTCGGCGCCAACCTCAACGCCGCTACCAGCTGGGATCAGACCATCTACAACATCAAGGATGTCCCCACCACGCGTGAGGGTATCATCGACTCGGCCCTGCTGATCCTCCACGACTGGTCGCACTTCATTGCCCTGCAGCCCGATGAGATCGACTCCGAACGCGGCGTCATCATGGAGGAGCTGCGTACGCGCGACGGCGCTTCGTGGCGCTCCTCGATGAAGCTCATCCAGGCCATCGGCCGCGACACCAAGTACGAACACCGAAACCTGATCGGATACCTCGACGGTCTGAAAAACTTCAAGCATCAGGAACTCGTCGACTTCTACCACCAGTGGTATCGCCCCGACTATCAGGCCGTAGTGATCGTCGGCGATCTGGATGCCGCCGCCGTCGAGGCCAAGGTCAAGAAGCTCATGAGCGACATCCCGGCCCCGGCCGCCGATGCCGACAAGAAGGAGACGATCGTCGTTCCGGACAACGAGGAGCCCATCATCAGCATCTACACCGATCCCGAAATGCAGGGCAGCAAGGTCCAGCTCTTCATCAAACGCCCGGCCTTCCCCCGCGAACTGGCCAACACGATCAGCGGTGAACTGACCAACATCATCGAAAGCTACATCACCATGATGGAGAATTCGCGCCTGGGCGAGATCGCCATGAAGCCCGACGCTCCGTTCCTGGTGGCCGGTATGGGTACGGGCGACGTCGTGGGCATCATCCCCACGCTCAACGCCACGGCCTTCATCGCCATGACCCAGGACGGACAACTCAACCGCGGCTTCGAAAGCATCTACACCGAAATGGAACGTCTGCGCCGCTTCGGTTTCACCCAGAGCGAGTTCGACCGTGCCCGCGAAAACCTCATGCGGCAGGCCGAACGCGGTTACGCCAACCGCAACGACCGCTACAACGGATCCTACGTGCAGACCTATCTGAACAACTTCCAGAAGAACACCCCCATGCCCGATGCCAAGACCGAATGGCAGCTGGACAGCATGCTCATCAGCTCGATCAGCCTCGATGTGGTCAACGCCTTCGCCAAGCAGACCATCACCGACAAGAATCAGGTCATCATGGTCACCGCCCCCGAAAAGGAGGGTGTCGACAACCCCACTGCTGAAGAACTGCTCGCCATCCGCGACAAGGTAAAGGCCGCCGAACTCGAACCCTATGAGGACAACGTCGTCAAGGAACCGCTCCTCCCCGAAGGTACGCAACTCAACGGTTCGCCCGTCAAGAAGACCAAGTTCGACAAGGAGTTCGGAACCACGGAGTGGACCCTGGCCAACGGCGTCAAGGTGGTTGTCAAACCCACGACCTTCAAGGCCGACGAAGTGGTGATGACCGCCGTGTCCAAGGGCGGACTTTCGCTCCTATCAAACGAAGACTACTACCTGGGCAACATGATTCCGTCGATCAACTCCTTCTCGGGCGTGGGCCGCTTCTCGGCCATGGAGCTCAGCAAGCAGCTCTCCGGAAAGGCTGCCGCCGTGAAGACCTCCGTAGGCAACTACGCCAGCTCGATGAGCGGTGCCGCTTCGCCCAAGGATCTCGAAACCATGTTCCAGCTGCTCTATCTCAACTTCACCCAGCCGCGTTTCGACCGCAACGACTATGACAAGCTCATTACGATGATCCGCTCGAAACTCGCCAATGCCCAGTCGGATCCCGATTACAAGATGCAGGAGCGCGTCATGAAGGATGTCTTCGGCGACCACCCGCGTCGACAGCCGATCACCACCGAGGTCATCGACAGCTTCGACTTCGACCGTCTGCCCGAAATCTACTCCACGCTCTACCCCGGCGCCAACAGCTTCATCTTCACGTTCGTCGGAAATGTCGACCTCGAGACGCTCAAGCCGCTGGTCGAAAAGTACATCGGTTCGCTCCCCACGACCAGGAAGCCTACGACCTGGATCGACGAGAAGGTACAGCCCGTCGAGGGTGAACTCACCGACGATTTCCGTGTCGAGATGCAGCAGCCCAAGGTTTCGGTTCTCTACTACTTCTCGGGCAAGATGCCCTACCGCTTCAAGGAGAAGATCGCCCTGACGTTCCTCACCCAGGCCCTCAATTCGCGCTATCTGGAGTCGATCCGCGAGGAGAAGGGCGGTACGTACGGTGTCAGCGTCAATGCCTCGACGGACTACATCCCCAAGCAGACCTACGACATGACCATCTCGTTCGACACCAACGAGCAGATGGCTGACGAACTCTGCGAGATCATCATGCAGGAGATCCGCCAGATCGCCGAAAACGGTCCCAAGAGCGAGGATATCGAGAAAACCCGCGAATACCTGCTCAAGAACCGTCAGAACAGCATGCAGCTCAACAGCGGATGGCTCGGATTCATCCAGTCGAAATACGGCTCGGGCCTCGACTTCGTCAAGGATTACGAGCCGGCCCTGCGTGCCCTGACCGCTGCCGATGTACAGGCCATCGCCAAGAAGATCCTCTCGGACGGCAACATCGTGAAGGTCGTCATGCGCCCCGAGAAGACCGAGGAGGCCCCCAAGGCCGAAGAGGCTCCGAAGGCTGAATAGAGCTTCGTACGTCGAAGATCTTTGCAACGGCAAGGGTCGGGACCAGACAGGTCCCGACCCTTCTTGTTTGGCGGGTATTCAGTCGAAACAGCCCGAAAGAAGAGAATCCGGCCGGAAGGGCCTGACAGGAGGGGCGATACATTGCCCGGCGTCGGGAAGCGGTCATCCAAAGGACACAACAGATCGTCCGGCCAGTCGGGAAACACCCTGTTGGAGCCCATCAAACGGAACGCAGATCCCGGCCCTCCGGAGACCAGTTCCGGCCGAACACGGGGAGACTGCTCCAAACGAGCCACAAACCGGCCGACTGTCTGAACACGGAGAAGCCGCCGACAGGCCAACACCCGCTTGCCGTTTGACAAGGTCTCAAAATCCCCTCCACACCCTGACGGCCCCCAACACCCGGAAACCAATACACCCTCGTGGAGACAAAAGAGAGCGGCCCGGAATGTTCCGGACCGCTCTCCTGTCATCTGAGGAAGGGAATCAGCTACTCGCCCCCCTCCATGCCTCCCATAGGATCGTATTTCACGGGAGGATCGAACGGATCATACGTCGAGTACGAGTTATCGAAAGCCCATTGAGCCAGTGCATCGGCCTCGGCCTCCGTCAGCAGATCCTCCTCGTTGAAGTCCAGATCCTCGATCCGGCTGATCGAAATCTGATACTGCGCCCAGTCGTTCTCGCCGCCCGTGAAGGTACTCTGCTTCGAGTAGATCGCGTAGATGCCCAGCACCGTACCCACGGCACCATCTTTCGGCACGGGACGCATCGCAAACTGCGAATATCCGCTCGTACGAACCGAATAGATGCCCGGATCCGACGTATACTCGGCCGCATCGTTGTACGAAATCAGCAGCGATCCGTAAAGACGGATATTCTCGATGTTGTAGGCCATGTAGTACCACGGAGCGTTCTGCGGAATACCCGTATCGGTGACGATCCACGACGGATAGATGTTCGTATTGCCACCGTTCTTCATCGCATCCTTGACCACGTGATCCTGGTTCGGAACACCCGCATAGCGCACCTTCACATCCTTGAAACGCACCAGACGTCCGAAGTGATCCTTGCTCAGCGACGTATAGGTCTGAGGATCCACCTCGGTGATGTTCGACGAATCGAGCATCGTCTTCTCGCCCGGGAAGACATACTTCTTGGCGATGTTCGGATTGTCGAGGTTCGAGTTGGCGTAGTACTTGTGGCGGCCCGAGGCGTTGTTCGAATCCGACGGGGCGTCGCCGATCGAGAGCATCATCCGGTAGTTGCCCAGGAAGAGCCCGTCCAGACGCACGTACACCCACTGGCTCTCCATCGTGGCCAGGTTGAGATAATAGTCCAGATAGAGACCGTTGTAGAGCTTCAGCTCGATGCCGGCCGTACCGTCGTCGATGAACAGCGACTTGTAGATGTTACCCTGACGGTCGCTGCTGATGACCTTGCCCTTGATGTACTTGTTGGCGGCATCGGGCCAGCCCTTCAGCCCTTCGAACTCCTCCTCTTCGGGACGCAGCTCGCCGAATTTCAGCGTATTGGTCGTCTTCCAGTTGTCGTTGGTTCCGGTGCCCGAAATGCTCCCGAAGGCCGACTCGAACCAGCCCTTGACCTCCTTGATCGACACCTGTTCGAGCCCCTGCGCCGTCATGTCCGCATCGGTGTAGAGCTTCCGGGGCGCCGGCGTTTCGAAATCGTTGTAGCAGCCCGCGGCCATCACGCCGACAAGAACCGCAATTGCTATTTTAAGACTTTTCATAATGTGTGTCCTTCTCGGTTGTTAGAATCGTAAATAGACGTTCAGGAAGTAGGTCGTACCCAGCATGTAGAAGTACTTCGACGGGAACCGTCCGAAGACATAATCGCCCGTATTGGCCGCACGAACCTTGCTCATGCGCATCTGCTCGTAACCGCCCGTGCGGATATCCTGATTGTTGAGAATGTTCTTCACCTCGAGGCTCATGCCCAGCATGTAGCGGCCGATGTACCAGTTCTTGCCCACGTTGGCGCTCAGCGTGAAGTAACCGCCGAACTCCTCCTGATGGCGCAGATCCTCGATCGAGGCCAGCGCCTCGCCGATGGTCGTATAGTCGGGTTCGGGCTCCGTGAGCTCCGTCATGATCAGGTTGGTGAAGTATTCCGAGGCCGTGTTGGTGCGGTAGAAGGGGTTCATCGACAGGTAGAGACGGTCGTAGTAGTTCAGGTTCACGCCGGCGAACCAGTTGCGGGCGCCGCGGTAGTCCAGACCCACGTTGATGGCCGTCTGAGGCGTACTCTCGACGTGGTAGCCCTTCCAATTGACCTTGTCGCGCAGCACGATCCGGTCGACGTTGTCCACCGTCTGCACGAAGTCGGCGTTCGACGTGTAGGTGTAGTCACCCCAGCTCAGGGCGCCCACCACCGAGATACCGTTCCAGACCGGAATCGAGAGGCCCAGTTCGACGCCGTAGTGGCGCTTGTCGATGCCGCTCATCGCAAAGTTCGTGAACGAACTGCGCGTATCGTCGTAGAACGAGATCACCTTGGCCTGGTCCTGGATCGTCGTGTAGTATCCCGACAGGCGGGCCTTGATGTAGGGCAGATTGAGGTTGTAGGTCAGATCGACGCCGAAGATCTTCTCGGCCTTCAGACCCGGCGTGACGTTGTTGCGCGTACGCGGCGAGACGAACGCCGTATTGAATTTCGGAGCCTGCTGCAGGATGACCGCATTGGCCTCCAGCGAGTGGGCGCCCGAGAACTTGTAGCCCAGCGAGAGTTTGCCCTCATAGGTCAGGTAGTCGAGCTTCTTCGAGTCGCCCTTCGAGTTGTCGGGGAAGAGGCCCTTGCGCCACATACCCTCGCGGTACATCTCCGAATAGCCCACCGAACCGGCCACGCCCAGCGAGAAGCCGCCCACGGCCCACGAATAGTTGGCCCAGGCATCGGTCTCCTGCAGGTGTGCACGATAGTAGTAGCCGTACTTGTCACCCACGTGGGCAATGCGGGCATGACCCGTGGCCCAGTAGTAGTCCAGATCGTTCTGGTAGGCCGTTTCGCTGGCCATGTCACGCTCGGCGAACTTGTCGATATCGTACCAGTAGTCGCCGCCCAGCAGATCCTTGACCTGCGAGTAGTAGTTCGTGCGGTTGACGCGCAGATTCACGCCGCCGACGATCTTCATATTGTTGCGCATGTTGTGCTGCACGTTCAGCGCCAGGTTGTAGTCCAGCTGGTCGGTGTGACGCTCCTCGATCATGTAGTTCGAGCGGCGGCTGTCGCCCATCAGATCCGTGAGCTCCGTATCGACGTACTGGTTCATGTGGAAGAAGTCGTCGAACTGCAGCATGCCGTCCCAAGCCTGAGCCCCCTGGATGGCGCTCTGCAGGTAATAGTAATAGGTCTGCGGCGTGGTCGTGCCGGGCACCACCTGCGTCAGATCCGACTTCGGCATGTAACGGTAGTAGTCACCGCGCGGGTCCGAACCGCCGTTCCACGTCAGCGCCGAATAGCCGTTCTTGCCGAAACGCAGCGACGTGGCCGCATTCAGACGCGTATTCTCCGTGATATCCCACGTGTAGTTGAGCATGGCGATCGGCTCGTGGGTGTTGCGCACACGCGAGTTGCGCAGCTTGCCCGCCTGGTAACCCACGTTGGGGTTGTAGTAGTTGTTGCCGAACAGGGCATAGGCCTCGTCGGTCGATGCCTGCTGCGCACCGCGCTCGGCGGGCGATGCCAGGAAGGTGAAGGCCAGGCGATGGTTGTCGCCGAAGAGCTTCTCGACCGAAGCGAAATAGGCATAGGAGTTGTAGTAGACCCCGTCGACGTATCCGTTGCCGCCCTGACGCGTGCCCACGGAGAAGGCATACGACCAGCCGTTGTCCAGCTGACCCGATCCGTAGGAGATCATCGCCCGGAAGCGGTACATCTGGTTGCCGTTCGAAACGCTCACGCGGAAGCCCTTGCGGAACTGCGAGGCACGGGCGTTGACGTTCGTCAGACCGCCGATGCCGCCGATGCCGAAGTCGGCCATCTCGAGACCCGTGTGGTTCTCCTGGTTGCGCGTGGCGTCGTTCAGACCGCTCCACAGCGACCACGGGCCGTAGCCCGTCATGGCGTCGTTCATGCGGATGCCGTTCAGATAGATGTCCGAGAACTGCGAATCGTAGCCGCGTACGTTGAAGCGCATCTCGCTGAAGCGGTACGAGGCGATGTTGTTGAACAGATCCTTCGAGGCCGAGAGCGACGACGGAAGCGCCTGCGAATCCGAAGCCGACGAATCGGTGTCGTACTCCGCGAAGATCGCGTCATCGAAGAAGGCATCGGCCGTCGGACCGCCCGGAACCAGAATCACCTGCTTGAGATCCTGCACATGCTCCGTGCCCACACGGACCAGCAGCTCCAGCGGCTCGAAATCCGGGGTCGTGAATTGCAGCCGGTAGCTGCCGGCCGGAAGGTTCTCCATCTGGAAACGGCCGTCGTTGTCGGTGGTGACCTTCACGCCCAGCGACTCGATCGTCACCTCGACGTTGCTCAGGGCCACGCGCCCGTTGCGCGAAACCACCTTGCCGCGGATGCCGCCGTCCTGCGCGTAGGCCGCCAGGCCCACGGTGGCAAGCATCAGAAAAAGTAGAGCTTTCAGTTTCATACAATTATTGTTAGCGTGTTATTTGCCGATGTAGATATAGACGGGGAAGTGGTCGCTGAAGCCTCCCTGGAAGTCGTTTCCGACGAACGTACGCAGCGGATAACCCTTGTACTGGCCCTCCTTCTGCAACATGTAGGGACGACGGAAAATCCCGCCGTAGAACTTCGACTCGCGAACGGGCTGAATCTTCAGTTCTCCGGTCGAGCCCGTGGCCAGATTCTCCGATACGATGATATTGTCGAACAGGTTCCACTCGTCGCGATAGGCCAGCGTGCCGTAACCGGCCTTCAGCAGCGCGATGAACGGATTGAACATCTCGCCCTTGTGGACCTCCTTGATCTTGCCCTTGGCCTGCAGGCACTCGACCACGCTGCGGTCCGTGGCATCGTCGTTCAGGTCGCCCATCACCACCACCTTCGTGGCGGGATTCTTCGCCATCACCGAATCGATGATGTGCTTCACCTGACGGGCAGCCTCCTCCCGCTTGGGCGACGAGGCCTCCTTGCCGCCCAGACGCGACGGCCAGTGGTTGACCACGAAGAAGAACGGTTCGCCCTCGATCGTGCCCCACATCGTCACGAAATCGCGCGTCTTGAAATCGGGCATCCCCGGCATCACGAAGCGGTGCGGAGCACTCCCCTCCAGCTTGAAGACATCCGGACGGTAGAAGAACGCCACATCCACGCCGCGCGCATCGGGCGAATCGAAATGCACGATACGGTAGTTGGCATGAGCCAGTTTGGGCTGGGCGATGACATCCTCCATCACCGAGCGGTTCTCGATCTCCGAAACGCCGATCACCACCGGGAAATCCTTGTCCTCGGCCGCAATGTCGAACAGCACGCGATCCAGATTGCCGAGTTTCTTCTCGTACTTGATCGTATTCCACTGTTTGGGCCCCTCGGGCGTAAACTCCTCGTCATTCACGCCGGGATCGTTGATCGTGTCGAACAGGTTCTCGAAGTTGTAGAAGACCACTTTATAGGGCTTCTGCGCAAAGCACGCCACGACAATCAGCGCGGCAAACAGTCCTGTCAAAAGGATTTTCTTCATAAGGTTGTGCAGTTAAGTAAACTTTGTACTTTTAGGTCTGTCAGTTGATGGCCAGTCCGGGCCACTGCGTCACGTCGGGTTCGCGGCTCTTGACCTCGGCCGCCACCGCGGGATCGAGGTTGTCGAAGAACGTGAAGCCCGTCAGGCGTTCGACCTCCTCGACCGAACAGGCCGCATCGAGCAGCTTCACATCGGCACTCGACGTCGCATTGTCGAAGATGAACCCGATGGCCTGCAGTTCGTCGGCCGAGAACTCCCAGATCTGCCGGTTTTCGTTCAGTCCGCGCTTCTGCTTGAGGAGCACCTTCCAGCACTGCGACGGATAGCCGACCTTCTTCCCGCTCCGGTCGGTGATCGTACGGCCCGTAAGGTGGGCGCCCGTCACGACGAAGAGCGTATCGTAGCGCATCGTGGTCACACTCGTCGGGGCCCAGTTGCGGATCATGTTCTCGAGCCGCACCCAGCTGCCGCCGTTGAAATCGTAGTTCTGCGGCATGATGTTCGTGGCGTAGAAGGTCATCTCGTTGGTGGCCGTCGTATTGTAGCGGTCGGCCGAGGGGCACTGGTGGCCGCGGGCATCGCCCGTGCCGTAGGTGGAAACGACATTGGCCTGCTGCGACTGTTCGATCACGGGCAGCTGCACGTTCGGATCGTAGGACCAGGCATTCGACCGCCCGGCATAGGGCGTCGTATAGCATCCGTGCAGCGGGTAGGCCACCCACAGCGACACGCGATTGGCCGCATCGAAGCAGATCGAGTAGTTGCGGCGCACGCCTCCGGTGAGGTATTTGCTCGTGGAGGTGAGCGTCGTGTAGTAGGTTTTGTAGATATAATTGTTGCCCTGGCGATAGGCGGGCTGCTCGCCCCAGGAGCGCTGGTAATTCTGCTCCGAAGCGGAGGCGGCAGGCATCTGCCACATTTGCAGGACGGTGGAATAACCGTTGGCAAAGGTTACGGTGATCTCGGCCGTGCGGTACCTCTCGGAGGTATTCTCCTCGAGGGTCAGGAGCAGATCCTGCCCCACGACACCGGAAGCCACCGTGGTATTGGATTCGAACGAACACCACTGCACGCCGTCGGCAAAAGCGATCGTCGCTGCATAGGCGGATCCGACCGCCCCGCGGGTGATGATTCGATTCGATGTAGCGTTACAATTCACGGTCGAAGCGGCGAGCGACGCCGAAGAGGGAGTATCGTCCTCGTCCTTGCTGCATCCCGAGAAAAGGACAAGCATTGCGCAGAGCATCACGCCGGACAAGCCTGTCTTCTTGAAAACATCAGACAACATTCAGAAAAAATAGAAATAAGATCCTGAGATCGGTTTTTAGAAACCAAACTCTTGACGGGGCATCCGTAAATACCCCGCCAAGAGTGGTTGGTTTATAAGTCGGTTTCCTCGACTGAAACTACTCTGCCGGATTGATGGCAATCGATTTAAGATACATTGCTTTCACCGAATTCGTCAGTTCGATCGAGATCTCACCCGAAACCGGCGATGACGCCGTAAACGTATAGTCAGTAGCTTCGAGGACCAAAGTCTGGGTCTCTCCAATCTGAGTTCCACCAACTTTTACGGTCAACTTACCATCTCCACCACTTGCAATGGCCGCGTTGACTACAATCTTAACTACCGAACCCGTATAATCGGAGGTCGTTACAGCATATGATCCCACCGGTTTGCTGCCAGATCCAATCTGAACACCCTTGCCATTCTGTGAATCCCATCCGATATAGGTAGCGTCAGGATAATTCCAGTTCATTGCAGGAGTACCGCAATTTTCGGCGACACCGGCTGTAGTCTTGAATACTCCGGAAGCTAGCGTCCAGGTATAGGCAGAACCTTCATCACCAGTCGATTTCATGGACTGCCTCAGCGTCACCTGGGCCAGAACCGTACCGTCTGCGGCCTTCATCTCGAGCGTGGCCGTATAGGCTGCATCACTCGTATTGTCACCCTTGGCCGATACCTCAACCGACCCCGTCTTCGGAGTTACCGAGAACTTGTCGGCATCTGCACCCGTGATATCGAACGTTACGTTTCCGGCTGCGGCGTTGGCCTCGTAGGTCAGCGTCTGAACCTGCGGATCGGTAGCTGCGAAGGTTTCAGGCTGCTTCGTGAAGCTGCCGCTTGCCACCGATGCATTCTCCGTCACCTTGCGGGCTACAACCGTGAAGTACTTGCCGTTGTTGTTCGACGATCCGTTGTTCACGAACCAGCCCTCAACATCGACCACCTTGCCATCGAGCGACGATACATTCAGATCATCATTCGGCGACGAAATCGATCCCGTATAGTCGGACTCGAACAGGAACTCGACATTGACATAGTTCCCGGCCGACAGCGTACCCGTCATCTTTACATACGTAACCTCGGGAGCAGTCATCATGCCGGCAATGTTGTCGGCGGTAACCTCCGTCGGAGTCAGCGTCGGCATCGTACCGGCAACCGTCGAAATGACAGTGGGTTCCGCGAGCTGAAGAGCGCCTCCATACATCGAAGCCTTACCCGACACGCTAACCGTGCTGCCTTCGGCCGGAATCTTCGATGCGTCAGCGTCATAACCCATGTAAACGAGGATGGCACCCGTTGCGTCCTGCATGACGAAGCCCTGCTTGTAGGTACCTACAACCGTAGCACCCTCGATCGTATAGGTCGCACCGGCCTCGGTAACCTGCGAGATGGTACCCTGGGTGGGGACCTCCGGGGTCAATTCAGTACCGTCACCGCCCTCATAGAGCTTGAAGTCGTCCAGACGCAGCGATGCACCACCCGTATAGTTGCTGAAACGGACCGAAATCTTGTCCGTCGAAACACCGGCAGGCAGTTTGAACATCGCCGTGCAGAGGTACCACGATCCCGTGCCGAGCTTCTTGGTCGTCAGCTCGACAGGCATCCACGACGTACCGCCGTCGGGGCTGACCGAGAACTTCAGCGTCGAAGCCGTAACATCGCCGAACGTCGGCGTGTAGGGCGACTCGCTCAACGTCGATACGGTGCTCAGAGCCGTGAACGTGAAGGTGAAGTTCGAGTTCGTGCCGACATTGATGCCGTTGATGTCGAAATTGGCCGTGCTGTTCATATAGGCATAGGGATAGCCCGAAACCTCGGCCTTTTCGTCGTCGGTCGGATCATAATCCTTGCCGCTGTTGCGAACCGATGCGCTGCTGCCGCCATAGGTCACACCCGACTGATCGAGCGTTCCGCCGCGCGTCCAACCCGTAAACTTGTCCACATAAGGCCAATAGGTTCCATCCTTCTCGACCGTCGTACCGCAGTTCTCCGAGTAGAGAGCGTCGGTCGTCGGCACATAACTGTCGGTCTGCTCGATATTGATCGTTGCCGACACGTCGGCCGTAATGCCTACGCCCGGGATCGTTCCCGACGTGGTCACCGTCACCTTGTAGCTGCGGGCAGCCGTAGCCTCGGCCACGTCGAAGGTCACCGACGTGGTGCCGGCGCTTCCCGAAGCCGGCATGGGCACGCAGTCTGCAACGGCAGCACCGTTCTCGCCCTCGACGGTCAGCGTCCAGGCGCCCGACGATACGATCTCGACAGCCTCCGTCGTACCTCCTGCGAGATCTACGGAAAGCGTCGTCGAGCTTTTGCCGTTCACCGTGATCGACGGCATCACGCCGCCTTCATCCGAATCATCGTTCGAACATCCCGTAAAGGCCGCAACGGTCAATGCCGAGAGGAACAATGTCTTCCAGAAATTCACTCTTTTCATAATGATTTGTTTAGTAAAAATAGAAAGTGTTGTCAACAAGATTTTTTTTTAAATTTTAAAATATAAGCCGTTTATTCAAGCTATCTCGCCCCAAAGTTAAAATTATTTCCGGTAATTGCAAAGATTTGTAACAATCTTTTAATAAAATTCACGGTCTTTTGGACATTTTATCGAATCCGGTCGACACTCCGCACCAGCAGTTCGTCGCGGAAAATCGCCCGCAGGGCCAGCCATGCAAACAGCAGACCCACCACCGGCAGGACAATCGGGGCACTCAACCCCTGTGCGTGCATCTCCAGCGAGGAGACCACCCGGCAGCCCAGATAATAGTAGATGCCCTCCATGATCGCGCAGCCCACCAGGAAGACCATCTCCACCACACAGAGCCGGATCTGGAGCATCCGCCGCTTGTAGAGGAAGATCGTCACCAGCGGCAGCACCGCCGACAGTACCAGCAGAATTCCCAGATAGATCGTCGAGTGAAGCACCTCGCCGTCGGCCCCCTTCAGGGCAAAGGCATAGAGCCCGAACTCCTCGCCGGCTCCCGCGAACCACGCCAGTCGCGTGAAAAGCACTACGGCCATCAGCGCCGTAACAACCAACAGATAAAGCGTTTGAATTCGTTGTATCATCGTATCAGATAGTTTTGTCGATCAGGTATTTGTTGCGATCCGTGGAGTTGCGGTTGATCAGCTCGCCGAGGAAGCCGGCCAGGAAGAGCTGCACGCCCAGAATCACCGCCACGATGGCCAGATAGAACAACGGCTGGTCCGTTACGGCCCGCAGCGGAAGCCCGTGGAACTGCTTCCAGAGTTTCTCGCCGATCAGCCAGCAGGTTGTCCCGCCGCCCAGCAGGAACATCAGCGTTCCCAGACTGCCGAAGAAGTACATCGGCGAACGCCCGAAATGGGTCATGAACATCACCGAGATCAGATCCAGATAACCCTTCACGGTGCGCTCCAGCCCGAATTTCGAATGGCCGTACTTACGGGCATGGTGCTCGACAACCTTCTCGCCGATGCGGCGGAAGCCCGCCTGGCGCGCCAGGATCGGAATGAAGCGGTGCATCTCGCCGTAGACCTCGATCGATTTGACGACCTTGCGGCGATAGGCCTTCAGGCCGCAGTTGAAGTCGTGGAGCCGGATGCCCGAGGCACGGCGTGCCGTCCAGTTGAAGAATTTGCTCGGCCAGCGCTTGCTGATCGGATCGTAGCGCTTCTTTTTCCAGCCCGAGACCAGGTCGTAACCCTCCTCGAGGATCATCCGCCGCAGGGCCGGGATCTCGTCGGGCGAATCCTGCAGGTCGGCATCCATCGTGAAGACCACCTCGCCCTCGGCGGCGGCAAATCCGCAGTACAGGGCGGCCGACTTGCCGTAGTTGCGGCCGAAACGAATGCCGCGAATGGCCGGATAGCGCTGCTTGAGCCGCTCGACCACCTCCCACGAGTGGTCCGACGAACCGTCGTCGACGAAGATCAGTTCGTAGGAGAGCTTGTTTTCGCGGGCCACGCGATCGATCCATGCCGCCAGTTCGGGCAGCGACTCCTCCTCGTTGTAGAGCGGGACGACGACCGAAATATCCAGTTTGTCCATTATTCGTGCTTGGTATTGTCGTCGGGTTCGGAATCGGCCTCCGACACGAAAGGTTTCGGCTCACGACGCGTATAGGCCGCAATGAACAGCCCGAAGAAAGCCCCCTTGATGGCCGAACCGACCATCGAACCGAAGATCAGCCACAGTGGCGAACGCAGCCAACGGGCCATCAGCGTCAGTTGGTCATCCGTATAGAGGCCCGTGTTTTCGAGCACGGCAAGCTGCTGGCTCATCATGGCGTCGTACTTGGCGGCAAAGAGCCAGTTGGCCGCCACACTCATGTAGGCTCCTTCGATGAAGCCGGCACAGAGCATCACGCCCGTCATGAAGCCCAGACACTTGCCATAGCCGTAGCCGTTTGCGCCGTACTGCGAGACGCGGATCTTCATGAACCACGTCAGCAACAGCAGAAACAGCAGCAGCGAGATCAGAGAGACCAGCGCGTGCTGCGTATAGAAGCCCAGCGTATCGAAAACGATCGCCACCAGAGCCATGATGACTCCATAGCGTGCGGCATCGTTCCAGAAGTTCGTCTTTTCCATATTTATAATGTTCTTATGTTTCGCTCTTCATGCCCATGCGAAAGCCCCATACAGGTCCGGTGCAGATCCCCAGCGCTGATCCCGGTTAAGGTCGGCCAGGTTCGGCCCAGACCCGGATTCAAACCCGACCAAAGGCCCCTGTGCAGGTCCACCTGCACAGGTCCAAGTTCTGACCCCGGTACAGGACCCCGGCAAAAGTTCGCGCAGATCCCGGCCCCGGTACAGGCCCCCCGGTGCAGGACCGGATTATTGGAGGTCGCCCTTGCCTTCGCGCAGAATCTCGGGCTCGTCACCCGTCAGATCGACGATCGTCGTAGGGACGTTGTCGCCCATGCCGCCGTCGATGACCAACGCCACCTCGCGGCCGTAACGCTCCTCGATCAGTTCGGGATCGGTCGTGTACTCCACCACCTCGTCATCGTCCTTGACCGACGCGGTGATCATCGGACACCCCAGCGCCTCGACCACCGCC
Organism: uncultured Alistipes sp.; assembly: GCA_944321185.1. Lineage (GTDB taxonomy): Bacteria > Bacteroidota > Bacteroidia > Bacteroidales > Rikenellaceae > Alistipes. The sequence continues at coordinate 81,133 of CALUKH010000001.1, read as the reverse complement.
CGTGCCACGGGATGCGCCGGAATGCGGATGCCGATCGTGCGGCGACGCTCCAGCGCCTTGTCCGGCACACGCGACGACGCCGGCAGAATGAAGGTAAACGGCCCCGGAAGATTGCGTTTCAGGATCCGGAACGCCGCATTGTCCACCCGGCAGTATTCGGCCACCTGAGCCAGGTTGTCGAAGACCACGGTCAGCGGCGCATCGCTGCGGACCCGCAGACGGCGCAGCCGTTCGATGGCCTTCGCCGAACGCAGCGAACACCCGAACGCATAGACGCTGTCGGTGGGATAAATCACAATCTCATCGTGCTGCAGGGCCTCCACGACCCGCCTCAACTCCTTCTCCGAAGGATTCTGTTCGTAAATCTTCACCAACATGGGACCGCAAATATAGCAAAATTATTTAATCTTTCGCCGATTCAGTTCCGCACTGTACGCCCGGGCGTTACGATTGTGTTCAGCCAGCGTGCGCGCGAAGTTGTGGTAACCGTCGAATGTCGGCCGCGCACAGAAGAAGAGATAGTCGTGGCGTTCGAAATTGAGAACCGCCTCGATGGCACTCTTCCCGGGCATACAGATCGGCGAAGGCGGCAGTCCCCGATTAATATAGGTATTGTAGGGCGACGGGTATTTCAGGTGCCGGTAGAGGATGCGCCGCAGCCCGAAATCCTGCAGGGCATACTTCACCGTCGGATCGGCCTGCAACGGCATGCCCCGCCGCAGACGGTTGATGTAGACACCGGCAATGCGGGGCATTTCGTCCGTCTGGCGGGTCTCCTCGTAGACGATCGAGGCCAGCGTCATCACCTCCAGACGGCTCAGTCCGCTGCGCTGACGCCGTGCATCGCGCTCCGGCGTCCAGAAACGGTCGTATTCGCGTTTCATGCGCAGCACGAAATCCCGCGGCGTGACGGTCCAGTAGAATTCATAGGTGTCGGGAAGGAACATCGAGAAGAGCGTCACGCTGTCGAAGCCCACCTCGGCGGCCAGCTCCTTCGAGGTCAGCGCCGCCATGATCGACGTCGAATCGGCATCGATCTGCCGCGACAGAAGGCGGGCCAGCTGGGCCGGGGTCCGCACATTCTGAAGGGTCACCCGCACGGGGGTCTGCTCGCCGAGCTTGAGCATGCGCACGATCCCGATGACATTCATGCCGGGGCGCAGCACGTAGTGGCCGGGCTTGAACGTATGCGCCAGATCGAGCCGCCGCGCATAGGCCCGGAAGGCGGCATGGTGACGGATCGAGGGCATCAGCGAATCGGTCAGCGCCTCGTACGTGGCCCGTGAGCCGACATAGAGTTCGCACTCCCTACCGACGGCACTGCCCTTGAACTGGGCAAACACCACCACGGCCGCCGCCGCAACCACAACAACCCCCGACAAGAGGCCAAACAAGGTTTTTTTCCGCATTTCGCAATTTTTTTTGCAAAGATAGGAAAATATTCCTACTTTTGCATCCCGGGTGAGTCTTACACGACCAGCTCCTACAGAATCCCCCAGGTGAGGAATCAAGCAAGGGTATGTGGTTGTAGCGGTGCGATGCAAGTAGCTCACCCTTTTTTTGTGCCCTGCGGCGTCCCGACTCCGGTTGCGGACGCCGCTTTTTTGCAGCCTCCGGACACCATGCACGGCTTATCAGGCCAAAAACGCCCGGCGGAACCCTCCGCCGACGTGCGGTTCGACGGCAAAATCCTTTCCTCATCGAAAATAAAAAACTATCTTTGCTCTACCGAAAAACGCATTGAGCTATGAAAGGCATCGTCCTGGCCGGAGGTTCCGGCACGCGCCTCTATCCGATCACCAAGGGGGTCAGCAAACAGTTGCTCCCGATCTACGACAAGCCGATGGTCTACTATCCGCTCTCGGCCCTGCTGCTGGCCGGAATCCGCGACATCCTGCTCATCTCGACGCCGGCCGATCTGCCCGGCTTCCGGCGGCTGCTGGGCGACGGATCCGACTTCGGCGTGCGGCTGAGCTACGCCGAACAGCCCTCGCCCGACGGACTGGCCCAGGCCTTCCTGATCGGCGAAGAGTTCATCGGCGACGATGCCGTATGTCTGGTTCTGGGCGACAACATCTTCCACGGCTCGGGATTCACCGGCATGCTCCGCCAGGCGGTCCGTGCAGCCGAAGAGGAGAACCGCGCCACGATCTTCGGCTATCGCGTCGAGGATCCCGAACGATACGGCGTCGCGGAGTTCGATGCCGCCGGCAACTGCCTCTCGATCGAGGAGAAACCCGCCCACCCGAAATCCAACTACGCCGTCGTGGGGCTCTACTTCTACCCCAACCGCGTCGTGAAGATCGCCCACGGCATCAAACCCTCGGCCCGCGGCGAACTGGAGATCACCTCCGTCAACCAGGCCTTCCTGCTCGACGGCTCGCTGAAGGTCCAGACCCTACAGCGCGGCTTCGCCTGGCTGGACACCGGTACGCACGACTCGCTGGCCGAAGCCTCGATCTTCGTCGAGGTGATCGAGAAGCGCCAGGGCCTCAAGATCGCCTGTCTGGAGGGGATCGCCTACGAAAACGGATGGATCTCGGCCGAGCGCGTGCGCGACGTGGCCCGCCCGATGCTCAAGAATCAATACGGACAGTATCTGATGAAACTTATCGACGAAAAACAATCATGAACGTGCTCCCTACCGACATCGAAGGGGTCGTGATCCTCGAACCCACCGTCTACGGCGACCGGCGGGGGTACTTCTTCGAGAGCTTCTCGCGCCGACGGTTCGAAGAGGCCGTCCGTGCGGTGGACTTCGTGCAGGACAACGAGTCGCGCTCGTCGTACGGCGTCATCCGCGGCCTCCACTTCCAACGCGGCCCGATGGCCCAGGCCAAACTGGTGCGCGTGGTCGAAGGACAGGTGCTGGACGTAGCGGTCGACATCCGCCGCGGATCCCCCACCTTCGGGCGCCACGTCGCCGTCGAACTCTCGGCCGAAAACCACCGCCAGCTCTTCATCCCGCGGGGGTTCGCCCACGGATTCGCCGTCCTGAGCCCGACGGCCCTCTTCCAATACAAATGCGACAACTACTACGCTCCGCAGGCCGAAGCCGGCATCGCCTGGAATGATCCCGCACTGGGGATCGACTGGCGTATTCCCGCCTCGGAGGCCCTCCTCTCGGAGAAGGATCTCCACCGCCCGACCCTGGCCCAGGCCCCGGAACTTTTCGAATACCATACGGCATGAATATCCTCGTCACAGGAGCCAACGGCCAGCTCGGACGCCAGATGCAGCGTCTGGGAGCCGTTTCGCCCAACAATTACCTCTTTACGGATGTCGACCAACTCGACATCACCGACGCTGCGGCCGTCCGGGAGTGCATCGCCCGCAACCGCATCGACACCATCGTCAACTGCGCGGCCTACACCAACGTCGAACGCGCCGAGGAGGAGGAAGCTGCGGCCGACCGGCTGAACCGTGCGGCCGTGGAGAATCTGGCCCGCGCCGCGACCGAAGCCGACGCCCTGCTGGTCCACGTCTCGACGGACTATGTCTTCGACGGATTGTCGCCGGTACCCTACACCGAAGAGGCCCCGACGGCTCCGGTCAGCGCCTACGGCCGCACGAAACTCGCCGGCGAAGAGGCCGTCCGCGCCTCGGGCTGCCGCCATCTGATCCTGCGCACGGCCTGGCTCTACTCCGAAACGGGAAACAACTTCCTCCGAACGATGCTCCGCCTGACGGCCGAACGCGAATCGCTCAACGTGGTCTTCGACCAGGTGGGGACACCCACCTATGCGGGCGATCTGGCCCTGGCGATCTTCTCGATCCTCGAGGGCGGTCTGGACCGCGGCAACGAGGGAACCTATCACTTCACGGACGAAGGGGTCTGCTCGTGGTACGACTTCGCCGTGGAGATCGCCCGGGCCGTGGGTCACGACCGTTGCCGGATCGCTCCGTGCCGCACGTCCGAATACCCCACCCGGGCCCGCCGCCCGGCCTTCTCGGTGCTCGACAAGAGCAAGCTCAAACGCACGTTCGGCATCGAGATCCCCCACTGGCGGGAGTCGATGTTCTACTGTCTCAAACGCCTGCAGTCGATGCAGGGCCAAGCCTCCGAAAAACCATGAAACGAAACATCCTCGTCACGGGTGGCGCCGGTTTCATCGGCTCGCACGTCGTGCGGCTGCTGGTCACGAAGTACCCCGACTACCGCATCGTCAACCTCGACAAGCTGACCTATGCCGGCAATCTGGCCAATCTGCGCGATGTCGAACAGCGGCCCAATTACACCTTCGTCCGCGGCGATATCTGCGATTTCGAGGCCGTCGAGGCGCTGATGCGCCGCTACGAAATCGACGGCATCATCCATCTGGCCGCCGAAAGCCATGTCGACCGGTCGATCCGCGATCCGTTCACCTTCGCGCGGACCAACGTGCTGGGAACGCTCTCGCTCCTGGAGGCGGCCCGCCGCTGCTGGGAGGCACGTCCCGAAGGCTTCGACGGCAAACTCTTCTACCACATCTCCACGGACGAAGTCTACGGCGCCCTGCCGCTGACCCACCCCGAAGGGATCGAACCCCCGTTCTCGACCACGGCCTCATCCGCCAAACACCACCTGGCCTACGGCGAGGAGTTCTTCCGCGAAACGACGAAGTACAACCCGCACAGCCCCTATTCGGCCTCGAAGGCCTCGAGCGACCATTTCGTACGGGCCTACCACGACACCTACGGCCTGCCGACCATCGTGACCAACTGCTCGAACAACTACGGGCCCTATCAGTTCCCCGAGAAGCTGATTCCTCTGTTCATCAACAACATCCGCCTCAGGAAGCCCCTGCCGGTCTACGGGAAGGGCGAGAATGTCCGCGACTGGCTGTATGTCGAGGATCATGCCCGCGCGATCGATCTGATCTTCCACCGCGGCCAGGTGGCCGAGACCTACAACATCGGCGGATTCAACGAGTGGAAAAACATCGACCTGATCCGCGTGGTCATCCGCACCGTCGACCGCATGCTTGACCGTCGCGAGGAGGAGGATCTGGATCTGATCTCCTACGTGACGGACCGCCCGGGCCACGACATGCGCTATGCGATCGATTCGTCGAAACTGCAGCGCGAACTGGGCTGGGAACCCTCGCTGCAATTCGAGGAGGGCATCGAGAAGACCGTCCGCTGGTATCTGGACAACCAGGAATGGATGGACCGGATCACCTCGGGCGAGTACGTGCGATACTACGAGGAGATGTACGCCGGGCGGTAAAACCCGGGGCCAGGAGGGGGCAGGTGTCCCCAAACGGACGATCACTCGGTCGGCGGCAAAAAAACGCACGGTCGGTGGCAAGAAATTGCACGGTCGGCGGCAAGAAATTGCACGGTCGGCGGCAAAAAAACGCACGGTCGGCGGGGGGGGGTAAGAAAATCGTCCCGTCTGCCGCAACAAGCACTGCGCACCTCTTTTGGCAAGGGGTGCGCAGTGCTTGTCTGGAGCCGAATGGCCCCGAAATGTCGCAGATAGACTATTCGAGCGTAAAATCCACCTGACCGCGGATGTCGTCCGAAGCCGCTCCGACGTAGGCCGTGAAACGACCCGGCTCGGCCGTCCAGGCATGCCGCGTATCGTCGTAGTAGCTCAAGGCCTCGGACGTGACGGTGAATTCGACCGTGCGCGTCTGGCCCGGATCGAGCATCACCTTCTCGAAGCCCTTCAGCTCCTTGACCGGACGCGGCAGCGTCGACTCCGCATCGCCGATGTAAAGCTGCACCACCTCGGCTCCGGCCCGGTCGCCCGTATTGGTCACGTCGGCCGTCACGCGAAGCGTCCCGTTCGCCGTCATCGACGTCCGGTCGGCCTTGACGTTGGCAATCTCGAAGGTCGTATAGCTCAACCCGTGGCCGAAGGCAAAGAGCGGTCGAATCGCCTTCGTATCGTGCCAGCGGTAGCCCACGAAAATCCCCTCGTTGTAACGCACCGTATCGCCGCCCGGGAACTCACCCAAAGCATGCGCCGCATTGTCCTCCAGCCGAACCGGGAACGTAAAGGGCAGTTTGCCCGAGGGATTCACCCGTCCGAACAGCACGTCGGCCAGCGCATGCCCGGCCTCCGAACCCGAGAACCAGGCCTCCAGCACCGCCGGAACCCGATCGATCCACGGCATGGCCACCGCATTGCCCGACACCAGCACCACCGCCAGACGCGGATTCGCCGCCGCAAGCGCCTCGATCACCCGATCCTGTCCGTAGGGAAGTCCGTAGGAGGCCCGGTCGGCGCTTTCGCTGTCCTGCCCCGGGCTCTTGTTCAGTCCGCCGACGAAGATCACGGCATCGGCCGTCCGGGCCGCCTTCACCGCATCGGCAATCAGCCGCTCGGCCGAGCGAGTCTCCGAAAGATCCTGCCCGGTTTTCACCCCGTCGAAGGTATCCGTCGCATCACTCACGTAGCCGCGTTCGAAGAGCACCTCGCACGTCGAACCCACGGCGGCCAGGATCCCCTCCAGCGGCGTATATTCGTGGCGCACCTTCAGCGACGACGATCCGCCGCCCACGGTCATCATCCGCACGGCATTCTCCCCGACGACGAGCAGTCGCCCCGTCGCCGCGGAATCCAGCGGAAGCACTCCGCCGTCGTTCTTCAGCAGCACCATCCCCTCGCCGGCAATCCGTCGTGCGGCGGCCAGATGCTCCGGCGAATTCATCGACCCGAAGGGCTTGTGCGTGTTCATCGCCGTGCGGAAATTGAGCCGCAGAACCCGTCGCACCTTGTCGTCGAGCGTCTGCCGGTCGGCCTCGCCCCGCTTGAGCCGCTCCAGGTAGGGACGGGCCAGGTAGTAGTTGTCGTAGGCATTGCCCACACCCTGCGACAGGCCGTCGGTCCACGAACCGAACTCCAGGTCAAGACCGTTCTCCACGGCCTGCTTCGTGTCGTGCGTACCGCCCCAGTCGGAGATCACCACGCCGTCGAAGCCCCAGTCCCGTTTCAGAATGTCGTTCAGCAGGTACTGATTGTGGCAGCAATGCTGGCCCTTGTATTTATTATAGGCCCCCATGACGGCCCAGGCGCCGCCCTGCTCGACTGCCGCCTTGAAGGCCGGCAGGTAGATTTCGTACAAGGCGCGGTCGTCCACCTCGACGTTGACCGAATAGCGGCGGGTCTCCTGGTTGTTCAGGGCAAAGTGTTTCACACAGGCCGCCACGCCGTTCTTCTGCACCTGCCGGACATAGGGCACAACCATGCGCGAAGCCAGGTAGGGATCCTCGCCCATGTATTCGAAGTTGCGGCCGTTGAGCGGCGTGCGGTAGATATTGACGCCGGGGCCCAGCAGGACGTCCTTCTCGCGGTAGCGGGCCTCTTCGCCGATCGATTTGCCGAAGAGAGCCGCCATCTCGGGATTCCACGTCGCCGCCAGGCACGTCAGGGCCGGAAAGGCCGTACAGGAGTCATTGGTCCAGCCGGCCTGGTTCCATTCGTCCCACAGCACCTCGGGGCGGATGCCGTGGGGGCCGTCCGTACACCAGAGTTCGGGGATGCCAAGGCGCGGCACTCCGGCCGACGAGAATTTCGACTGTGCATGCAGCATGGCGACCTTCTCGTCGAGGGTCATGCGCGAAAGGGCATCTTCGATGCGTTGCTCCAGGGGGAGAGATTCATTCTGATACGGAGGAAGGTTCGGATCGTTCGTCGTGTCTCCGTTTCCGGCACATCCCGTCAGAAAGAGCAGTGTCGGAAGAAGTTTCAGGAAGTTGGTATTCATGGATGATAAGGCTGGTTTGATTCGTAGTCGAGAACAAAGGTAACAAGGATTCGGCGACAATGGTTCACGGGATTCGGCATTTTTCATGCGTGGAGGGTATCACGGCTGCGGATTCGGCTCCGGATGTACACAAAAAAAGATCGTGGGTTTTCCACGATCTTTTTTGATTCAATACTGAGAACGTTTCGTTTCCCGGAGTTTCCCGGAGTTTCCCCAATTCGGGTTCTTTTATGCCGCTGTGGTCCCCGGTCCCGATTACTCACGGTCTCTGCGGCCTGGTTCGATTCCGGACCCTGCGGCCCCGGTTACTCTTGACCCCGCGGCTCCCGGTTACTCTTGCCCCCTGGTCCCTCGTGCGGCCCCCGAGTTCTATGCAGCCCTGACCTCTCGTGCGGCCCTTGGCTTCTCTGCGGCCCCGGTTACTCTCGGTCTCTAGTCCGTGCGGTCCCCGGCTCTTCTGCGGCTCCCCCGCGGCCCCGGTTACTGGGCGTCGGCAGGCTGTTCGGCCGGAGCCTCCGTGGCAGGCTGCTCGGCGGCCGGAATCTCGGCCTGAGGCATGGCGGCCTCCGTCTCAAGCACGCGCTCCTGAAGAGCCTTGGCATCCTTGGCAATCTCCGAATTGCTCTCCGCAACCTTCGAACGATCCATGGCCATCGTTGCCACCAGGCTCAATACCACAATGGCAATAGCCATCGCCCACGTGAACTTCTCCAGGAAATTCGTCGTCTCCCGGACGCCCATCACCTGGTTCGAAGCTCCGAAGTTCGCGGCCATACCGCTCTTGGGATTCTGCACCAACACGGCGAGGATGACCAGAACACTCGCTACAAGGATCAGTGCAATGCAAATCGTGTATAACATATCGTAAATTTTTAATTATTGTTCTCTATGTTGCGAATCAGCTCGGCAAAGTAAACACTTTTTTCGGGATTTAGCAAACTTAATTTGCGATAAATCGCTGCGGCACGCTCGCGAAGCCCCTGCGCCAGATAGATTCGGGCAAGTTCCTCGCTGACAATCTCGTCGTCCTCGTCCAGTTCGGGCTGCAGACGGACCTCCACGTCGGGTGCATCCTCGCGGGCCACGATCCGCAGATCACGCTCCTGAAGGAACGTATCGATGATCTCCTCCGAGGAGCGTTTCGTCAGCGCGGCGGCATCCACCTCGTCGCGTCGCAACGAGCTCTCCGCACGCCACGGCGCCAGCATCCTCACCAGCGGATCGGGCACCTGCATCGCCACTTCACGCATCACGCGCAGCGGCATGAACCACGGCGCAGCCATCACGGCCGCATCCAAACCGCCCCGTGCGGCAACGGCCCCGGAAAGAAACTCCTTCAGTTCGCCCATGCCGCTACCAGTTGGAGGCCGAAGCCTGGAAAATATCCGTCACGATCTTGTCGACGATTTCGGGGATAAGCGTCCCCTCGACCTCGGTCAGCAGCTGCGTCGATTCGTAATCCTCGTAGGCCGAGAAGGTCCGGTTCCACGAAGCCTTTTCGTCCAGCGCATTCGTGAAGCGCACCTTGACCGTAATCGTCAGGCGGTTCAACAGCGCGTAGTCGTCGCTCGACACCGACGAGGTGGTCGAGGTATAGTTCGTGATCTCGCCCTCGAAGGCGAAATCGCCCCCCTCGTCGACCTGCATCAGGCGCGTACGCCGCGAAAACATGTCGACCAGCGCATCGGTGAGCGTCGAACTCAGGATCGGCGAGACCATCGTGGCGTTGTTCGGGAAGTAGGCCACCGAGAAGGTCTTGGCATCGGGCGGAATCGAGGCCCCCGACAGCGAATATTTGATCGATACGCCGCACGCCGTCAGCAGGCAAAGCCCCGCGGCCGTCAGGATGAATTTCAGATTTCTGCGTTTCAGTACTTTCATGTTATGGTATTTGGCCGTCAGACATCCTCGATGCCCAACTCCTTGATTTTACGATACAGTGTCCGCTCCGACATGAACAGTTCGGCAGCGGCTTCGCGCCGGCGTCCGTTGTTGCGCTTCAGCGCCCGGATGATCTGTTCGCGCTGCATGTCGGCCTTGGTCTTCTCGTGGGGCGGCTCGTCGGTCACCTCCTCGCTCTCGGCATAGACCGGAGCCGGCGTTTCACCGGCAGGCGTCATCGGCCCGAAGGTGCCGCCCGACGGCTGTCCGAAATTCGGTCCCGACGGATGTCCGTAGGCGCCCGGAGTCTGGACCGCCGGGACGTAGCGACCCTGCGTCGAGGTCGGCAGCAGTCCCCGAATGTCGTGAGGCGGTTCGGCGGCCGGCGCGCCCCCGTTGCGGAGCAGTTCGGCCATCATGCGCTTCAGGTCGTTGATGTCGGCCCGCATGTCGAACAGCACCTTGTAGAGCAGTTCGCGTTCGGTGGACATCGTGTCGCCCTCCATGCGGGGCGCGCCGGCCGCCGCCATGGTCGAGGTCCCCTCCTGCGGCGGAAGGTATTTGGCCAGGATCTCGGGCGTAATGACCCGCACCTGCTCGATGGCCGAGATCTGTTCGGCCACGTTCTTCAACTGACGGATATTGCCCCGCCAGTAGTAGCTCTTCAGCATATCGCGTGCCGCATCGTCGAGCGTCACGGCCGGCATGCGGTACTGCACGGCCACATCGGCCGCAAACTTGCGGAACAGCAGCGGAATATCCTCGGGGCGTTCGCGCAGGGCCGGCACCGTGATGGGCACCGTTGCCAGACGGTAGTAGAGGTCTTCGCGGAAGCGTCCCGCCGAGATGGCCTCCGGCAGGTTGACGTTCGTGGCGGCCACCACGCGGACGTTGGTCTTCTGAACCTTCGACGATCCCACACGGATGAACTCCCCGGTCTGCAGCACACGCAGCAGCCGTGCCTGGGTCGAATGCGGGAGTTCGGCCACCTCGTCGAGGAAGATCGTACCGCCGTCGGCCTCCTCGAAGTAGCCCTTGCGGGCCTCGACGGCTCCGGTGAAGGCCCCCTTTTCATGGCCGAAAAGTTCGGAATCGATGGTCCCCTCGGGGATGGCCGCGCAGTTCACGGCGATGTATTTGTTGTGTTTGCGCGAGGAGTAGGCGTGGATCACCTGCGGAAAAAACTCCTTTCCCACGCCGCTCTCACCGGTCACCAGCACCGTCAGGTCGGTCGGCGCCACACGCAGCGCCACCTCCAGCGCCCTGTCCAGCAGGGGGGAGGTGCCAATGATGCCGAAGCGTTGTTTTACGGTGGTTACTTCTGTCATATTCAGTCTGTTCGGGCTATTCAATCCTTCAAAACGATCCGAATCGGATCCACATTCTCCACGGGCCCTTCCGGGCTGTCTGTATCGATTCCCCGGGGAGCGATATCCGTCCCCGATTCTGTCCATATCTTGTGCGGTTGTGGGGTATGCGGGTTTTATTGCCCCGGGCAGCGGGCATTGTTCTTACCGCCTCCGGGTATTCGGATTCGGTCGCCCCCAAGGATTCAACCCCGGTTATACAGGCCCCAATTACTCGGCCCCCGGTTATTCGGCTCCAGTTATTCGGCTCCAGTTATTCGCCCCCGGTTATTCGGCCTCGGATGCTGAAGACATATCGTCGGGAAGACTCTCCTCCGGACCAGTCGGCAATTCGATGATCTCCGTCTCGGCCTTCTGTTCCCGCGCATCGTGCCAAAGCCCGAAAACAATGGCTCCCAGGGCCAGAACCGCCACCACAACCCCGATCCAGATGAACCAGTCGGCACGTCGCCGCGGCGGACGATCGACATACGTATAGGCATCCGTATTCTTGGGCGGTTTGCCGTAGCGAAGCCCTCGGACCGAAGGATCGGGCTCCATCTTCGCCGACCGCGACACGTGAGGCTCGGTGAAGGCCGTCCGAACCGCCTCGGCAACCCGTTCGGAATGCAGCGGCTTCTTGCGCCCTGCCGATTCCGGAGTTTCGGCCCCATGCTCACGGGGCGATTCCGTATGAGGCCGGGCCGGATGAACCGGTTCGGAGGCCGGCATGACCGGGCGCGGATCGTAATGAAAGACGATCGTCGCGTTGGGTCCGGGCTTCAGGGTTCCGAAGCCCTCCAGGCGATACTCCTCGCCCGCCTCCACGGCGTGACGGACCTCGAAAACCAGACGATCGATCTCGCCGGCCGCCTCCAGATCACTCACCCCCTGCTCGCGCAGCAGACCCCGCAACACGCCGTCGTCGCGTTTGAGCAGATCCGAGAAAACCACGCTGCGCCCCGGCTCCTTGACGATGAAGGCTCCGAGTTGCGGAATGACGAGCCGTTTGTGCGACTCCAGATATTGCGTTACAACACGTATCAACACAATCTAAACAGCTTTTGAATCCGGGTCCAAAAATACCTTTTTTCAGAGAAAAAAACAAAATATGCGGGGCTTTTTCAAAATAATCGGGCAAAGTGTTGGTTATACGAAAAATATTCGCCTATTTTGCATCGCGAAATTTTGGAAAATCCGACCGAGCTACTTTCACTCCAATTTCGCAATGTAGCCGAGCCGGATTGTCGAAAAGCCTCACAACCGAACATGAAAGACAAGTACATCGACCTGATCGAACAGTCGTTCGACTTCCCGCAGGATGAGTTCTCCGTCGAGGACAACGAGCTGCATTTCCACGACATTCCCCTCATGGAAATCATCAAACAGTACGGAACCCCGCTCAAAATCACCTACCTGCCGAAGATCTCCCAGCAGATCAACCGCGCCAAGCGCATGTTCAACGTGGCCATGGCTAAGGTCGATTACAAGGGCTCCTACAACTACTGCTACTGCACCAAGTCGAGCCACTTCTCCTTCGTCCTGGAGGAGGCCATGAAGAACGACATCCATCTGGAGACCTCGTCGGCCTACGACATCCATATCATCAACGCCCTCTACGACAGCGGCATCATCGACAAGGACCGTTACATCATCTGCAACGGATTCAAACGCCCGCAGTATGTCGAAAACATCGCCCAGCTGGTCAACGACGGATTCACCAACACCATCCCCGTGCTGGACAACAAGGAGGAGCTCGACCTGTTCGAGGACGCCTTCACCAAAAAATGCAAGGTCGGCATCCGCATCGCCTGCGAGGAGGAGCCCAAGTTCGACTTCTACACCTCGCGTCTCGGCATCCGATACAACGACATCGTCTCGTTCTACAAGTCGAAACTCAAGAACAGCAAGAAGTTCCAGCTCAAGATGCTGCACTTCTTCATCAATACCGGCATCAAGGACACGGCCTACTATTGGAACGAATTGTCGAAGTGCATGAACGTCTACTGCGAGCTGAAGGCCATCTGCCCCGAACTCGACAGCCTGAACATCGGAGGCGGTTTCCCGATCAAGAACTCGCTCAACTTCGAATACGACTACGAATACCTCACCGAGGAGATCGTCGCCCAGATCAAGAACATCTGCCAGCGCAACGGCGTCGAAGAACCGAACATCTTCACCGAATTCGGATCATTCACCGTCGGCGAAAGCGGCGCCGTCCTCTACTCGATCGTCAACCAGAAGCAGCAGAACGACCGCGAAAACTGGTACATGATCGATTCGTCGTTCATCACCACGCTGCCCGACACGTGGGGCATCAACCAGCGTTACATCATGCTGGCCATCAACAACTGGGACAAGGAGTACCAGCGTGTGCTGCTGGGCGGACTGACCTGCGACAGCGAGGACTTCTACAACTCCGAATGCCATTCGAACGCCATCTTCCTGCCCAAACTCGAGGCCGGCAACACCCAATACATCGGATTCTTCCACACGGGAGCCTACCAGGAGTCGCTCGGCGGCTTCGGCGGCATCCAGCACTGCCTGATACCCGCCCCGAAGCACATCGTCATCGACCGCGACAAGTCCAACAACGAATACTACACGCGCCTGTTCGCCAAGGAGCAGTCCTACCGTTCAATGCTCCGCATCCTGGGCTACTGATCCCGAGGGGGGGGGTAAGGGAGATCGGAGCGAGGCCGGGGCCGGGGAGAGACCGAGGAGAGATCGGAGAGAGCCCAGAGAGAGATCGGACAGGATCAAAGGATACCGGAAGGAACCGGGCTTGAGAACGGCAATAAGACCGTAAGACGGACCCCGAACTTTGACATGCACCGGGCGGAGCGCGAGATCCCGGCAAAGAGCTCTCCGATTTGTGAAAAAAGCCACTTCCTTGAAAAGAATCTTCTGAAAAAGCCTGCTTCTGCGGAAGCGGGCTTTTGCCTTTCTTGTCCCGACGAAGCCGTTTTCGGAATCGAAGATGCGCGAATTACGGATTTTTTCGTAACTTCGGCGGGAAAATCGAATCGCTAACCATGAATCGTCACCTGCAAATCCTTCTGCCGCTGCTCCTTGCCGGATCCATGACCCTCGGCACACAGGCTTTACAGGCCCAATCCCCCGCCGCGGTATGCGATTCGCTCGACGTCGATCGGAACAGCTACGAGACCGGATACCAGGCCGGTTACAAAGCCGGTTATGCGGCCGGCCGACAGGCGGCAGCCACCTCGCACCGGCAGAAGGAATCCGAAGCCTCACGCCGAACCCAAACCCCAACCAACCGCCGAACCGGACTGTCCTCCGGCCATCAGTCCGCAGGCTCAACCGGATTCGAAGCAAAACCGGCAACCGGCCGTACGGACACGAATCCCTTCGGCCCCGACACCCGCTCGGACGCCTCCGGACGTCGCTTCATGCACCGACTGAGCGCCGAATTCCGCCCCGAGTACATCTTCCCCACCAATCCCTTCCTCGAAGGCGAAAACCGCACGGGACAACCCATCGATCTCTCCCTCTCGGGCCACTTCCGCTACTCGTTCCAGTTCCGCCCCGGCTCGACCCCCGACCGCATCTACGGCGGCGCCTACCAGGGCCTCGGCATCGCCTACTACGATTTCCAACGCCCCGACGAACTGGGCAATCCCGTCGCCGTGTACCTCTTCCAGGGAGCCCGCATCGCCCGTCTGGCCCCGCGGCTGACGTTCGACTACGAATGGAATTTCGGACTTTCATTCGGGTGGGTCCCCTACGACTTCGACACGAACCCCAACAACAAAATGATGGGCTCGAAGGTCAATGCCTACCTCAACGTCGACCTGCTGCTCAAATGGCGCATCATGCGCGAAGTGGACCTCTCGGCCGGTATCGCCCTCACCCACTTCTCGAACGGAAACACCAAATACCCCAATGCGGGGCTCAACTCGATCGGCGGCCGCATCGGACTGGCCTACAATTTCGGACGGCTCTCTCCGGAAACCACCCCGCGTACGATCGGCCCCGCCTTCCCGCGCCACGTGAGCTACGACCTGACGCTCTTCGGATCGTGGCGCCGGCGCGGCGTCGAGATCGACGGCAAACAGTATGCCGCCCCCGATGCCTATACCGTCGTGGGATTCAACTTCGCCCCGATGTACAACTTCGGCTACAAGTTCCGCGCCGGCGTCTCGCTCGACGGCGTCTACGACGGCAGTGCAAACGTCATCTCGGCCAGTTCGTCCGAGACGATCCATACGATCGACGACCTGAAAACCTCCGATCCGGAGTTCATCCGCCAGGTCGCCCTCGGCCTCTCGGCACGCGCCGAATTCGTCATGCCCTACTTCAACATCGGGATCGGACTGGGTGTCAACGTTCTGCACAAGGGCGGCGACCTGCGCTCGTTCTACCAGATTCTGGCCCTGAAGGTGGCCGTGACCCGCAATTCGTACCTCCACATCGGATACAGCCTGCGCGACTTTCACATGCCCAACTTCCTGATGCTCGGCGTCGGATACCGCTTCAACAACAAATACCCCCGTCATCGCTGACCCCGACCGGCCCTCCGCTTCAACGGCCTCAACACTCCAACCGTCCGGCAGCCCCGGCAACCCGGCTCTCCCAACTTCGACGGTCCCAGCCCGATTGCATGCACCGGATAGCCCGCACGTTCCAGCCGGCCCCGGCATCGCCGACAATCCCGACCGTCACGAAGACCTCGACCGGCAGTCCCGGCAGCCCGGCCCGAAATTTGGTGATCCTCCCCATAAACACTATCTTTGCCGAAAAAACCGGACCGATGCAAATCTCGAAAGCCGAATTCAAATGCTCGTCGGAGCGAATCTCCCAGGTGCCGAAAGACAACCTCCCCGACATCGCCTTCATCGGGCGCAGCAACGTCGGCAAATCGTCGCTGATCAACCTGCTGACCGGCCGTCAGGGGCTGGCCAAAGTCTCCGGAACACCCGGTAAAACCCGGTTGATCAACCACTTCCGAATCAACGACGCGTGGTATCTGGTCGACCTGCCGGGCTACGGTTACGCCCGCACGTCGAAGGTCCAGCGCGGCGAATTCTCACGCATCATCACCGACTACGTCCTGCACTGCGAACGCCTCCACTACCTCTTCGTCCTGGTCGACATCCGCCTCGAACCCCAGCGCATCGACCTGCGTTTCATCGAGATGCTCGGCCAGAACGGCATCCCCTTCGGCATCATCTTCACCAAGGCCGACAAACTCTCCAAGGCTCAGCGTGAAAAGAGTATCGGCCGTTTCCGCACGGCTCTGGCCGAACAGTGGGAGGAGCTTCCGCCCATGCTGGTCAGCTCCTCCGAACAGGGCCTCGGACGCGACGAAATTCTCGATTTCATCGACGCATGCCTGAAAGTTTAATTTTTGTTGAAAATTCGCACCCCGCAAGACGCATTTTTTCATCCTATTATCCTATCTTTGCATCGTCAAAATCCCCGTAATCTATGGCTATCCACAAAATCAAGATCTTTTCCGGCCGCGCTTCGGAATATCTCGCCAAAAAAATCGCTGCCAGCTTCGGCACGACCCTCGGTCAGGTCGAAGTGCTGCGCTTCAGCGACGGCGAATTCCAGCCCTGCTACAATGAGTCGATCCGTGGCTGCACGGTATTCATCATCCAGTCGACCTTCCCGCCCTCGGACAACCTCATGGAACTGCTCATGATGATCGATGCGGCACGCCGCGCCTCGGCCTACAAGGTCGTCGCCGTGATGCCCTACTTCGGATGGGCCCGTCAGGACCGCAAGGACCGTCCCCGCGTGCCGATCGGCGCCAAACTGGTAGCCAACCTGCTGATGGCCGCAGGCGTCGATCGCGTGATGACGATGGACCTGCACGCCGATCAGATTCAGGGCTTTTTCGACGTGCCCGTCGATGCCCTCTATGCCAGCGGCATCTTCGTCCCCTACATCAAGAGCCTCAACATCGAGGACCTCTCGATCGCTGCTCCCGACATGGGTGGTGCCAAGCGCGCCAACACCTACGCCAAACACCTCGGTACGCCGATCATCATCTCCCACAAGGAGCGCGCTAAGGCCAACGTCGTCGGCAAGATGACCGCCATCGGTGAGGTCGAAGGGCGCAACATCCTGATCGTCGACGACATGATCGATACGGCCGGCACGATCTGCATGGCTGCCGACATGCTCATGTCGCGCGGTGCGAAGAGCGTCCGCGCCGCCATCACCCACCCCGTGCTGTCGGGTCCCGCCTATGAGCGAATCAACGACAGCGCCCTCGAGGAGGTGATCGTCACGGATACCATTCCGCTCAACCCCGACAAGGACCTGCATAAATTCACGGTACTGTCGGTGGCCGACATCTTCGCCGATGTCATCGAACGCGTCCACAACTACAAGGAGATCTCCTCGATCTTCTTCAAATAGCCGAATTCCTCGGAGGCTTCGGCCCGAAACAAGAAAACACCCCTGCGGCATTGAGTCGCAGGGGTGTTTTTCATGCGGGGGGGGGTGGAAGGCGTCCATCCGGAAGAAGGAGGGGGGCATTGGATAAGGCGGGTCGCCGGGTGAAGTTGGACACCGGGTAAGGCTAATCGCCAGGTGAGGCAAGACGCCGGGTGAAGTTGGACACCGGGTAAGGCTAATCGCCAGGTGAGGCAAGACACCGGGTGAAGCTGGACGCCGGGTAAGGCTAATCGCCAGGTGAGGCAAGACGCCGGATGAGGCTGGTCGCCGGACGGGAGGCTACTTCTCGCGAGGTTTCCTGCCGGAGGAGCGGTCACTCTCCCGGCCGTCGCGGGTCTCCTTGTCCCGATCGCCGCGCGTACGGTTGCGCACATACTCCGTGGGCAGGCACCCGACGTGCTTCTTGAAACTCGTCGCAAAATAGGAGGGCGAATTGAACCCTACCATCGAACTGATCTCCGCAATCGAATACTTGCGGTCAAGCAACAACCGGCAGGCCCGGTTGAAACGAATCTTGCGGATGAATTTCGTCGTCGATTCGCCCGTGATGGACTTCATCTTCAGGTGCAGGTTCGAACGGCTCATGCACAACGCCTTGCTGAAGTCGTTCGATGAAAACTCCTCGTTGTCGAGATTCTCCTCGACGATGCGGATCGCCTTCTTGAGGAATTCGCCGTCCATCGAATTCGAGGCAATCTTGTCGGGATCGATCTCCGTCTCCTCCGAAAAGTGGTGCCGCATCCGGTAACGGGCCTTGAGCAGATTCTGCACCTTGGCCGACAGCAGCGATATCGACAGAGGCATCGGCAGATAACTGTCCGCACCGGCCTCGATGCCCGAGATCTGCGCCTCGAGACTCCCCTCGGGGGCCAGAATCACCACCGGAATGTGACACGTGCGGATATTCTGCTTCACCGTCTGGCACAGTTTCAGACCGTCGATGCCGGGCAGCATCCGGTCGGCTATGATCAGATCGGGTTCGAGGCTCTTCAACCGTTCGAGCGCCTCGTTCCCGTCGGCCACCGAAACAACATGGTACCGCTTGCGGAAATGGTCCGACATGTAGCGCGCCACCTCGGCATTGGCTTCGGCAATGAGGATCGTACCGCGTTTCTCCTCCTCGGAATCCTCTACCAGAGGCTGCAAGCCGTCGTCACCCAGCCAGGCCTCGGGTTGCGACCGCTCCGCATCGCGGATGATCGAGGCCCGAACGTCGTTGTCACGGGCCCGTTTCTCGGCGGGATAGCTCTCCAGCGTGTCCGACAGCGTGATGGTGAACTCCGAAAAACGGTTCGGCTCGCTGCGCAGGGTGATCGACCCCTGGTGCAGTTCGACGATCCGCTGCACGATCGACAGCCCGATTCCCGACCCGGCCGACGATTCGCTGCCCTGGTAGAAACGCTCGAAAATATGCGCCTGCTGTTCGGGGGTGATGCCGATTCCGTTGTCGCGCACCTGCAGCCGGAAGCACCCCTCACCCCGCTGCAGCGCCACACGGATCATGCCGCCGTCGGGCGTAAACTTGAAGGCGTTCGAAAGCAGATTGGTCAGCATCATCTCCAGGAACATCCGGTCGACGGGCAGCAACTCCCCCTTGAGATCCGAACTGAGAATGTAATCCATGTCGCGGTTCTGGGCCACCTCCTCGAACATCGAGAAGACCTCCGCCACGATGGCATCGACATCCTGCTCGGCCACCCGCATGCGGAATACCCCCAGCTCGGCCTTGCGGTAGTCGAGCATCTGATTGATCAGGTGCAGCAGTTTCAGGCTGTTGCGCCGGATATAGTCGAGACGCGAGGAGACGTATTTGTCCGTCGTGCCGTGGTCGCGGATCTCCTGCAGCGGCGAGAGAATCAGAGTCAGCGGCGTGCGGAGTTCATGCGAGAGATTGATGTAGAAGCGGATCTTCTCCTGGCTCAGCTCCTCGGCGGATTCGTGTTTCAGCCGCTCCATCTGCAGCTGGATCTTCATCTTCATGCGACCGAAAACCGCCGCTATCACCCCGCCGATGGCCGCCAGGATCAGCAACACCCACAACATGCGGGCCGCCAGCGTCTGCCACCACATCGGAAGAACGCGGATCTCGACCGTCGCCACCTCGTCGCTCCAGCGGCCGTCGTTGTTGGCCGCACGCACCCGGAAGAGGTAGTGTCCGGGTTTGAGGTTCGAGTAGCTGGCCTCGCGGTTCGTCGTTTCATACCACCGCGTGTTGAACCCCTCGAGCTTGTAGGCAAAGGTATTGCGTCCGGCCGCCAGCGGGTTGACCGCCACGAAACGGATCGAGAAGATGTTCCTCACCGACGGGAATGCCGCCCGGACAACCTGACCCACCGAATCGCGTTCGATCTTCACACGGCGGTCGTCCTCAGCATCGGCCACCGAGACCTCCATGATCCGGGCCGCCGGTGCAAAGGGGTTGTCCACCAGTTCGTGGGGCCGAAACCAGGTGATGCCGCCCAGACCGCCGAACCAGAAGATGCCGTCGCGGCTCCGGCAATAGGCATAGGGCGTGAACTGATTGTTGGCAATGCCGTCGCGGAGCGTATAGTTGCGGAACGTGTTCTTCGAGACGTCGAAGCAGGCCAGTCCGGCATTGGTCGAGATCCAGAGGCGCGAAAGTTCGTCCTCGAGAATGCCATAGACGAAGTCGTTGGGCAGCCCGTCGGCCACCGTATAGCGCGTAAAGCGTTGGTCGGCGGCATTGAACCGGAAGAGCCCCTGCCGGGCCCCGACCCAGATGTTACGATGCGAATCTTCGGTTACGCACATGATGATGGCCTCCCGCGATCGGGGGGGGGTATTTTCATCCGACGGAATCAGCTCGCACGACAGGACCTGTTTCCGCTCGGGGTCCCAGCAGTAGAGTCCGTTCTGCGATCCGATCCAGACGCGGCGCTTCGAATCCCGGTAGAGAGCCGTGATCGGCAGCGATCCCAGGCGCGGTTCGTAATCCGTACAGGGGTGACGCCCGAACCGCCCCGTTGCGGGGTCAAACGCCAACAATCCGTTGAGCGTTCCGACCCAGAGGGTGCCGTCGTCCTCCCGGAGCAGGGCGTAGCAGCTGTTGTTGATCGGGATCGAGCCATTGACCGAATAGTGGCGCGTGCGCCGGGTGACGACATCCATGCGCGTCAGACCGCCGGCATGGGTTCCGATCCAGAGTGTTCCACGGCCGTCGGGCAGGATGCATTTGACGTTGTTCGAGAGCAGCGAGCCCGATGCGGCGTTGAACTCCTCGAAATGTCCCGTGCGACGGTCGTAGCGATTCACGCCGTCGTCGTTGGTGCCGATCCAGAGGGCCTGCGAGGCCGGATCCTCGACAATACAGCTCACCGTATTGTCGCCCAGCGAATTGCGCGCCGGATCATGCTGCAACACCCCGAAGCGCCGGGCCAGCGGATGGTAGTAGCTCACACCGCCGTAGTAGGTGCCCAGCCACACGCCGCGCTGATCGTCGATGAAGATCGAACGGATCGAGTTGTGGCTCAGCGAACCGGGACGGGGCGTATAGACATATTTTTCGAAGTGTTCCGTACGGGGGTCGAAGATCGAAAGTCCGTCGAAGGTTCCGATCCAGAGCCGGCCGTCGGAATCCCGGCGCAGCACGCGGATGTAGTCCGAGACCAGTCCGGGATGGGTCGCCACCGAATACCGGGCCTCGACCTGCAGGTTCGCATCCAGCCGATAGAGGCCGTTGCCGTGTGTCGCCACCCAGTAGCCGTTTTCGGCGGCGACGATGCATGCAATGTCGAAACGGGCCATCTGCGGAAGGATCCGGATGGCATTGCCGTAGGTCGTCGAGTAGGTATAGATGCCGTCGGAGGCGCCGACCAGGAACCCCTCGCGCGACGGGCAGATCGTATGCACGCTGATTCCCTTCAGATAGGTCCGGATTTCGAGCGTGCGCGACCGCCGATCGAACAGCACGATTCCCAGATCCGTGGCCAGCAGCAGGTTGCCGTCCTCCTGCCGTGCGATGTCCGAAACCGGCATGGGACGCCCTTCGAGGCGGAAATTCTCGAAGCGTCCCGTCGCGGCATCGTAGCACGAAAGTCCCGAGGCCGTTCCGATCCAGAGCAGCCCCCCGTCGCAGAGCAGCGTGTTGACCGTGTTGTCATCCAGGCTGCCGGGATCGCCCTCGACATGACGATAGACCGTGAAGTCGTAACCGTCGTAACAGTTCAGACCGTCCTGCGTTCCCATCCAGATGCGCCCCAGGGGGTCCTGGGCCAGAGCCAGCACGGTCGATTGCGAGAGGCCGTCGTTGACCGAAAGGGTTTTGAATTCGATGGCACCGAACGAAGGCGAGGTCAGCAGAAGCAGCAGGCACCAGAGAAGCGTATGACGGAATCCAGGCATGGGCATGACGTAGCTATACAAACGTTAAATTTACACTTTTTTTTGCAAACTACGAAGTCCCGATGCATTTTTCAACCGTCAGCGGAGTCGTTGGGCCGGGCCATTCCGCCCCGGGGGAGCTCCTCCGGGCGAATCAATTCACCTCATCCCCCTCGGCTCGCGGCCCAACGGCAGCGCTCAGCGTACCGACGCGGGCACAACGTCGATCAGCTCCCGCTGCGGCGCATCGGCCTGCCGGATCAGCGTACTGCCGCCGATCGTCGATTCCGCCGTGTTGTAGAGCACGGCGTTTCCGTGACGGTCCGTCACCTCGAGGCGGGGCGGACGTGAGGCATCGAGTTCGGCCCGCACGGTCCACGCCCCGACGCGGAACGATCCGTCGCTGAGGCGTTTAAGACGGACCGTCCGCCCTCCGTCGGGCGTGATGCGGAAGATGGCCAGGAATCGCTGTGCGGCATGCTTCTCCGGAGTCGTGAACGACGAATGCCACTGGTTCACATACTCCTGAACCCGGCCGTCGGGGCCCGTACGCTTTTTCCAGTTGATGGCCGGCGAGAAGAACCGGTCGGTCAGCGTCAGCTCCAGATCTCCGGTCGTGAAGAGGTCCATCCGGCCTTCGGCCACGCCGTTCGAAGCCGCGACGGCCAAATCGCCGCAACGCATCAGCCGGTGATGGCTGTGCAGCAGCCAGCTCCAGGTGACGGGCTCTCGGGCCGCCAGTTCGTCGTAGATGACGATCACGTCGGGGCGCAGGAAGAGGAAGTGGCGCCGGAAGCGCGTCACACCCGGATCTCCGAGGCCGTTCTCCCGCGTATACTCCACGCCGGACTTCTGCATGCGGTCGATCCAGAACGGCGTGCGGATCGAATCGTAGGCGTGCGAGGCGTCGCCCAGCGTATAGGTCAGCGCCTCGGTGTCGGCAAAACGGGCCAGCCAGCCGTAGCCGTTCTCGCCGATCACCTGGGCCAGGCCGTCGGCCAGGATCGTATTGTGGCCCCGCGTGCGGTAGTGCAGCAGCGTGTGGCGGTCGTTGAAATTCGAGTAGTAGCCCGTGCCGCCGAAGAGCTGACGGCCGCCGTAGTTGATCGTAAAGCCGTTGTGGGCGGCGTGGGCATGGCCCGTCGAGCCGAACGGCAGGGCAAAGAAGGCCGCCATCAGATCGTCCGACGCATCGGCCGGATCGGTATGCATGAGCGAGAAGCCCGCATCGGGATAGAAACGCGACGTATTGCGGGCCGGCGCCTCGGGCGCCACGCAGTCGACGGGCTTGTCGGTGAGGATCCGATAGAGGGTGAAGCCCTTCGAACGGTAGAGCGCCGTCGGATCCGGGCCGATCAGCCGGTCGGCATACCAGCGCGCCAGACCGCTTCCCGTCTCGCGGGCCAGCGCATCGGCAAAGCCCATGTAGAGCTGCGTCGGGGAGGTCATCTTCTCGTAGTCGTCGCCGAAGCCCGTGGCGTAGGAGTCCTTCGGGAAGCAGTCGACCAGGCCCGACCGCAGGTAGGCCTACCACGGCAGGGCGCAGACATCGACGCCGGTCAGCCGCGTCAGCACGAAGGGCACGTAGATGAACGTCACCAGATTGGCCTGCATGTAGCTGCTGCCGTCGTGCCAGCCGCCGTCGTCGCCCCCCAGAATCGGGAAGCGTCCGCACCACACCTCGTAGCAGTAGCGCAGCCAGCGTTCGGCCTCGGGCAGATCGCCCAGCGTGGCAAGGGCCGTGAAGAAGAAGTTGCGGAAGGTGTGCTGCCAGACATGGTTGTCCATCGAGTGGCACTCGAAATCGCGGACGTATTGCCGGAAGAAGCGTTCGCCCCGCACCCGGATTGCTTCGAGCACGGCAGCCCGTTCGTCCGGGGTCATCCGCTCGCAGGCCGTGTCGTAGCCGAAGGCCAGCCCGTACATGATGGCCGAGCGGTTGAAGTCCTCCGACGTGGCGTCGCTGTCGACCGGAAGGGCCGCCACATGCCGCGCATGGCGCACCACGGCCGTACGCCACGACTCGTCGCCCGTCAAGAGCCAAGCCAGCGAGAAGTCGATGATCGGCTGCGTAACCACCTCGCCGAACTTGTGGTACATGAAGTTGATGAGCGAGCGCTTCTGGAAGGGGCTCATGCCCGTCGTATCGCGCGGCCGCGTCGGTGCCACCGGAACGGGCTCCATGTCGATCTTCGCGCGGCTGCGGGTGAGAAACTCCCGCGCCTCGGGATTCGACGCGGCCCGCCGGCGCAGTTCGGCGAGGTGGTCGCCCGTCACGTAGAGCCGGGGATGCGACTGCGCGGCAACCCGCCGCACGAGTTCGTCGCCCGTCGGGGTGGCGAAGCGCCGCACGGAATCCGTCACGACAAACTCGCACGTCTGCGAGCGTTGCGGATCGCGTCCCTCGGCGAAGGTCGTCACCCGCCACCAGTAGCGCCCTGCGGCGAGCGGCTCATGAAGGGCTCAGACCGCCCACGGCTGCCGGCTGACAAGCGTCCGCTCGGCGGGGAATTCCGGCGACGGCGAGAGTTCGACCCGATAGCCCGTGACACCTTCGCCGCCCGCGGGCCAGAGCAGTGACGGCGGATTCTGCGTCACCACCACGCCGCCCACAGGCTGCATCCACTGTCGGTAACGGGGGCGGAGCGCCGTTTTGTCGAGGTGTTGCTCGGCCGGAAGCTGCGCCAAGGCTCCCGAGGCCGCCATCAGGGCGGCAACCAGTATCGCAATTCGTTTCATGATCGGTTCGTTTTATGGAAAAACTCCATGCGGAATCCGCATGGTTTGCAGAAAGAATCCGTCCTGACGACAGGCCAATGATACGAAGGCGGGCATCACACGGTCGAACGGCGGCACGACCGCGTGAGTGCGATCGATCACCGGCCGCCATTCCACGCCGCCGTACCGGGCAAACCGCCCCCGCGTCACCGCATCTCCTCCCCGAGGATCAGCCCCGCAGCACCGCATCTTCTCCCCGAGGATCAGCCCCGCGTCACCGCATCTCCGTCCCGAGGATCAGCCCCGCAGCACCGAGACATCCGGCCCGGTTGCCCAGTTGCGCGGCCACGATCTGCGTCTCACCGCCGCAGACCTCCATCACCTGCCGGCGAACCCCCTCGCGCAGATGTTCGAGGTAGAATTCGCCCGCCTCCGAGATGCCGCCTCCGACAACGACCCGTTGCGGAGCAAAGAGGTTGATCATCGAGGCGATGCCGTGCGAGAGGTATCCCCAGTGCTCCTCCAGCGCCCGGACGGCCGCCGGATCGCCCGCCCGATAACGGCTCACCACCTCGCGGCCGTCGGCCTGCGGCAGACCGCTCAGCTCGCAAAAACGCCGCACGAGAGCCGCCGTCGAGGCGTAGTGTTCGAGACACCCCACCCCGCCGCAGGCACACCGTTCGCCGTCGCACTTGACCGTGATGTGGCCCATCTCCAGTCCGCGGTTGCGGTAGCCGCGGAAAAGCCGGCCGCCGATCAGCGCACCGCAGCCGATACCGGTGCCCACCGTCACGAAAATCACGTCCGTCGCCCCGCGTGCCGCACCGTAGAGCGTCTCGCCCCACGCCATGGCATTGGCATCGTTACAGGCCATGCAGGGCAGGCCCGTCGCCCGTTCGATCCGGTCGGCAAGCGGGAGATGCTCCCACCCGGCGATGTTCTCGGCACCGCCCAGCACCGTGCGACCCTCCTCCGAGACCACGCCCGGCGTGCCGATTCCCACACCGGCCGGCGCAATCCCCTGCCGTGCGGCATGGGCCCGGCAGGCCTCAACGCCCCGCAGAATCGCCTCCAGAACCGCCTCGACGCCCTCCGCCGCCCGGGAAGCATGCTCCCCGACGAAGAGAATCCGCCCCGAAGCGTCGACCAGGGCGTACTTCACCGAAGTCCCGCCCAGATCAATTCCTATGGCACAGCGTTCCATCGTCAGACGCGTTCCACCCAGATCGGTGACGACCAGCCCCACTGTCCGTCGCGCTGGCGCACCCGCACGTAGTAGTAATCCGTATCGCGCTGCGGCTCGGTGTCGACCATGCGGTGACCGACACAGAAGGCCGCCTCGGGCTGGGCCCGTTCGAACTGGATCGCCTCCGAGAGCCATCCCCGCAGGAAATGGGCCCGAGCCCCTTCGAGCAGCTCCTCGATCGTGTGTTCGTAGCGCTGGCCGTTGAACTCCGCCACCAGACGTGCCCCGCGCGGCGCCGTGAGGTCGAGCACCACGCCCTGCATGGCCGGCGTCATCACGTTGGGATTCTTCGTCGAATAGAGGTCCAGCACCACACTCCGCGCATCACGCTCCACGACCCGGTTGACCCGCGTGTGGAACTCCGTCTCGCCCGGTTGCGGCGAGGTGAAGGCCGCCCCGCGGAAACACGTCTGAAGATCGTCGATCGATCCCTCGGTCAGCTGCAGACGGCCCGTCCAGTGGACGTACTCCTCCTCGCGGTTCCAGCCGAAGTTGACCTTGATCTTCACGCGGAGCACCTCTTCGGCGGGCGCTGGGGCCCGGAAGGGGGCATTCATCCGCGCCACGCACCGGCCGTTCTTGATCACGTCGACGTAGTCGATGGCATTCTGCCCCTCGACATTGAGGTAGATTTCGCGGCGCGAGGCGCGGATGACGTCGCCCGGAACGCCGTTGTTGATGCGGAAATCGATCTTGATCTTGTCGCCCGTCACGCCGCAGACGTGCCGACGGCCCATCTGATCCCACAGTTCGTTGCGATCCAGCGACGAAGCGTAGACGCCGATCCGGCCGTCGCCGTAGCTGCCCGGATACCCGGCATGCTGGTCCGTCGAACACATCAGACCGAACTTGTGGCCCTGCTCCAGTCCGTAGAGGATCGACCCCTCCCAGACGCGCGGACCCATGTCGTGCAGATAGTCGTAGTCGCCCGTGTCGCTCTCGGCCAGGCCGTGACGCGAAAACATCTCCACGAACGGAGTTTGCGGATCGTTGTCCGGGAAGGCCGCCCAGTTGTAGCCGCGGAAACCCGTCTGATAGCCCATGTGGTGGGGCGTCACGTAGCAGGCATAGCCGCGCAGCTTCTCCTTCAGATCGGGGACCGACGTACACTCGACCAGCGGCACGTCTAAATCGCGGAACAACGCCACATGGTCGCCGTGTTCCATGCTGTGGCACTCGTAGGAGACGAAGGTCAGGAAGCGTCCCGGACGGTTCGCCGCCTCGATCATCTGCCGGTACTTCTCATAGCCGCCGGCCCGCAGGCGCCGGAAGGCCGCCGTGTGGTAGCCGATCACCCAGTTCAGCCGGGGGTCGTTCTCGCCCGGGATGTCGGGCCACATGGCGTGCGGCGTCACCGAGACGAAATCCAGCTGCTGCTCGGCCGCCGCAAGGGCATCCGACAGATCGCCGTGGCCGTAGGTCACGTTGCAATGGTTGTGCACGTCGCCCCAGAAGACCTTCAGATCCCGAAGCGAAGGAAAACCGCGCTTCACCTCGTCGGGAAGCGACTCCCCGTCCCCGAGGCGCGAGCAGCCCGGCAGGGTATTCACGGCCGCAAGCCCCAGCAGGGTCCAGCCCGAAGTTTTCAGAAATTCTCGTCTGTCCATATCGTTGCAGTTTTGGGTCCGGGTGCCGGTCCGTCGGATCGGCCGCCCGTGTTGGATGAGTTTTGGTGTGGTTTGCCGATTGCTATTCGAGGTGATCCGACCCCCGGAAGAATTCATACTCCCGTTCGCAGGGGTCCATATCGCCGCATTCGCGCTGCAGACGCTCCAGATCGGCATGCAGCTGCGTGCGGACGTCGGCATAGGCGGGATCGTTATAGACGTTCTGCATCTCGTGCGGATCGTGTTTCAGGTCGTAGAGCTCCCATTCGTCCACGTCGTTGTAGAAGTGGATGAGCTTGTAGTCGGCCGTGCGGATGCCGTAGTGACGCTTGACCGAGTGCCACGACGGATACTCGTAATAATGGTAATAGACCCCCGTGCGCCACCCTTCGGGCGTCGCGCCCCCCGAGGCAAGCACGTCGCGCAGCGAACGTCCCTGCATGTCGTCCGGAACCGGAAGCCCGGCCAGATCGACGAACGTCGGCGCCAGATCGATGTTCATGGCCAGGGCTCGGCTCTGCGTCCCGGCCCCTACGAGCGGCGGATAGCGGACCAGCAGCGGCGTGCGCTGGCACTCCTCGTACATGAAGCGCTTGTCGAACCAGCCGTGCTCGCCCAGGAAAAAGCCCTGGTCCGAAGTATAGACGATGATCGTGTTGTCGAGCTCGCCCGTCTGCTCCAGATAGTCCAGCAGACGCCCCACGTTCTCGTCCACGGCCTGGATCACCGCACAGTAGTCCTTCATATATTGCTGGTACTTCCAGCGCGTCATCTCGTCGGGCGTGGCCGTCTTCCGGAGACGTTCGTACTCGGCAATGCGCGGAGCGTAGGCCTCGTTCCAACGCGCCTTCTCCTCGTCGGTCATGCGGTTGTAGGCCGCCTGGTACTGCATGACGCTGCTGCGCCAGTTGTTGGCCCGTGCGACGTCATCCTTGTTGGCATCGCCCGTGCTCTCGAGCACGTAGGACTGGGCCAGCTCCTCGGGCGTCATCAGCTTCAGATCCCACTCCGGCCACATGTCGCGCCCGATCTCCATGGCCTGCTCTCGGGCCGCACTGCCCCGTCCCGAATAGTCGTCCAGCAGGTTGAACGGCTCGGGATAGACCCGCTCGTCGTTGATGCCCAGGTGACGCTGCGCCGGCATCCAGTTGCGGTGCGGCGCCTTGTGGTAGTAGAGCATGGCGAAAGGCCGCGAAGGATCCCGCCGCTCGAGAAACGAGAGGGCCTTGTCTGTGATGATGTCCGTGACGTAGCCCGGCTCGGTGCGCGGCTCGCCGTTCTCGATGAACTGCGGCGCGTAGTACTCGCCCTGCCCCACGAGGATGCTCCAGAAATCGAACCCCTGCGGATCGGAATTCAGGTGCCACTTGCCGATCATCGCCGTCTGGTAGCCCGCTTCGTGCAGCAGCTTGGGGAAGGTGGGCTGATCGCCGTCGAAGGTGCGCGAATTGTCCGTGAAGCCGTTTACGTGGCTGTACTTGCCCGTGAGGATGCAGGCCCGCGAGGGGCCCGAGATGGCGTTCGAGACGTAGCAGTTCTCGAAGAGCATCCCCTCGCGCGCCAGACGGTCCAGATTCGGGGTCTCGACCAGCAGGCTCCCGTAGCAGCTCATGGCCTGGGCCGTGTGGTCGTCGGTCATCATCACGAGAATGTTGGGGCGTTTGGGCTCTCCGCCGTCGCAACCCGGCAGGGTCGCCAGTGTCAGCGGCACGACGGCACAGCGTGCTCCCGTCCGCAGGATTTCGAGGTTTTTCATGGTAGGGTTCCGGTCAACGGTTGGTTTTCGTTTGTTTTCAGATTGGGTATGGATGTGGCACGGACGGTGCCGAATGGATCGGATCGCTCCGGCTGCCGGCCGCCCGAAATCGGCGGGAATCACTCCCCGGCCTCGGCAAAGGGGCGCAGATTGCGGATCAGACGCGCCTCGCCGATCCGCTGGCCCCATTCGTAGAGCGTCCGGCGCATGCGGTCGAGTTCGGCCCGATAGCGCCGGTCGACGGCCAGATTGACCATCTCGCCCGGATCCGCCTCCAGATCATAGAGTGCCTCGCGGTTGCGGCCCCACTGGTAGAGGATGTATTTGTAACGCGGCCCGACGATACTCCAGCCCCGCATGCCGACACCCGAAAGCAGCGTCTCGACGAAGATCTCCTCGTGGAGCGTCGTCGCCCGTCCCTCGGCCACCGGCCGCAGGCTCCGTCCGCGATAAACCGCCGGATCGAGCTCCACGCCGGCATAATCGCAGAGCGTGGCGTAGAGGTCCAGCCCGACGTTCGACAGCGCCTCACGGTTGACCGCACCGCGCAGTCCGCGGCCCTTCGGCGCCTTGACGACCAGCGGCACGTTGACCACCTCCTCCTGCAGGCACCACTTCTGGTTCCAGCCGTGAGCCGCCGCCCCGTCGCCATGATCCGACAGGAAGAGGATCACCGCATCGTCGTACAGTCCGCGGCGCTTCAGCACCTCGACAATACGCCCCACCTCGCGGTCGACGCGTTCGACGAAGCGGTAGTAAGCGTACAGATAACGGCGCCAGTCATCCTGCGTATAGGTGTAGGTATCGTGATAGCGCGGCGAGGCCGAGCGTTCGAGCGTCAGCGCCTCGGCCGCATAGGTCGACGGCATGAAGTTGGCCGGCAGATTCGGGCAATCCTCCGTGGCGAAGGGTTCCAGTTCGCCGTATTGCAGCGTTTCGTTGCGGCCGTATTCGCAGATCTCGTGCGGATTGAGCAGCGAGGCCACCAGAAAGAGCGGACGTCGGCCGTCGTACTCGGCCAGCGCCGCATCGCATGCCTCGGCCAGCGTCGGATCGTCCATCTTCGAGATGCGGCGGAAACCCGTCCCCGAATCGGGAAGATTCACCTCCGGGACGTGCCATTTCCCGGCGTAGAGGCACTCGTAGCCGGCCGCCGACAGACGATGGCCGATTCCCTGACGCATGGCTTCGTCCGACGGACGCACGCCGTTGTCCGTGGCCCCCACCTCGAAGGGCATCCGCCCCGTGATGAGCGAAGCCCGGCAGGGTCCGCTGAGCGGATAGGGGCAATAGGCCCGCGTGAAGCGCACGCCGTCGGCCGCCAGGGCATCCATGGCCGGGGTCCGCACCCACGGATTGCCGGCACAGGACATGGCCCGGGCCGTCTGCTGGTCGGTCATGATGACGATGATATCGGGATTCCGGTCGGCGGCAGCCCCCGGTTTGGAGGCAGGAGCCGGAGCGGCAGCCGTATCGGCGGCCGCTATGAGCGTCGCAAGCGTGGCGAACGGAGCGGTGGAGGTCAAAAGGTTCATAGGCGGTTTCGGGTTGCAGATCGGTGGCGGAGGCGGCCGGCCGCTCTTCCGCATCGGGACGCCTTGCGGCGAAATCCCCGGCGGGATTCCATCCGATGTCTCGACGAAAGGGTACGGTCCGGGCCGTTTTTCTCCTCTACAAAGGTAGAAAATTCCACAGTCCGGGACCCCGGAGTTTGTCCCCGAAATCCCGAATCGTGTCCAAAAGCCTTTCGATTTTGTAGAATCGAATCCCAAATTTGTCCCAAAAGCCGCCACAGCCCGCTCGGCAACCGCCAGATTCAACAAATTCCGCATCGGACTGCACAAAACTGAAATCGCTTTGCAGATTTTCCGCCGAGGATTATGAAATCCTGATAAAACGGCTCGGCAGTTTGTCGTATCTTTGTTCTTGCGTCGGGGAAGGCCCGCAGGCCCGCACCTCGTGATCCGAATACCACAAAAACTACGATACCCATGAAAATCCGCCCGCTGATTCTTCCACTGCTGACGATGCTCTTCGTCGGAACGCTCCTCTGCGCCGAAGCCCGCTCCGGGAATTCTGCCCTACACAGCAAGACCGCCTCCGGCACGCCGTCCGACGAAGCATGCGGCGACACGACGGTCTTCGCCCTGCTGGACCTCTCGCGCCCGGGGCTCGAACGCGTAGCCCGGCTCCATACGGCCGGCGATGACCAGGCCGCCACCCAGGCTCTGCTGGAATATTTCCGGACGCGCCGGGGCGTCGTCTGCCCCGACGTTGATCTCGATTCGGTGGTGATCTCCGCCGACGAACAGCGATGGGCCGACGAGGCGCTCGAACACCGCTTCTTCGTCCACTCGGGATACCAGCCCTCGTTCTTCTACGGCGACGACATCGACTGGCAATACTGGCCCGTCAAGGACAACGAACTCCGCTGGCAGCTGCACCGCATGAAGTGGTGGGTGCCCATGGGCAAGGCCTACCGCCGCTCGGGCGACGAACGCTACGCCACGGAGTGGTGTGCCGAATACCTCGACTGGATCCGCAAGAACCCCCTCGAAGGGTACGACCGGGGGCGCTCCGGCGACTGGAGCCAGGCCGACAACGTCTTCTTCGCCTGGCGCCCGCTCGAGGTGAGCGACCGGCTCGAATACCAGATCCAGCAGTTCCTCTACTTCCTGCCGGCCCGGGCCTTCGACGGGGAGTTCCTCCTGCGGTTCCTCGACAACTACCACCGTCATGCCGAACACATCCTCGGCCACTTCTCCGCCTCGGGGAACCATCTGCTCTTCGAGGCCCAGCGGCTGCTCTTCGCCGGAGCCTTCTTCCCCGAATTCCGCGATGCCGCCCGCTGGCGCGCTACCGGCGTCGAGATCCTCAACCGCGAAATCCGCCGCCAGGTCTACGACGACGGCATGCAGTACGAACTCGACCCGCACTACCATCTGGAATCGATCAACATCTTCTTCAAGGCACTGCGCATGATGGATGCCAACGGGTATCGCGGCGAATTCCCAGCCGAATACCTCGCCACCGTCGAACGCATGATCGACGTCCACCTCAACTGCTCCTACCCCGACTACACCACCCCGCTCTTCAGCGACAACCGCCAGCACGACAAGGCCCAGCTGCTGGCCTCCTACCGCGAATGGATGCAGGTCTTCCCCGACAATGCCTTCATCCGCTGGCGCGCCACCGAGGGCCGTGAAGGCTCGGCCCCCGACTACCTCTCGCGCGCATACGCCACGTCGGGATTCTACGTCCTGCGCAACGGCTGGGAGCAGGATGCCACGGTGATGATCCTCAAGGCCGGCCCGAAGGGCTTCTGGCACTGCCAGCCCGACAACGGAACCTTCGAAATATGGTCCCGCGGCCGCAACTTCCTGCCCGATTCGGGGTGCTACGTCTACGCCGGCGACAAGCAGGTCAACGACCTGCGCAACTGGTTCCGCCAAACCCGCGTCCACAACACCCTGACGCTCGACGGCCGGAATCTCGAAACCACCGACTCGAAATGCATCCGCTGGCAGACCGACGCGAAGTGCGACATCCTCACGGTCGAGAACCCCTCCTACGAGGGGCTCACCCACCGACGCACGGTCTGGTTCGTCGACCGGCGATTCTTCGTCATCGAGGATCGCGCCGAGGGAGAGGCCTCGGGCCGCGTCATGCTCCACTGGAATCTGGCCGAAGGTTCGCCCGAAGCCGACTCCGCGGCCTGCTGCGTGACGACGCGCTACGACGACGGCAACAATCTGATGCTCCGCGTCTTCGGCGCCGAAGAGATGATCCCCCAGGAGGGATGGGTCTCCTACCGCTACCGCGAGCGTCATCCGCGTCCGGCCTGCGCCTTCACGGCCGACAAACGCCCCGGGCAGACGCTCCGCTTCATCACCGTGCTGCTGCCCGTCGACCGGGCCGAAGACCACCGCATCGAGGCCGTCGGACGCAAAGACGGCATCCGCGTGAAGATCGACGGCCGGAAATACAACCTGAAATAGTTCAACAACCCGATAACCGACAAACTCAAAACCACCGACATGAAACGATTTGCAATGGCGCTGTGCGCCGCCCTGCTGGCAATCGGCTCCACGACGCTGGCCGGTGAGGTCCCGACCCTCGGCGACGAAAAATCGCTCTACGACCTGCTCGATCTCGACCGCCCCGCTCTGAAGGCCGTCAAGCGGGCCGTCGACAAGGGCAACTTCGAAGCTGCCGACAAGGAGCTGCTCCGGTATTTCCGCACGCGCAAAGCCGTCGCCCTCTACGGGCTCGACCTCCAGAACGTCAAGGTCAGCAAACTCGAACAGCGGCAGGCCGACGAAGCCCTCGAACACAAGTTCTACGCCCACAAGGGCTATCAACCCTCCTTCTTCTACGGCGACGACATCGACTGGCGATACTGGCCCGTCAAGGACAACGAACTCCGCTGGCAGCTGCACCGCCACTACTGGTTCATTCCGCTCGCCAAGTGCTACTACCTGACCCACGACAACCGCTACATCGATGCCTGGATCGACCAGTACACCGACTGGGTGAAGAAGAATCCGCTGGACGGCGTCGAACGGTTGCAGGCCGCCGGCGCCTCACAGGAGGAGATCGCCGCCGAACGCGAAAACATCCGCTTCGCATGGCGTCCGATGGAGGCCGGGCGCCGGCTGCAGGACCTGCTGACCGAATTCGCCCTCACGATCCAGTCGCCGCGCTTCACGCCCGAATTCCTGAACCTCTTCCTGCGCACCTACCGCCAGCATGCCGACCACGTCCTCAACAACTACTCCGAAAAGGGCAATCACCTGCTCTTCGAGGCCCAGCGCATGCTCTTCGCCGGCATCTACTTCCCCGAATTCCGCGAAGCCCCCGAATGGCGCCGCAGCGGCATCGAGATCCTCAACCGCGAAATCGGCATACAGGTCTATCCCGACGGCATGCAGTTCGAACTCGACTTCGGATACCACATCGCCGCCATCGACATCTTCCTCAAGGCCCTCGGCATGGCCCGTCTGAACGGTTTCGAGGAGGAATTCCCGGCCAGCTACATCGAGACCGTCCACAAGATGACCACCGTGACGTGGAACCTGCTCTTCCCCGACTACTCGAACCCGATGTTCGGTGATACGAAGAGCCACGACAAGGCCTCGCTCCTCAACCAGTTCCGCAGTTGGAGCCGCGTCTTCCCCGACGACCGGCAGCTCGAATGGTTCGCCTCGGAGGGCCAACGCGGAGCCCTTCCCGACTACACCTCGCAGCAGTTCCCTCAATCGGGATTCTACACGCTGCGCTCCGGCTGGGACATGGATGCCACGGTCACCGTCGTCAAGGCCGGACCTCCGGCCTTCTGGCACAACCAGCCCGACAACGGAACCTTCGAATACTGGCACCGCGGACGCAACTTCTTCCCCGATTCGGGCAGCTACGTCTACGGCGGCGACAGCGCCGTGCTGGCCCAGCGCAACTGGTTCCGCCAGACCCGCGTCCACAACACCCTGACGCTCGACAACCGCAATCTCGAGACCACCGATTCGAAGCTCCTTCACTGGGAGACATCGCCCGAGCAGACGCTGCTGGTGACCGAAAACCCCTCCTACAAGGGGCTGACCCACCGCCGGGCCCTCTTCTCGACGCAGGACGGACTGCTGGTGATCGTCGACCACGCCTCGGGCGATGCCGCCGGAACCGTCGGCATCCACTTCAACCTCTGCCCCGCGACGGTCTCCTTCGCCAAGGACGGAACGCTCAGCACCCGTTTCGACGACGGCAACAACATCCGCATCAAGAGTTCCGGCTGCAAGCCCCTCCACATCCAGCAGGAGGAGGGTTGGGTCTCGAACGCCTACCGCAAAAAGGAGCAGCGTCCGGCCTATGCCGTCGAAATGGAGAAGCAGCCCGGCGAAGAGCTCTGGATCGTGACCGTCATCGCCCCGGAGGATGACGAGCGCCGGGGCTCGATCGCCATCGTTCCCGACCGCAACTCGACGGCCGACCGCTTCCAGGTTGCCGTGCGCGTCGGCGGCCGCACCTACACCTTCAAATACGAACTGTGATGAACACACTGAAATCACGTTGGACGGTCGGGCTGCTGCTGGCCGCATGGCCGGCGGCCGCCCAGACCCCGGGTCTGGAATCCATCCCCGAACGGGTCAACATCCAGGCCGATTCGGCCCGCATGGAGCAGGTGATCGACGGCGAATGGGTCGCCGTGGGGATCCGCAAGCAAGGGGCGCTGTGCCGCGATCATACGCGCCTCTATGCCGGGAAACCGTCGTTCCGCTTCACCCTCGGGCGCGACGACAACACCCTGAGCGGATACGCCCCCGGCGAAACCAAAGGCCGCTCGGAACTCGCCTACTGCTATGCTACAAGCGCCGATTTCGCCTCGCTTCCGGCCGGGACCTATGCCGATGCCCAAACGACGAAGACCGTCTACCACTACGGCAAGGGAATCTGTCCGCAGGGCTCCTCGTGGCGCTACGTCTTCGCCGTCTACGTCCCGTCGGAGCTCGACAGCCGCGTCTCGACGATCTTCGCCCAGTGGCACGGAATGCCCGACCGTACGCTCGTCACCTCGCCCGACGGGCGCGTCATGAAGCTCCCCGTCGACGAATTCGTCGCCATGAGCGACACGGTGGTCATCAAGAAGGAGAAGGTCTACCGGGCCGTCGCCTCAACCGACCGTCAGGGGCGCCCCACACGCAAGGCCGGGGAACCCACCGGCTGGAAGGTCGAACAGGGCGGTTACCCGCCGCTGGCCTTCGGATTCTCGGGCGGATGGTTCTACATCAAGGCCAACTCCGACCGCCGCTGGTTCTCGGACAAGGACGACCGTTGCAACGCAAACCCCGAAAAGGCCGAAGTGATGCAGCCCGTCCGTTCGGAATTCAAATGCTCGACCATCGCCTGCAAGATGCCCTTCGACGAGTTTCCGAAGGACTGCTGGGTGGAGTTCACCGTCGAGGTGACGTGGACCCGCTACGGCGGTGCGACCGAAACGATCCTCCGTCCCGGGCATCTCGACGTCGAGATGCGCTGCGACGGCTGCTCGCGCAAACTGGTCGACAACCGCCAAATCCTCATCGGCCGCAACGACGAGGCCGGATACTACTTCAAGTACGGCATCTATCGCGTGGGCGGCAGCACGGAGCCCGTCAGCTACAACCTCGCCGGATTCTCCCAGCAGCAGATCGACTGACCTCCCCGGCGGTCTGCATCCCGGGGAGGAGGCGGTCATCATCCTGTGACACAAAAAAAATCCCGGTCGGAGTAGATCCGACCGGGATTTTTCGTACCGTTTGGGCAGGCTATTCGCCCCATCCGGGATTCTGCTTGCACTGCGTCATCAGGTCCAGATCGCGCTGCGGAATGGGCAGCAGCTCGTGCCGCCCCTCCACCGTGAAGCGACCCACCGTATAGTTCGCATTCGAGAACCAGTCGACCAGCTCCTGCGCCGTGCTCATGATCGTCTTGTAATAGATGCCCCAGCGGATCAGATCCTGCTTGCGGTGGCCCTCGAAGCAGAGTTCGTAGGCCCGCTCCTTGCGGATCGCCTCACGCAGCGCATCGCGCGAAAGCCCGTAGGAGAGATCGTGGTCCGTGTCGCCGAAACCGCGCCGACGCACCGCATTGACCGCATCCACCGCATCGACAATCGATCCGCCCGACTCGTTCAGCGCCTCGGCAAACAGCAGCAGCACGTCCGAATAACGAAGCACATACCAGTTGATGTTCGACTTGTCGTTGTTGACGATGTAGTTCGACGAATTCACAAACTTCTCCGTGTCCCATTTGCCCGGCGTGTAGAGCTGACGCTGCTTGTTCAGGTTGTCCTCCGTGGGGTTGGTGACCGTCGAGATGTAGGTGATCGGGCCGTCGCCCTTCGACGAATCGTACTTGTAGTCGGCTATCGAGATGGCCATGCGCGGGTCGTTGTGCGTCTCCCACTCGCGCGTGAAGGTGTAGACCACCTTCCAGTTGGCCGCATTGCGACCCCGCTGCCCCTCGACCGCATCGGCCACCACGCCGTTCCACTTGCCGATACGTCCGGCCGTCTGGTCACTGTCCAGACCCGTGGGCGAATAGAACGAAACCTCGATCAGGCTCTCACCCGCATCCCAGATGCCGTTGCACGTATTCGTCCAGACCGTCTCGTAGTTCGGAATCAGGCGGTGTTTGCCCGATTCGACCACCTGGCGCGCCACCTTCGCCGCC
Organism: uncultured Alistipes sp.; assembly: GCA_944321185.1. Taxonomy (GTDB): domain Bacteria; phylum Bacteroidota; class Bacteroidia; order Bacteroidales; family Rikenellaceae; genus Alistipes. The sequence goes on along the minus strand of CALUKH010000001.1, from coordinate 43,907 downwards.
TCGGCCCACTTCGTCTCGTCGCGAACCGGATAACCGGCCCACGTGCAGTAGACCTTCGCCAGCAGGCCCAGCGCCGCTCCCTTCGAGAACCGATAGGCATTCGACGAACGCTTCGTATCGTCGACCGCCCACGGAAGCACCTCCGAGGCATACTTCAGATCCGCCTCGATGAAGGCATAGACATCCTTCGGATCGGCCTGCACGTACTCCGTGGCCGGGAGTTGCGACTGCTCGGTCGACGTGATCAGCACGATGTTGCCGTACCAGCGCACCAGCTCGAAGTAGAACAGTGCCCGCAGAGCCCGGGCTTCGCCCAGATAGATCGTTGCCAGTTCCTGGTTCGAGGCGCTCCAGCCGTCGATGCGCGACGAAACGGTCTCGATGAAGTCGTTGGCCTCGTAGATCGACGCATAGAGCTTCTGCCACGTCTGCATGATCTGCGACGTCGACGGGTTGTGCGAATTGGTCGGGATCTCGCGGAACGACGTGGTCGCATTACCCTCGCACTGCGCGATGTCCGACGAAATGGTGAACAGCAGCGACAGGTGGTACGAATACAGGTACTCGTTGGCCAGATCCTTGTAGATGCCCATCAGCACCGTCTCCGCCTCCTCGGCATTATTCACGTAGTTGTTCTTGCCGACCTCCACGTACGACTCCTCCTCCAGCAGATCGGAGCACGATGCCGTAAACAGCAGCCCCAGGGCCGACAAACCGTATAATAAGATTTTTTTCATAGTTCGTTTGCTTTTTTAGAAGGTCAGGTCAAGACCCATCGTGTATACTTTGCTGCGCGGATAGGCACCCCAGTCGAACGACGGCGTCATCGGGTTCGAGGCCCGCATGTTCACCTCCGGATCGTAGCCCGAGTAACCCGTCACCACGAAGAGATTCTGCGCCGTGAAGTAGATGCGCAATTTCGAAACATAGAACTTCCGGGTCCAGTACTGCGGAAGCGTATAGCCCAGCGTCAGCGATTTGAGTCGCAGGAACGAGCCGTCCTCCACGAATCGCGAATAGAGTTCGTTCTTCACGTAGCCGTCCCAGCGCGGAACGCTGTTCGAGGCGTTGGTCGCCGTCCAGCGGTCGGCCACCTCGGCCATCATGTTCGATCGCTGGTCCTGCGTCTGCGAGGCGTACATGCGCGTGGCGTTGTAGACGTCGTTGCCGTAGTTGAACTGAAACATGAAGCTCAGGTCGACTCCCTTGTAGGAGAACGTATTGGTGATACCGCCGTACCATTTCGGCGTACCGTTGCCGATCACCGTACGGTCGTTGGTCGTGATCTTGCCATCGCCGTCCACATCCTTGTACTTCACCACGCCCGGACCGAATTCGCCGCTCGTATAGTGCTCCGACATGTCCACGACACCCTCGCGCAGGCGGTTCTCACCCGTGGCCGCGTCGACCACGAAATCCGACGACTGGTAGACGCCGTCGAACTCATAGCCGTAGATCAGACCCAGCGACTGACCCACCATGGCCATGTAGTCGTAGCCCGTATAGTCGCTGTTCCACGACGCCGAGGTGTACATCGTCTGGGCACCGTCGGCCAGAGCCCGCAGTTCGTTGCGGATGAACGAGATGTTGAAGTCCGTCGTCCAGCGGAAGCCGCTCGGCGAGGCGATGTTCGTCGAGTTGATCGCCAGTTCGAGACCCTTGTTGCGGATCTTGCCCACGTTCTGCCACTGCGATCCGAAGCCCGACACATAGGCCTTGTTAGCCGCCATGAGCAGATCCTTCGTATCCTTGAGGAAGAGGTCGGCCGTGATGTTCAGCCGGTTGCGGAACAGTCCCAGATCCAGACCGATGTTCGTGCTCTGCGAAGCCTCCCACTTGAGGTCCTCGTTCGGCAGCTGCTTGGGCGACAGCACCGTGATGAGGCTGTTGCCGTAGCCGTACTTGTTCTGCGTGTAGAGCGTCAGCGAGAGGTAGTTCGTAATGCGGTCGTTACCCACAATGCCCCAGCCGGCACGCAGCTTGAGGTTCGAGATCACATCCTGATGCTTCATGAAGGGCTCCTCCGAAATACGCCAGGCCGCCGAGAACGACGGGAAGTATCCCCACTTGTTGTTCTTCGAGAAGACCGTCGAACCGTCGGCACGGATCGTCGCCGTGAAGAGGTAGCGGTCCTTGTAGCTGTAGTTGCCGCGCGCGAAGAACGAAACCAGCAGGTTGTCCGACCGCGACGAGGTCACCTGGCTCGGCGTGGCGCCCAGACCCAGGTTGTCGTTGCCCAGGTTGTCGAACGGAAAGTCGGTCGACTGACCCTTCAGATACTCCGTGCCGCGGAACGAGGTCTCCTGACCCAGCATCACGTCGAACGCATGTCCGTTCTTCTGTTTATATTTGTAGGTCAGGTAGTTGAAGTTCGTCCAGCGCACGTCGCGCGTCATCTGGGTCGAACCGTAGGGAGTCTGGCCGTTGCGGTAGGCCTCCTTCGAACCGTCGTAGTAGAACTGGTAGTTGCGCGTGTTGGTCGTGTTGTACGAACCGGCCATGCGGAAGCTCCAGCCCTTGCCGAAATTGAAGTTCAGCGCCAGGTTGCCGGCCCACATCTCGGCCTTCTTGGTGTTGGTCACCGACTCGGCCTGCTTGATCGGGTTCACCTGCGAGAGCGACTCCGACGACTCGAGCTCCAGCGGGTCGATTGCCGAATTGAGCAACTCCTCGTCGGTCATCCGCAGACCGCCCGTCGGACGGGCCCGCAGAATCTGGCCCAGCATGTTGAAACGTCCGTTGTCTCCCGACGTTCCCATACCGCGCTTGTCCGTGAAGGCGTAGTTGACCGTGGCGTCGATCGAGAGCAGCTTCGAGATCCTGTGGTTCACGCGCATCTTGGCCGTGATCTTGTTGAAGGCACTGTTCTTGAAGATACCGTTTTCGAGGAAATCCGAGAACGAGAAGGCGTACTTCGTCTTGTCCGAACCGCCCGACACCGAGACGTTGTGGTCCTGCGACCAGGTCGGCTGGAAGGTCTCGCCCTGCCAGTCGATCCCCGCGACGCCGATATAGTCGTCGATCGTCTGGTAACGGTACGGAACGCCGTTGTCGTCGTTGCCCGACTTGTAGTAGGTGTCGCCGAACTTGTCGGGCCACGCCTCGGTCTGCAGCCGCACGAACTCGTAGGGCGTGAGCAGATCGAGCGTCTTCGAGATCTCGCGGTAGCTGGCCGAACCGTTGTAGGTCACCACCGGACGCCCCACCTTACCCGATTTGGTCGTCACCATCACCACGCCGTTGGCCGCACGCGATCCGTAGATGGCCGACGAGGAGGCATCCTTCAACACCTCGATCGAGGCGATGTCCGAGTTCGACAGGTAGTCGATGTTGTCGACCTGGAATCCGTCGACGATATAGAGCGGCGTAGTCTCGCCGTTGACCGATCCGATACCGCGGATCTTGATGTCGAAGCCCGCACCCGGCGTACCGTCCGTCGCCGTGATCTGCACACCGGCGATCTGGCCGCCCAGCGCCTCCATGACCGATCCCGACTTGAAGCCCTCGACATCCTTGGCCGAAACCGAAGCGATTGCTCCTGTCAGGTTGCTGCGCCGCTGCGCTCCGTAACCCACCACAACCACTTCATCCATCACATTGGCTTCGGGCTCCAGCTGCACGTCGATCTTGGTCTGCGCGCCGACGGTGATCTCCTGCGACTTGTAGCCCAGGTAGGAGAAGACCAGCACGGCCCCCTTCTTCACCGAGAGAGCATACTGCCCCTTGAGGTCCGTCGAGACGCCCTGCGTCGTGCCTTTCACCACGATGTTGGCTCCGATGGCCGGCTGTCCGTTCTCGTCGGTCACCTTTCCCGTTATCTTGTTCTGGGCCGTGGCCGCGAAGACCACCGTCAGGGCGAGAAGGGTCAAAACCCCTCTCAGCCCGAATACCCGGTTCAATATCTGTTTCATTGATTTCATTCAGTTAGATTAAAATTTCTCGTCGAACCATACCCACAGCGGGAAGATCTGCGAACCGCTGTTGATGCCGCCCTGGTTGCCGTCGGTCACGAAGGTCATCTGACCCAGCATCGCGCCGTTGGCTGCCACGCCGTTGGCATCGACCCACTTGTTCGGATTGACAACCAGTGCCTTCGTCGTCGGATCGACGTAGCACAGCGCCGAACTCAGTCGCGATGCATTCGAATAGTAGGATACCGGATCCTTCGATCCCGTATTGACCGTGGCGCTGCCGATGCTCGTGAAATAGGAGCTCCAGACGCTGTACATGAACGATCCGCCGGCCGACGGCTGTCCGTCGAGATGCGACGCGGGACCGTTGAAGTTGTAGTAGTTGAACGTCCGGCGATAATCCATCAGGAAGAGCGACGGATCGACGCCATCGATGGTCGGAACAGCCGACGTGCCGCCCGTGCGCGGATTCACCTGGAAGACGAACGGCGTATAGTGAACCGTCACGCCGCTCATGGCCTGGATGAACGAGAAGAAGACCGGAACCGTCACCGAAGTCTCGCCGACCTTTCCCTTGCCGGCCGTGGCCGTCACCAGAATCAGACCGCCGTTGTTGGCCTTGAAGCCCTTGGGGATGATCTCGCCCGTCTGCGAATCGATGGTCGTTCCCGAGCACTGCTGCTTGATCTTGATCGACCAGGTCAGCTCCGTACCCGGTTTGGCATCGGTCGTCGGGGTGAGCACGAGCGACGTCAGATCGCCCGACGTCGGGCACCGGTACTGGCTGGCGTAGTTCTCGGCCGGAGTCAGACCCAGGTTGTTGCCGTAGTGGATCGTCGTGAAGTAGTAGGGATTCTCGCTCACGGTCAGCTGGAGCGTCGTGGTGGCCTGACCCTTCAGGTTCGAGGCTACGACCGGAATCTCGTAGCTGCCCAGCGGAATCGAATGGCCCTTGGCGGCCGTGATCTTGCCCGTCGTCTGGTCGATCGAGATCTGTCCGTCGACCTCGGCCGGCAGCGTTCCGAAGGCGAACGTCACCTCGTCACCGACGAATCCGGCACGCTTCTCGGCCGTGAATTCGCCGCCCTGGATCGCCTCAACGGGTTCGTAGCCGAAGGTCGAGGCATCGATGGGTTCGATGTAGTCGACCACCGTCAGCGTGAAGGCGCCGTCGAAATCGGCCGATCCGAAGCTGTTCGTCACCGTCAGATCCAGCGTATAGACCGCATCAACGGGAAGGTTGTTCCCCGCATCGACCGAAAGGACACCCGTCGCGGGGTCGATCTTGATCAGATCCGTCGCCGGACTTCCTTCGCTCGGGCGGATCTGGCGGATCGTCCACACCACCTCGTCGGGCGAACCCTTCAGCGTCGGCGTCGTGCTCTGGAAGGCCATATTGGTCTCGATGCGGCCCGCCGAGGTCGGATAGCTCACCGAAAGCGGCAGACTGGTGATGCGCCCCGTGAGCAGTCCCTCGTAGGTCATCTCGCCGGCATAGGTCTTCACCGTGATCGGAAGCGCATAGTTGCCCGGCATCACCTCACCCGTGAAATTGGCGTTGAGCGTGACATCGCCGTTGAGCGAGATGGCAAAGTACTCCTGACCCTCGGGCTGAACCAGCGCATAGCTCTGGATCGACACCGATTCGCCGACGGGCTGAACCGTCACCTTGGCTTCGCTCGTCTCCAGGTCGGCATAGGGAATTTCGAGCGTCGGAGAGCTGACCTCCAGCGCCTCGGGCGTAGCGGGCGACATCTGCACCGTGAAGAGATCCTTGAACGTATGGTAGGCGCCGCCCGAAAGGCACGTAATGGTCAGTTTGTAGACGCCCGGCTCAAGATCATTGGTATTGGTGATCGACACGACGCCCGTCGTGGCATTGATCGAGAAGCTCTCACTGGCAATCGCCGCATCGTCGAGCGTGATGGCCGTGATCGAGAAATCCGACGGCGCCGGACCGTAGTAGGTCGGGGCATCCGAATTGAAGAGCATCGAAGGACCGATATTGACGACCGTCGCGTAGTAGAGCTCCAGACCGCCGCTCGATGTCTCGTCCTCTTCGCAGGCCGTGAAGGCCGCCGCGCAAAGCAGACTCAGCACGGCAAGGCTTGTATTTCGAAACAGTGATTTCATCTTCGTATTGCAGTTTTAGGTTTACAGCGTATAAGAGAGGTTGTAGCTCTTTCCGTCGACGCGCACCGTCAGCGAGGCACCCGTCTGCGACCACTCGCCCAGCTCGGCCTCGAAAGGCTGTACGGCCGTGGCATCCGCCGTCGGGTAGAGCAGCGTCACGTAGCGCACCGCGGCATCCTCCGCACGCTTCGTCACGTCGAGGCGATAGGCCTTGCGCGAGATCTCCTTGTAGGTGTCGGTCACGATGTTGTAGGCCACGAAGCCCGACTTCTCGGCAAAGCTGGCCGTCTTGTCCGACACGGTCCGCACAAAGAGGTTGTTGCTGTCGTTGAAGGCCGTATGGAAGCCCAGACCGTCGCTGTCCAGCACGACCTGCGAGTCGGAACCCTCGGTGATGTTGAAGTTCAGGTTGACCGTACCCTCGGCCGAGCCGTAACCCTCGTCGAGAATCACGTAGAACTTGTCGTCGACCAGGAAGACTGTCCGGCGGTGAGTCAGACCCTCATACGAGGGGTTCTCCAGCACCAGCACCTCGTAGGCATACGACGAGGTCGATTTCGACTCCTGCTTGAGCATGCGGCCGTCGCTGGCGACGTTCTTCTCGTCGAGCGTCATCGTGTTGTGGGCCTTCGAGGCGGCGTAGCGCGAACGGATCGAGTTCGACGACGAGTTGCCGCCGTAGGAGCCCGCGCCCGAATCGGGGAAGAAATTGCGGCCCTTGACCCAGAGTTCGAAGGTGTTGTTGTCCGACTGACGGTGCCACTGCTCCTTCGGGCCGTCGGGCGTGTTCTGCAGCACCATCATCATGTCCTGCATCGTCCAGCCGGTACGCAGGATGTAGTAGCCGCCGTCGGGGAAGGTCACCACCTTGGCCGTGGGCTGTGTGCCCTGGGCGCCGCCCGTGGCCATCCACAACATCGACTGGTCGTCGGGGAAGAGCTGGCTGTACTGCGTCAGATTGCGCGTCAGAACGCTCTGCGTCCACGTATCGCGACGCGTGTCGGCCATGTTCGGCACCGTGTAGTCCGGGTAGATCATGTTCATCACCACGTTCGTCATCTTGCGCATCGACTCCAGATAGCTCTCCGGGAAGCTGCTCTCATAGCCGCACTGCTGGTCCACGAGCAGCGCCAGCCGGAAATCGGCGATACTCGAAATATGGTAGTGAAGGTCGCCGTCCTTGAGCCATCCGTCGGGGAAGTACTGGGCCGTCACCTGCTGTCCGAGGACGCCCGGACCGTTCGTCCGCCACGTCTCGGCGTTCTTCAGTTCGGGGAAGAGCATCCCGGCGAAGGTCACCGCCTGAGCCTGCGTGATCAGATGGTTCGAGGTCGTCGAGTAGTTGTTCATGATGTGGTTCACCTGCTCGTCGAAGGCCTTCAGCACCGTCGAGAGCCACTCCTCCGTCACGTTCTCCGAGTTCTGGTAGTACTCCAGCAGACCGCACTGGTCGATCACGCGCGCCGCAACGTCCAGCGGCCGCCAGTTCGGCGAGTTGGTCACGTCGGTGCCCTGCTCGGGTTTGGGATTCTGACGCAGCCAGTCGCCGTAGACCTCCTTCCAGTTCTCGACGTAACGCTCGTCGTGGGTCGTGTTGTAGGCCTTGCCCTGCATGATCATCCACTGGTGGCGGTGCAGCTGGTAGCGCTGCTCCTGCTCGCCCGTCGGGCAGAGCGTCCAGTCGATGCCCGTGCCGTCGGCATTCATGTACGAATAGGGAACGTTCGCCCCGGCAGCCGCATCGTAATAGTTGTTCACATAGAAACGGTAACCGTTCTCGCGGAAGGCGTAGTTTGCCCAGTTCTGCTCGTTGGTGGTCGCCGCATCGCTGTTGACGTTCACGTTGGGATTCAGTCCGTGGGTCCGCGAACGGTAGCTGTTGAGCAGCTCCTGCAGGGCCACGCGGTAATCACCCGCGGCATAGGCCGATGCCACCTTCGAAAGACCGCCGTAGGAGAGGTTCAGAAGGTCGAAAATCGAGATGTCCACGCCGTCGTTCATCGCCACCGATCCGCTCTCGACCCACTCGGCGGCCCGCTTCATCTCCGGGAAGATCGTACCCGCACGATAGACCGCATAGGACTCCTGCGCCAGTTCGGCCGAATCCTCCGAATAGTGCCCCATCACGTGGTCGGCCTGCTCGGCCACGTTGGCCAGGAACGAGGCAAGCAGCTGCGGCGTGAAGGACGACGACTGCATGAAGTAATAGATCAGATCGCACTGATCTTCGAGACGGTACGACACGTCGATCGGACGCCAGGCATAGAGGGCCGTGCGCACCTCCTCGGGCTGTCCCGAAGGATCGGCCTCGAAATCGTAGTCGCCCTCCGGCAGCGGGAAGGTCTCCAGCCAGCTCTCGTAGACCGACATCCACGAGGTGACGTAGTTCTCGTCGAGCGTCGTGCGGTAGGCCTTGCCCTGCGGGACCATCCACTGCAGGCGGTGCAGGCGGAAACGCTCCTCGGTCTCGGCCGTCGAACGGGCCGTCCAGTCGAGCTTCGCTCCGTTCTGATAGGAGTAGGGCTTGTCGCCGTCGAGGTAATCCTCAACCCAGAAGCGATAGCCGTCCTGGTTGCCGCCCGAGACCGGAAGCGCCCAGTCGGCCCGGGCCTGCTCCTGCGCCGTGATCGTCGGGGCAATCAGGTTGATGTTGTTGTTCGCAAGGGATCGCGTCCGGTAGTAGTTCAGCAGCGCCTCGGCCGCCAGGTAGTACTGATCGGACTCATAATACGCCTTCACGGCGGCCAGCTCCGGAAGTTCGAGATTCAACGCCGCGAAGACCCGGGCGTCGATCACGCTGTTGCCCGGAATCGTCGTTTCGGTCGTCTGCGAACCGTTGCTGTCCTCCGTACCGCGGATTTCGTCACCCAGACACCCCGTGGTCAACACGGCCGCTGAGACGAAACACAGTACCGAGATCTTCGTAAAGATTCGTTTCATATGATTAGTGGTTTTAGGGTTTTCTGAGGTTGGGGGGGGGCGGTCAAAGCTCCTGTGCAGCCACGCCGCGCAGGGCCAGGTAACGGTCGATGGCCTCCAGGTAGTAGTAGTCCGCATAGTTGAGCGGCGTGTCGATCTCGCTGTGGGCCGGAAGGTGGCCGACGCTGTGCCGGAGAATAAAGCCGCCGTTGGTGCCCACGGGCGCCAGATAGGCATCCGTCGAGAGGTTCATGAGCATCGTCTCGGCCCGGTCGAAATAGCTGCGGCCCAGCTCCTTGTCGGGAACCAGCGTCGAGAGTTCGAAGAGTGCCGACGCCATCACGGCCGCTGCCGAGGCATCGCGCGGAGCGTCGGGAATGTCCGGCGCATCGTAGTCCCAGTAGGGAATCAGGTCGGCCGGCGTGCGGGGATGGTTCATGATAAACGACGCGATGCGGCGCGCATGGTCCAGATACTTCGTATCGCCCGTTTCGCGGTAGCACATCGTATAGCCGTAGAGCCCCCAGGCCTGTCCGCGGGCCCAGGCCGACGAATCGGCATAGCCCTGGAACGTGCCGCGGCTTTCGACCGTTCCGTCGTCGTTGTAGCTCACCACGTGATAGGAGCTGGCATCCTCGCGGAAATGGTTCTTGAGCGTGAGGTCGGCATGGCGCACGGCCACGTCACGGTATTTCGGATCGCCGGTGTACTTCGAGGCCCAGAAGAGCATCTCGAGATTCATCATGTTGTCGATGATCACCGGGTAGTTCCACTCGCCGAAATCCCACGAGCGGATCAGTCCGATCGTGGAATCGCAGCGCGAGATGAGGCTGTTCGACGCCTCGACGATCACCTCGGCCGAATGGGCGTCGTGCAGCGTCCGCTGCTGCTGTCCGTAGCTGCAGAAGACCATGAAGCCCAGGTCGTGCGTACCCTTATAATATTGGATGCCTTCGAGGCGTGCGGTGAATTTCTCGGCCTCGGCGCGCAGATGTTCGTCGCCCGTCAGGCGGTAGGCCTCCCAGAGCGTCCCGGGATAGAAGCCGCTGGTCCAGTCCTTGGCGTCGACGACCTTGAATTTCGGCATCAGCGACCGCGGGAAGCCCGGCAGCGAATCGAACTCGGCCGACGAGAGTTCGAGCTGCGACTGCGCAACGTCTATTGCATGCTTCACGCGCGCAAGTTTCGGATCGGTCCCCGTGTGGCAGGAGCCCAGCACAAAAAGGGAAAAAAGTCCCGGAATCAGAAGGAGGTTTTTTCTCATGAACGGTTCAGGTTTTTGTTTTCGGTTGTTTTTCAGGTATACAAAAATACCGATAAGCCCGCACCGGGACCCTGAGAATTGAAGAATTGATTTTTAAAACCGCTCAAATAACCTTTGATTTTGTGCAATGTAATATTGATTTTGTCCAAAACAGCCATCAGAAGGCCTTCTGGCGGGGATTGCTCCGACGGTCGTTTTTGGAAGATCCGGGCCCGAACCGCCCCGTTCGAAGACAAAAAAAGAGCCTCCTGTGGGGAGGCTCGCGTCGGTTTGAGGTCCGGCCGGACACTATTTGAGCGGCGAATCCGGCTCGCGCGACATCACCAGGTAGAACATCCGGTCGAGGAACGCCGGAGCGAACTTCTTCACGAAATGCGTCGCACGCCCCTCGATCTCCATCAGGCAAAGACGCTTGCGGCGCACGATGCCACGGCCGACGATGCGGGCCACCTCTTCGGCCGTCATCATCTTCGACTCGTCGCGCGGCGTTTCGCCCTGCTGGGTGCCGTGGGCCGTCAGCGCCGAGAAGCGCACGTTCGAAGCCGTGAAGCCCGGGCAGGCGATCATCACGTGGAGTCCCTTCTTGAGATTCTCGATGCGCAGCGTCTCGAGGAAGCCCGTCATGGCGTATTTCGAGGCCGAATAGCCCGTCCGGCCCGGCAGTCCGTGCAGGCCCGCCACGGACGAAATGCCGACAATCGAGCCCTTCGTCGCCTGCAGGTAGGGCAAGGCGTACTTGCAGCAGTTGACCGTCCCCCAGAAGTTGACGTCCATCAGCCGGTGGAGCACCTCCAGATCTACGTCGTCGAACAGCGCCCGCATCGAGATGCCGGCGTTGCAGATCAGCACATCCAGGCGGCCGAACGTGCGGACGGCCGTCTCGATCAACTCGCGGCACTCTTCGGGTTTGGTGACGTCCACGCCGCACCAGGCCGCCTCACCGCCCCGGGCGCGGATTTCGTCCACCAATTTCCGAAGCTTGTCCTCGCTCCGGGCCCCGAGGACCACCCGTGCCCCCTGGGCCGCATAGACCCGGGCCATCGCCTCGCCGATGCCCGACGAAGCCCCCGTGATGACGATCACGCGATCTTTCAATGTCTTCATATCGTTGTTCTGTTTTTCAATCTTCGAGTTCGATCTGCAACGTATCGTAGGCCATCCGAACCCCTTCGGGCAGGGTCGGCTCCGTCACGGCATGCAGTCCGATGTCGTGGGACATGTGGGTGAGCCACGCCTGGCGGAGGCCGACGCGGCGGATCAGATCGAGTGCCTCCGCCACGTTGAAGTGCGAGTAGTGCTCCTTGAAGCGCAGTGCATTGACCACCAGCGTATCCACACCGCGGAGCTTTTCGACCTCGGAATCCTCGATCGTCTTGAAATCCGTCAGGTAGGCCAGTTTGCCGATCCGGTAGCCGGTGACCGTAAAACGCTCGGAGTGGTGCCCCGAGACGGGGATGATCTCCACCCCACGGACCGTGAAGGGCTTCGCAACGTCGATTTCATGGAGTTCGATCTCGGGCACCCCGCGGTACTTGTCCTGCGCAAAGGCGTAGTCGAAGTCCTTGCGGACGCAGGCCAGCGTACGCGGCGAGGCGTAGATGTCGACCTTGTGGATCGTCGGCGGGTAATCGACAAAATTGAAGGCCCGCACGTCATCCAGACCGCCGATATGGTCCTTGTGTTCGTGGGTCAGCAGGATGCCGTCGAGGTGGCGCACGCCGGTACGGAGCATCTGGTAGCGGAAGTCCGGCCCGGCATCGATGACCAGCCGCACGCCCTGCGTCTCGATCATCGCCGAGGTCCGAAGACGGTGGTCCCGCCGGTCGGGTGACGTGCAGACCCGGCAACGGCATCCGATCACGGGCACGCCCTGTGAGGTTCCGGTTCCCAGAAAGGTGAGTTTCATATCCGCAAAGGTAAGCATTTTCGCGCAATTCGACGCACGCTGCGCCGCGAAATCATCGCTTCGAAAACGCGAACGGGGTTCACATCCGGGCGATCGGCCGGAGGACGGCGGCAGATCCAGACTCGGAGAAATGCCACCTCAGTCGTCGAACCGCTTGCCGGAACCGGAATTTTTCAGTATTTTTACAAAACCAAAATGCAACCAAACCCAAACCGAATAATGAAACGCATGCTGCTTCTTGCCGCGGCCCTCTCCATGGCTGCGGCCGTATCGGCTCAAAAGAGCTACACGCTTGCCTCGCCCGACGGCTCGCTCCGGACCACCGTGACCACGGACGAAGAACTCACCTACGATCTTGTCTACAAGGGCCGCACCCTGATGGAGCCCTCACCGCTGTCGATCGAACGAAACGACGGCACGGCATGGGGCCCTGCGGCCCGTGTGACCCGCGTCCGGCGGACCGAAGTCGACCGTTGGATCGCTTCACCCTTCTACCGGGCCGATTCGCTCCGAGAACACTACAACGCCCTGTCCCTGCGCATGAAGGGCGACTGGGAGGTCGAATTCCGCGCCTATGACGACGGCGTGGCCTACCGTTTCGTCAACCACACGCGAAAACCCTTCGCCGTCGTGAACGAACGCGTCGAGTACCGCTTCCCGGCCGACTTAACGGCCTCGGTTCCCTATGTGGCTTCGGGCGAAGACGGCAACTTCGAGTCGCAGTATTTCAACTCGTTCGAAAACATCTACACCGTGGCGCCCCTCTCGGAGATGAATCCCGGACGGCTGTCGTTCCTGCCGCTGGTCGTCGATGCCGGACAAGGGGTGAAACTCTGCCTCTCGGAGAGCGATCTGTGCGACTATCCGGGCCTCTACCTGCTCAACGCCAAGGGCGGAACCTCGCTCGAAGGCCGTTTCGCACCGTGCCCCGCAACCCTCGAGCAGGGCGGCCACAACCGTCTCCAGATGCTCGTCACCGAACGCAAGGAGCATATCGCCGACATCGCCGGCCCGCGTTCATTCCCCTGGCGCATGGCCGTCGTGGGCAGTGATGTGCAGCTGGCCGCCTCGTCGATGAGCTACCTGCTGGCCGCACCCTCGAAGATCGACGACCTGTCGTGGATCCACCCCGGCAAGGTCGCCTGGGAGTGGTGGAACGACTGGAACCTTCAGGGCGTCGATTTCCGGACCGGCATCAACACCCGAACCTACAAGTATTACATCGATTTCGCCGCCTCGCAGGGCATCGAATATGTGATTCTGGACGAGGGCTGGGCCGTCAATCTCAAGGCCGATCTCTTCGAGGTGGTGCCCGAGATCGACCTCCGGGAGATCATCGACTACGGTGCCTCGAAAGGGGTCGGAATCATCCTCTGGGCCGGATACCACGCCTTCGAACGCGACATGGAACGCGTCTGCAGCCACTACGCCGCCATGGGCGTCAAGGGCTTCAAGGTCGACTTCATGGACCGCGACGACCAGCAGATGACCGCCTTCATCCACCGCGCCGCCGAAACGGCTGCCCGTCACCGGCTGCTCCTCGACCTGCACGGAACCCACAAGCCCGCCGGCATGAACCGTACGTGGCCCAATGTCCTGAATTTCGAGGGTGTACACGGTCTTGAACAGCTCAAGTGGCGCCCCGCTTCGCACGATCAGGTCACGTACGACGTCATGATCCCCTTCATTCGTCAGGTGGCCGGCCCGATGGACTACACGCAGGGTGCCATGATCAACGCCACGCGTCAGAACTACCACCCGTGCAATTCGGAACCGATGAGCCAGGGAACCCGCTGCCACCAGCTGGCCCTCTATCTCGTGCTGGATTCGCCGCTGAACATGCTCTGCGACTCCCCGACCAACTACCTGCGCGAGGAGGAATGCACGTCGTTCATCGCCTCGGTGCCGACCGTCTGGGACGAGACGCGCATCCTGGCCGGAAGCCTCGGCGAATACATCGTCACGGCCCGCCGGAAGGGTGCGACGTGGTACGTCGGCGGAATCACCAACTGGACGCCGCGCGATCTGCAGATCGATCTCTCGTTCGTGGGCGGCGAGCGGCAGGCCGTGCTGTTCCGCGACGGCGTCAACGCCGACCGCAAGGCCTCGGACTATCGCCGCGAATCGATCCGGCTGGACACCTCGCGACCCTTCCAGGTTCATCTGGCTCCCGGCGGCGGCTTTACGCTCCAAATCGAGGCCCGATAACCGATCGACCTCTCCATCACACAAACGGCCCCCGTACGCATCTCAACGTACGGGGGCCGTTTTGCAGGACCAGTTCCTTTCAGCGGTTGTCGGTCGCAAACCGGTCGCAAACCGGTCGCAGCCCGGCAGTCTCGGGTAAGAAGGACCGGGACGGGAGATCTTGAAACTGAAGGGCCGGGAAGGACAGACCGGGACGAGCAGTCCCGAAGCGAGCGGATCCGGAAGACCGGGGTGTCAGAAGCCCCCCTCGATGGTCCAGTAGAAGGCCCGCGAGCCCTGCATCTTCGTGGCGGCATCCATCTCCCGGAAGGCCTTCATCAACGGTTCGAGCTGCCCGTCGTCGACGATGGCCAGTATCGAGGCATTCATCGACGGCCAGGCGTGCGTCCCGTAGTGAGGTTCGCCATCGAACGACCCGCGGCCCTGCGTCAGGGCCCACTTCGTGAAGCCCCGGATCCCCTGTTCGTCGAGAATCGCCTGTACACGGTCCGTCAGGGCCTGATTATAGGATAGAAATACGGCTTTCATCTTCGTTTTCGTTTCGTTATTCTCAATGGGTGCCGGCCTGATGCTGGGCCGAAAGACGCGCCAGCCGTTCACGCTCGCGGCGCTGCGAGCGGTGGACCAGTATCGAATAGAGCACCGGCACGATGAAGAGCGTCAGGATGGTCGAAAAGGTCAGACCCCCGATCACGGCGATACCCATCGGCTGCCACGTTTCCGAGCCAGCCCCCGTGCCGATGGCCAGCGGCACCATGCCCAGCACGGTCGTGAACGAGGTCATCAGCACCGGCCGCAGACGGCTCTTGCCGCCCGCGATCACCGCCTCGAAAACCCCCGAACCGCGTTCGATCAGCAGGTTCATGTAGTCGACCATCACGATGCCGTTCTTCGTCACGATGCCCACCAGCATGATCGCTCCGATCAGCGCGATGAGCGACAGCGGCGTCGAGGTCAGCCACAACGCCAGGAAAACCCCCGTGAAGGCAAACGGAATGGTGAACATGATGATGAACGGGAACTTCAGCGACTCGAACTGCGTGGCCATGACGATGTAGACCAGCACGACGATCAGCACGAAGAGTGTCAGCAGGTCGCTGAACGCATCACCCTGATCCTCAACCGTACCGCCCACCTCGAGATCCACTCCGTCCGGCGTCAGGTAGTCGGCCAGAAGGGCGTCGACCTCCTTCAGCACGTCGCCCAGTGCCACTCCCGCACCAAGCGTCGACTCGACGGAGATGACCCGCTGGCGGTTTTCGCGCTCGATCTCCGGCGCGGCGTACTCCTCAACAACGCGCCCCACCTCCTTCAGCTTCACGGGACGTCCCTGCGCGTTGTAGAGCGTGATGTTCTCGACATCCTCGACCCGCGTGCGGAACGGCTCGGCGTAGCGCACCACAATGTCATATTCGTCGCCGTCCTCGCGGTATTTCGACGCCACCAGTCCGTCGATGCGGTTGCGCACGGCCTGCGAAGCCGTCGCACTGTTCATGCCGTAGTAGGCCAGCCGTTCGCGGTCGAAGACGACGTTGAACTCCGGACGCAGGTCGTCGCGCGAAAGCTTCACGTCGCGCACCCCCTGCAAGCCCCGCATCCGCTCCTTCAGATCGTTGGCTATGGCGTTGGTCACCTCCATGTCGTAGCCGAAGACCTTGATGTTGACCGTCGCCGAGCCGCTCATGTTGCCCATCGATCCGCCCGGCGTCACCGTATACTGCCGCACTTCGGGGATGCCGTCCAGATCGCGGCGCAGCAGGTCCGAAATCTCGTAGATCGACCGTTTGCGACCCTCGACGTCCGTCAGACGCAGGTTGTAGTTGATGATGTGCGACCCGGTGGTCTGCATCGCCGCGAAGGCGTCGTCCGACGAACTGGCTCCCGACGAGGCCGATACCAGCACGATCTCCGGATAGCGCGCATAGATGATGCTGTCGATCTGACGCGCAATGCGGGCCGTGTAGCCGACGGCGATGTTCTGTTCGAGTTCGACGGTCGCCGCAATGCGGTTGTTGTCCGACGGCGGGAAGAACTCCGTCGGCACCTGCGTCAGCAGCCCCAGCGACAACACGAAGAGCGACATCATCGAGATGACCGTGATCCTCCGGTGGTGGACCACCCAGTTGAGCGCCCGGGCATAGGCCCCGTCAAGCCATGCCAGTGCCCGATCGATCGGTTTGTAGACGATGCCCAGCCCGCGGTAGTTGTGCTGACCGCCGTCGAGCTTGAGCATGTAGGCCGACATCATCGGCGTCAGCGTGATGGCCGCCGTCGTCGAGACGCACACCACGATCGTGACGATCCATCCCAGCTCGCGGAACAGAATGCCCGCCATGCCCGGGATCATCGTCAGCGGCAGGAACACCGCCACAACCACCAGCGTTGTGGCAATGACCGACAGCCACACCTCGTTGGTGGCATAGATGGCCGCCTCCTTCGGGCTCGAACCCCGTTCGATGTGGGTGGTGATGTTCTCCAGCACCACGATGGCGTCGTCGACCACCATGCCGATGGCGATCGACAGCGACGAGAGCGAGATGATATTCAGCGTCGAACCCGTGGCGAAGAGGTAGATGAACGAACAGATCAGCGACACGGGGATCGTCATGCAGATGATGAAGGTGGCCCGCCAGCGCCCCAGGAAGATCATCACCACCAGCACCACGAAGATGAAGGCATACAAAACCGTCTCGGACAACGACCCGATGGCGTCGGTGATCTCCGTCGAGGCCTCGTAGATGAGCTCCATCTTCACGTCCTTCGGCAGGCTGCGCTGGATCTCCGGCAGCCGCGACTCGATCTCACGCACGATACTCACCGTATTGGCCCCCGACTGCTTCTGGAACATCACCCGCACGCCCCGCTGACCGTTGACGCGTTCGTCCATGGTGGCCTTCTCCAGCGTGTCGCGGATCTCGGCCACGTCCGAAAGCATCACCTTGCGTCCGCCGGCGTTCGACACCACGACGTTGCGCAGTTCGTCCGAAAGGCGGAATTCACCGTCGGCCTTGATGTTGAACGTATTGTTGCCGATGTCGATCGTGCCGCTCGGAATGTTGACGTTCTCCGCGGCGATGATCTGCCCGAGCTGTTCGACCGTCAGGTTGTAGGCCTCGAGCTTCGTCGGGTCGACATTGACCTGCACCTCCCGCTCCGGAGCCCCGACCACCGACACGGCTCCTACGCCGTCGACACGGTTCAGCACGTTGACCAGCTTGTCGTCCAGAATCTTGTTCAGCGCCGGATAGCTCTCCTCGGCCGTCACCGCCAGCATCATCACCGGGATCATCGAGGTCGAGAACTTGAAGATCGTCGGGTAGTCGATGTCGTCGGGCAGCAGGGTCTGCACGCGCGACACCACATCGCGGATCTCGTTGGCCCCCTCGTCGAGGTCCGAACCGTACTCGAACTCCACGGTGACCATCGAGACGTTGTCCTGCGACTTGGAGGTCAGCTTCTTGAGGTTGCTCACCGTATTGAGGTTGTCCTCCAGCACGCGCGTGACGTTGGTCTCAATCTCCGAGGCGTTGGCCCCGGGGTAGAACGTGATGACCGAGATCTGCGGAATCTCGATCTCGGGATACTGGTCCACGGCCAGGTTCTTCAGCGAGAAGAGCCCGAAGACGATCACACCCACAAAGAGCAGCACCGTCGATATCGGCTTGCGAACCGCACTTTCGTAGATCTTCATGGCCGGCAGCGTTTAGTCGTGTTTGATCTCCACCGGCGCGCCGTCGTAGAGCTTCGACAGCGCCGTCACGGCCACCTCTTCGCCCGGCTCGACCCCGCGCAGGATATCCACCCGGTCGCCGACCTGGCGTCCCACCTCGACGCTCCGCCGTTCGGCCAGCGTATCACCCACGATGACATACAGATAGCGTTCGGCCGAGCCCACCTGTTTCTGCACGGCCACGTCGGGGACCATCACCCCGGCCTTACGGCCCATGTCGAACGTCGTGCGGGCGTACATGCCCGGGCGCAGCCGTCCCGCAGCGTTCGGGACCGTCACCTCCACCCGGAAGGTCCGCGTCGCGGCGTCCAGCGCCGGGTAGATCAGCGAAACCCGCCCCGTGAACTCCTCCTCGGGGTAGATCTCCACGTGAAGCCCTACCTCCATGCCCTCCTTCACCTGCGGATAGAACTGCTCCGAGATGTTGACCATCACCTTCAGCGGATCGATCTGCATGATGTGCAGGATGGGTTGCTGCGCGAACAGATCGCCCGATTCGTAGTTGCGGGCCGTCACCACGCCCGTGATCGGCGAATGGACCTCGATGTTCTTCTTCAGGTTGGCCACCACCTCGCGCTGCACGTCGAGCTGTGCCCGGGCCTGTTCGATCTGCTGGGCCGAGATGCCCCCGGCCTCGTAGACCGGCAGCAGGCGGTTGTAGTCGCTCTCGATGGTCTGCAGCTGGACGAGCTGCTGGGTGTACTGCGTCGGGTCGAGCGAGACGACCAGCTGCCCCTGGCGCACGGCATCGCCCACCTCGACCCAGATACGGTCGATGTGCACGCCCGTGGCAGCCGGCGTGATGTCGTTCTCACGGTAGGGTTCGATCTCCGAGGTGAACTCCTCCGTGAGGCGCACCGTCGCGCTGTCGGCCGCCACGCTGCGCGTCAGCACCCGTTTCGTCTCCGCATCCGGAGCCGAGCCCCGTTTGCCCGTACAGCCGCCCGCCATGGCAGCCAGCGTCATGATCAGCAGAATCTTCTTCATATCGTTACATCGTCTTTTTCATTCGGTTGTTCCCCGGGACACACCGGGATCTATTTCTGCGCATCCGGGGCTATTCTGATGCCTCCGGAGCCATTTCGGGGGGGGGCTGTTACTGCTCGCGGCCGACAATCCGGTCGTATTCGGCCTTGGCCGAAAGGTAATCGTAAATGGCCTGCGAGAAGTTCAGCTGCGCCTGCGTCTGGGACAGCTGCGCGCTGTTCAGTTCGAGGATCGTCCCCGCACCGGCCCGGTAACGCGTATCCGAAATCCGGTAGGCCTTGCGCGCCTGTTCGACGGTCAGCTCCTGCGCGAACATCGTCTCGCGGGCCGTCAGCAGATCGTTCAGCGCCGATCGCACCTGCACGTCCAGCTGCTGCCGCGCGTAGCTCCGCTGGAGGGTCACCTGCGCAATCTGGTTCTTCAGTTCGCGCGAGCGGTTCATCCGCGTCAACCCCGCAAAGATCGGAACCGACAGCTGAACCCCCACCGAAATCGGATGGGTCCAGAAGTAACGCGCATCGTCTCCGCTGCCGAAACCCATGAAGGGCTCCATGTCGTTGCCCGTATAGGAGGCCGTGCCGAAGGCCGCCAGCGTCGGAAGCCGTCCCGCATTGGCCGCCCGAAGCGATCGCCGCAACAACTCCTCCTGCAGTTCGAGCGACCGCAGGCTGCTGTTGTGCGATACGTCGGCCGTCAGACCGTCGGTCCCGGAGAGTACCTCGTCGCGCAGCGCGTCGAGCGTCCCCACCACCTCGATCTCCACCTGCTCGGGAATCGACAGGTACATCTTCAGCATCAGCTTGGCCAGCTTGATCGAGTTTTCGGTCTGAAGAATCGTCGGCCGCAGGTTGCTCAACTGCACCTGGGCCGTCAGCAGATCGTACTCCGAGGCCAGGCCGTGGTCGTACTGCACCTGCGTGTCGTCGACCGTGCGCTGCACCGTGGCCTCCGATTCGCGCAGCACCGCCAGCGACTGTTCGGCCAACAGGATGTTATAGAAGGCCTTGCGCACCTCGGCCACCAGGTCGATACGCGACGAACGCGCCGTCTCGACCGCCGCGGTCCGCTGCGTGTCGTTCATCTTCAGCGTCCGGTAGACCGTCGGCGCGAAGAGCGGCAGCGTCAGGTCGCCCTGCAGCGCAAAGGTGTTGTCGGCGCCGAACGACAGCCCGCCCCGCATCTCCGACTTGACGATCGAACGCGTGTAGTTGCCCGAGGCCGAAAGCTGCGGCAGCAGCGACCCCCACGTCTGACGCCGCACGTAGTCGTAGCGCGCAACCTCCATCTCCGCCACCCGGACGGTCGGATTCTCGCTCAGAGCCAGCTCCAGTGCCTCATCGAGCGTCAGACGCATCTGCGCCTCGGCCCCCGCAAGACCCAACAAAAGGCCCAGCATCAGCCCGAATATACAATAAAAAGTCTGTTTCATCTTGATCCGATGTTTTCCATGTGAGACGTGATCCGGTCATTGCTGCGATCCGGACGGGGTGTAATGCCGGCGGTAGTCGTCGACCAGCCGCAACCCCTCCGGAGTCGAGATGCCCCGAAAGAAGGTGCTGACAATCTGCACGTAGGCCTCGCGTTCGCTCATTCCCGCCGGCAGCATCAGGTCCCGACGCTCGGTGACGGCCGAGGCCGTATAGTAGAGCACCGAAATGGCCAGATCGATGTTGATCGTTGCAACAAACAGGCCATCGGCAATCCCCTGCTCGAGCATCTGCCGCAAATCGCGACGGCTCTTCGCCGAGCCCTCGCGCAGCAGCCGCTCGTGGACCGCCGGATAAAACTTCCGCAGATTGCCCTGAAGCCGCTGGACCGACTCCGAATCGTTCAACACGCAGTTCAGTACCCGGAACATCGCCTCCAGAACGTTGCTCGCTCCGGCACAAACCCGTTCGCGTTCGAGACGCTTGCTCTCGAAAAAATGCTCCATCGCCAGGTAGAGCAGACTCTCCTTGTCGCCGAAAAGCTCGTAGAGCGTACGTTTCGAGACGCCCAGCTGGCGCGCAATGTCGTCCATCCGCACCGACTTGATCCCCTCCGAAACGAACATCTGCATCGCCTCGCGGACGATTCGTTCCCTTTGATCCATCGTGTTGAGTGTTGTGTGTCGAGTACAAAAATAAAAAATAAACCGGAAAAACCAAAAAAGTTTTCCGGTTTATCGCAGGATGCTCTCCCGCCGTACAGGACAGTGCCCGGGCGCAGGGATCGTCCGGGCACGGTCTTGTCAGGGGAAGGCCATCAGGCGGCCGTTGCGTTTTCCAGCTTGCGCATGATCGAGAAGATGAAGAGCGCCGAAAGCAGGCACAGCACGATCAGCACGCTCCAGACCATCCACAGCGCCATGCCGCTGCCCCACAGGTAGCCGATCAGCGAGGTAGCGTAGTTGCCGATGGCCGTGGCGGCGAACCAGCAACCCATCATCATGCCCTTATACTTCGGGGGAGCCACCTTCGAGACGAACGAGATACCCATCGGCGAGAGCAGCAGCTCGGCGAACGTCAGCACCAGATAGGTCGAAATCAGCCAGTTCTGCGACACGAACTGATCGCTCGCACCGGCAGCCTTCACCTCGGCCGGCGACATCAGGCCCATCGATCCGATCGTCAGGATGAGGAAGCCCACGGCGGCGATGATCATACCCATACCGATCTTGCGCGGGGCCGAGGGCTCCTTGCCCTTGCGGGCCAGCGCCGTGAAGATGGCCACCGAGATGGGCGTCAGACCTACCACGTAGAAAGGGTTGAACTGCTGGAACTCCTGCGGCAGGATGTGTACCGGATCGGGCGTGATCGTATAGCGGTAGATCAGCACCCCGGCGGCTACGACCACCGCAGCGGCCGAGATCAGCTTGCCGCGGCTCTTTTCCGACTGGAAGAAGCCCACGATGCCGTAGACACCCACCAGCACCAGCACCAGATTGAAGATATCGAAGCCCATGCGCGTAATGCCCGTGGCCTCGGAGGTCGTGTAGTCACGCGCGAAGAAGGTCATCGTCGAACCGTTCTGGTGGAAGGCCATCCAGAAGAAGATCACCACGGCAAAGACGAGCATCAGCGCCGTGATGCGCGACTTGGTCTGGGCGGGAGTCAGTTCGGCGGCCTTCACGCCGGAGGTGGAGGCGGCGGCTGCCTGCTGCTTGGCCGTCACGTCGGCATGCTTGAACGTCTTGCGGAAACCCACGTAGATCAGGTAGGAGACCACCAGCGAGATGCAGGCCACGCCGAAGCCCATGTTGTAGGCCGTCGAGAGTTTATCGATATAGTGCTGCGAGAACTCGCCCAGATCGGTGATCGTCGTGCTCATCGACGCGGCCAGCTCCTGAAGCTTGGCCAGCGGTTCGGCCGGCATCTGATCGCCCAGTTCGAGATACTGGTGGGCCAGGGCCGGGATCTGTCCGTTGTAGACCAGACCGTCCTGGGCCAGGAAGTGGTTGGTGATCCACTTGGCCATGCCCGGGGCGAACATCGCACCGATATTGATCGCCATGTAGAAGATCGAGAAGGCGTTGTCACGCTTGGCCTGGTAGGCCGGATCGTCGTAGAGATTGCCGACCAGCACCTGAAGGTTGCCCTTGAAGAGGCCCGTGCCGCAGGCAATCAACGCCAGCGCGCCGAACATCATCGCCTGCCCCGCAAAGCCCGTTCCCGTCGGAATCGACAGCAGCGCATAGCCCGCAAACATGACGAAGATTCCCAGCGTGACCATCTTCCCAAAGCCGAACCGGTCGGCCAGAATGCCGCCGAAGAAGGGCATGAAGTAGACCGCAGCCAGGAAGATGCCGTAGATCTGGGTCGTGACCGCCTCGGTGTAACCGAATTTTGCCTGCAGAAACAGCGTGAAGATCGCAAGCATGGTGTAGTAGCCGAAGCGCTCGCCCGTATTGGCCAGCGAGAGGGCATACAAACCTTTGGGTTGTCCTTTGAACATAGTTGATTTTTTGATTTTAGAGGGTGATTCGTTTTTTGTTTGACGACAAATTTAGAAATTTTTTCGAATTTTCAGAAGCTCCCCGGTTACCGTTCGCGAAAAATTTGATCACGGAATCGAATTTTTTTCGTCTTCACGGCCTCCATTTTGAAAAACGCTCCGCCGTCCCGGGCAAAAAACTCTCCGAACGGGCCTTTCCAACTCCCGATTTTTTTGTATATTTGTTAAAAATAGCCCCCAATGGAAAAGATGGATAATACGCATGAAAGACTCCCGATCGTCGAACGCGACCAGTGGCTCCGTCCCGTCGAGGAGCAGATCAACAGCCGGCACGACCGCTATCTGGCCAAAATGGAGGAGATCCGCCGCTCGGCCGGCTCGATCGTCGACTACGCCAACGGCTACCGCTACTTCGGCTGGCAGTGGGACCAGACGCTCGACGGATGGTGGCTGCGCGAATGGCTGCCCGGCGCGCAGGACGTCTATGTCTTCGGCGACTTCAACAACTGGCAGCGCACCGAAATCCGCATGCACCGCGATCAGGCCGGCGTCTGGAGCGCCTTCTTCCCCGCGGCCATGTACCGCGACCGCCTCACCCACGGCTCGCTCTACAAGATCCACGTCCACGGCGAGAACGGATGGTTGGACCGCATTCCGGCCTATGCCCGCCGCGTGGTGCAGGACGACGCAACGAAAAACTACACCGCCCAGTTCTGGCAGCCGGATGAACCCTTCGACTGGCAGGGCGACGCCTTCGATGCCTCGAAACTCGGCAGCCTGCTCATCTACGAAGCCCATGTCGGCATGGCCCAGGAGCGCGAAGGCGTCGGCACCTACCGCGAATTCACCGAACGGATCCTCCCGATCATTAAGCGCGACGGATACAACGCCGTCCAGCTGATGGCCATCGCCGAGCACCCCTACTACGGTTCGTTCGGATACCACGTCTCGAGCTTCTTCGCCCCCACGTCGCGATGCGGGACCCCCGAGGAGCTGAAGGAGCTGATCCGCCGCGCCCACGAAATGGGACTGGCCGTCATCATGGACCTCGTCCACGCCCACTACGTCAAGAACCTCAACGAGGGAATCAACGAACTCGACGGCACCGACCACCTCTATTCGCTGCCCGGCGAGGCCGGTAACCAACCCTACTGGGATTCGAAACTCTTCGATTACGGCAAGAGCGAAGTCCAGCACTTCCTGCTGTCGAACGTCAAGTACTGGCTCGACGAGTTCCACTTCGACGGTTTCCGTTTCGACGGCGTCACCTCGATGATCTACCACCACCACGGCTATGTGACCTTCGATTCGCGCGACCGGTACTTCGACGCCGGCGTCAACGAGGATGCCATCACCTATCTCACGCTGGCCAACCGCCTGATCCACGAATTCCGCCCCGCGGCCGTCACCATCGCCGAGGATGTGAGCGGAATGCCCGGCATGTGCATCCCGATCGACGACGGCGGAATCGGATTCGACTACCGCCTCGGAATGGCCATCCCCGACTTCTGGATCAAACTGCTCAAGGATATTCCCGACGAGGAGTGGAACATCTGGGAGATGTGGTCGGTGATGACCGACCGTCTGCCCGACGTCAAGACCGTCGCCTATGCCGAATCGCACGACCAGGCCCTCGTGGGCGACAAGACGATCGCTTTCCGGCTGATGGACAAGGAGATGTACTTCCACATGGACCGCGCCTCGCAGAACCTCATCATCGACCGCGGAATGGCCCTCCACATGATGATCCGACTGATGACCATCTCCACCGGCGGGCAGGCCTACCTCAACTTCATGGGCAACGAATTCGGTCATCCCGAGTGGATCGACTTCCCGCGCGAGGGCAACGGCTGGAGCTATGCCCATGCGCGGCGCCAGTGGTCGCTCGCCCGAAACCGGCTGCTGCGATACTCCTGGCTGGGGGATTTCGACCGGGCGATGATCCGACTGGTGAAGAAATACAAGGTCCTCGAGGACGGTTATCCGTGGAACCTGCTCATGGACGAGCACAACAAGACGATGGTCTTCTCGCACGGACGCCTGCTGTTCGTCTTCAACTGGCACCCCGCGGCCTCGATCCCCGATTACGAGCTTCCGGTGCAGGGTCCGGGCAAGTATGTGCCGATCCTCTCGACCGACGAACGACGCTTCGGCGGACAGGAGCGCCAGTCGATGGAGTCGGAACACTTCTCGTTCAACGTCACGGGCGACGACGGAAAGCCGTATCCCCGCATCCGAATCTACAACACCTCGCGCACCGCTACGGTCTATCTGCGCAAACGGTAGCCGGTAAAAACGGCTTGCAACCATACGAAAGAAAACCGGCGACCTTTACGGGTCGCCGGTTTTCGTATCACAGGCTCAGATACAGACTCGGAAGTCCGTCAGCCGCACACCGTCAGCCGCAGAGCCGAAGCCGCTACTTCACCGTCAGTTCACGCACCACGGCCAGCGCCGCTTCGTAATCGGGCTCGTGCGTCACCTCGGGCACGTACTCCACGTAGCGCACGCGGTCGTCGCGGTCGACCACCACTACGCCCCGCGCCAGCAGCCGCAGTCCTTCGAGCACGAAGCCGTACTTCATGCCGAAATCCAGATCGCGGTAGTCCGACAGGAGATGAACCCGGTCGATCCCTTCGGCCCCGCAGAAGCGCTTCTGGGCAAAGGGCAGATCGACCGAAATGGCCACAACAACCACCTCGTCACCCAGACGGGAGGCCTCCTGGTTGAAACGGATGTTCTGTAGCGAGCAAACCGACGTGTCGACCGACGGGAAGATGCTGTAAATGCGGACCTTGCCGCTGAACTGCGCCGACGCGACCGGTTGCAGCGAAGCGTCCGTCAACGTAAACGACGGGGCCTTCTCCCCCACCTCGCAATGGCGGCCCGCCAGCTTCACGGGCTTGCCGCCGAAAGTTACCTCATATTCCATAATACAAGATTTTCAATCAACGCTCCCCTCCGCAAAACCGGTGCCGCAACCGGGTATCCGTACGGTTTTGGTCTATTCGGCCGTTGTGATGCGACGCACGGCCTCGGCCACCCGTGCATAGAGATCCGGAAGGTCCATCCCCTCGATGCGACGCCCCTCGACCACGATCCGCCCGTCGACGACCACCGTATCGACATCCGCCGCCTTGCCGCAATAGACCAGATTCGAGACCACATCGTGGATTGGTTGCAGGTGGGGTTTCTGCAGGTCGACGACGATCAGGTCGGCCAGCGCCCCCTCGCGCAGCACGCCCAGCTCACCGTCGGCATAGCCCATGGCCCGGGCCCCGTTGGCCGTCGCCATGCGCAGCGCCTCCCACGCCGGAAGAGCCGTCGGATCCCCCGTGGCGGATTTCTGCAGGAAGCTCGCCGTACGCAGCTCCTCCCACATGTCCAGGTCATTGTTCGAGCAGGTGCCGTCCGTGCCCAGCGCCACCAGGACGCCCGCCCGGCGCATCGTCTCGACAGGGGCCACGCCGCTCGAGATCTTCATATTGCTCTGCGGATTATGCGACACGGTCACCCCGCGCGCCGCCAGCGTCGCCATGTCCGAATCCGTGACATGGACACAATGGGCCCCGATCACGTGCGGCCCGAGCATCCCCAGGGCATCGAGGTGTTCGACCGGCGTACGGCCGTAGCGTTCGCGCACGATGCGGATCTCGTCGCGCGTCTCGGCGATGTGGGTCATCATCCCCAGCCCCAGCCGTTCGGCCAGCTCACGCCCCCGCACAAGGTTCTCGGGCGAGACCGTATAGGGCGAATGGGGCGCCACGGCGATCCGTACGCGGCCGCTTCCGGCTGCCGCAAGCCCGGCGGCCCGCTCCACCTGCGGGAAGACCTGCTCGATGTTCGAATCGAAGTAGTTGCAGCCCAACACCGCCCGGATGCCCAGCCGTTCGGCCACCTCGACGCAGCGGTCCTGATCGTAGTACATGTCGACGAACGACGTTACGCCTCCGAGCAGCATCTCGACGATGCCGAGCGTCATGCCCAGCGCCACCTCGTCGGGGGTCTGACGCGACTCGAAGGGCCAGATATAGTCGTTGAGCCACGCCATGAGCGAAATGTCGTCGGCATAGCTGCGCTGAAGCGTCATCGCGGCGTGGCAGTGCGTGTTGATCAGTCCCGGCATGAGCAGTTTGCCGCGGCAGTCGATCTCGCGTAACGAAGGATGCGCCGCGCGGAAGGCTGCCGCAGCATCGGCCGACGCCGTAAGCAGCGTCAGGCGGTTTCCCTCGACACCCGCCCAGCCCGTAAACGTACGGGGCGCTCCGGCCGCAGGGTCCATCGGAAGAATCGTGGCGTTGGAAAAGAGAAGTGCCATGTGTTTCGGTGTTTTATGGTTTTTTCACGTTCGGGCGCACGTCGCGGTTCCGCGGCGCATCGGCCTCATCAAGCGAATTGCCCTGCACGGTCAGGATGTCGCGTCCGTCGACCGAATTGGAGTAGATCTGAACCACCTTGTTGAAGGCTCCCGGTTCGCTCTTGTGCGGCTGGTAGATGATGCGGATCACCCCCGAATCGGCCGGCGCCACCGGACGCTTCGAGAACGAGGCCCGGATACACGAACACGACGTGATGACGCGCACCAGCACCAGCGGCCGGTCACCGTCGTTCACGAAGCGGAATTCGTGCATCAGGTCACCGCCCCGACGTGGCACGTCGCCGAAATTCCACGACGTCTCCTCCAGACGCAGATGGGCTCCCCCATTCGGCGCCTCCCGGCCCGTACGGGCCGGTTTGGCCGCGTAGGCCCCCGTCATGAGAAGGCTCCCGAGCAGCATCAGCAACAATTGTTTCATCGTTTCTTCGTTTCTTTTTCGTCAGTTGAGTCTAAATAAATAGGTGATCGTGCCGCCCTGGACCGCCGCCCGGCTCTCCGTGAAGCGCGCCTTGAGGGCCGCCTGACGCGCCGCCGCGATCAGTTCGGGAGCATCCGTCGTCGAGCCCACCGGTTCGTACGAGGCCCCCGTCACGTGGCCCCGCGCATCCACCGTCACGCGGATGACCACCTTGCCGCTCTTGCCGCCCGGGTACGACGGCAGCGGCAGGGCTCCCACCAGACCGCGTCCCTGAAGCCCCTTGTCGAGCTGGTCCAGTCCGTCGGGATTCAGACCCGGTCCCGTTCCCGAAGCCTTGTCCTCGCCTTCGGGGGCCCGCGGATTGCCCGCCTGGTCGGGTTCGTCGGCCCCGCCGCGGTTCATCTTGAAGAGCGCCCGCGGATTCGGGGTCTGCGTCACCTCGTCCTTGCCCGCAGCCTGGGCCACCTGCTCCACCGGAGCCGCCTCGTCATGCACGCGCGGCTCCGTGGCCACCTTCACCGGAGGCCGCGGCGGCTCGACCTCCTCCGGCTCGGTGAAGTCCACCAGAATCGTGTCCCCCGGCTTCTCCAGCGCCGGCGTGAAGTCGAACCGCACCAGCGCAAACGATCCTACCAGCAGCAGGCCGTAGGCCGCCGCCGCTACGATCGCCCACCGTCGCGGTGTCCTGTTATCGGGATCATAATAGTACATACCTTTTGTCTTAACATACCCCGGCAGGTGCCGCCTATCGCGGTGTCGTTGCCAGAATCAGCTTGTAGTTGTTGTCCTTGGCGATGTTCATCACCTTGACCACCTCGTCGACGGCCACCGTCTTGTCACAGTGCAGCGACACGGTGGCATCCTGCTGTCCGTCGAGGCGCGTCTTCAGGGCACGCTCCACCCCGTCGATCGATCCCACCTCGTCGAGCTCCACGTAGTAGCGGTAGTGACCGTTGCCTGCGTCCTGCACCGAGACCGTCGTCATGGCCTTGTCCTTCAGCTGGTTCGAACTCTTCGGAAGCATCAGCTTCAGGGCGTTGGGGTTGATCAGCGTCGTGGCGATCAGCAGGAACAGCAGCAAGAGGAACATCAGGTCGGTCATCGACGAGGCCGAGAACGATTTATCGACTTTCGATCCGTGTTTGATTGCCATGGCCGCCTATTTTTGAACGGGTTGATTCAGGATGTCCATGAAGGCGATCGAATTGGCCTCCATCTGGAAGACCAGCTTCTCGATGCGTGCCACCAGGTAGTTGTAGCCGAAGTAAGCCGGGATGCCGACGATCAGACCGCCCACCGTGGTCACCATGGCCACGTACATGCCGCTGGCCAGCAGCGCCAGATCGACCGTTCCGCCCGCCGCCGACATGTCCATGAAGGTCTGCACCATACCGAGCACCGTACCGAGGAAGCCCAGCATCGGCGCACCGCCGGCGATCGTCGCCAGGAACGGAAGTCCGTTTTCGAGCTTCGAAACCTCGAGGTTGGCCACATTCTCGATGGCCGTCTGCACGTCGCCCATCGGGCGTCCGATGCGCTCGATGCCCTTCTCGATCATGCGGGCGATCGGCGTGTCGGTCTTCTTGCAAAGATTCACCGCCGTTGCGATCTTGCCGTCGGAGATGTAGTCGCGGATGCGGTTCATGAAATTCATGTCCAGCACCGATGCCTTGCGGATGGCCAGGAAACGCTCCACGAAGATGAAGATCGTCACGCCGCCCAGCGCCAGCAGCGGCCACATCAGCCAGCCGCCCTTCGTAAACAGCTCCCACAAGCCCATCCGGGTCTCCTCACTTACGGCCACCGCCTCGGCAGCCTGCAAAAATGTTGTCATAGCGTTTTGTTGTGAATTTAGTGTTTTATTTGTGAATTGTCTTTTCGTTTCGAGAGGCGGTCCGTCCGTCGGGCTGCGGAGGAGGCCGGTGCGGAATCCGTCGCCGGATCCGCCTCCAGGACAGGTTCCGGTTCGACGATCGGCTCTGTCTCCACGATCGGCTCCGGATCGACGCTCCGGCCCGAAGCTCCGGTTGCCCCGGTTGCCCCGACGGCTTCAGCCGATCCGATCCCTGCGGTCGTCCCGGCCGCTTCGGCCGCCTCCCCGCCGGTGAAGGGTTGCCGCCCTGCGGCCTTGTCGCGGGCTTCGCGTTCGGCCTCCTCACGAGCCTCCTTCTCCGCAAGCCGCGCCGTGCGACGGGCCACCCGCTGCGCCTTGCGACGTTTGTTCGTGAAGCGGTCGCGGATCCGGTCGCGCAGATCCCGCAGGTTGTCGAAGTCCTCCTTGAAATAGACGCCCATGCCGGTCTCCTGCAGACCCTGGTTCTCGTCGAAACGGTCGATCGTCTGCGTGAAGGCCTTCAGCTTGAGCGTCCCGGCGCGGTCGATCAGGTAGGTGATGTAGGCCTCGCCCATGAAGTTCGACATCGTATTGTTGTTCACCGCCTGCTTGTTGTCGATCAGGTAGTTGCCCTCCACCTCGACGAACAGCCGGTTGTTGATCAGGCTCTTCGACAGGCCGAAGTCCACCTCGTCGCTCGTCAGTTCCGACTTGGGCCGGTAGCGGATCACCACGTTGTAGTCCGACGACGAGAGCCAGTTGCTGACCATGTTCGAGACGAACTCCATGCCGGTGGCCGCCGACACCGAGCTGCCGATGTTCGACGACGACTGCGATGTGCTCTCCGACATGAAGCTGTTGAACAGCAGCAGGTAGAGGAACTGCGTGTCGACCGTCTCGGGGGTCGACAGCGCACTGGCCACCACGGCCGCCGTCTCGGGATCCGACCCCGGAACCCGCACGTCGAACAGAATGCTCGGATTCGAGAGCAGATCCCCCAGGTGGATCACACATTCGACCGGCACCGAACGGTCACCGCCCAGATTCTCCGACGTTCCCTGCAGCAACGGCTGCAACGACGCCTTGACCTTGTAGACGGCATCGATGTCGAGCAGGGCGTTCATCGGCGAACCCGTCCACTGGATCGACGAACCGCTCTCGATCGTGAAGCGCTTGTTGATGATCTGCTGCAGCGACAGGAGGAACGTTCCCTCCTCGATCGTATAGTCGCCGTTGATCATGAAGACGTTGTCGCGGGGGTTGATCTCCAGGTTGAGCGTCCCCTGGCCGCGCCCCTTGACCGTATTGCCCGCCACGTCGAGCTCCATCTCCACGTTGGGACGCACGTCGAGCGCCATGTTGATGTTCATGCTGCTGCCGGCGTTGAACTCCGGACGGTGGCGCCGTTCGAACATCAACTTGCGCCGCGCCACGGCATCCAGCGTGTCGATCTTGCGCGGCTGGACGAAGACCACGAAATCGGCACTCGAAATGTTCGATTTGCTCGACAGCGGCATCACGAACGTCGAATTCTCGTCGGTCGACGCCGCGATCTCCATGTCGACCGAGCCCTTGTCACCCGTTATGCGGGCCATGCCCGTGGCGTAGACCCGCCCGTGGAAGAGGTCGTTGTCCTCGGCCGTCGTATTGAGGACGAGCATCTGCTGCGGTGCCATGCGCACGTCGTAGGAGATGTTCGAGAGGTGTTGCAGGTTCAGGTCGAAATCGAAGCGTCCGCGATGGCCCTGCGGATCGTAGACCGGAACGTTCGCCGCCTGGAAGCGGTTGTTGCGCACCGTGAGCAGCGCCTCGGGCATCGTGTAGCTCACGCGCGTGAAGTCGACCGTCGTACGGAGCCCCGACACGCGGATTTCACCCCCCAGATCGGCCGCACGCCCCTGTCCCTGGAGTACCAGATCGGCCGACGCAAGCCCTTCGGTCGAGGAGATCACCCCCGAAAGGATCGGATCCAGCAGCCCCATGTCGAGGCTGTCGACCCGCATCCGCGCATAATAGCGGTTGCGCGTCGGGGCATAGAAGCCCTGGATCAGCGTATCGCGCTTCAGGCGGTTGGTGACCGTCACACCGGCCCGGTTGCGGGCGAAGTCCCACCGCGAGGAGAGGCGCATCGGCGGAGCCGCGATGTCATTCACCGCCACGCTGTCGAGTCGGATGTCGGCCGTCACCTCCGCACCGCGCAGCACCGACTTCATCGTTGCCGAACCGTTCGTGAGGCCCTCGATGTAGTAGCCCATGCGTTCGGCGATCTGCGTGAAGGGCGCCAGGTCGAAGTTCCGCAGCGAGAGGGTCAGCGAATCGTCGCGGCTGCGCGAAGCCACGCCGTCGAGCAGCAGCTCCTGCTGGTCGTTCATCACCAGGAAGCGGTCGATCCGCACGCGCGCCGTATCGAGCAGGATGCGGCGGGCGAAGATCTGCCAGCGCTTGTCGCCGCGCGTGATGTGCGACGGCTGGATGTGCAGTTCGACGACCCGGCCGTCGGGACCGTTCTCCTCGACCACCCCGGCCCGGAAGCCCACCAGTCCCGACGCCTGCCGCGCCGTATCGGTGAAGCCGGCCGAGAGTTGCACGCGCCCCTGCTTGGCACCGCCCGTGAGCGACAGCCGCGGCAGGTGCAGGATCCCCGCATAGAGATCCTCGGCCGAGGCGTAGACTTCGAGCGAATCGCCGCGGTTCGAGGCATTGACCGACAGTCGCGTGGCCAGCATCCGCCGCCGTTCGATGTATTCGGACGAAGCCTGGAGCGAAAGCTGGTCGCTGGCCGGATTGAAGAGCAGCTGCAGCGACGATCCGTCGGCAATCTGAAGTCCCGCCGCCACGGCATCGGCTATGGGGTTGAAGTTGCGGATGTGGAGCGACAGCAGCGAATAGTCGTTGGCCACGGCGGTCTTGCGGTCGGTGCGGTCGCCCGGGGGCTCGGCGCGCCCCAGAATCGGCAGGTAACGCCATGCACTGCGCCGCAGATATTCGAAGACCGTGCGGTAGCTCGTCTTCGAGCGGAACGTGGCGTCGGCAAAGTCTGAGCGCAGTTCGACAAACTTGCTGCGGGCCGAATTCTCACCGCGGATGTTGATCTGCGAAGCGGTGATCTCCTTGTCGTTGTAGCGGTAGCGGGCGTCGGAGAGGCGGATCGAACCGTTCAGATCGTCGAGCGACCGCCCGCTGGCATTGGCCACCAGAAAGGCCGAGAGCTGCGACACCGAATCGCGGCGGTTGATATGGAGCCGAGCCAGATCGGCCCGGTTGAGATTCATCGTGAAGTCGTAGCGCGGCACCGAGTCGTTGAGATCGACCTTGCCGAAGAAATCGAAGTCGAGATTCGGATCGCGGGCCGTGATCCGGCCGTCGAATTCGCGGTTGCGCAGGCGTCCGTCGAGCCGCAGCGAATCGTAGACGTAGCCGTTGAAGCCCAGATCGGAGACCTCGCCCACGATGTTGGCATCGGCCATTCCGCGCCCGATCATGCCGTCGATGCGGGCCGTGAGCGTGGCTTCGCCCAGCAGGTCGCTCCGGTCGAGCAGTTCGCCCAGGCGGAAGCGGCGCGTCTCGACCCGTCCGCGGATCGAACTCATGCCATGACGCAGCGGTGCCAGGGCCACGTTGCAGGTCACCCTGCCAAGCCGCGTGGCGGCCCCCAGATGCATGTCGAACGAGGAGAACCGCCCCGCAAAGCGTCCCGTCAGATCGAGGCGTCCCGCGTGGCAGGCCAGGTCGGTCACCTGCTCGGGAAGGGGTTTGCCCGTGATGCCGCGCATGATGCCGTTGAGTGCCCCGATGGTCGAATGCAGACGCGAGAGCGTCACGTCGAAATGCGTGTCCCGGATTTCGGGAAGTCCCCGCACGGCCAGATCGGCCGTCAGTTGGGTCCGCTCGTTGACCGTCAGGCTGCGGATCTGCCCCGTGAAGTCGTCCACCTGGCCCGTAAACTCCAGATCGGCATCGGTGAAGGTCAGGTGCCAGTCGCGCAGCGAGGGGGCGAAGCAGGCGATGTCGTCGGTCGAGATCTTCGAATCGCGCACCGCGGCGTCGATACGCACCGCCCCGATGAAATCGCGGTACTCGTCCCACGAATTGCCCACCAGCGAAATGTAGGGCAGACGAATGTCCGACTTGCGGGTGAGGATCTCGGCGTCCTGGAACCCCAGACAGCCCTGCGACATGTAGAAGCGGCCCGAAAAGCGTTCCAGTTCGAAGCCGCTCCGTTCGCGCGCCGCGAGGCGTTCGATCGAGGTATAGATGGCCTGTCCGTCGATGGTGAAATCCTCGACAAAGGCCCGCATGTCGTAGAGGTGCATGTGCGAGAAGTCGATGCCGTAGTCCGGATCGCGGCGGTCGAGGCGCTCCAGGCAGAGGTCCATGCCGTCGATCGAGGCCTTGCGCAGCGTCAGGCGGAAGTTGCCCTTCTTCTCGCGGTCGGGATTCGAGAGGCGGTCGACGATCTGCTTGATGTTCATCTCGCCCGAGGGCGTCTGCCGCAGGTAGAGCCGTGCATCGGCAATTTCGCCGCGGCTGAACTCCAGCCCCCCGCCCAGCAGGCCGAAACGGGTGACATAGGCATCGAGATGTCCGACATAGAGCAGCGTATCGCGCTGGTAATCCTCGACATAGAACCCGTCGACGCGGATCTTCGAAAAGAGCCCGATGTCGACCCGATCGATCGAAACGGTGGTCTCCAGCCGCTGCGAAACCGCCTTCGTCAGCCAGTCCACAACGACGTTCTGCACCGAACGGATGTCCAGCAGCAGCGACAGCCCCAAAGGAAGAATTATCAGCAACAGAACCGCCGCCGAGAACACCATTCCCAATATTTTTATACCTTTGCGCATCGGAACACCGTTATAACTGGCAAAGTTAGCGAAAAAGTTAAAATAACAGCGAAAAACCGGATGGATATTACAATTCTCGGCATCGAATCCTCGTGCGACGACACCTCGGCAGCCGTGCTGCGCAACAACGTCCTGCTCTCGAACGTCATCGCCTCGCAGGCCGTACACATGAAATACGGCGGCGTCATCCCCGAACTGGCCTCCCGAGCCCATCAGCAGAACATCATCCCCGTGGTGGACACCGCCCTGCGCGATGCCGGCCTTACAGCCTCGGACATCGACGCCATCGCCTTCACGCGCGGCCCCGGTCTGCTCGGATCGCTCCTCGTGGGCGTCTCGTTCACCAAGGGGCTCTCCATCGCCCGCAACATCCCGATGGTCGAGGTCAACCACCTCCAGGGACACATCCTCTCCCACTTCATCGACCTCCCGGACCGGCAACTGCCCCATCCCGACTTTCCGTTCCTGTGCCTGCTCGTCAGCGGCGGCCACACACAGATCGTACGCGTCGATTCGCCGCTCGAAATGCAGATCATCGGCACGACCATCGACGATGCCGCCGGCGAGGCTTTCGACAAGTGTGCCAAGGTCATGGGGCTCCCCTACCCGGGCGGCCCGGTGATCGACCGCCTGGCCAAGGAGGGAAATCCCAAGGCGTTCCGCTTCGCACACCCTCATGTCGACGGCTACGACTATTCGTTCTCCGGACTGAAGACCTCGTTCCTCTACACGCTACGCGACGCCGTGGCCCAGGATCCCGACTTCATCGAACGCAACAAGGCCGATCTGTGCGCCTCGCTGCAGGCAACCGTCGTCGAAATCCTGCTCGACAAGCTGATCCGCACCTCGAAGGATACGGGCATCCGCGACATCGCCATCGGCGGCGGCGTCTCGGCCAACTCCGGACTGCGCAACGGCATCGTCGAAACCGGACGGCGCCGCGGCTGGCGGACCTTCCTGCCCGAGTTCAAGTTCACGACCGACAACGCCGCCATGATCGCCATGGCCGGCTACTTCCACTACCGCAAGGGCGAGTTCGCCTCGCTCGACGTGTCGCCCGTAGCCCGGCTCGAAGATCTGTAGACGCGGATCTCCGCCCCCCGCTCATTCCATGTCCCGCCTCCGCCTGCCGGAAGCGGGACGTTTTTTTGTATGCTCAGGGGATCCGGCCTGCGTCACCCGAAAATCCGCCCCGGATTCGTTCGGAAAAAACGGCTCATCCGAAAAAAAGGAAGCCCGATCTATTGCATAATTTTCAGCGATTCACTAATTTTGAGTAGACTACTTTACGCGACATCTAATCCAAACAACCCATAAGCCATGATGAAAAAACTCCTTTGCTGCGCTCTGTTCGCAATCGCTTCGTGCTCGATCGTCTCCGCCCAGGAGAAGGGCGAAATGTATGTCGGCGGCATCCTCGGTGTCTCCACCTCCTCGTTCGGCGCCGACGACACCTCGATCTCGAACACCTATTTCCGCTTTGCTCCGGAATTCGGCTACTTCGTCCGCGACAATCTCCGCGTGGGCGGTTTGCTCGGGTACAGCATCGCCCCGCTCGAGGGCCGTACCACCCACACGCTCACCATCGGCCCCAATGTGGCCTACTACGTGAAAGTCTGCGACCGCATTTACTACGTGCCCGAGGTCGGACTGGGATTCGCCTACGCCTCCTTCGACGGAACTTCCGGATACGGCCTGGCCACCGAGTTCAAGTTCGGAGCATTCGAATACCGCCACTCCGAAAAGTGGAGCCTGGCGCTGAATCTCATGTCGCTCGACTACACGACCCTGTCATTCTCGGGTGAAAATGCAACCAGCAACGAGGTCAACTTCCAGCTCGGAATCAGCCCTACCGTCGGCGTGAAATTCTACTTCTGAGACCCGACCGACGATCCGGCCCTTCTCCGGTGATTCCGACGGCTTCACCCCCATCCACCAGGCCCGGCACCTTTCGAGTGCCGGGCCTTTCTGCAACCGGAAGCGGCCGCGAGGATCCGCCGCCCGAAATGAGCCGGACGCCCCCGACCTACGCAAAGCGGATTCCGCGCAGCCGTTTGCGGTTGCGATCCGTCACTTCGTGTTCGACGATGCCCGTCACCACATCCGCCGCATCGTGCCAGCGGTTGGCCCGGAACTGCCGCCGGTAGGTGGTCAACTGGGCGTAAAGCTCCGGCCAGCGCAGATTCCACCCCCGCGGCCACCGTACCAGATGCAGCGCCGTGGCGGCATTCGAGAGGATCCGCGCCTGCTTGTTGCCGCTCTGGTGGAACCACTCCACCCGCACGTCCGGCGCCAGCGCCTGTACCGCACGGGCAAATCCCCGACCGCCGTTGTTGCTCTCGATCAGGGCCTGACGCGTCCCCGTCCGTAGGAGCAGATCACCCACCAGCGGCTCGGTCTCCTCCATCGGCGCCCGCGAAAAGACCGTGTCGACCACGTAGATCAATCCGTCGGCATCCACCGCATAGGAGATTGAACAGAGGTAGTCGTCGCCCGTATCGGCCGTATCAGTATAGTTGGCGCGGCGGACGATCTCGTGCGGCAGATCGTCGTACTCGGCGAAGTTCAACCCGTAGAGCAGCCCTTCGCGGACGGTCGGGTGGCCCTGGTACATCGCCTCGAACTGCACGGGATCCAGCCGGCGTTTGGCCTCCAGCAGCCGGACGCCGTGCTGCGCCTCCCACAGCGCCTCGCCCTGCGCACGCGGGTCGAGCTCCGTCGGCGGCGAACGCTTCAGCGCCTCGAAATTCAGATGCAGCCAGACGTCCGGCGCCGGATCATCGAGCTGTGACCACGTGCGCAGCTCCTCGACCGGTTCTCGCCGCATGAGCGTCCCGATCAGATCCTCCTCGTGCCAGCGCGTGAAGACGATCAGCTCGCGCGAGGTGTTGTGCATGCGCGTGCGCACCACCGAGGTGTACCACTCCCAGCAGTTGGCCCGCACGAGCGGCGAATTGGCCTCGAGCGCATCCTTGTAGAGGTCGTCGAGAATGAAACAGTCGACGCGGTTGCCCGTGAGCGACCCTTCGCGCCCGACCGACAGCAGCCCGCCCCGATGGTCGATGATCTCGACCTCCTCGGCCGTGCGGATGTATCCGGGCGGACGGGTGCCCTGCTTGATGCAGGTCGCCGGGAAGAATCCGCCGTACTCGCGCGAATCGAGGATCCGCTGCACGCGCCGGTTGAATTTCGAGGCCAGCGTCCCCGAGTAGGAGGCAATCGCCACCCGCAGATCGGGATCCAGCCCCAGAATGTAGGCCGGCAGCAGTGTCGTGGCCCCCACGCTCTTGCCGTGCTGCGGCGGCATCGTCACGATCAGACGCCGCACGCGCCCCCGCGCAAAGGCCTCCAGAATGCGGTAATAGACCCGGTGAAAAGGTTCCAGCTCCAGAAAGGGATAGACCCCGAGGGCAAACTCCTCGAACGAAGGTATGCTGCCCGCGTCGCGACCCGGCGGAGCTTCGCCTCCGGGCACGAAAATCCCTGCGGGTGAACGCCCCGCAGAGATCGATTCGGTTGTTTTGACCATGTGTGGTTTGAAATTGCGGGGGATCCGGACCCGGTGCTGGCGGCGCCGCGACGGGCGGGCCCCGAATCCCCGTTTGAAAACAGTGTGTGCTCCGGCGGGCGGCGCCGCGCCCCGATTGGCGGTCCGGAGCCCTGCGGCAGCCTCAGAACAAGGCCCGCAGCTCGGAAAACGAAAAGTCGTTCGGAAACTCACCCTCCGGACCCGTCGTGTGGAACTCCCACCAGACGGGAACCAGATCCGTCAGTTCGTCCCGATCACCCTCCGGGTAGCTCACCCGCTCTCGATAGACGATCACCGAGGCCGTCAGCCGGCACTCGATCCCCGCCCACTCGAAGCTCAGGCTCCCCGAAAAGTAACTTCCGCCGCCGATGGCATCCCTTAGTCGCGATGCCACCTCCTCGTAAAGTTCCGTTGTGACCGAATACATCATTGATTAAGAAGCTTTTTTTGCAGATTTGCTTGGCAATGAAAAACAAATTGTTTAACTTTGCTCCACAAAGATACGTTCAAAAATTGGATTTTGTACCAGAAAAGTCAAATTTTTTATATCAAAATTTTTGATCAAACGTCATGAACGAACGGGTAAAACTGATACGGAAACAGCTCAAGATGACCCAAGAGCAACTGGCACAGCGTCTTGGCATCGGCAAGGCGGCCCTCTCGATGATCGAGACCGGCAAGGCCGGCCTCTCGGCCCGAAACCGCAACATCCTGGTTCAGGAATTGAACGTCAACCCCGAGTGGCTCGAAACCGGCGTGGGAAACATGTTCAACGCCGAACCCGACCTGACGGCCTACATGCACCGCACCGACAATTCGCTCCCGCTGCAGAGCGTCCCCCTCTACTCGATCGAGGGGACGGCCGGTCTGGTCCCGCTCTTCACCGACCAGCACCAGCAGAAACCCCTCAACTATATTCATATCCCCAACCTGCCCAAATGCGACGGAGCCATCTACATCGTCGGCGATTCGATGTACCCGCTGCTCAAGAGCGGCGACATCGTCCTCTACAAACAGCTCCGCAACATCGACGACATCTTCTGGGGCGACATGTACCTGCTCTCGATCGACCTCGACGGCGAGGAGTACATCACGGTCAAATACATCCAGAAGTCCGACCGTCCGGGATATGTCAAACTCGTCAGCCAGAACCCCCATCACGCCGACAAGGAGGTCGAAATCTCCCGCATCCGCGCCATCGCCCTGGTCAAGGCCAGCATCCGCATGAATTCCATCCGCTGATCCGCCGCACGGAGCCTGCGAATTATTTCCCGCTCAGCGTGTTCAATTCCGATTTTTTTACTATATTTGCGGAAATGGAAATTGGTCAGCCAATTTTTCGGGCTGCGATCCGAAGATGGCCAACTGCCCGGATGATGATCATAAATAACCGAAATTCAATAGAATAGATGAAAACCAATTACGAAATCCGTTACGCCGCGCATCCCGAGGATGCCAAGCATTACGACACGGCGCGCCTGCGTCGCGACTTCCTGATCGAAAAAGTATTCGCTGCCGACGAGGTCAACATGGTCTACTCGATGTACGACCGCATGATCGTCGGAGGCGCCATGCCCGTCAACGAGACGCTGCTGCTCGAGGCCATCGACCCGCTCAAGGCCCCCTATTTCCTCACGCGTCGCGAAATGGGTATCTTCAACGTCGGCGGCCCCGGCGTGGTGAAGGCCGGCGACCAGTGCTTCGAACTCGACTACAAGGAGGCCCTCTACCTGGGTCGCGGCGACCGTGAGGTTACCTTCTCGAGCAAGGATCCCAAACACCCCGCCAAATTCTACTTCAACTCCACGACGGCCCATTGCGCCTACCCCGACAAGAAGGTCACCAAGGCCGATGCCGTGGTTGCCCACATGGGATCGCTCGAGGGTTCGAACGACCGCAACATCAACAAGATGATCGTCAGCCAGGTGCTGCCGACCTGCCAGCTGCAGATGGGTATGACCGAACTGCTCCCGGGCAGCGTCTGGAACACCATGCCGGCTCACGTCCACTCGCGCCGCATGGAGGCCTACTTCTATTTTGAAGTTCCCGAAGAGCACGCCGTATGCCACCTCATGGGCCAGATCGACGAGACGCGTCACATCTGGATGAAGGGCGACCAGGCCGTTCTTTCGCCCGAGTGGTCGATCCACAGCGCCGCCGCCACCCACAACTATACCTTCATCTGGGGCATGGGCGGTGAGAACCTCGACTACGGAGATCAGGACTTCTCGAAGATCACCGATCTGAAATAATCCGGGGGGGGGTAGAGACGGCAGGGAACGGCTGGAACGGCTAAGAAGGCTGGGAACCGTCGGCAGAATGCCCAACCACAAGGCCTGAAGGGATCCGCCAGCTGGGACCAAGCCTCAAGACTGGTCAGGATCCCGACACCCGAACTGCAAATTCGAACCCAAAGCGGATTCAAAATTCCGTCTCGAAGCCACTCCCCGATCGTACGGATCGATGCAGCAAACCGTGGGATGTACCCACATATTTTATTAAGGACACAATCAACACTAAAACCCATAACAAGTATGGTAAACTTTTCATTGGAAGGTAAGGTGGCCCTCGTAACGGGAGCCTCTTACGGAATCGGCTTCGCCATCGCTACGGCTTTCGCACGCCAGGGCGCCAAGATCGTCTTCAACGACATCAAACAGGAACTCGTCGACAAGGGCCTCGCCTCGTACAAGGCCGAAGGCATCGACGCCAAGGGTTATGTCTGCGACGTGACGAACGAAGAGCAGGTCAACGCCATGGTCGCCCAGATCGAAAAGGAGATCGGCGTCATTGACATTCTGGTCAACAACGCCGGCATCATCAAACGAATCCCGATGGTCGAGATGAGCGCCAAGGACTTCCGTCAGGTGATCGACATCGACCTCAACGGTCCGTTCATCGTCTCGAAGGCCGTTATCCCCTCGATGATCAAGAAGGGCCACGGCAAGATCATCAACATCTGCTCGATGATGTCGGAACTCGGCCGTGAGACCGTTTCGGCCTATGCCGCTGC
This sequence comes from uncultured Alistipes sp., assembly GCA_944321185.1. Taxonomy (GTDB): domain Bacteria; phylum Bacteroidota; class Bacteroidia; order Bacteroidales; family Rikenellaceae; genus Alistipes. The sequence continues at coordinate 2,900 of CALUKH010000001.1, read as the reverse complement.
CAAGGGCGGTCTGAAGATGCTGACCCGCAACATCGCTTCGGAGTACGGCGAATACAACATCCAGTGCAACGGTATCGGCCCGGGCTACATCGCTACGCCGCAGACCGCTCCGCTGCGTGAGCGTCAGCCGGACGGTTCGCGCCACCCGTTCGACGCCTTCATCGTCGCCAAGACGCCGGCCGCACGCTGGGGTACGACCGAAGACCTGATGGGTCCGGCCGTCTTCCTGGCATCGGAGGCTTCGGACTTCGTCAACGGACACATCCTCTACGTCGACGGCGGTATTCTGGCCTACATCGGAAAACAGCCCAAATAATCGCCCTCAAGACGATAGTCGCACGACGCCCTCTCCCCCACGGGAAGAGGGCGTTTTCTTGTTCACAACACCCCGCCTCCGAAACACCGGAAGTTCGACAGGAGCTCTCATTATCAAAATTTTTAATAATACGGAATTCTTCCGATCCGAAGCCAAATCACGCATCTTCGATAATAAATAAACAGCGAAAAGCCCCGAAAGAGCACGATTCATAATCAGATCGTTAGCCGAAAGCCGTCGAAAAATGCAGGAAAATTCTTAAAATTCTACCGTTTGCCGCCTGTTTTGTCAATTTATTTTATATATTTGTCAAAACTTGTTCACCCATTACACTAATCTGAAACCAAAAATCATGGAACAAACCAAAGTGAGGGAGTTGCAGGACGTGGTCATTCGATTCTCCGGAGATTCGGGCGACGGCATGCAGCTCACGGGTACGCTCTTTTCCGATACCTCGGCGCTGCTCGGTAACGGAACCTCGACCTTTCCCGACTATCCGGCCGAAATCCGCGCCCCGCAAGGTACGGTGGCCGGCGTCTCCGGCTTCCAGGTCCACTTCGGAGACCACCGCGAACTCAACCCCGGTGACTACTGCGACGTGCTGGTGGCCATGAATCCCGCCGCCCTGAAGGCCAACCGCAAATGGCTCAAGGCCGGTGCCACGGTCATCATCGACGGCGACTCGATCACCGAAGAGCACCTCAAGAAGGCCGGTTTCAAAACCCTCGACCCGCTGACGGAGCTCAATCTCGACGAGTACAACGTCGTCGTACCCGACATCACGACCATGACCCGCGAAGCCCTCAAGCAGACCGGTCTGGACAACAAGGCCGTCACCAAGTGCAAGAACATGTTTGCGCTGGGCATCTGCTTCTGGATGTTCGACCGTCCCGAGGAGTATGCACTCCACTATCTGGATGCGAAATTCGCCAAGAAGAATCCGGCCGTGGCCGAGGCCAACAAACTCGCCATCAAGGCCGGATACAACTACGCCGCCAATACCCACCAGTTTGCCAACAACTACACCGTGGCCCCGGCCGTCCGCGAAAAGGGAACCTATCGCTCGATCAGCGGCAACGTCGCCACGGCATGGGGTCTGTGCGCCGCCGCCGAAAAGGCCGGTCTGCCGCTCTTCTGCGGTTCGTACCCCATCACCCCCGCGACGGTCATCCTCGAAGAGCTGGCCAAGCGCAAGGACCTCGGCGTGAAGACCGTCCAGGCCGAAGACGAAATCGCCGGAATCTGCACGGCCATCGGCGCCGCCTTTGCCGGCAATTTCGCCGTGACCTCGACCTCGGGCCCGGGTCTCTCGCTCAAGAGCGAAGCGCTGGGTCTGGCCGTGATGGCCGAACTGCCGCTGGTGGTGGTCGACGTACAGCGCGGCGGCCCCTCGACGGGTCTGCCCACCAAAACCGAACAGAGCGACCTGGCGCAGGCCCTCTACGGCCGTAACGGCGAATGCCCGGTGATCGTGGTGGCCGCTTCGTCGCCGAGCGACTGCTTCCACTACGCCTTCGAAGCCGGACGTCTGGCCATGGAACACATGACCCCCGTGGTGCTGCTCACCGACGGATTCATCGCCAACGGCTCCGAACCGTGGCGCATCCCCTCGATGAAGGATTATCCGAAGATCTGCCCGCCGATCGTCGACGAGGCTCCCGAGGGCGGATTCATGCCCTACGTGCGCAACGAGCGGCTGGCCCGCGGCTGGGCATTCCCCGGCAAGGTGGGACTCGAACACCGCGTCGGCGGTCTGGAGAAGGATGCCGTCAAGGGCAGCATCTCCCACGACCCGGCCAACCACCAGAAGATGGTCGACACGCGTGCCGCCAAGGTGGCCAAGGTGGTCGACGATATCCCCGCACAGCAGGTCTGGGGTGATGAGGAAGGCGAACTGCTCGTCGTCGGATGGGGCGGTACGCGCGGACACCTCCAGAATGCCGTCGACGAAATGCGCAGCGAGGGGCACAAGGTCTCGCTCTGCCACTTCAACTACATCAACCCGCTGCCTCACGGCGTGCGCGAAATCTTCGCACGGTTCCGCCGCATCGTCGTCTGCGAACTCAACGAAGGCCAGTTTGCCAACTACCTGCGCCAGAACTTCCAGGAGTTCCACTACGAACAGTACAACAAATGCGAAGGCCAGCCCTTCACGGTGGTCGAGCTGAAAGAAAAATTCGAATCCTTACTGAAATAACGCCATGGCAGACTACAAATATACCCCCGCGGACTTCAAAAGCGACCAGGAGGTGCGCTGGTGCCCGGGATGCGGCGACCATGCCATTCTGAATGCCGTACAGCGGGCCCTGCCCGAGGTGGCCGATGCCCTCGACACGCCCCACAACCTCTTTACCTTCGTTTCGGGAATCGGCTGCTCGTCGCGATTCATCTACTACATGAAGACCTACGGCTTCCACTCCATCCACGGACGTGCGAATGCCGTGGCAACGGGCGTCAAGGTGGCCAACCCGCGGCTGTCGGTCTGGGTGGCCACGGGCGACGGCGATTCGCTGGCCATCGGCGGCAACCACTTCATCCACGCCATCCGCCGCAACGTCGACCTGAACGTCATCCTCTTCAACAA